>NZ_JAGGKE010000030.1 GCF_017873555.1 Halorubrum trapanicum | reverse complement strand
TCAGTACATCACAAAGCCGGTTAGTTGAGACGTCTGCTTGCTGAAGGTGTGTCTAATACCAAGCAAGCAGACGGTGAAATCCACGAGGACCAGCTCCTTAACTTCCTCGTCAACACCCTTGACGAGGAAGTTGATCTCACACTCGCTGAAAACGCCGAACTCGATGCTGAAGACATCTACGAGGTCCTCGTCGGCGCTTGCGCCGACGGGACCTCGGTCTCGACGCTCTGTGAGAGAAGCGAAGATGCACCCCACGAAAACTCGGTTCTCTACCATCTCCGCACCAAGTTCGACCTCGAAACGCTCGAACAAGTTGGCAACACGCTTCTCCAAAAGGACGTTCTCGACGTCCTCCCCGAGCAGGTGGAGGTCTGCGCAGACCTCCACCTGCGGCCCTACTACGGAGACGAAGACGACACAGACGGTCTCTATCACTCCCAGGCGAAGCGTGGAACGACCGCGTTCCACGCCTACGCGACACTCTACGCGCGTGTGACGAACAAACGCTACACGCTGGCGGTGCGCCGTCTCGTTGACGGCGACACCCCCAGCAGTGTCCTCGCTGAGTTTCTCGGTCTCCTCGACGGCCTTGACCTCGACGTCAAGGCCGTCTATCTTGACCGCGAATTCTACGACAGCAAGTGCTTGACGCTGCTTCAGGCGCACAACCACGCCTACGTTATGCCGGTCGTCCGCTGGGGAAAGACGATCAAGCAGGAACTCTCAGAAGGGTGGAGTCGCGTGATTCAGCACAGTCTGACAGCGAAACTCGACGGTCATAGCTGGACCGTCGAGTTTCCCGTCTACATCGACTGTACCTACCAGAACGGACGGTACGATGAACATGGCGTGGCGCGTCACGGCTACGCCGCTGACGCGCCGTTCATCGACTCACCACGAGACGCTCGATACCACTACGCGAAACGCTTCGGTATCGAGGCGAGCTACCGACTTTCGGAACAAAGTATTGCGACGACCTCGACACAAAATCCGGTCGTACGGCTGCTGTACGTGGTGGTGAGCTTGCTGTTACAGAACGTCTGGCGGTATCTGCACTGGGAGTACGTGGCGACGCCCCGCCGAGGCGGGCGTCGCCTCTGGCAGTGGTCGTTCACGGAGTTCATCAACATGATCCGACGGGCAGCGTGGACGGCGCTGGCGGTGCGTCGGGCCGTCCCCGCAAACCGACCACCGGACGACCGGTTCAGCCGGTAATCACCACCCAGACAGCCTCCAGCAGGAGTGGCGACGCTGTCGCTGTCGGCGGCGGCTGCCGCCGACAGCGACAGCTCTCCGTCGGTTCGCCCAAGATTCTCTCGTCGAGACCGCTAGTG
>NZ_JAGGKE010000029.1 GCF_017873555.1 Halorubrum trapanicum | reverse complement strand
CATCTGTCTTTAGTTAAGCGAGAAACCGCGAGATAGCGGCGGCTTATCGAGGCATCTTTCGGAAGGAATGAGGAAGTCCAGTCTGTGCACGACAAGGACTCCTCATCTCGAATTATGCGTCGACTCACTACACTGTTTCCCTCTGAGTTCCTCGAAGAGCACGCCGAGGAACTCGGCGTGGTCGAACGTGACCGCAAGCTCCAGATCCCTGCCTTCGTTTGGGCGTTCGTGTTCGGCTTCGCCGCAGGCGAAAGCCGAACACTCGCCGGGTTTAGACGCTGTTACAACTCTACTGCCGATGAGACGATCTCTCCGGGTGGATTCTATCAGCGGTTGACACCGACGCTTGCAGAGTATCTCCGCGACCTCGTCGAGCGCGGTCTCGACGAGGTCGCTGTTCCTAACGCTGTTGACGCTGATATCGACCGATTTAGAGACGTGATGATCGCTGATGGAACGGTGTTGCGGTTACACGAATTTCTCTCAGACCAATTCGAAGCCCGCCACGAGGAGCAGGCTGGAGCGAAGCTCCACCTGCTCCACAATGCCACAGAGCAGACGATTGAACGGCTCGATACTGCTAACGAGAAAACGCACGACAGCACCTTGTTCAAAACAGGGCCGTGGCTTGAGAATCGCCTCGTGTTGTTCGATCTTGCCTACTTCAAGTACCGCCGGTTTGCGCTGATCGACGAGAACGACGGCTACTTCGTGAGTCGGCTGAAGCAGAACGCAAACCCGGTGATTACGGCAGAATTACGGGAATGGCGCGGCCGCGCCATTCCCTTAGAGGGCAAGCAGCTCCGAGCTGTTCTCGATGACCTTGACCGGAAATACATCGATGTGGAGGTCGAAGTCGAATTCAAACGGGGGCCGTACAATGGGACACAGTCGCTGGATACGAAGCGATTTCGCGTCGTCGGCGTCCGCAACGAGGACGCCGACGACTACCACCTGTACATGACGAATTTAGCTAGGGAGGAGTTCTTTCCGGCGGATTTAGCGGAGATCTACCGCTGTCGGTGGGAAGTTGAGTTGCTGTTCCGGGAGCTGAAGACGCAGTACGAATTGGACGAGTTCGACACGAGTGACGAACACGTGGTGAGGATCTTATTGTACGCAGCGCTGCTGTCGCTGCTTGTAAGCCGCGATCTGTTGGATCTAGTCACTGAGCAGGCGGATGATGAGCTTGTGTTTCCGACAGAGCGCTGGGCGGCGACCTTCCGGTCGCACGCCCAGCTCATTCTCCACGAACTCGGTGAGTTCCTCGGCTACTCACCGCCGCCGCTGCTCGACCGGCTGATCGAAGACGCTCAAAAGATCCACCAGCAACGACCAATCTTACAAGAGACGCTCGCTACCGCTACACAACCGAGGTGTGAGGCTTAACTAAAGACGGATG
>NZ_JAGGKE010000028.1 GCF_017873555.1 Halorubrum trapanicum | reverse complement strand
CTTCAGGCCGGGAATCAGGCCTGAAGGATATTCATTCCGGTTGATCCTGCCGGAGGCCATTGCTATTGGGATCCGATTTAGCCATGCTAGTCGCACGAGTTCAGACTCGTGGCGAATAGCTCAGTAACACGTGGCCAAACTACCCTTCGGAACACAATACCCTCGGGAAACTGAGGCTAATAGTGTATACCGTACCACCACTGGAATGAGTGGTATGCCAAACGCTCCGGCGCCGAAGGATGTGGCTGCGGCCGATTAGGTAGACGGTGGGGTAACGGCCCACCGTGCCAATAATCGGTATGGGTCATGAGAGTGAGAACCCAGAGACGGAATCTGAGACAAGATTCCGGGCCCTACGGGGCGCAGCAGGCGCGAAACCTTTACACTGCACGACAGTGCGATAGGGGGATCCCAAGTGCACAGGCATAGCGCCTGTGCTTTTCGGTACCGTAAGGTGGTACCAGAATAAGGGCTGGGCAAGACCGGTGCCAGCCGCCGCGGTAATACCGGCAGCCCAAGTGATGGCCGATCTTATTGGGCCTAAAGCGTCCGTAGCTGGCCGCGCAAGTCCATCGGGAAATCCACCTGCTCAACAGGTGGGCGCCCGGTAGAAACTGCGTGGCTTGGGACCGGAAGGCGCGACGGGTACGTCCGGGGTAGGAGTGAAATCCCGTAATCCTGGACGGACCGCCGATGGCGAAAGCACGTCGCGAGAACGGATCCGACAGTGAGGGACGAAAGCCAGGGTCTCGAACCGGATTAGATACCCGGGTAGTCCTGGCCGTAAACAATGCCTGCTAGGTGTGGCTCCCACTACGAGTGGGTGCTGTGCCGTAGGGAAGCCGCTAAGCAGGCCGCCTGGGAAGTACGTCCGCAAGGATGAAACTTAAAGGAATTGGCGGGGGAGCACTACAACCGGAGGAGCCTGCGGTTTAATTGGACTCAACGCCGGACATCTCACCAGCATCGACTGTGGTAATGACGATCAGGTTGATGACCTTATCCGAGCCTCAGAGAGGAGGTGCATGGCCGCCGTCAGCTCGTACCGTGAGGCGTCCTGTTAAGTCAGGCAACGAGCGAGACCCGCATCCTTACTTGCCAGCAGTACCGCGAGGTAGCTGGGGACAGTAGGGAGACCGCCGTGGCTAACACGGAGGAAGGAACGGGCAACGGTAGGTCAGTATGCCCCGAATGTGCTGGGCAACACGCGGGCTACAATGGTCGAGACAAAGGGTTCCAACTCCGAAAGGAGACGGTAATCTCAGAAACTCGATCGTAGTTCGGATTGTGGGCTGCAACTCGCCCACATGAAGCTGGATTCGGTAGTAATCGCGTGTCACAAGCGCGCGGTGAATACGTCCCTGCTCCTTGCACACACCGCCCGTCAAAGCACCCGAGTGAGGTCCGGATGAGGCGTCCCACGGACGTCGAATCTGGGCTTCGCAAGGGGGCTTAAGTCGTAACAAGGTAGCCGTAGGGGAATCTGCGGCTGGATCACCTCCACCGACCCGAGACCTCCC
>NZ_JAGGKE010000027.1 GCF_017873555.1 Halorubrum trapanicum | reverse complement strand
CGTCGAATCTGGGCTTCGCAAGGGGGCTTAAGTCGTAACAAGGTAGCCGTAGGGGAATCTGCGGCTGGATCACCTCCACCGACCCGAGACCTCCCATTCGGGAGGCTCACCTTAGACCGTCTCTTCAGACGGTCACTACTCATTCGCATTGGCCTGTACACGTCCGCCACCCACCGGCTTGGACACCTTAGAACGACCACGGCTCACACAACACACCAGACCTTCCCTTCGGGGAAGGTGGGCTCATAGCTCAGCGGTAGAGTGCCTCCCTTGCAAGGAGGATGCCCTGGGTTCGAATCCCAGTGAGTCCATGTCCGTTCGAAGCGAATCCGTCCCCTTAAGTGGGAGACGCGACTCGATTCGAACACGACGACCGATGCACCATCCCGGGAAACCGCGGATGGGAAGGGTTCGACGAACGCCCCGTCACACCCGGGGCGATTCAATGACAACCGTGTATACGTGCGATCCAGACGTCCACTGAACTCATCCGAGTTCGTGGAACGTCAGTGAACCATATACAGTCGGGTGACACTATGTCACTTGACACCGTCAGCACTCTCCTCTGGAGAGTTGGCTGACACACTACTGGCTACTGTGCCAGCTGGTGAATGGCTCGGCTCGAGAGCCGACGAAGGACGTGCCAAGCTGCGAAAAGCTCGTGGGACCCGCATGGAGGGAAAGAACACGAGATCTCCGAATCGGAATCCGTTTTACAATTGCCACGCGCAATAGGGAACTCCCTGAATTGAAACATCTCAGTAAGGGAAGGAAAAGAACGCAACAGCGATGTCGTCAGTAACCGCGAGTAAACGCGACACAGCCCAAACCGAAGGTCTTCGGACCAATGTGGTGTTCGGGTTGACAACCAATTCTCGACAACTCATCTGAAGTCTCCTGGAACGGAGCGTGAAACAGGGTGACAACCCCGTAAGATGAGTCAGTACAGAAGGCGTCAATACCAGAGTAGCAGGGGTCGGATATCCTCTGTGAACAACTCAGGCATCCCCTGAGAAGGCTAAACACTCCTCGAGACCGATAGCGAACAAGTAGCGTGAGCGAACGCTGAAAAGCACCCCGAAAAGGGCGGTGCAATAGGGCCTGAAATCAGCTGGCGATCGAGCGACAGGGCGTACAAGGCGATTCTCAAAACGACCGAGGAGCGATCCTCCAGTAGGAAGAGAATCGAGCCGGCGTCGTGTCGTGCGTTTTGAAAAACGACCCAGGGAGTGCACTTGATTGGCAAGTCTAACCCGTGAACCGGGGAAGGCGCAGGGAAACCGATACGGCCGCAGCACATTCGTGTGAGGGCCACCGTGTTCAAGCGCGGGGAGTCAATTGGGTGCGACCCGAAACCAGGCGATCTACGCGCGAGCAAGGTGAAGCGTGGCGAAAGCCACGTGGAGGCCTGTTAGAGTTGGTATTCTACAATATCCTCTCGTGACTCGTGTGTAGGGGTGAAAGGCCCATCGAGCCTGGCAACAGCTGGTTCCAACCGAAACATGTCGAAGCATGACCTCTTCCGAGGTAGCCCGCGGGGTAGAGCTACCGATTGGATGACCCGCCTCCGAGAGGAGTCGGCCATCCTGTCGAACTCCAAACCCGCAGGCGCTGTAGACGAAGGGAGTCCGGTGCGCGGGGTAAGCCTGTGTACCGTGAGGGGAACAACCCAGAGCCGGGTTAAGGTCCCAAAGTGTAGATTAAGTGCGA
>NZ_JAGGKE010000026.1 GCF_017873555.1 Halorubrum trapanicum | reverse complement strand
TCGGGAGCGGTTTGCCCGAGTCGGACACTCTCGCGGTCTTACGGCGTGGTTGCGGTCGCGGGGGTGGTGGCGGTGAGCGCGGCGTCGAGTGGGGAAACTGGGGGAGATCTCCAGCTGGGCGACGAGGTGGAGCTCCGGGAGGTGCCAATCGACGAGGATGGGCTCCGGGCGACGGTCGAGAAGGACGACACACGGACCCTGAACACGGTGGGGGAGGGCGTCGAGGCGTGGGAGGAGTACCTAGACGCGAAGGAGAACCAGATGCTGGTGATGGAGGAAGAGGAGAGCGGGGATCACCTCGTGGTGCCGCATGAACACCGGTGGAGCGCGGACTACAGGAGACGGACGTACGCCCGCCTGAAAGCCGCTGAGAGGCACGTCACGGGGAAGTGGGGTGAGACGGTGCCGACGACGATGCTAACCCTCACAGCCCCGCACAAGGACGCGAGCGGCGAGTACAGAGCGTTCACGTCGGTACTGTCGGACCTGAAAGAGGGATGGGATAAAGCGAGAGACGTGATCGGTCGGGAGACGGAAGGCGTCGAGACGGAGTATCTGGCGGTGTACGAGCCTCATGCGACGGGATACCCGCACCTCCACGTTCTAGTGTTCGGTGTCGCTCGGCCGTCGCTCGGGGAGAAGGTGGCCGGATACTGGGTCGATCGGTACGTCGAGGGAGCCTCGCGGGACGCCCAGGACGTGACGGTGAAGCGGGGTCGCTCGCTACAGCTGGAGAGTCCGGCGGCGTACCTGATGAAGTACCTCTCGAAGTCGTTGGCTCGGGAGGGGAGCGAGGGGGCGACTGATCGGCAGTCGCTTCCGTCTATCGCCGGGTACAGGGGGTTTAGCGCGTTGATGTGGGCGACGGGGAAGCGGACGTACAGTATGAGCGAGGGGCTGTCTGAAGCGGTCGCTGAGTCGGCCCCAGAGTCGGAGGAGGCGGAAGGGACATGGAAGTACATCGGGACAGTCTCGGGCGTCGAGGCGGGTCTCTACACGGGAGAGGAGGCAGAGAGGCTAGGGAAGTACCTAGCGGGGTCACCAAACCAGAGAAAGCCTCCTGACCGTGGTGGAGGAGAGGTAAACGGCTCGGTGAGAGGTCCGGGGCCAGTCGGAGATCCCGGTCGGTACTGACGAGATTCTTATGAAAGATTTCTCTCATGGTTGTGTGACCGTCTGGGATATACTGAAGTACAACCTGCCAAGTAAACCCGATTTCTAGACCCCGGAGTATATAAACAAACATAGCCGGTAACCGGGTGATCTATGTAAGTCGGTTAATCTCAGATGGACCCCGTACCGTCTGCTGATTCCGGCGAATTGCGGCAATACTGTCGAATAGACCCCAGTTAAGGAATTAAGTGCCCCCGGCGTCTGGTGATAAGCAACGCTACAGAAGTGAAAGTCAGCCCGGGTGAGGCCGGGCGTGACGACGATCCCCGTTGGCGGGTGGAGACCGCCGCCGGGGAGACGAGGCTGAGGGGCCTGTCGTCACGTCTTGCTTCTCCCGCCGAGCGCAAAGGGTTTTCGCCTGAATCGACTCGGCTGGTTTGCCGCGGTACAGACGCTAAGCGACGCATACCCTCCGAGCGGGCGGCGACCTTGTGGTGCGCGAGGTCCGGCGGACCCGGACCGAGCGCCGCCGCCCGCGTTATCCCGACCGGAGGGAGGGAAACGAGAGGCGGTCGCGGGGCGGTCGTGGGGCGGAAGCGGGGCGGAAGTGGGGCGGTTCTCGACTCCCGTAGAGTAAGTCCGCGCAGAGTGCCGACTCGGGAGCGGTTTGCCCGAGTCGGACACTCTCGCGGTCTTACGGCGTGGTTGCGGTCGCGGGGGTGGTGGCGGTGAGCGCGGCGTCGAGTGGGGA
>NZ_JAGGKE010000025.1 GCF_017873555.1 Halorubrum trapanicum | reverse complement strand
ACCGCTTTGGCCGCCTTTATGCCGACTCTCGGAGTCGAACCGAGACTCTCTGCTCCCGCGTAAAATCGGGAGGAGAGACGCCTGTGTCGGTCTGGTTCGATACCAACCGTGTATATCGTGCGATCCAGGTACCGCCTGAACTCATGCGAGTCGTGGCGCGTCAGCGCCAATGAATGTGGCTCGGTCTGTTAGTTCTCGTGGGCTTAACACCTCGTTGCCTCGGTGCGTACACCCCGAGTCTATCGAACTCGTCTTCTACGAGTGACCTCTGTGGTACCTCTTTTCCATGTGGGTTTCGAGCTTAGATGCGTTCAGCTCTTACCCCGTGTCGCGTGGCTACTCGGCAGCTGCCCTTCCGGACAACCGATACACCAGTGGCGACCAAACGTAGTTCCTCTCGTACTATACGTTCGTTCACGTCAGGTACCTCACACCCCCAATAGATAGCAGCCGACCTGTCTCACGACGGTCTAAACCCAGCTCACGACCTCCTTTAATAGGCGAACAACCTCACCCTTGCCCGCGTCTGCACGGGCAGGATGGAGGGAACCGACATCGAGGTAGCAAGCCACTCGGTCGATATGTGCTCTTGCGAGTGACGACTCTGTTATCCCTAAGGTAGCTTTTCTGTCATCTACGGGTCCCATTCCGGAACCTCGTAGGTTCGCTAGACCACGCTTTCGCGTCAGCGTTCCTCGTTGGGAAGAACACTGTCAGACCATCTTGTGCTCTTGCGCTCTTCGCCGGATTCCCGACCCGGCTGAGATGATCTTCGGGCGCGCTCGATATCTTTTCGAGCGCGTACCGCCCCAGTCAAACTGCCCGGCTACCGGTGTACTCCTCCCGGAGTGAGAGTCGCAGTCACCGACGGGTAGTATTTCAATGTTGACTCGGTGGCGTGCTAGCGCACGTACCTGTGTAATGTCTCCTACCTATGCTGCACATCGGCGACCACGTCTCAGCGACAGCCTGCAGTAAAGCTCTATAGGGTCTTCGCTTCCCCTTGGGGGTCTCCAGACTCCGCACTGGAACGTACAGTTCACCGGGTCCAACGTTGGGACAGTGGCGCTCTCGTTTATCCATTCATGCAAGCCGCTACTGAAGCGGCAAGGTACTACGCTACCTTAAGAGGGTCATAGTTACCCCCGCCGTTGACGGGTCCTTCGTCCTCTTGTACGAGGTGTTCAGATACCCGCACTGGGCAGGATTCAGTGACCGTACGAGTCCTTGCGGATTTGCGGTCACCTGTGTTGTTACTAGACAGTCGGAGCGCCCGAGTCACTGCGACCTGCTCCTCAGAGAGCAGGCATCCCTTCTTCCGAAGGTACGGGACTAACTTGCCGAATTCCCTAACGTCGGTTCTCCCGACAGGCCTTGGCTTGCGCTGCCAGAGCACCTGTGTCGGATCTCGGTACGGACATCGTGCTTGCCTTTTCACGGGCCCTATGTACGGCTGACTTTCGCTGTTTCGCGCTTCGCTCGCTTCGTACCATGACGGTTTCCACGAGTTTCCGCGATTCGACCGGGCGAGTGCCCGGCTCAGCGGTCCACACGGCGTCGGCGTTTACTGCACGATGGCGCTGGAATATTAACCAGCTTCCCGTCGGTGTAGTCAAGTTGTGGTACACCTTAGGACCGGCTAACCCTCGGCTGAACGGCAGTGCCGAGGAACCCTTGCTCTTCAGGCCGTCGAGGTTCTCACCCGACTATCGCTGCTACTGTGACCAGGATTGTCGTTACTGGACGGTCCACACGAGCTCTCGCCCGGGCTTCCGTCCGACCAGTACGCCAACCTACGCGGTTGCCCCTGTCAAGGGCACGGCCAGGTCTCGGTGGTAGATTTGAGCCCCGATCATTTTGGGCGCCTCAAACCTCGGCCGGTAAGCTGTTACGCTTTTCTTAGCGGGTAGCTGCTTCTAAGCTCACCTCCCGGCTGTTTAGGGCTTGAGACCACCTTCGAATCGCACTTAATCTACACTTTGGGACCTTAACCCGGCTCTGGGTTGTTCCCCTCACGGTACACAGGCTTACCCCGCGCACCGGACTCCCTTCGTCT
>NZ_JAGGKE010000024.1 GCF_017873555.1 Halorubrum trapanicum | reverse complement strand
ATCCCGTATAAGAAAAAACTCAATATCCTTGCCGACAAATCAGCACTCTCTCTTCGACCCGGACTTAGTGGACGAGTACTTACAGCAACAAGAGGTTGAACGGCCGGCTGACACCGACGACATCATCGAGGCAGTCGAAGGATGGACGGGTACCAGCACGTCGCTCACCGAGCGCAACCTGCAGCAGTCGTTCGTGAGCGACATCTTTTCAGATGTACTCGGATACACACGACCGCGCGGCAGCGCCGGTGAATTCCAGCTCCTTCCCGAATCACTCTCCGAAGGTGGTGAAGGGTTCCCTGACGTACTACTCGGGCACTTCGAACAGGACGATGGCGAACTTACTGAGGACGTTCGGAAGGTCGTCGGTGAGCTGAAAGATCCGGGGACAGATCTCGATAAGGTCGATCCGTCACGCCTCAAATCCCCGGTCGAACAGGCCTTCGAGTACGCAATTACGAACGGCCTGTCCGTTCGGTGGGTTGTCGCGTCGAACATGGAAGTTGTCAGACTGTACCACCACGGCAGCATCGACCACTACGAAGAGTGGGAGATCGACGAGTTCCTTGACGCCGATGGTGAGCCTACCGAGACGTTCTGGGAGTTCTATTTCATTATGCACCGACGGTTCCTAATCGGTGAGGACGCCGATTCGGACATCGAGGACCTCATGGCGCAGAACCTCTCCGAACGGTTGGAACTTACTGAGGACTTCTACCAGTTCTACCGCGAGGCAGTTGAGGACGTGTACGAGGTAATTATCGACGAGGACCCGGAACTCGCCGAATCCAGCGACGGGCAACTCGCCGCTATTCAAGCCGCACAGACGTTCATTCACCGTGGTCTCGTGATTTGCTTCTTCAGCGATCACCCGTCTGGCCTACTCCCCGACGATTTGCTGAAGGACGTCATCGAGACCGGCAGGGACCTACCGACGCTTGACGACCAGAAAATCTACCCGCTCATACAGGACCTGTTCCGCGTAATCGACACTGGTAGCCCCGACGAGTACCCGTACGATATCTTCGGGTACGATGGCGGGTTGTTTGAGGAGGACGATGTGCTGCAGTCCGTAACACTGCCGGACGAGTTGTTCACAGATACTTACGAAATCGGTGATTCTGAAATTGAAGGCGTGTACGGGTTCTACGAGTACGACTTCCATTCCGATTTGAACGAGCACGTGCTTGGTCGTATCTTTGAGGAGAGTGTGGGTGACATCGAGCAGGTGCGAGCGAACCTCGCAGAAGGCGAGAGTAACCCGTTCAGTGGTGACCGCGGCGACTACGGCCTTTACTTCACGCGGGAGGGCCTCACCGAGTACGTCGCCGAGAAATCGATACAGGATCTTCTACAGGACAAGCGCGCGAAGATTCGAGATGAGTTAGACCTTGATAACGGGGAAATGGAGATGGAGAACCCGGACAAGGAATTCCTTGAAGCCTACCTGAAGGAAATTGTTAACATCCGAATCGCGGACATCGCTTGCGGATCTGGCGCGTTCCTAGTGTCCTGTTTTAACCACCTTAGCCGTGAAGCGCGCCGAGTACACGAGAAGCTTCGCTCCGCGAAAGTTGCGGCAGCTGGTTCGGACGGACCGGTACAGGTACCACTCGAATCCTTCGAGAAGCGGGAAATCGAGATTCTCGACAAGTGCCTGCACGGGAACGATTTGCTGCAGGAAGCGATTGAAATCTCGAAACTCTCCGTGTGGCTACGGTCGGCGCGGAAGAACACATCGTTGGGAATGCTCACCGGGAATTTCGCGTCGCAGGACGCACTCGCCGGTGAAATCCAGTTCGAAGACATCGATGAAACGGCTGGGTTCGGCGAGTTCGATCTGATTATCGGGAATCCGCCGTGGGGTGGGCAAGTAAGCCCCGAAGCGACCGAATGGGTGGACCGTGAGCTCGGTGACGGGTTCGATGTCGAGAACATGGACACCTACGAATTGTTCATCCTCACCGCATGCAAGTATCTGGACGACGGTGGCCGGTTAGCGTACGTCCTCCCGAAAACCCTGCTTCGATCCGAGAAGGCAGAAATCCGACAGTATCTTCTCGACAACTACGAGTTTGAACGGTTCCACATCATGGGTGCAGACTGGTTCGGAAGCGACATTCGCATGTCTACGGTGACGATGCAGCTGAAAAACACGGAGCCAAGCGCCGAGAACACGTTCCGGTCGATGACCCTCGTCGATGAAGACCGCCGGAAAGCGATTGAAGGTGAGTTGAGCCTCTCACAGCTTGAATCGGCGTATGCGTTCGATATCCCGCAGAGCCGTTGCATTGAGTCCGGGGAGATCGAACCATTCCGATACGTCGAAGATGACGAACTCCTCGATACGATGGAGGATAACTCGATACCGGTCGGTGCGTTCTGCGAATCTCACCGTGGCGTCGAGCTGAACAAGGCCGGGCACGTCATCAAGTGCCCGGCGTGCGGGAAGTGGATTGCCCCGCCGCGGAAGAAGGAACCGGACGAAGAGAAGGAATGCAATTACTGTGAGGTTGAGTTCAAGTATCAGAACAGAGTCGGTGAAGAGTACCTAATTAGCGACGACCCGGCGGACGGTGACGTGCTGTACATGGACGGTGATTCGTTCGATGCACGGTATGATGAGTTAGAGTTGAAGGGTCTCGACTTAGGGTACGACGGTGTCAATTACAAAGACCAGTCCGTGTACGACGGTGATAAGCTGTTCATCAGGGAAGCCGGGGTCGGGTTGTCAGTTGCGTACCACGGGGACACGGTCTATTGCCCGCGGTCGGTGTACGTGTACAAGATCCGTGACGACCAGCAGGATATGCTGGATTGGTACGTGGACGTCGATCTTGCCGACGAGGACGAAGAGTACGAGGGCAAGTGGGCCAACCCGGAGAACGTCCCGAGCGGCCTCGACACGACAACGTACCACAAGTTCCTACTCGGATTGATGAACTCTCGCGTGCTGCATTACTACATGTTCAAACGGTCCGGGGAGATCGACGCCGCGGAAGCGTTCGCCAATATGCGGCAGACGGACATCAGGGAACTCCCGGTTCCGGTGGCGAAACTCTCTGAAGAGGATGGCCGTGAGACGGCGGAGGAGATTGCTGATTGCGTCGATACGATGCTTGATGACGGTGAGCTTGGTGACAGTACGGATTGGAAGATCGACCGGTTGCTGATGGGGTTGTACGGTTTGGACCCGGGTAAGCTCGTGTACATCAACTCGCAGATGGGGCTTGGTGCGTACCACAAGAAGATGCAGGAGCTGTACCCTGATGGGAAGCCGCCGGCACCGGAGCGGAAGCAGGATGTGAAGTTGAACGTGGACGCCGCGGAAGCCGCCGAAGCAGACGACTAACAGGACCTCTCACTACTCCTCGGGGATAAGGTCCGAGTGCCGGAATTGGACCGGGAGTACGTCACCGTCCACGCGCCTCACGCGGTACGAGTATCGGTCTAAGTCGCGCCCGGTCTCTCGGTCTAAGTCGTCATCAAACCGGTCTACGACGACGCATGTGACACCGTGGAAGCGACTGTCTGGATCATCTGGGTCAAGGTATACGCGCACGTTCTCGCCTGGGTCATACGGGTTCGGTGAGGGTTGCGGAATATCTTCCATTCCCTATCGTCGAGTACCACGACCTCCCCTTTATTATCAACGAGTGTACGGTAACCAGTATGTTCGACCGTCTACGCGCCTATATCCCTCAAATTAGTTTAACAGCGTTACAAGTCACTCTCATCGAGAAACTCGTTTTCTGGGAATCGAACACGGAAGTACAGACCGACGACCTACAGGACACCATCGAGCGGCAAAGCCAACCTGTCGTGAAAAGCCGTGGGAAGGAAATACAGTCGAAAAGTGGACGCGGTACCACGTTCGACATCCTCACCATCCAGCTGGAAAACCTCGGTGAAGGAGTCGCACAGAATCTGTATATCCGCCCTACACTCGTCGTGAGTTACCATCCAGACCCTGGAGAAAGAACGCCTATCGACATTGAGGATGCGTGTTTCCTCACCCCGGACGGTGATGGGTTCGAGATTCTCCCGAGGTTCTTTGCGTTGAACAGGACCGAGGGTGATGATTTTGAGAACGATTCAAGGGATGGAGGCGTGTTAAGTCCGAACGAAGGCCGGGTCGAGTTCAGCACACAAGTTGAATTTGAGGAAGTGTTTCACGGTGAGGAGGGGCGAGCGGAATACATCCGTTCTCCTGTGTTCGAGACGACGCAACGACTATCCCACGCCGGTATTCGGTACATTTCGTTTCAGTTGCACGTCCTATACACCGACGTGAACGGCAATGTACACGCGGAGCAGGTAATGGGGAAGACAGGGGGAATCACGAGCGGTGTGACGCTTGAGGACATCTGTGAGTTCCGTTTCTCGTCGGAGTCTTCAGATCACAAGTTGCACCGACGGGTCGAAGAGACGTTCAAGTACCCGCCGTGAATCATGGCGACGTTAGTG
The DNA here is from genome assembly GCF_017873555.1 of Halorubrum trapanicum. GTDB lineage: Archaea > Halobacteriota > Halobacteria > Halobacteriales > Haloferacaceae > Halorubrum > Halorubrum trapanicum. The sequence goes on along the minus strand of NZ_JAGGKE010000024.1, from coordinate 23 downwards.
AGGGTAGGCCCCTATAGTCATCC
>NZ_JAGGKE010000023.1 GCF_017873555.1 Halorubrum trapanicum | reverse complement strand
TCCGTGAGATCATCCTCTCGTTCGCCCTCAACAACCTCAAGAAGCTCACCAAAACACTATGATCCCGCTCCCGTACCGCATTTTCAATAGAGCAGCTATTTCCTCCATCAAAGTATCCGGCAAGTCCACCTACATAGTTCAAGCCGTTCACGTCACCGGACGCTGTTACACGTTGAATTGTGCTATTTCCTCCATCAGAGTATCCGAAGAGTCCGACGTAATTCGCGTCCGGACGGTCGATCGTGAGTCCCGTTATGGTGTGGTTGTCCCCGTCGAATGACCCGGTGAACGCCGTGGGGGTACTGTCGTTGAACGGGGCGTCACCGATCGGATCGAACCCGCGTCCGTTGTTCCACTGCGCAGTATTAGAGGCATTAATATCGGTGACGAGCGTGTAGTTCGCATCCAGATCGTCCTCCATCGCCTGGAGTTCGGAGGCGTTGGAGATCTCGTACGGATTCGACTCGCTACCGTTGCCGTCGAGATCGCTTGGATCGACGTCGACCGGCACTGCCCCACTCTCCTCACCAGGGTCGAGGCTCAGTTTGGACACTCTGACATCGTCAAGTTGGCCGGTGTAGTATCGGTCATTTGGATACTCGGGCTGCGCACCGAGGTAGGCCGGGCCGGTCGGATTGATATCACCTTGTGTGTCGGTGGTGGTCCCGATCAGTTCCCCGTCAACGTAGAGTTCGATCGAGTCCGTTCCGGCGTCTCTCACGACGAGAACACGATGCCACGTCCCGTCGGTGTACGTCTCCGACGATCTGATTCCGTCGTTGTCCAGACCAGGGTCGTCTTTGAAGTTGACACCCACATTCCCCTCGCCACTACCGTTGTTATGGAGGGCGATCTTGACCCGCTCGTTGTCATCCCCACGCTTGGCGAAGAGGACGCTGTTTGGCCCTGAGACGCTGTCCGTTTTGAACCACAGCGAGACCGAGTAGGACCCGTTACGGGGATCGAGCGTATCCGCTGACCCGAGTTGTGCGTAACTACTCCTATCGAAACTCAACACGGTTCCGTTTCGACCGGGAACTCGGTTGGCACCGTTCAGTTCTCCGGTGTATCCGTTTCCAGTCCGATCAACTACAGTGCTGCCGGTCCCCTCGAAGTCGTACGCCGCAGTCGGTGACACGTCACTGGTTTCGACAGTGAGTACGACCGTGTCTGTCGCGACCACTTGCTGCGTTGAGCTGTTGTAGAGTTGCGTCTCAATCTTCACCGTTCCGGCGAGACTGCCGGCCGGGATCGTCGTGTTTACGGCTCCCTGTACCGGCGCGGAGTCAGTCACTGCGACTACAGTGTCGTTTCCATCGGTCGCATTCACCAGCCGGACTACCACATCGCTACTGTTGATCACGCCGGTCGCGTTGTGGTACGTCCCGATGGTGAGTCGGTTGTTCGGGCCGTAGGTGGCGTTACTCGGAGCGACGATGGACGGCACGGTATCTCTGCTGTCCGATTCGTTCGTGAACGTGACCGTGCGGGTGGAGAACTCGGGGACCGTAAACCCGATCCACGAACTGTTTCCGGGACCGGCGTCCGCGACGACGGTGAATGCGCGTCGCTGACCGTCGAGCAGCATCCGGATGTCGTCGATATCCTGTGAGGCACTGGTCGCCTGCTCCTGAAGGTAGAACGTGACGTTCTCGCTCCCGTCTGGCGCAGTGATGTTGATCGAGTACTCGGTCGAGGAGTTCTCCAAGAGTGTGACGTTCGTCGACGAGGCGACCTGGTCCTCGACGCGGAATTTGCCCGCAAGGCTCGGCGGATTCGTTTGGGTCGGGTCGAGTGACACCGTCCGGCTGAACGGGGGCAGCCCGTCTTCACCGTCGGCGCTGGCATCGGAGCGATCTATCGGCTTCGGGTAATCGTTTGGCCGGACCTCCCAGTTGGTTCCGAACTCGAATGCGGTCATGGTTCCGACTGCGGCTTGACCGGTCATCTCTTCCGTAGTGAGACCGGTTCCGCCGTCGGAAGCAGATTGGTTGGTAGCTTCGGTGTCCCAGTAGGATCCGGTAACGGTCCCGAGGTCGTTGCTTCCGACGAGACCGCCGACGAGGCTGAATTCGGCGGTAACGGGTCCCACGGCATACGATGAGTTGACGGTGCCGGCATTCGATCCGACGAGGCCGCCCACGAAGTCACTCCCGGTGACGGCACCGGTTGAGTACGATGTATCTACGGCTCCGTTGTTATGTCCGACGAGACCACCGATACCAAACCCGGACCCGATAACGGTTCCCGTCGTAGACGATGATTCAATAGTCCCGTCGTCGTTCTGCCCGACCAGAATGCCGACATCGTCTGAGCCTGTGACAGTTCCGGCCACGGACGACGAGACCACCGTAGCACCGTTGGATAGTCCGATGAGACCGCCGACGGACGCAGAACCAGTGACGTTCGCATCGGTGAGGGAGACGCCTCTCACCGTCCCGGTGTCGGCGACGGAACCGAACAGTCCGACGTAGTCCTCACTCGAACGGCTAATCGAGAGTCCGGAAACGATGTATCCGTTCCCAACGAACGATCCGGTGAACGCTCTCGGCGTGTCGCTATCGGATGAAGCGCCTCCGATCGGATCAAATCCGCTCTCGTTGTTCCACGCGACGGTCGCACTGGCATCGATGTCACTCACGAGCGTGTAGTTCGCGTCCAAGTCGTCTGCCATCGCCTGGAGTTCGGAGGCGTTCGCGATCCGGTACGGGTGGGCTTCCGTCCCGTTTCCGGGGAGGTCGTCTGGGTCGACGTCGACCCGGGTCGGTTTCGCACCGTCATCACCAGATCCGTCGATCACGTCAATAGTTTCGCTGGTGACGTTCGCGTCGACCGGGCCGTCACCGGGTCGCGACGCGTTACCGGCTTCCGTTTCGTTGACCGGTTCCGGATCGTCAACGCTCGCGTTCCCGTCGGCTTCGCCGGGCTCAGATCCGGTGTCGTTCCCGCGAACGGACGCGCCGGCGTCGGTCGAGTCGGTCCCGTTCGCGTCGGTTCCGGCGGCCGTCTCGTTTCCGGTCTCGGTGGCCGTTCCGTTCGGCCCGACGGTCGCGTTCTGCTCGGACGCGGTCCCCGTTTCCAACGGCTGACCGGCATCCCCGTTATCGTCGGGCGCGACGTCGGGGCGATCGGCCGCTGCGAGGCCGCCGAACGCGACGCTACCGGCGACCATCGAGACGACCATGAGGACGGAAAAAAAGACCGCGCCCGCCTGTTCGCGCCGCGTCGTCACGGGCGAACCACCACGATTTCGGCGAGTGAACGCGGAGTCACACGAACGGAGCCAGTTCTATCCCCGACGGGTGCGTGGGCGGATCGGCGGCTGCGAAGTCCCGATCCTGTTCCGGATACGCTGTCGCCTCCCCGGGCGACGTCGGTATCGAAGACGACGGGTAACGCGTCGTTCGTCGGCAGTCCCCCCCGCCGTATCGGCTCCGTCTTGTCGGTTCGAGTCGACCCGCGTCCGGCAGCGAAACTCCTGTGTGATATTTTCACTCACGCCCCCTCCGTTGTTCTGTCAATATGTTAATTGAAGAATTATAAAACTTCAGGAACGCCTCTCACAGGTCAATATAGTACGTATTACCGCGATCGGAACGGTGGCGTTTCGGAGAGCGTCGGCGGCGCTCGTCCGAACGCGAAGGCCGGCCGTTCTCGGCGGACACCGCGGCAGACACAGCGATCGGCCGAGACCGAGCGACAACCGGCGGCTTCGACACCGCGACGCTTCGACAACCGATGCTCAGTGATCGCGTGTCTCGGTCCTAGAACGGGGGCCTCGCGCAGCGCGTTGGGATCCGGTAGCCGCGAGGCGTCACTCGAACAACTCGATATAGGAACACGACGGACGGTCGTCCGGGTGATCCGAGTCCCCTCGGTCGTGTTTCTGTGGGAGGATGTTCGTCACGGCGAGATCTCCCTCACCGCAGCTCGGGCAGTTCGAGGGGATCGGCATCCGTACGGCGGTCCGAGACGCGATCGGCCGGCATCAAGCTACCGCATTACTTGTTGATTCAATAATTATTTCTCCCGCCGAAACGGGCCGAAAGCGATCAGTTCACCGAGCTGAGGAAGAACGACGAGAAGACGAGCTGGACGCCGATCACGATCGCCGTGAACGCGAGCAGTGAACTCGTCGTGAACGGGACGGAACCGAAGCCGCTGAGTGCCCAGTCGATAATGAGCCAACTCGCGTACACAGCGCCGACGGTGAAGACCGCGAGCCCGGCGGAGGCACCCCGTTCGAGCGTCGCGTACTCCGTGATCCACGAGGTGACCGCGTCGTTCGGCTTCTGAATCGGGTCGCTGGCGACGGTAGCAAATACGCCGAGCGAGCCGACCTGGACGCCCAGTATCGAGAACAGACTGCCCGCGATCATCGAGTGAATCCCGAGCGTCATCGCCCCGATATCGATGCCGGCGTGCGCGATCAGCAACACCGCCGCGCCGAACGCCGTGAGAAGCATGCCCGGTACCGAGAAGAGGTACCCCGGCGCGTTCACGAGCATGAACCGGACGTGCCGCCAACCGTCGCGGAAGCTGTCGAGCGTCTCTTCACCCTCCCGTTCGTGATAGATGATCGGTACCTCCGTGATTTGGAGATCGCGAGCCCCGGCGTCCATGATCATCTCTGAGGCAAACTCCATGCCGGTCGTCTCGAGGTCCATCCGTTGGTACGCGTCTCGCGTGAAGATACGAAAGCCGCTGTGGGCGTCGCTTACGCCGGCCCGATAGAACGTGTTGAGGAACCGCGTCAACATGGGGTTGCCGATGTACTGGTGGAGCGTCGGCATCGCCCCCTCCTTGATCTCACCGTCGAGCCGGCTCCCCATAACGATGTCCGCTCCGGACTCCTTCAGGTGGTTCAACAGCCGTGGGATCTGCGTGAAGTCGTACGTCGTGTCCGCGTCGCCCATCACGATGTACTCGCCGCGGGTCCGCTCGAAGGCGTATCTGTACGCGTACCCGTACCCTTTGCCGTCGGGTTCGACGACGACCGCACCCATCTCACGGGCGATCTCGGGCGTTCGGTCCGTCGAACTGTCGCTGATCAGGATTTCGGCCGGCAGCTGGAGTTCTTCGACGGCGTTTTTGATCCAGTCGATACACGTTCTGATACCGTCTTCCTCGTTGAGCGTCGGCATCACGACGCTCAACACGGGCGCGGTATCAGAATCGGCCCCGACGAGCAACTCGTCAGCCGACCGGCTGGCCCTATCGGTGGTCGTCTGCTCGATCGTCTGCTCCGCGCTCCCCTCCAGAGTGTCGGTTGTAGTGGCCATCGAACGTTTCCTTGAGGTAACTCATTTTTGCTAACCATTTGAAGTTTGCGTGTGCCGACACAAAGGTGATTGGTGATATTAATATCGATAACAAGTGTAAAAAGCCGTAAGTGAAGTACGTGACACACGGAAGAGACGAAGGGACGATCGCTTCCGCGACATTGATCCGACGGCTAATGGGACCGCGGCGGAACGACAGCTAAAACCGCCCGACTGGAGCGGCTTAGGCGTACAACCAAGGAGCGTCTACCTCGGGACAACCCGTACGCCCAACACGGGGAACCGCTAAACGACCCGTCTGGCGGAACGGAAGTGGGACTGTGCGAACGGAACTGTCACCGAGAGCTCGGGAGCGGCGGCGACTGCTATGGCTACTGATACGTTTCGCACACCTGCTTGAGTCCCTCGGTGAACGAGACCTGTGGCTCCCACCCTGTCTCGGCTCGGAGCTTGGAGATGTCGGCGTACGTGTCGTGGACGTACACCGACTCCGGGATCGGGTTCTCCACGTAGGTCGGCTCGACGTCGGTGCCGAGTTCCTCGTTGATGAGCTCGACGAGCTCGTTGAAACTGTACGGCTCCTCGGTCCCGACGTTGTAGATTCCGCTCAGCCGCTCGGCGGCGGCGACCTCGAGCGCCCGGACCACGTCGGACACGTGCGTGAAGTCCCGGGTCTGAGTGCCGTCGCCGTACAGCTCCGGCTGGCGCCCGTGTGCGATGTCGTCGGCGAACTGGGCGATGACGTTCGCGTACTCGCCCTTGTGGCCTTCCGCGCCGTCGTATCCCTGATACACTGAGAAAAAGCGCATGCCGGCCATCGCCATCCCGTAGTGGTTGGCGAAGTACTCGGCGTACCGCTCACGGGCGAGCTTCGACGCCTCGTACCCCGTGTTCACCGCCACGTCCATCGACTCCGGCGACGGCTCGGTGCGGTCGCCGTAGATCGACGAGGTCGACGCGTACACGACCGTGTCGCAGCCGTCGTCGCGCGCCTGCTCGACGGTGTTCACGAAGCCCTCGACGTTGACGCGCGCACCCAGCTGCGGGTCCTCCTCGTGCATCGCGTACGAGGAGAGCGCGGCGAGGTGATACACCACGTCCACGTCCGTCGGGAGATCGTCGTCCAGTACGCTCTTGTTGTGGTACGTCACGTCGTCGGCGAGGTTCTCCGGCGTACCGAGATACTCGTCGTCGACCGCGATAACCGTGTTGTCCTCCGCGAGGAGATTCGCGAGGTTTGATCCGATGAATCCGGCACCGCCCGTCACCAGCACACGCTGATCCTGCATGGTCGGGAGATGTACGAGACCCAACAAAAACTACACGATTACCCAGTCGCCCCCGCCTCTGCTGAAATTCTATTTTTCAGACGTATTTTCGTCTGAAACGTCTGGTCGCTGAAAGTGCTTACTCCACTGTGGTGGATTCACCCCATGTCAGCAGAACTCTATGAGTTCTGATTGGCTACCGAGACGCCCTGCGTCTCCTAAAGATGGTGGCTTCCTCCTTGCCCTTTGTGAGAAACTGAAACGCGAGGAATCGGCTGCTATCGCTGCCAGTCAATGATGCGGCAGGATTCGTCGAGTTCGAGGACGAGCGAGTCGGTGTGGAGTTCGATGCTGATTTGGGCGGCTGGCGACTTGGAGTCTGGAAGGGAGACCTCACTGATTCTCGCTAGGTCGTGTGGGCCGATTTGTGCGTCGGTCGGGCTGAGATCGTGTCTGGAGTACAGTATTTCGACGCTGGGATGACCGAGGACCGTATGGGCAATTGGGATGGGATACGAGACCCAACAGGTATCACACTTCGCTGTCGCATACGCGACATCATCGAGGAGGTATGAGTCTGGGACGGAGTCACGTGGGAACGAGAAACCAGCAGTTCCCCAACAGTGTGGACAGACGTTATTACGGAAGAGTCGCACGTCGCAAGCGTGTTTTCGGAACGAGAGATCGATGACGTCTTCCAGCGTTCGGTCTGCTAACGCTCGTGGTGGGGTTGGATACGCGATGGCAGCCCCGTGCGATGGACAGCCGACGTATAATTGATGATGTCGGTACGATGCGATAAGCGTCTTCTCGCAGTAGGGACACTCGTAGCCGGTCTGTTGTTGGTCAACTGCGACCGTGTCACCTTCGTACGTTCCCGCACGGATTGTTGAGACGATTTCTAACGCAGCCACTCGGGGTCGATATTGCCCGTCTACCTTGCGAACGAAGTCATCTTGGAGTTCGTCAAGGTGGTAACTGAATCGGCTCGTGTCCTCGACACCGACTTGTTCACGCAATTCTGAAAAGGAAGGCCACTCAGCTGACCACGCGTCGTCGTACTGGTCAGCGAGTGCGAAGAGAATACGAATCCGCGTTTCATCGGTCAACGCCGCGTATGTGCTGTCACTTGAACTCGATTCCGTATCCGCCATACTCGTGCTTCGAATTGCTACGTTGTACGCGTTCCGTTTGAATATGTCAGATGTAGAACTTAATAACCATCCAGATTACACTTACAATCAACGCGGAATAGGCTAAACTGTGCCAATTCAGCGTCCTCGTTTACCGACCCTATCCGCGAGTGGCGGAGAGTATACCGTGTGCGATTCTCTCTATACAGCCGGAGAAGAGCTGTCACGGAGAGACGTATTGGAGGTGGGTGCGAATGAGCGATAGCGATGCGACAGTCAACCGTCTCGAAACAACTTCAAGCGCGGTGGGGGTGAAAGACCGATCATCGCTCAAACAGAAGGGCCGTATCTGGGTAGCTCAGACCTCAGGTTTCACGTATCGCACGCTCCGAGATGTCTCCCGAAGTTGGTCAGTCTTGGCGGTTGCCGTCGGACTGCCACCGATCATGTATCTTCTCGTGACCGCGACAAGGTCCTTTGACCCAACCACGAAGGGGTTGTTTGCGGTCGGCATTGCTGTCTTGGGCGCGATGATCGCTTCTCTCACCGTGTTCGGGAGTCAACTCGCCGTCGACTTGGAGACGGATCGGTTCATCGCCTACCGGTCGATGGCGGTCTGTCCATCGGCTGATTTCGCTGGACGAGTCGTGGCCGGTCTGGTGGTGGCGGCGCTGGCACTCACCTTCGGTCTCGGTGTGGGTATTCTCGACGGTGCGCCGGTCGGCGTCACAGATGTCCTTCCGGTCGCCGTCTCGCTCGCTGCGTTTCTCGGGTTGAGTATTGTGTTCATGGCTGTCGCCGTCCCCATCGTCGTCGCGGCGAACAACGAACAGTACGCGCAGTTCGTGTTATCCCTGGTCGCGGTGTTCGGATTCATGCTCACAGGATATAACGGGATGCTCTCGTCGGTCGCAGTCCTCAATGAATCGATGGTGGGGCTTCTCCCGAACGTACTTGCGACACGTACGATAGCAGTTCAGCTCGTCACGACCGAAACCATTACAAGTGTCGGCTTCGGTGCGGAACGCGGTCGCCTCGTACCGCTTGCCGTCTACAGTGTCGGAGCGGCAGTGTTGGGTGTGCTTCTCACGCGGTGGCAGCTGTACGACAGGGGGGTCCAGCGATGAGCGAATCCGTCCTCGCTGCCGAAGGCCTCGGAAAGTCGTTCGGCGGAGACGCCGTGTTCGATGAGCTCAACCTAACCGTCGAGCCCGGTGAAGTCGTCGTCCTCTTGGGACCGAACGGAACGGGAAAGTCCGTACTCGCCTCCTGTCTCGCGGGTGGTGTGTCCCCCTCTGAAGGTACCGTCGAAGTTCCGGGAGGCGTACCAGCCACTACACCTGGGGCGACGAGTTTTCTGCTTCAGCATGCGCTGTGTCTCGACAGGTTGACTGGACGGGAGAATATCTCGTTCTACGACCGACTCAACCCGTCATTTACCGACCGGTGGGAGACGCTGGTCGAAACGTTTGGTATCGACGACCAGCTCGACGACCGAGTGGACCAGTACTCCGGCGGGATGCGTCGGAAACTCGAACTCGCCATCTCCCTGAGCGTCGAGGCACCGTTGTACATCCTCGATGAACCTACGGCCGCTCTCGATCTCACGATGGTGCGTGAAGTCCATCACCAACTGTCGAAGCTACGCGACCGCGAAAAAGGGGTCCTCATGACAACCCACCTTCCGATGGACGCTGACGTGGCGGACCGGATCGTGTTCATGACCGATGCCGGTATCGTCGCAACAGGGACGCCGGCAGAGATCAAATCTTCGGTCCCGCCTGTCGTCGAAACCTCGTTGGGGAACGCCGACACGATCTCCGACGACGTGATCGACGAACAGTTGTTCAGGGGTGACGGCGTCGTCCGCGGCCTCCTCACCCCGGAGGCAGACCCGTCAGCGGTGGCCGACGGAGTGAGTGATGTCCGCGTGACTGACCCGACGTACGCCGATGTGTTCAATTACTATACCCACCTTGACGGACAAGCTGAAAAGATCTCATAACTGCGTTCTCGAATGTATCCCCACAAATTGTGTGTAGTGGTACCAATTCTTTTGATCTTCACCTCTCAAAAAAATTAACCGAACCGCCTTCGTCGGTGCTTGATGTAACCGTCTGTGACGCAATTCCCCCCCTCGTGTGCCCATCGCTGTAGGTGCTGTACAGCCAGCAGAGCCAACCAAACAACATCCCAACCGAAGTATCAGTAACGATCCCACCACTAAGACGTACTCAACGCGCCTCGACTCCATCCACGTATGCCACCCACAATTGTTCTCATCGTAATCACGGTCCTCATGACTATCGTCCTGGCCCATGGGTATCGCACGCTGACTGCGTTGCTCGTTCTTCGGTCTCTCCCGTCGGCCGATACCGACACACCGTCGTCAATCGTCGACGGTGAGACGGTCGCCCTGACGGGAAAGTTGACGGTCGAGGAGCCAGTTGAAACAGCTGCTGCGGTCGTCGAAGACGCTGACCGGCCTGTTGGTGCGTATCTTTGGCGGAGTCGGTTCTCGGACAACACCAATAGTGACCTCACAATCGAAGAGTGGGGGTGGGAGCGCCAGAATTGGCACACGTTCGCCTCAGGCATCGAGTGGGGTCGCTTCGGCGTTGAGGCTGGCAGTCGGACGGTTCGTATCGATCCGTCGTGGCTTCGAACCGCGCTTGACGCCGAACGACTAGATGAGTTGGAGATCGGCGGTGTCAACAAGCACGACCGGCTATCCGTATATCTCTGGGACTCTTGGTACACCTATCTCCGAAATCGTATCGAGCATCGATCCTTCCAGCAGTTTGCCGGATACGTACAGCGACACAACGCTGAGATTGATCTAGATCGCTACTTGTTAGAGGCGCGTCCACTACTGGAGGGTGATGAAGTGAGCATCAGCGGTGAAATACACCTTGAACAGGGTGAACCGGTTCTCCGCGGGACCGACAACGTACCACTACTGCTTTCCGACAAAGGGTTTAACGAGCACCGAAAGTGGCTCAAACGGCGAGTCCTGCGGAAAGGAGCGTTCATTACGGGGTTACTTGTCGTCGCCGTGAGTCTCCGGTTTGAGTTCTACATTCCGCTGGGGATACTGGTTGTCGGCTGGCTCCTCTATGGGGCCTACAATTTTGTACAAGATGCCGGAAGCTTTCTGGAGTGGATACGAGGCTGACACACTGCTACCGATACATCTCAAGCAACAGTTTTAGTGTTAACTCTCGCTCCACAAACTATAGGATTATCTCGTCTAAACAGCCGCTGAGGCGAACGTTTTTCGGGCATGAATCACTTTGAAAACGCACCGCCTCACGGTTCAATCCTTATCTGAACACCGTCGTAGCGTGCTGGCAAAGAATTATGTTATTCAGATACAATGATTTGGGTATGGCAGATCCTGACAGTCGTCCTCGGTGTAAGTGCGGCCGGAAGATTCCGCGAGGGCTGTCGGCGGCGTCGCGGTGCGACGTCTGTCGTCGGAACGATTCGAATTGACATCCTCCCCGCGCTGAAGCGCGAGGCTTTCGCCTCGAATTTTCCGTAAACCAGCGACTGCTTCCCTCCCCGTTTCGAGATCGCTTCCTGCAACGATCACCGCCGTTTCGGGCGTCGGTATCTGAGTTGGAGTTGTTTCAGAAAAATATAACAAACATGACGCCGAAATGAACGGATCCGTATTTATCAATTGACGGTAATTTAGTCTCATGGGCGACGGAGGCGTGGAGAGTGACCGCGACGGCGAGGCTTCTCTCGGTCCCGTCCATCGGAGCCGTGCCAGAGAGTTCGGAGCGGCGCTCTGGGGTCTCGCGGCCGTCTCGATCGTCGTGATCGGCAGATACGCGACGATCGGACGCGTCCAAGCGACACTACAGGAGTCGTGGCTCGTTCTGGTACAGGTGGTCGCCGTGGTGGTCGTATTCGGGGTACTCAGTTCGCTTCTGGCCGCCTACATGAGGAGCACCGGCGTCTCGCGGTGAGGTTCCCGCCTCGGTCACCGCCGGAACCAGTTAGCGAGCCAGTAACTTTATTGTCGATTAATAAATAGAGTGAAACTATATGAGACGCCTTGTCACGCTGAGCTTCCGTGCGTACGGCGCGATCGCCGTGATATTGGCCGGCCTCACCGCGCTGTGGGCGCTCGACGTCATCGCGGTCCCGATCCCCCTCGTCGGGTACGGCTGGATCGGAGTCGCCGTCGTCGGGGGCGTCGTTGCGACGGGGATGCGCGCCGCCCCTGAGGAAGTGATCGAACCGGACGCAACCGACGAGCGGATCGAGACGTTCGAGGAGAGTACGCTCACGGGACGCCCCCTCGAGCTGTACATCAGCGCGCTCGCGCTGTGGGCCGCCGTCTCGTTCGGGTGGGTCCTCGGCGGGATGAGCGCGGCCGGCCTCACGCTCGTCGGCTACGGCTGGTTGGCGATCGCGTTTTACGGTGCCGTTGTCGGGGTCGGACTCGCGGTCACCCACAGCGACGACGTTGCCGCGGCGGTCGATCCGAGCGAGACGCTCGACACTGGCAAGTGAGTTCACGGCTGCGAGCGGAGATCCCTGAACGGCGGGTGAGCGAGGGACCAGCGTATCTCGCCGCCGTCGTCAGGATCTTCCCATCCGCTCTACCGTCTACCAACCCTCGAGCGGCCCGGCACATCGTTCTCAGAACGCCTCCCAGTCCGTCTGCTCCGGTTTCCGGACCCGAAGCTCTTGGTCGCCGTCGTCGGTACGCCGCGTCTCGATCACGGCGTCGAACAGCGGAACGAACTGCTGGACGGTCGACGCGTCGTGAACGGTGGGGTCGATCGTCACGAACACCGACCAGCCGGTGCCGATCGACTTCTGGACGAGAATATTAACGAACTGGAACACGTCGGACGGCGACGTGTACACCAACAGCGGCGAGAGGTTCGTGAGCCCGACCGAGAGCTGATCCGTTCTGCGTTCTTCGAGGACGTCGGCGAATTTCATACCGATCGACGTGAGATTCTCCGGGCTCTGGGCGTATTTCGTCGACGTCGTGTCGTCCGGCGATCGTCCGAGAGAGTTCGTGATACAGTCGACGACGACGGGGTCGGACTCGTCGCCTTCCGTCAGCCGCCGATACCTCGATCGGACGGAGTCCGCCGGCTCCCGCGTCGCCACCATGGCCGGCTGGCCCGGGGACTCGCGCAGCGTTCGGTGGAGCAGCCGCCGGCGGCCGGACAACGTCGGACCGGTTATGAACGTCGCCTCGCCGTCACACACGGGTAGATCCATCAATCGAAAGTAATTACCAAACATATAATTAAACTTTCCCAACTAATATCAGTCGAGGGGCCCCGTCGCCGCGGTGAGTCGACCACACCGGTATTCGACGCGAGGGTCTCACCGCCTTTTCAAGAGGGGCCTCGGAGGCGTCCCGCCGAGTCGCCGGGAGTTCGAGTCCCAGACTCGCGACGACCGTTCAGATGGGCTTTTGTATCTCGCGGACGCACGCCAGAGCATGGACGACCACTCGCACGAGCCGGACCCGGACAAGCGCGTGACCGCCCCGATGCAGGAGTTCGGGAGCCGCGAGGTCGGTATCGGCGCGGCCGTCACGCTCGTCGGCCTCCTGATCGCGTACGCGGTTCCGTTCCTCGCGACTTTCTGAGCCGCCGCTCGACGCTTTTTGAATCACCCCGAATCAGCCAGCAGCGGCTCGCTTACCGCGGGTACCAGGCGAGCGGGTGGTCCGCGGTGAGTTCGAGGGCGACCGGCTCGTCGAGGTCGAACTCCTCGACGTGGTTGTGGAGGCAGTGAACGGCCTCGCCGGAGTCGAGTTCGACGCGGTAGACGAACGAGGGACCGACGTACTGCCGCGAGGTGACGACGCCGTCGGCGAGTTCGGTGGCCGCGGGCGTCGCGCGGAGGTCGTCGGGGCGCACGAGAACGTCGACGGGCGCGCCGTCGTAGACGGTGTCGTACCCCTCCAGCGTCACGGCGTCGAAGCGGCCGATCCCGGTGTCGACCTTCCCGTCGCGGAGCTCCCCTTCGAGGAACGACGCTCGACCGAGGAAGGAGGCGACGAACTTCGATTCGGGCCGCTCGAACACCGACTCGGGACGACCGACCTGTTCGATCGTCCCGTCGTTCATCACGGCGACGCGGTCGGAGATGGACAGCGCCTCCTCCTGGTCGTGGGTGACGGAGATCGCGGTGACGCCAGCTTCCTTCAGGATGCGGCGCACCTCCTCGCGCATCTCCACCCGGAGGCGGACGTCGAGGTTCGAGAACGGCTCGTCGAGGAGGAGCACCTCGGGTTCCGGGGCGAGCGAACGCGCGAGCGCGACGCGCTGCTTCTGTCCGCCGGAGAGCTGGTCGGGGGTCTTCTCGCCGTGGTCGACCATCTCGACTAAGTCGAGCAGCTCGTCGACGCGGGCCTCGCTCTCGGCGGCGTCGGCGTCCGTCAGGCCGAAGGCGATGTTCTCGCGGACGGTGAGGTGAGGGAAGAGCGCGAAGTTCTGGAAGACGATCCCCACGTCGCGCTGCTCCGGCGGGACGAACGCCTCGTCGCCCGCGACCACGTCGCCGTCGATCGAGATCCGGCCCTCGGTCGGCTCTTCGAGTCCCGCGATGGTTCGGAGCGTCGTCGTCTTCCCGCAGCCGGAGGGACCGAGGAACGTCAGCAGCTCGCCGGACCGGACGTCGAGCGAGACGTCCTCGACGGCGGTCTCGGGACCGAACGCCTTCGTGACGTCCGACAGCGATAAGACGGGGTCCGCGGCGGCGTTCGCGGCGTCGTCGGAGGCGACGCTCGCCCGGTGATCGACCGTCGCGTCGTCCGATCCCTCGGCCGTCGCGTCGTCCGACTCGACCGAGCGCGTCGTGCCGACTGGTTCCGTGGATGCCATCGATGAGCGGCGGGCGCCGGGTGGACCGGCGTCCCGCGGTTGCCGCCACATACTTTAGGAGTACCTAAAAGCGTATCGCTCGCTCTCGCGCCGTCGAAATCGAGGGGTCGGCGCTACCGCGCTACCGGAGTCGGTGTTCGTCCGCCACAGCAGGGCCGCTTAGGCCAGCTCGCGGTCGATCACGTCGCGGTGGTCGCGGACCGCGTCGGCCGAGAGCGCGATCGACTCGTCGCCGACCGCGAGCGAGAGCGTCCCGTCGGTCGTCACCTCGCCGAGCCGGAAGACGGGGAGGTCGCCGACCTCGGCCGCGACCGCCTCGGGGTCGGTCGTCTGGACGAGCAGCCGCCCGGGCGTCTCGTCGAAGGCCGCGACGCGGTCGGGGAGCGTCGCGTCGACGCCCGCGTCGTCGGTCACCAGTTCGGCGAGCGCGACCGCCAGCCCGCCCTCGCTCACGTCGTGAGCCGCCAGCGTCGACTCGTGGCGGGCGGCCGCCGAAAGCGACGCGACGAGGTCGCCGAGGTCGTCCGCCGCGCCGGAGTCGTCGGGTAGCGTCGGGAACCGGTCGCTCCCGCCGGCGTGCGCGAGGTACTCGGAGCCGCCGAGCGCGTCGCCCCCCGCGCCGACGAGCAGGAGTTCGGAGTCGGCCGCGCGGTCGGCGTCGAGCGCGGCGGGCGGGGCGTCGTACCCCCGCGTCGTGCCCAGCACCGCGAGCGTCGGCGTCGGCGGGATCGGTCCCTCGACGCTGTCGTTGTACAGCGAGACGTTGCCGCCGACGATGGGCGTATCGAGCGCGGAACAGGCGTCGGCGAGCCCGTCGACGATCCCCTCGAACGCGCCGTACACGTCCGGCTGCTCCGGGTTGCCGCCGTTGAGGCAGTCGACCGCGGCGAGCGGGACCGCGCCGGTCGCGGCGAGGTTCGTCGCGTTCTCCAGCGCGACCGCGCGGGCGCCCTCGTACGGCGCGACCGCGGTCCACTTCGGGTTCGCGCCGGAGGCGAGCGCGAGACCGACGCCGTCGGCGGAGTTACTATCGGGTTCCGTCTCGCGGATCGCGAGCAGCGCGGCGTCGTCGCCGGGCTTCACGGCCGTGCGCGTCCCGACCTCGTGGTCGTACTGGCGGTACACCCAGCGCTTGCTCGCGGTCGAGGGCGCCCCGAGGACGGCCGCGACCGCCTCGTCGAGCGGGGGCTCGTCGTCGGGGCGGTCGCGTTCGGGCTCGCCCGGCGGCTCGCTCGCGAGGTCGTTCATCGGGGCACCGTCGGCGAGGAACTCGGCTGGCGCATCGACGACGGGTTCCGATTCGTCCGCGTCGCCCGCGAACTCGCAGACGTAGTTCCCGTCGGTTACCTCGCCGATCACCGAGCAGCCGAGGTCGAACCGCTCCGCGAGTTCCGCGACCCGCTCGACGTCGTCGGGCGCGACCTCGTAGCACATCCGCTCTTGGCTCTCGGCGAGCAGGATCTCGGTGGCGTTCATCTCCGGCTCGCGCTGGTGGACGCGGTCGAGTTCGATCCGGGCGCCCAGCCCGCCCTTCGCGACGAGTTCGGAGGAGGCGCCGCCGAGACCGGCCGCGCCGAGGTCGCGCGCGGACAGCACGAGGCCCTCGTCGACGAGGGCCTCGTTACACTCGATCAGCCGCTTTTCAGCGTAGGGGTCGCCGACCTGCACCGCGGGGCGGTCCTCGGTCTCGGCGTCCTCCGCGAGGTCCTCGCTCGCGAAGGAGGCGCCGCCCAGCCCGTCGCGGCCGGTGCCGTTGCCGACGAGGACCAGCTTGTTGCCCGGCTCCTGCGCGGTCGCCGTGACGAGTCGGTCCTCGTTCGTGAGTCCGACGCAGGCGACGTTGACGAGCGGGTTCCCCTCGTAGCCGCCGTGGAAGGCGACGCTGCCGCCGACCGTGGGGACGCCGATACAGTTGCCGTAGTGGGAGATCCCCTCGACGACGCCCTCGAAGAGGTACCGGGAGCGCTCGCGGTCGAAGCCGCCGAAGTACAGCGAGTCGAGCAGGCCGACCGGGTATGCGCCCATGCTCATCGTGTCGCGGACGATGCCGCCGACGCCCGTGGCCGCGCCGTCGAACGGGTCGACGAAGGAGGGGTGGTTGTGGCTCTCGACGCCGAAGGTGACGTAGGTGTCGCCGTAGTCGTCGGCGTCGCGCTCGCTCGCCGGCCGGTCCGCCGCCTCGGGGTCCGGCAGCGCGAGGACCGCGGCGTCGTCGCCGGGACCGACCACGACCTGGTCGCCCTCGCTGTCGAACGCCGACAGCAGGGGCCGCGAGGAGCGGTACGCGCAGTGCTCGCTCCAGAGGTTCTCGAATAACGCGGCCTCGGCCGCCGTCGGCTCCCGACCGAGCTCCGCGGTCACGAGCTCGTGATCCGCATCGGACAGACTCATTCACTTACGTGGTCACCGAGCCGGTTCTAATGCTTTTCTATACGCACGTTCGTGTGTACCCATCGACCGCGACGCCGACACCGCTTGTGGTGCTGTGCGGGGGCGCGTGCCTGCGAGCGCCCGGAGGGCGCGAGTCGCGAGGGACCTTCGGTCCCTCTGGCAGCCGGCGCGTAGCGCCGGCGACAGCACGCGCGAGGGAGTCGCGGGGGCCGCCCGCCCCCCCCCCCCCCCGGGGGGGGGGGGGGGGGGGGGGGGGGGGGGGTGGGGGGCGCAAAACGGCGGCCGGGCGGGGGGGCGCCACCCCCCGGGGTGCTCCAACGGTACCA
>NZ_JAGGKE010000022.1 GCF_017873555.1 Halorubrum trapanicum | reverse complement strand
AGCAAGGCGACTCCCATTACCGCTTTCTCGACCTCGTTTTCCTAAACTCATTACGGCGTGATCCCGTTGCTGTCTTCCATTTTCAATAGAGCAGACGATTGCTGTCTGAACACGCCCAGAATCCGACCAGAGAGTTCAATAGATCCACTTCGGCCGTGAAGAGACGGCTTCGTCTGACTGTGAGGCCGATCCGTTCCGTAGTCGGACTGCGGAGAGCGTCGGGACCCGGCGGTCAACAGGACGCCGTGAAAATCGGTTCCGACGCTAGTCGGTGTGTCTAGTTTCGGACTCGGGCAGCGAGTGCTGCCGACACCAGCGCGACGAGCGCGGCGAGCGGTCCGAAGCCGGGAGTTCCCTCCTCGGTGTTACCGCTGACCTCGACCGCAACGGTGTCAGTCGTCGTCTCACCCGTCACAGTATCAGTGACGGTGAGCGTAACCGTGTACTCGCCTACCGTGTCGTAGTCGTGCGTGATTGCCTCGCCGCCGGCGGTCGTCCCGTCCCCGAACGCCCACTCGTACGTGAGGTTCTCACCGGTCCGGTTGCCCGCGCTTTCAGACCCGTCGAACTGGACGGATTCGTCGACGTCGGCGAATATCCGGTCGGCCGGAATGATCTCCGCTTCGACCGGTTCGACGACGCTGACCGCGATCCGATCAGTGTCGGACGCGCTCCCGTTCGCTACGGTGAGCGTCACGTTGTACGTCCCGGTGGCGTCGTAGACGTGTTCGACGGTTTCACCGGTCGCGCTCGTGCCGTCGCCGAACGTCCACTCGTATGTGAGACCCGTACCCTCGCTCGCGGAGGCGTTGAACGATATCGCGTCGCCGGAGTAGACGCCGGTCTGGTTCGCGGCGATCGCCGCGGTGACGGTCGGTTCAGACGGGTCGTCGCCGCCGTCATCACCACCATCGTCGTCATCACCGCCATCTCCGCCGCCGGTCCCGTCATCGATCGTCACGGCGGCGTCCCGCGTGTCGACCGGAACTGTCTCGTTGGACGCGTCGCGAGCGGTGGCGCGTTCGAAGGCAACCTCCGTTTCGGGGGTTCCGGAGACTGACGCGTTGGCGGTAAACGTCACCGTTGCGAGCGTCCCCGTCCCGTTCGCCCCGTCCGCTCCGGGCTCGACGACACCGAAGTCGACGTGGCCCGCCTGATTATCGATCGCTTCGGTGGTGGCCGCGTTGCTGCCGAAGAAGCCCCCCGGCTGTAGGTCGGACGCGTTCAGGAGTGCGGGATCGAACGTCACGGTGAAGTTGGACGCTGTGACGTTGATCGACGTGTCGACCGTGACGTTCATCGGCACCGACCCACCAGGGTCGAGCTGTTCGGTCTCGGGCTCGATCGCGTACTCAGTCGCGGCGGCTTCCGTGAGTTCGACGGTGCTCTGGTTGTCTTCGGTGACGGTGAGGTCGATCTCACGCGTCTCGTCCGCGAACCGCGTGTCGCCCTCGGGCGGCAAGACTTCGACCGTCACGTTGCCGGTGACCTCGATGCCGGGACGTTCGGCGTTCCGGAGAACGAGTTCGCCGTCGGCGTTCGTCGTCTGGTCGCCGGTGCCGAACGCGGATCCGTCTCCGTGGGTGTCTTCCCAGTGAACGACGCTGACCCGCGCCCCTTCGACCGCCGTGTCGTTCTCGTCGACGACCGTGACGTTGAGGACGCTCGCCTCGGGAAGCGTGTAGTTGCCGAGATCGGTATCGCCGTCCACGAGCGAATCGGTACCGAACGCGTACAGGTCAGCGACGCCGTCGCGCGTCGATCCGAACCCGTCCGCCGTCCGTGCTTCATAGCCGACGACGGGTTGAGAGCCGTTTTCAGCGACAGCGGCGAAGCGTCCGTCCGGAGCGATTTCGACGCTGTCTCCCCCGTTCTCCGTCAGGACGGTGGCGAGACCCCTTGCCGGCTGGGCGTCGGGACGGAGAACGGTTCCGGACGCCGTTACGAGCTCTCCCTCGAGCCACGAATCGAACGTGACGTTTCGGGAGACGTTATCCCCGGCTCCGTCTGCCGTCGTGCCGGTGTTCGGATCAGCAACGCCACCGCCCGGTCCGCTGACAGCGCCCCACCAGTTACTGGTTGCTTCGATCGTCGCGTTTCCGTCAGGGACGAGGGCACCGAACTCCGCGTTGCCGGCGATCTCGCTCTGGCGAGCGACGATGCGACTCCCGTTGCTAGCGTTGAGACCGACGCGGTTGTCGCTCACGTTCGCGTTCTCGACGTCAACGTTTGCGCCGCCGACCGAAGCAACACCTTGATCGTTGCCGACGAGCGCGTCACCGTCAGCGAAGGCGCGCGCGTTCGCTCCGCCGACACCGAGAGCGATCGACGTGTTTTCGATGCGATTCTCGAACGTTTCGACCGTGACGGTGTAGTCCGTGCTCGGATCGAACGGCGTCTCGACACCGATTCCGAATTCGGCGGTCGTAATGTCGTTGCCTTCGATGTCGATCTCTCTGAAGTCCTGCGCAGAGCTGACGGCGACGCCGACATCGGTATTCGAGATGTCGTTGGCTTCGACGCGGACGTCACCGGCAAACCCGGCGTCTCGCGCTGAGACGGTTGCGACACCGACTGCGGAGTCGGCGAGCGTGTTTCGAGTGACTTCGACGTCGAACATGTCGCTTTCCGCGCCGGACGCCGACACGGTGACGGCGCCGAGCGACTCCGTACCGGTCACCGCGTTGTCGGTAACGACGGCGTCGGAGAGATACCCGCTCTCCATAGTGTCGAGGAGCACGCCTGCGGTTTGGAACCGAGCGTCCCCGAGGTCGTTGTCGCGGATTTCGACGCCGGTAAGCTGTGCGTTCCGTGCGACGGCAGCGATGCCGGTGTCGTTGTAGCTGCCGCGAAGATCGTTCCCTTCGATCCGTACGCTGTCGGTGTTCGCGGTCTGGTTCACGCCGATTCCCACGAGAGTACCGGTCTCGACGGTCGCGGCCGTCGAGCGGTCCGCCGTCGTCAGATCGGCGTCATCGACGGGTTCCGAGGCGGGCGTGACGTCGCCGTCGCCGTAGATGACGTTCTCGAGGATCACGGCGTTACGGGTGTTGCCCAGCTCGATCCCTGCTCGGGCCGGAGCGTCGATAACGTTCCCCCGAACGTACCACTCGGCGTTCGGGTCGGCGCCGCCGGAGCCGGCGTCGGCGATCCCCGTCGAGACGTTCCGGATCGTGTTATCGATGATCCCGACGTCCGTGGTGTTACCAGCGGGACTACCGATGCCGACCTCGTAGTTCCGGACGTGGAATCCCGCGATCGAGACGTCGTCGACACCCCCCGCGAGCGCGAAGGCGGCCGTCCGGTCGCCGCCGCCGTCGAGGACCGTCTCGTCCGGCGCGTCCGCCGCCGTCGAGTTCGACGCGTACGCCGATTCGCTGACGATCGCGACCGACTTCGCGACGTCGACCGTCTCGTTGTACGTCCCGTTCTCGACGACGATCAGCGCGTCCTCGGACTCCCCGTCGACCGCGTCCTGGATCGTCGTGTAGTTGCCGCCGTCGCCGCCGTACGACGGTCCGACGTACGCGCTCGGCGACCGCTCGCCGAGTGTGACGGTAGTGCGCGTCTCGTTTTCGACGGTGACGCTCGTCTCGGTCGCCGTCTGGTTCAGCCGCGGTAGGGGCGGCGGCGACACAGAGAGATCGGTCGAGCCGTTCATCTCCAAGCCGGGGGCGTCGTCGGGCGATATCGGGATCCCGTCGGCATCGGTCCGTAGGACGTATCCGGTGCCGAAGAAGTCGTCTGGCCCGGCGTCTCTGTACACGACACCCGCAGCTCGAACCGGCGCGCCGCTCTCGTCGGTGACGTTGACAACGAGCGGGTCGCCTCGCTCGATCTCGACCGCCCCGAGACTCGGGTCCGTGGTGTTGATCAGGGCGGCGTCGGCCGTGTCGCTCACACTAACGGAAGCGGTCACGCCCGCTGACGTGTCGGACGACCCGGCGTAATCGGGAGCGGTAGTGGCGGTATCGTTGCCGGAGAGGTCGACAGTACCGATGTTCTGTATGTCGACGTTTCCGTTCCGCTCGAAGCCCTCTTGGTTCTCGTCGGCTTCGAGGTACGTGAGATCGTACACGCCGCCGCTCTCGACCTCAACCGCGAAGGAGCCGTCTGAGCCGGTCTCGGCCCATCTGTAGAGGAATTCACTCGTGTCGCGGCGGTTGACGATCACTGAGCGTTCGCTCGCGGGCTCGCCGTCGGCCGTGGTCAGCTCGCCGGTGATCGTCTCCGTCGCGGTCGACCCCTCGTCACCGTCGTCGGCCCCGTCCTCCAGCGTCGGCACGGTACCGACGTGGACGGCGTTTCGCGTTTCGGTGTAGTACGCGTCGCCCCCGGTGTCGCTGACGAGCGTGGCGAAGTGGAGCGTGCCGTCGTAGTCGCTGGCGTTGACCGTCGCTTCGAGCTCCTCGACGTCTCCCTCGGTCGAGACCGTCACGTCGTGCTCGCTCCAGGTGCCGTTGGGGTTGACCGTTCCGTTGAAGAACGCCGGATCGTCCACGTCGCCGGGAGCGGTGAGTACGCGAGCGGCGCTGGCGTTGACGCCGTCGCTGCTTTCGACGTCGACGCGAATCGTGACGTTGCCGGCGTCGACCCGGTTGTACGTGTCGGCGTCGCCGACCTCGACGCTTTCGAGCGTCGGCGGCGTGTTGTCTCCGGTCTCGTCGTAGGTGACGAGCGCTTCCGTTCGGGTCTGCGTCGAGAGGACGCCGCCGGGGTTCCGACCGAGCATGCTGACGGCAACCTCGTCGCCGTCGGTGAGGTTGTGGTCAATGTACTCGTCGACGTCGCCGTCCGCGGTTCCGTTGGCCACCGACTCGCCGTTGATCGCCACTCGATACGGGTTGTTCTCGACCTCGCGAGAGCGGTATTCGAGTCGGTGCGGCGGCTGGTCGGTCATGAACAGGCCGTCGACCTCGACGCGGTCCGAGTCCACCTCCAGCCGCACGTCGCCGGTAGCCGGAAGCCGTTGGAACGCGGCTTCGAATCTCTCCCCGGCCTCGGGGTTCACGTAACCGTCGGTCTGCCAGAGAACGCCGAAGTCGGTCCACCCGTTAACGGTTATCCTCGCGTCTCCGGAGAGGTGGATCCGCTGGTCGACGCGGTCGCCGACGTCCCAGATCGCACTCGTGGAGGAGCCGTCGTCGTACCGGGTCGAGTGCGAGTGGAGGTGGATCGCGTGATCTTCACCCTCCGCAGACCGGAGGTACGTGGTGTTTATCGTCGCGAACTCGTCGGGTTCTACGGTGTACTCGACGGGTCCCGTGACGGGGAGGACGTGCTGAACGTCGTAGTAGACATCGTCCACGTCGAGGTCGGAGCCGCTGCCGTGTTGCGCACCCGGGGCGAAGGCGTGTGCCACGCTGGCGTTCACCCGGTCGTTCGGCGTGAACCGGACCGTTTTCGCGTTCCTGTTGTCGTAGCGACCGGTCCACGTCACCGACGACTCCCCGATCCGGAACTGCGCTTTCGGCATCACCTGAACCGACCTGACACCCCCCTCGAACGCGGAGCCGTTCAGCGTGACCGGTACCGTCGCCGACTCGTTGAGCGTCACGCTCTGCGTCCGGGAGACGTTCACCCACTCCGCGGTGGAGATCGGCTGGTTGGCGTCCTCGTCGAAGCCGGCGGAGTGGACGACGTACTCCTCTCCGGTCACGAGGAACGTCGCCCTGCCGTCGTTACCGATGTTCTTCACCGCCGCCTCATCGTCGGACTCGACCCAGACGGTATCCCCGACGACTGAGCCGCCGTCGCTGAAGGCCGCCTTCTCGACGGTGATGCGTTCTCCGGAGACGAATCCGAAGACCGCGCGGTGCCGATCACCGGTCCGGTTCTCGACGAGCGCGATCTCGCCGGCGTACGACCCGCCGTCCACGTCGGTGGCGACGGAGTAGTTCAGCGTGGCCGATTCGCTCGCGTTGAGCGCGATCCGGTCGCGTTCGACCCACGGCGTCTCGCTCGCGGTCCCGTCGGTGACGTCGGTCATCGACGGCTCGACGAACAGCTCGACCGAATTGTTCGTCGGATTCGCGACGGTTAACGTTCGGTTGACGTACGGTTTGTCGCCGATGACGCCGAGGCTTTCGGTCGCGTTGGTGAGAACGAGGTCCGGTGCCACGGCGTCGCTCGCGTTCACCCGGCCGGTCCCCTGCGCGAACGGATGAGTCGGGGAATCCGCGCCACCGACGGGCGCGTCCGTCGTCGACAACAGCGTGTTTCGGACCCGATCGGGCGTGGCGTCCGGATCGGCGTCAAGCATGAGCGCCACGACCCCGCTCACGTGCGGCGTCGCCATGCTCGTTCCGCTGGCTTCACGGTACGGATCAGGGGTGTCGCCGTCGCCGGTCCCGTCGACGTTCGCGGCGGTGATATCGACGCCGGGCGCGACGAGATCGGGTTTGACGATCCCCGCTGTCGTGGGGCCTCGCGAGGAAAACCCCGCGAGTTCGCCCGTCGAAGCGGCCGTGGCGCCGACGGCAATACTGGACGGTGCCAACGCGGGCGAGCCGATCGTCCGGCGGTCGGGACCACTGTTCCCGGCGGCGGCCACGACGACGGTCCCGTTCGCTTCGACCTCGGTGACGGTCTCAACGATCGGATCGTCGAGGTCTCCCGGACCGGCCAGGCTCATCGAGATGACATCGGCGCCGTTCGCGTCGGCGTATTCGATGCCTTCGATGACCTGAGAAACCGACCCGCTGCCGTCGTCCCCGAGCACCTTCACGTCCATGACATCGGCGCCGGGTGCGACGCCGGTGAGGTTCCCGTCGGCCGAGCCGTCACCGGCGATCGTGCCGGCGACGTGGGTCCCGTGACCCTGCCGGTCTCCCGTTCCGTCTTCCGTGAAGTCAACTTGGTTGACGACCGCATCGTCGAGGTCCGGGTGATCGGCGTCGACCCCAGTGTCCAGCACGGCTACCGTCACGCCGGACCCGTTCACGTCGTACTGTCGACGGGCTTGTTCACCCGCGATCGCCTCGACGGACGTGTTGAGCGACACGTTGACCCTGTAATCGAGATGGACGGATTCGAGCCCGTATTCTCGTTCCAGTCGGTCAAGTGCGGTCGTGCCGGCGCTTTTGTCGACCGTCGCGGCGCTCGCGCCTATCGCGTCGAGCGAGCGCGCGTTAGAGAATCCGGAGATGTCGTCCATCGTTCCGACCGCGGACGAACTCGTCCCACTCACGTCGACGATGACGGGAATCGCGTCGGTCTCGGCGTCGGTCAGCCCCTGCTCGATGAGGAACTCGACGTCGAACAGTGTCCGGTCGTACACGGAGAAGTCCACGTCGCTCGGATAGACGTACGTCGAACCGCCGGACTCGACGACCCGAATGTTCGATCCCGTCTGACCGGTCACGGACCACCCGTCCGCCGTCTCGGTGAGATGGACCGTCTCGCCGGTGACCAGCGTGATGGTGTGACCGGCGGCGTCCGTCTCGTTGCCCGAACGATCCTCGGTACCGTTCGTCTGACGTAGATCCGTCACACCGGCCCCGTCGCCGGTAGCGGATGCGTCCGTTCCGCCGCCTGTAACGACCCTCGACTCGACCGAGGAGCCGTCGTGCGCTCCGTCCGCCTGCGGCGGTGACGGTCCCGCGGCCAGCGCCGGTGCCGACATGCTGAGCACCATCGCGACCGCCATCGCCACCGCAAACAGCGTTGTAACTCTCTCGGACGAACCGACCGTCGTTCGCTTCGTATCGCGTGTTGATGAGTCAGCCGTCATTTACGCCCCTCCCCCGTGGGATCCGACTTTTGTTACCATGCCGAAACGATATCACAGTCATTTGATTCTTATTTAATAAAACTTCTGAGCAGTTGACGTGTTTTACAGGTGTAGCTCAAAGCACGCGAAACCCGCTGTAAGCTCAAAAAAAGCGTCAGCCTCGTCGGAAGTCACGCCCCGACCCGGCCTGGACGGGTGATCAGCGGCCGACGCACTCAGATCGGCAGCAAACAGCTCTGTCTCTCGAAACAAAATCGGTGGTCGAATGTCTCGGTCGTGTGAACGAACGGACGCCCGGCGATCGGAGCAACTCCCGCCGTCGGATCAGCTCGCTTCCACGTCGATCCAGAGGTGAAGCTCGCGGTACGCGCTCCCGCCTGTCGGATTCTCCGGAACGGCGTCGCGGTAGAGGAGGTACTGTACGCGGAGGTCCTCACCGGTCCGCGTCGGCCGAAGCGTGTGTCGCTCGTGGTGGGTCGCGTTGTGATCGAGGGTCGCCGCGAACCGATCGATCTCCGTGCGTTCGATCACGGTCGTCTCGTTCCCCTCGGTCTCGGCCTCTTGGAGCTGGACCACGACGTGGTACTCCGTCGGCTCGTACTCGTTGTTCCCGATGCCGACGATCAGCTCGGCGGTCTCGTTGACGGCCATCGTTTCCGGATAGTCGTCGGCGACGAGCTCCCCCTCCGGCGTCTCAGTGAGTAAGTAGAGCTCCGAGAACCGCTCGCCTTGGGGCGGAACGGCGACCGCGTAGCCGACGCTCGCGACCGCGAGCAACACGGAGACGGCGAGGACGACGTTGAGCGCGGCGTCGGTCCGGTCGTCCGGCTCGAACAGCTCTCGCCGGGCGGCGGCGAGCCACTCGCGGTACGGGACCGCGAACCGCTCCTCCGGAGGAAGCGCCCACCGACGACGCGCGGCGACGGCGACGCAGCCAAGCGTGAACCCGGCGACCGCGGTCACCACCGGCACCAGCCGGATCCCCCACGGCGTGAAGTTCAACACGAGCCCGATGAGCGGGACGACCGCGATCGAGAGACCGAACGAGAGCGCGACGCGCTCGATCCCGTCGATACCCGATCGGTCGGCCACGGTCGCTCCGGAGTTGCCCTCGCCCGAATCGGTCCCCGGTTCGGCGGCCGCCGCCTCGGTCCCCGGCACGGGGGCCGGTCGCTCGTCCGGTTCGGTCGGCCCCCCATGCCCTCCGCCGGTCTCGGTCGTGGCGGGGGACGCGCCGGCTTCCGGAAAGAGCACCGCGATAAACGCGTAGCCGGGCAGAAACAGCACGAACCCCAGCCCGAAGAGGACCCGGAGCGGCGTCTCGTTGATCACCGGGACGAAGACGGCGAGGAGCGTGAGGAGCGTGAGGAGCGTCGTCGCCGCGAGATCGGCGGGAAGTCGACGGACTGGACGGGGGACGACCAGCCAGATCTCCCGGCGATCCGCCATACGTCACTCAAATAAGACGACGGACAAAAGCGACTCGATCGCCGGAACGCCGCCGGGACACCGACGCCGAACGCACCACAGCATTGATATCTATTTACACAAACCAAGACGTAATGGCTATCGGGAGACGGCGGCGGTTCGTCTACGGCGTCGTCGCGTGGATGCTCGGGGCGACGGTGTGCCTGACGCTGCTCGAGTCGCTGGAGCTCGAGCTCTTCTTCGTGCTCTCGCTCATCGGCCTGCTCGTCGTCGTCGAGCTGACCGCGCCGTTCAACGTGACGCCCCGCTGGCGGCGTCGGTTGGTTCCCGTCATCGTCGTCGGACTCGCCGGGTTCGGATACATCGTCGTCAGGCGGATCCTCGAGATCCTGCCGGAGGGAGTCCTGTAGATGCAGCTCCCGTCGACCCCTCGCGCCGTGCTGTACGCGTTGGCGGTGACCGTCGGCCTCGCGCTCGTCGTCGCGGCGAGCACCACCGGTGCGGCCTTCGGTGCGTACAACCTCGAGTGGGACGGGACGAGCGACTTCCGGGAGCTCGCCGACCAGCGGACGGACAGTCAGGTCCTGCTCGACACGGCTCCATACGAGCGGGGCGACGCCAACGGGTCGGTCGCCGTGGTCCTCGCGCCGATTGACGGATACGAGGCGAACGACACGCAGCGCGTGCGGGCGTTCGTCGACGCCGGCGGAACGCTCGTCCTTGCGGACGATTTCGGGGCGCACGGCAACGCGCTCCTCGACGACCTCGGCGCGAGCGCGCGGTTCAACGGGACCCAACTCCGAGACGAACGGCACTACTACCGCGCGCCGTCGCTTCCGGTCGCGACGAACGTCAGCGAGACGCGGGACACCGACGGCGTCGACCAGTTAACGCTGAACAAGGGGACCGCGATCGATCCCGGCAACGCGACGGTGGTCGCCACCACGTCGCCGTTCGCGTACCTCGATCGCAACGGGACCGGGAATCTGTCGGCCGGTGACGAGCTGGGCACGTACCCGGTCGTCACCGCCGAGTCCGTCGGCGAGGGGCGGGTCGTCGCCGTCGGGGACCCGAGCCTGTTCATCAACGCGATGCTGTCGCAGCCGGACAACGCGGCGTTCGCGACGGCGGTCTTCGAGGGACACGACCGCGCGCTGCTCGACTACTCACACGCCGGCGAGCAGCCGGCGCTCGCGGCCGCCTCCCTCCGCTTCGAGTCGTCGACGGCGCTCCAGCTGGGAGTCGGCGCGCTCGGAGTCGGAGCCGTCTGGGGACACGCGTGGCTCTCCGGCGGACTCGTCGGCGCGGTTCGGCGGTCCCTGTCGCCGGTGCTCCCGCCGAGGTGGCGACGCCGGCTCCCCGCGTGGCTCCGCGGAACGGAGCGCGACGGCGACCCCGTCGACGAGGCGGCGGTCCTCGCCGCGCTCCGAGAGCGCTACCCGGAGTGGGACGAATCTCGGCTCCGTCACGTAATGACAGACGTTTTATCTGAGCGGACACGAGGTGACGCAGATGAGTAGTCCGGCGGCGGTGTACGAGGCGATCCGCGAGGCGACGAGCGACGTGGTCGTCGGTAACGAAGCGGTTCTCGAAGGGCTCACGATCGCGCTGCTCACGGACGGGCACGTGCTTCTCGAAGGCGTTCCCGGCGTCGCGAAGACGACGATCGCGAACGCGTTCAGCCGGGCGATCGGGCTGTCGTACAGTCGCGTTCAGATGACGCCCGACATGGTCCCCGCCGACATCTCCGGCACGAACGTGTATCAGCAGGGCACCGGTGAGTTCACCCTCCGAAAGGGACCGATATTCGCGAACCTCGTGGTGGCCGACGAGATCAACCGCGCCACGCCGAAGACGCAGAGCGCGCTCTTGGAGGCGATGGAGGAGTCGACGGTCACGATCGAGGGGGAGACGCTCGCGCTCCCGCAGCCGTTCATGGTCGTCGCCACGCAGAACCCAATCGAGATGGAGGGCGTGTTCGAGCTCCCGGAGGCCCAACGCGACCGCTTCCAGCTCAAGTACACGGTCGAGGTCCCCGACCGCGCCGACGAGCGGACGGTGCTCGACCAGTTTGACGAGACGCCGACGCTCGATGCCGACGACGTGACCCAAGCCGTCGAGACGAGCGAGATTCAGGCCGCGAGTGAGGCGGTCACCGACGTCTTCGTGGCGGACCCCGTCAAGGAGTACATCCTCGACATCGTGGCGAAAACGCGGAGCTCGTCCGCGCTCCGCTACGGGGGATCGCCCCGTGCTACACTCGCGTTTCTCGCCGGAAGCAAGGCCCGGGCGGCGATCCGCGGCCGATCGTACGTGATCCCGGACGACGTCAAGGCGCTCGCGGAGCCGGTGCTCGTCCACCGCGTGATCCGGACCACGGACGCGGAGCTCTCGGACCGCACCGTGACCGAGATCATCCGAGCGGCGGTCGAGGGCGTCTCGCCGCCGAGCGCAGACGCGTCGTTCGCCGAGACGAGCGAGCGACAGCCGCAGGCCGCCGACGGCGGATCCGTGGCGGACGATCCGGAGTCCGGCGGTAACGACTGAGGTCGGCGGATCGGACCGGCTATGCCGCGGCGCTCGCTCCGTCGCGGCGCTCCGGGGCCGAGTCGGTCGCCGCCGTCCCGTCGGACGAGAGAGACCAGTTCGGGTCGTACCGACAGGTGACCGTCAGCGGGTCGTCGCGGACCTCGACGCGGACCGTCGCGTCGAGCGTGCGAGCGAGTCCCACGGCGAGGAACGACGGGATCGGGTGGTCGATGCCGGTCGGGTCGCCGAGACCGGCACCGGCGATCTCGAACGTGACGCGGTTCGTCTCGGTGTCGACGTCGTGGTCGACGCCGTCTGCGAGCTCGAACAGCTCGACGAGCGCGTCGGCGAGCACCGGCGCGACCGCCTGCGGCGTCGCGTCGACCGACCGCGACTGCGTCGTTTCGAACTCGTCGAACAGCGGCGCGCCGGTGGCGCGAAACGCGACGCCGCCGTGCTCAGAGTCCTCGGGCACGACGAACAGGTCGACCAGCTCGGCGGCGTCGGGAAGTGGCGCGCCTTCGTGACGGGGGACGAACACGCGAACGCCGTCGACGGGGACGTACACCGGATCGCCGCCGATCCCGAGCTCGCCGAGCATCGCGTCGCGATCGGCGCGGAGCGCCTGATACACGCGTGCGCCGACGCTGGCAGTCACGAACCGTTCAGGGGTGAGGACGTACGTCAACACCCCGGCGAAAACGCCGGTCCCCCCGAGGGCGAACAGCACCGACCGGGCGTCGGGGAAGACGACGCCGCCGAGCAGCCCGAGCGCGCCGACGGCGAACAGGCCGAGCGCGGTCTGCCGATAGGTGGCCCGTTTCGCGCGCGCGTGCTCGTCGCGAAGCTGTCGGTTCTCGGCCTCGAGCACGGCCACCCTCGTCTGGAGATCCGCGGACTCGCTCGCGTCGGCCGTCGGTTCGGTCCCGGCGGTCTCGGCGCCGCGGGTCGCCTCCGTGTTCCCCGTGTCGTCCATCGCGCTACCGTCGGGTTCTCGAACCGCGGAATTTACTCTTTCGGCTTGGTGACAGACGGGTCGTCCGGGCGGTCGCCGCCGGTCGCTTCGCCGTGCGACTCCTCGCTGACGACCTCATTGGCGACCGACGCTTCGTCACCCGACTCCCCGCCGTCGCCGACGAGGCCGAGCCGAACCAGCGTCACCCGGCGAGCGAGATACGTCCCGCACGCGACGGCGAGGCACAACAGGCCGCCTGCGACGACGAGCCCGTACCGGAGGCCGCCGGCGAGCAGGCCCGCCAGCCCGACCGCGGCGACGAGCGTGGCACCGACGGCGTACGGGCTCCCGACCGCGCGCGCCGGTTCGGTGAGCACTACGAGCAGCGCGAGCTGCGCGACCGTCGCCGCCGCGGCGTCCTCGACGGAGACCGTCGGGAGGACCGCGAGCTGTCCGGCGGCGAACGCGACGGGGGACGGTGTCGGGAGCGCCGCCAGTAGAAACGGCGTCGCGAGGATCACCGCGCGGACGGAGCCGGTCGCCAGCACGGTTCCGGCGACGACGAGCAGCGCGGCGAGGCTGCCGCCGTCGCGGGCGACGGTCGACAGCGAGCCGGCGGCGCGGCGTCGCCGCTCCTCGCCCAGCGAGGGAGTCGTCATCGTGACGCCTCCCGCGTCGTCCGGCGGTGTTCGAGTACAGCGTTCAACCTGGCGTCCGGGGCGAGCTCGAAGGCGGTCACGCGCGGGTGCTGATCGAGTTCGCGACGCAGCCGTTCGAACGCCCGGTACCGCCCGTACGCGGCGTCGAGATCTGTCAGCCCCGCCGGCTCGAACAGACACCCAGGTAGGAGGAACACCAGCGCCCGGCCGCCGCCGCGGATCGCGGTTTTCACCGCCTCTCGGAGCGCCGTCGGCTGCGCGTCGCTCGTGACGATCACGATCAGCCCCTCCCGGCCGCTTCGGTTGCGAATCCGCTCGACGGTGCCGACGAGCGGGTCGTCGCGGAGCAGCGTCACGTACGCGTCGGGATCGCCCGTGTACGCGGAGAGCGTCCGCGCGAAGCGGCTCGCGTCCCCGTCGAGCCGATCCGCGAGCGTCTGCGCGCGAACGACGGAGCGGGCGTCCCGAGCGTCGCCGCCGTCCGTGGGCGTCAACCCGTACAGGAGGGTTTCGATGCGTCCGTACGTCCGCGCGGCGGAGCCGGGAGTGACCGACGCGGTGGGACCGCTCCCCCCGACCGTCCAGAGACCGATCGGGTCGCCCCGGTCAAGCGCGGCGCGCGTGACACCGATGCCGACTTCGCGGGCGTAGTCCAGCGGCCGCTCGCCGTCCCGGCCGACCGACATCGGACGACGGCGATCGACGACGAGTATCGCCTGTCGGTCCGTTTCGCCCTCGGTCTCCCGGATGTACGTCTCGGCCAGACGGGCCGTCGCGTTCCAGTCGATCCGCCGGATGTCGTCGCCGGGGACGTACTGTCTGAGCTCTCGGGTCGTAATACCCGGGCCGGGCCGGGCCGCCTGGTGTTCCCCGTACACGCTGTGGATCTTCTCGCCGCTCTGCCCGACGTGGAGGTCCGGCGTCCGGGGCGTCACCGTCACCGTCGGCGCGCTGCCTAGCCGAACCTGCGTCCAATATAGACTGAACGGGCCACCGACCTCGACGGTCGGGGCGGGGAACTCGAAGCGACCCGCGATGGGGAACGCGAGCGACGCCGTCGTCGTAGCTTCGGTGGTTCCCCGGTCGAGCGTGAGCGGCCGCGCCGTCCCGTCGCCGTCGACGCCCGGCGGCGTGTTCACGTGAACCGTCAGCGTCGCGGCGGCCGTCTCGGGGGGACGCCTGACCGTCAGCGTCGCGGTCGCGCTCGCGTCGACGACCGCCGTGGCCGTCGCGAGGTCGTACTCTACCGTCAGGCGGTCGACGAGGCGTCGCATCGACCGACTCGCCGCCGCGGCGGTGCCGAGGAGCCAGGCGCCGAGCCCCGCCGCTCCGAGCAGGAGGATCGGCCGGTCGGCCGCCACGCCGAGCGCGACGAGGGCGACGCCGGTTCCCGCGGTCGCCCACCAGCGCCCCGTGACGTTCATCGGGTGGAGGTGAACCCCCGACCGCATTGAAAGTTGGCCTCGCCGACAGGTCTGAGCGTGTCAGTACTGACAACTGATTTAACCACCGCCCCCGGAGTGAACCTGTGTCGGCACGGATACATAGTCTCGGCACGCTCGTCGCCGTGGTCGTGCTCGTCGGCGCGATCGGCGGCGGCGTCGGCGCGACGCCCGCCGCGCCGGACGCGCCCGCGAACGGGTCCGAGACGGGGAACGCGACCGCCCCGCACGAGAATCCCGACGAGGTTCGGGAGGAAGGGGACGACCGGCGCGTCTCGGCGTACCTCGCGTCGCGGCTCGGCGAGCGGCTGACCGAGAGCGCGCTCGCGATCAACGCCAGAGAGTACGAGCGCGGTCGTGCGCCCTTAGACGAGGAGTACGGTGATCTCCTCGACCGGTACGCCGCGGTCGCTCGCGACCTCGACGAAGAGACGCTCGCGGAGCGGTTCAACCTGACCCGCGAACAGCAGCGGTCGGTGATCGAAACGATCGAGGAGCTGGAGGCGACGCGGGCCGAATACGAGGCGGCCGTCGAGGCGGGCGACAACGAGCGCCGCCGCGAGCTGGCCCGCGAGCTGTTGGCAGGGGCCGAGGAACTCAACCAGACCGCCGACGAGCTCGACCGGCAGTACGCGGCGTTGGGGAACGAGACCGGGATCGACTTCGAAGAGGCGCAGCAGGCGATCGAAGACGCACAGTTACAGGTCGGGGAAGCGGCGGTCGTGATCGAACAGCAGGAGTTCACGGCGACGCGGCTCGCCGCGGAGACGAACCGAACGGACGTCTCGGTGAGCGAGCCGGCGACCGTCTCCGGCCGGCTCACGACGGCGAACGGCACGCCGGTCGCGAACGGCTCGATACGGATCCGGGCGGGCGCGGACAGCGTCACGACGCGCACCGATCGGAACGGCACGTTCGCGGCGACGTATCGGCCGCTGTTGGTCTCGACCGCGGCGTCGAACCTGACGGTGGCGTACGAGCCCGCCGCGAGCGGCCGGTATCTGCCCGCGACCCGGACGGTCCCGCTCTCGATCGCGGGGCAGGCGAACACGTCGATGACGCTCACGGGGGCGACCGAGACGGTCGCGTTCGACCAGCCCGTGCGCGCCAACGGAACGGTACAGGTGGACGGCGCGCCCGGGGGGGCGATCGGCGGGATTCCGGTCGCGCTCGCCGTCGACGGCCGCCGGCTCGCCACGGCCGAAACGGGTCCGGACGGCGGGTTCGCGGTCGACGGCGTCCTGCCCGCGGGCGTGCCGGCCGGCGAGTCCGACCTCGAGGTCGCGATCGACCGCCGCGACGCCGCGATCGAGCGATCGGCGGCCGCGGACCCCCTCACGGTCCGGTCGACGCCGACGACGCTGACGGTGAACGCGACGGCGGGCGACGGGGAGAACGTGACGGTAACCGGCGCGTTGACCACTGGCGGGGGGACCGCACTCACGGGCCGAGAGGTGGCGATCGCGGTCGGCGGGACGGAGACAGGTCAGATCACCACCGACGGCGACGGACAATATCGCGAGACGGTCGCCGTTCCGGACGACGTCGAGTCCGGTGGGCCGGTGACCGTCACCGCGAGCTTCGACGCCGCCGGAACGAACCTCGAGGCGAGCACCGCCGCGCGGCAGGTGACGCTACCACAGTCAAGCGGGGCGACCGGCGGCGGAAGCGCCGACGCCGTCACGGAGAACACCGCGCTCAGGTCGCTTCTCGTCGGGGGGCTTATCGTCGCGGGTGCGCTGCTCGTGATCGGCCACCGATCCGTGCGACGGTGGGGGCAACGGCTCGGATCGCGGTTGGGGCTGGTCGCTGAGCCGGTGGACGGCGTTCCTCCGGACTCGTCGACGCCGGGCGACAGCGCGTCGACGGGAGCCGATACGAGCGCCGACGCGAGTGGGGGACCGGCGTCCGGCGGCACCCCGTTCGACCGCGCGCGGACCGCCCTCTCGACCGGCAAGCCGGACGACGCCGTCCGGATCGCGTACGCGGCGATGCGCTCGCGGCTACGACCGCCGGAGAGCGACGCGACGGGGACGCACTGGGAGTTCTACCGCCGCCGGCGGGACGACGCGAACGTCGATCGAACGCGGCTACGAACGGTCACGGAGGCCTACGAGACGGCCGCGTTCGCACCTGATTCGGTCCCGGCAGACACCGCGACCGATGCGGTCACCGCCTCGGACGAGCTCGCCGGACGACACGAACGGGCAGACGACTAGCGGCTGCCAGCACATACCGTGTCACCCGAGGAGGGGACCGCCCACCGGAACCGAACGGAGTCGGGTCGGAATCCGCGTCGGAGAAATATTTATATGAGATTACTAATCAGTTCGAGATAGTGTGAGTTAACATGAGTCGAGGCCGAGAGCCCCCGGTCGAGCGTGGCGAGTTCGCCGCCGACGTCGAAGCGGTCGTCGAGAGCGACACGGACACGCTCGTCGGCGCGGTCTCCCGGGGCGAGATCGCGGCTCCGGAGCTCGAAGCGCTGTGTCGGGAGGGAGACGCCGAGACCGTCGGGATCGATGAAGGAGTGCTGGAGGTCGTACGGATCGTCACGCCGTTGCTGGACCAACACGGTGAGCGCTCCGACGACACCGCTCCGTGACCGGAGCGGCGATACGACGGAACCGAACCCGCCGCGCCCGCGGACGATCACGGACGGCGTCAGTCCTGCGACAGCGACTGGTCGGCGGGCTGGCCGGTCGACGGTCGGGTCGAGACCGCTTGGACGGCCGCGGTCTGCGGCTCGTTCAGGACGCGACGCGCCCGCTCGGGGAGCATCCACCCCCAGTCGACGTGCTCGTCGCTGATATCGACGTTGCGCTGGGAGGTGTAACACTTGTAATGGACGGCGAAGCGCCCCTCCTCGTCGTCGTTGATCCACGCGTTCGTCGCCACGGGCGTGTGGATCTCGACGGAGATTCCCGTCTCTTCGCTGATCTCTCGGCGGAGGCCGCGACGGACCGGCTCCCCGGCGGCGAGCCGTCCGCCGGGCAGCTCCCACTGCCCGTCCGTCGCGCGTTGGAGGACGAGGTTCCGTCCACGGGGGTCGATGATGACGCCGCGAACACTCACCGTCGCGCGGAGCAGTTCGTCGGTCATTGACGTAACTGAAGTTTAAGTAACAATAAATCTATGGGCCGACATGAGTTTGGATCCGAGCGGCGCCTCGGCCACGAGGAACTGACCCCCCGTGTCCCGAGTTGGAACCGAAATACCCATTAACAACAACTGAATGTCAAGTCACATGTCCAACGACTTCCCGGCGAGCGTCGACGTCGATTACACGGACGGCGAGGGCGAGAGTCCCGACGACTACCCGTCGATCCAGCACAAAATCGAGAAGGCGGTCGAGGTCACCCGCCGCGGGCTCGAACAGTACGACAACCCCGCGGTGATGTGGACCGGCGGCAAAGACTCCACGCTGACGCTGTACTTCATCAATCAGGTGGCCGAGGAGTACGGCTACGAGAAGCCGACCGCCGTGTTCATCGACCACTTCCAGCACTTCGACTCGATCACCGACTTCGTCGAGCACTGGGCCGACGAGTGGGGGATCGACCTCGTGTACGCCCGCAACGACGACGTCGGCGCGTACGTCGAGGAACACGGGCTGGAGCCGGGTGACGACATCCCCGTCGACGCGCTCTCGGAGCACAACCAGCACCACATCCGAGAGATCCTGGAGTTCGAAGAGGACGCGTTCCCGTTCCTCTTGGATACCTACGTCGGGAACCACCTGCTGAAGACGGTCGCGCTCAACGACGCACTCGAGGAGTACGACATCGACGGCGTCATCTCGGGCGTCCGCTGGGACGAACAGGAGGCCCGCGCCGACGAGACGTTCTTCTCGCCGCGCCACGACCCCGACCTGTTCCCGCCCCACGATCGCATCCAGCCCATCCTCCAGTTCGCCGAGACCGACGTGTGGGACGCCTTCTGGAACTTCGTGGTGCCGGACACCGTCGACGCGTTCCCCGACGAGGGGTACATCCCGCAGGCCGACGACGACCTCCCCGAGGGGGTCACCCAAGCGGACGTACCCATCTCGCCGAAGTACTTCGCCGGATTCCGCTCGCTCGGCAGCGAGGTCTCGACGGAGAAGACGACCGAAGAGCCCGCGTGGCTCCAGAACCTCGAGGGCACGACCGAGCGCGCCGGCCGCGCCCAGGACAAGGAGGACCTGATGGAGCGCCTGCGCGACCTCGGCTACATGTAAGTTACCCCCGGCGTCCGAGCCGCCTCTGTCTGTTGATCGCGTCGCCGAGCGGCCGCACGGTCGGCCGTGCCGCCTACTGGGCGTCGCCGTTCGTCGTCGGGGCGGCCGCGTCTCACTCGGTATCAGTATCGTCTCGGGCGGGCATCTGGCGGGGCGCGAGGAGCGCGGTGACCTCGACCGGTGTGTCGCCCCGCTGGTCGGGGTGCGTGCTCGTCCACCCGAGTCGGAGCGGGTGCGCGTCGGCGATGTCGAGCCGGAGACGCGCGTCTCCAGGGGTCGCGGCGACGAGATCGCGCAACAGCGCGCTGTCGAACGTCGCTCGGACCGTCGCAGCGACCGTCTCGCCCGGGAGCTCGTCGGCGGTCCGCTCGTAGGTGCCCGTCCTCCGCGGCGCGTCGTCGGCCGAGTGCGCGGCCACGCGTTCGATCCGGAAGGCGTTCCGGGAGCCGTCGTACTCGACGGCAACCACCTCCGCGATTGCCGCGAAGTAGTCACAGACCTCAGTCAGCGGTTCGGCGCGGTGGTGAAGCGTGGCCCCGCCCGGCCACTCGCTCAGCTGCGGGACCTTCCCCTCCGGTGTCGGATCGACGGGCTGTTCGTGGGTGACGGTCGGCAGCGACACCGTCAGCGCCGGGTCGTCCGTCGCGTACGCGAGCGTGACCGGGTCCGTCTCAGCCGAGATCGTCGCGTCAGCGGCGATCGCCGCGCGGAGCGCCGACAGATCGACCGCCAGCCGCCCCGGCGTGACCGCGTACTGTGAGCAGGCGTCGGCGTCGATCGTCGCCGTCACCGACCGGGTGTGGCCGTCATCGGCGGCACGAACGGTGAGGGCGTCCGGGGTGACGCGGAGCACGGCTTCGTCGCCGACCGCCGCCACCGGAGCGAGCAGGTCCGCGAGCCGGTCCCGGTCCAGCGTCACCCGCAGGGAAACATCCGTCGACGCCTGTGTCGGCAGCCACGACCACATACCCGACACCTGTCAGCGATCTAAATAAAACGCACGGTAGGGTCGAGCAGGGGCCGGTCGGCACCCTGCCGGTGCGCTGCCAGCCGCCACGCGATTCGGGGTGAGAACGTTCTTGAGGGCCGGCCGGGAATACATGGTGTGTTCCCCCACGAGCACCTGCTCGTCGCCCTTCTGCCGGTGGTGGCGTACGTCGCCGTCCGCGACCGGCACCTGCCGACGCGCGGGGTGACGTTCGCGGCCGCGGTCGGCAGTCAGTTTCCGGACCTCGTGGACAAGCCGCTCGCACACCAGTTCGGCGTGCTCCCGAGCGGCCGCGTCTTCATACACTCGCTGCCGTTCGCGTTTCCGATCGCCGTGGCCGTGCTCGCGTACGGACACTACACCGAGCGGCCGCGCGTCGCCGGCGCGTTCGTGGCCGCGTACCTGTCGCATCTGGTCGGCGACACGTACCAGATCCTGCTCGCGGGGCAGGTTCCGCCGGACCTGCTGTGGCCGTTCGTCGCGGCGCAGCCGCGCCCCGTCGTGCCGTTCTGGGCGGGCGTCGACGGGATCAACGTGCGGCTCTGGACCGCCTTCTCCGCGGTCGTGCTCGGGGTGACGCTGGTCGTGATCGGGCGGGACATCCGGCGACAGGTCCGTAGAACAACCCGAGCGTAGCGCCGGCTCCCCACCGTCGGTTTGGGGGGAGAGGGAGCGTGTGACGATCTCCCTCCGTAGATGGGTGGCATTTCAGATGTATTAAATTATTGGGAGTGCGAGCTACGCGGCGTCCGAGCGATTCTCGGGTGCGAGCTCTGCGACGAGATCGCGGGTCGCGCGGCGGACGGCCTCGTGGCTGGACAGCGACGGCTCCCAGCCGAGGCCCGCGAGCTTCTCGATCGACAGGCGCATCTTGGGCACGTCGCCCGTCCAGCCGCGGTCACCGCCCGTGTAGCTGTACTCGGGGTCGACACCCAGATCGTCGCTCACGATATCGGCGATGGCGGTGACGGAGGTCGTCGTCCGCGTCCCGAGGTTGTACGTGTTGAGGTCGTCGTCCGCGTGCTCAACGACGTGTCGGATCGCGTCCACACACTCGGAGACGTGCATGTACGACTTCTCCTGGCGGCCGTCACCGAGGATTTCGAGCTCGTCGGGGTCCGCGAGCAACTTCTCGATGAAGTCGGGAATGACGTTTCCGCGCTGGTGCGGGCCGACGATGTTCGCGAACCGGAACACCCAGGCCGTGAGGTCGTACGAGTGGGCGTGCGTGGAGATGAGCGCCTCGTCGGCGAGCTTCGCGGAGCCGTAGATGGAGATGGGCTCAAGCGGCGCGTAATCTTCGGGCGTTGGGCGGGGAGCCTCGCCGTACACCGTCGACGAGGAGGTAAAGGCGAGGTTGGAGACGCCGACCTCGCGCATTCGTTCGAGGACGTTGTACGTCATCGCGGAGTTCGCCTCGAACAGCTCCCGGTCATCGTCGTAGTTCGTGTCGGTGTACGCCGCGAAGTGAAAGACCATGTCGAGGTCACCCGTGACCGCCTCGGCCACGTCGTCGGGGTCGGTGAGGTCGGCCTTCACGAAGTCGACGCCGTCCGGGACGCGCTTGCGGTCGCCCTTCGAGAGGTCGTCCGCCACGCGGACCGCCGCGCCGTCGTCGGCCAGCGCCGCCGCGAGGTGGCTTCCAACGAGACCTGCGCCGCCGGTGATGAGGACCCGAGCGTCGGTGAGATCCATACGACACCGATAACGCCCGGCTAACATGTAGCTTCGGGAACAGAACGGCACGAGCGGCGAGGTCGTATTCCCACGGACGAGTGCGGACAGACTAAAAATCGGTGTCTTCAAGCCGGCCGCACGGCCACCCGGTGACGTGCTTCCGTGGGGCCACCTCGCGGTCGGCTACCTCTGTTTGTCACTCGCCGTCAGACTCCGGTATCGAGTCTCGCCGCGGGGGCCGGCGGCGATCGCCGTCGCGATCGGCACGCAGCTCCCGGACCTCATCGACAAGCCGCTCGCCTGGCGGTTCGGCGTCATCCCCTCCGGGCGAAGCCTCGCGCACTCGCTGCTGTTTCTCGCGGTCCTCGCAGCGATCGCGTGGGCGCTTGCGACGCGGTACGACCGCCGGCTGGAGGCGGGTGCCTTCGTCGGTGTCTACCTGTCGCACATCCTCGCCGACATGCTCCCAGCGGCGCTGGCCGGCGAGTGGGCGCAGCTCGGAGCGCTGCTCTGGCCGATCACGCCCGTGTATCAGTATCCGGAGGAGCTGGATTACACCATCATCGGGTTCTTCCTCGAGTTGGAGCCGGCGGCGCTGGTCACACCCGAACTCGGTCTCACGATTGTCGCGGTCGCGCTGTGGGTTCACGACGGGACGCCCGGGATCGGGACAGCGCTCCGGGCCGGTCGACGACTCCGGTCCCGGTGGGAGTGAGAGAAGACGATCAGTCGGCAAGCGCTCGTCGTTCGGAGTTCGGGGTCAGTCGTGAGACGCCGGGCTCATCGGGTTGGTACGCACTCGGGAGGATGTCAAGCCCAGCCGTCGAAGTCGCGGACCGGGGCCGCGGGCGCGACGGTGGCGACGACCGACTCCGAGGGCGCGTGGACGACGCGCAGTTCGTCGACGACGTGTTCACCGCCGGTCGCGTAATCGACGCTGACGCGCTCGTCCGTCGCGATCCGATCCGTCCCGACCGCGGTCCGGTCGACGACGGCGCCGTCGGCGTAGGCGACGACCTCGTACTCCGACGCCGCGACGGGGTCGTCGCCGGCGTGCGTGAGCGTCACCGCGTCGGCGCTCGTGTCGACGTCCGCGGTGAGCTGTACCGTCGACGGATCGTCGCCACCCTGCCCGCCCGCGCCGAGCACGACCGCCCCGACGGTCGCGGCGAGCAGCACGCTGATCACGGTCATAAGCATCACCGCCGACGTGGGACTCACCGCGCGGTCGTTCACGTTGAACAGGCTGTGTTGTGGCATTGTCTGTTTCCCCCACCGGCGGCCCGGCTCTACCCGGGCCGTCGGTCGCTGGTTACTCGACGGTGCGGCGAGGGCGCTTATGGGCGTGTCGCCGCAGGTATCAGATATGAAAACAAGATGTCCGGAGCGGGTGGCAGCCCGCTTGTCGTAGACGATGCTGAAGGTGTCGTATGGGACAGTTGGTATCTTCCCACTCTTTGAGGCTGTCAGTTTCCTCTCGGAGGTGATCGAAATTCCACGTCAGCTAATACCACATTTCGCGGAGTACTATTCCTCTATGTCTGTGACGCCCGCTGGCTGCTGTTACTCTCTGCGCTTGAACCAATCGTATATGTCGGTTCGGCAGTAGACAATGAGCAGTTCTGCGTCGGGAAAGACGCCGATACGTGCCCCGGACTGTGACTTGGTGTCTCGATGATCTCCATCGGACCCACGGCGGGTGCGAATATCTTGCCACCTGTTAGATGGACATCGACCGTCGTTGGGTCAATCGATATCGGTCGCTCCGTACTGGATTTGACTGCTCTATTGAAAATGCGGTACGGGAGCGGGATCATAGTGTTTTGGTGAGCTTCTTGAGGTTGTTGAGGGCGAACGAGAGGATGATCTCACGG
>NZ_JAGGKE010000021.1 GCF_017873555.1 Halorubrum trapanicum | reverse complement strand
CAAGATTCTCTCGTCGAGACCGCTAGTGTAACCGCTCTGCCACAGAACTCAGGCTTCAGAAACAGCTAGCCGAGGATGCTTTGTGAGGTACTGATAATAGTCTGGACTGAACAGTGTGTGGAAACTATCTTGACCGGTCAGAGTGATCGGTCAAGATTGTGAATGAGACAGGCGATGGTGAGCTCACGGAATTGCTTCCACCATCGTCGTGAGCGGACGAACGCACCGTACTTCCGCTTGAGTGTTGAATTGACGGTTTCGGATTGACTTCGTTGGCCGTAGAGATTAGCCTCTAAGCGTGCGTTCCATGCCTTGTGGAGCGATGTAAACTCACGGTGCTTAATCAGTGGACGAACGTCGTGTTGACGGGCAAGTCGTCTGATTTTCTGGTCGTCGTACCCTTTGTCACCGAGCAGGACGTCAATATGCTCGAGATTGCGCTTGATCAACGACGGAGCAATCTGGCTATCGTGTTTTCGTGTCGTCGTCACGTGTAAATCGATAATTGCGTTCACCCTCGTATCGGCCAGTAGAGTCACTTTGAGTTGCTGAATCGTGAGTTCGGCTCGTTTCGTGTAGTGTTTCGAGGCGTGACTACGATCGAATCCTGACGCATCGACTCCAACGACGCCACTTGTCGGAAGTAGCGTCGCTGAGAGGGTCAATAAGACACGCCATACGGCCATATCAAGCCGATTGAACGCTTTACAGAGCGTTGATGGCGTGGGAAGTTCGACTAAGCCAAGAACACGACGGATGCGTGGCATCTCGATCAACTCGTCAAGCAGGCCACGATAGGTCGTATTCTTCCGAACTTTGAGGCACAGCAGAACAACGTGCTGTGGGAGTGTATAACGATGTTTGGAGAATTTTGAAGAGTATCGAGAAACCGCTCGGCGTGCCAGATTGATCGCCTTCTCTGTAAATCGGAGTAACTGTGACTTTGGGAGGGTGCTCATCTCGTCGAATTACAGGACGAACCTGTAACTCTCTGAGGATTTCAACAGAGCCGAAATTATATCACTCCAACATGATATAGGGTATCATAACTCACCTCTCACCAATGTCTGAGTCCGACCGAATTCGCGAAGCTGGAAGAATTCTCACTGAATTTGATACTGAGCGGTATGATGTATTTGTAGAGGAAGACTCGCAAAACATCGTTACGATTTGGCAACCACGCGGCAGGGTGGAAGACATCACTGTCTTTCCGAAACCAGTCGGTATGCAATCGAAGGCCGAATCGTTCCTCCAACGGGCGTCCGAAGAGGGTGCCCACCTCGCAGCAGCGCCGGAGTGGGCCTACAATATCGATTGGATCGAGGATCATGACGACTTCCTCTTCGCGAATGCGGGTCCACTATTTGTCCTTGGGTGCGCCCCCGTTCAAGTAGACGAAATGGAGACTCGGCTCACTGAATTGAATGAGAAGTACGACTGCTATTCGGCAGAAGGTGAGACTGATGAAACCCCTGCCGTGCCAGACGAACCGGGAGAATTCGTCACACCGACAATCATCCCAATAGCTGCGAATGCGAGGCGTGGTGAGGACAAAGACGCGTTATTTATCCAATTTAAGAACAAGCACATGAGCAGCCGTGCGAATGACGTCGAGCAAAAGAGGCTTTGCGAGGGCACAAAGATCTGGGGCTTCCGCTTTTTCAGCGGTGCTGCCGTTGTTCCGTGGACCTGCTCCGATGTAATGCAGAGAGAACTCAAGAATGAGGTTCTTACATTCTGCCAAGACGGTCCCTCGTATTCTGTCCATGTCCAATGCAACCCCGATCCATTCAACAAAACGTGGGTCAACTATCGAAAGGAACTCTTTGAGACTGAAGCTCAGGTGTCGTGTATCGTCGCAAACTGGGGGAGTGTGCCACCAATCGGCCCCTTTGGCTATTCCGGGATCTACACTACAACAGATAATTCAACTACGCTGGAGTCAGAGTACAACGACTCATACAAGCGAGGAGGGTTGGTAGCGACCCAGCCGGACATCGGATGTGAGTATCTCTGCCTCATCCCGGATGACATCGTAAGTACTGTCATATTCCGACGAAAAACAAACCCCGGAACGCCCAGTGGGTCGGCGGTGATGGCAGATCTCAAAGTCTCAACGACAGCTGTCTTCGATACAGCTGCAGATGAGTACCAACACAAAAATCCAGTCTATCCGGCGCCTGAACCGGATCCCTGCAAAGAGTGGCGAGAGCAGCTTAACACGACCCCACTCAATCGAGAGCTGTTGACCGCACTCCTTCGCGCAGAAATCGAAGCGGACAGTCTTCCAGAACAATTTCCCACCAACCGGAAAGTTTCTTGGGAATCTGTTGAATCCCTCAACGGCGAGATGTGTGAAGAATTAGGACATCTCTTGGAGAATCACCCACGCCGACGTGGTGCCGGTGAGATAACGCCGAGTACGAGGGATTCGCCTGAAACAATTGCCGAACGGCTAATGGAAGCACTCTCATTTGCAGAGGATGAAGCCGATATTGTCCTCAAGAACGCCTTCGACCGAACCGACGTTCCGGTCAACGCAGAATATCGGGTTGAACAGGTTCCCATCTGTTTGACGACGCTTCCCAACTCAACACCTAACAGTGAGATCGACCGAGCTCGCTGGTTCGTAGAGTGGTTGCGAGTAGACGGAGTCAAGTTCAAACCAGTTGCGCTGACTTCTAATTTCAGCTCCAGTAAAGTCAAGACACTGGCCGGATATGAGGACGTCTCTAATATGGTTCGTAATCCAGAGCGAGTCGATGCAACCGATGGATTGGAGGAGATCACGCTATGAACGGATACAACCGCCTTGAACGGCTATACGATGAAGAACACGTAGAACAGGTAGAGGGTTCGGACGAACTCTACAAAATCACACATCCTCGAAGAGGGTACGATGACGAGACGATCCTTGTTCGGTTTATACAACCAGATGACAACTTGGACGAGCTCGAAACGGAAGACAACCGTCAGCTCGAGGTTCTGTTCTATGATGATGAAATTCCGAACCAGTGGAATATCCAGCTTTTCTGGGCATACCCCGAAGAGATGGATATTGACGAATCAAGGCGTACAACGTTCGAGTCTAATACGCGATTTGCGATACGACGGTTTGTCGCTATTGACTCGTTAGATGCGTTTCTGCAACCGCTCCAAACAGTCATTCGAGATCTCGAATCGATGGAAGTCGAGTTCAACCGGGGGGAACTTATCCAGGAGATCCTCGAAGCAGATCTGGGTCTTCTCTTTGAGACCGACTCAACCAACCGGGATGAGCGGCTTGAAAAACTACGCAAAGGAAGTGATTTGGAGGCTGGACCCACGAAACCGAATTTGCCGAAGGGACCTGGGGGAATCATTGACTCAGTAGAATTGGGGCCAGAATTCCGCCGACCGGCTAGCAAGAGAACGCTGGATGCAAAGCCGTTCACACTTCTCTACGGACGGAATGGGAGTGGCAAGACTAGTCTTCTTGATGCGGCCACGCTTGGAATGGTTGGGCAAGTCCGAGGTGAGACTACTC
Source organism: Halorubrum trapanicum (assembly GCF_017873555.1). Taxonomy (GTDB): domain Archaea; phylum Halobacteriota; class Halobacteria; order Halobacteriales; family Haloferacaceae; genus Halorubrum; species Halorubrum trapanicum. The sequence goes on along the minus strand of NZ_JAGGKE010000021.1, from coordinate 21,950 downwards.
AGCGGAGCTGGAAATATCGTGACTTGAATGTGACTCTCACAGGCAACGGAGACGGACCAATCCGGCTTTCGAATGACACGTCCGACGTGGCTGATCGGATCAGCGCCTGGTACGGCTTTCGACCAGAGGGTAAGGCAACACGTCACACCGAGTTCTATCATGTGAATTACCACGAAGCAGGGTCGACTACGCGACTTGCAGAACTCGATACGGACCTAGATATTGAACAAACAATCCGGCGTTCATTGTACGGTGAGCAGTTGTCGAAGGCCCGTAGTGAAAAAAGAGAGTTGGTAAAAGAAGCCGGTAGTCGGATTGAACAGGAAGAAAAGCGGATTGCGGAGTTGACTGCCGAAATCAGAGAATTGGAGAATAAGGCTGATCGAGCAGAGAACTTGTTTTCTACTGCGCGGTCAGCTCGCGAAGAACTATCGCCAGGGATGAGAGAATTCATTCCGACTCCTCCGTCGCGCCGCCATGACGACGAAGGAAGTGAGGACTCCAACGAAGAGTGGGTCGATACCTGGACAACCTGGGGTGAACGAGTTGCTAGGCTTGACGAGAGTCTTAAGAGTGCGGGCCTGAGCAGCGATGAGCCAAAGACGCCTGAAACGTTAGCATCCGAGCTGGCTACCGAAAAAAACCGAACAGAAACAGCGATTGAAACGCTTGAGGATATTGAAGAGTGGCAAAATAGGCAGAAGCAGCTAAGAGAACTTCAGGAAGAACTTAATAGTACACGCTGGGGAGAAACACCGCCAACTGTCGCATTCGTTGCAACCATCCTCTCAATTGAAGAATTCGAGATTTCAGATCTCCGCGCCATAGAGAAGGCAATCTCTGATGAAGGTCCTGAGTCAGAGGAGTCGCTCGAAAAATGGCGCACACGGGTAACAGCTGTTCTCAAGGAGGAGCTCGAAAGACTCTCTGACAAGAGAGAGGCGATTCGAGAGATTTCTGACCTCCAAGAGAGGCGTGAGGAGCTCTTAGACGAGATCCGCTCACAGACCGAGGAGTATCTTGATATTACTGACGAGGTTGCACACTGTCCAGCCTGTTATGTCGAGCAAACAGAAAAGTCGATTCGAAATCGAGAGCAGCCAGAGGATCTTCTTTCTTCGGAATCGGGAGTCCCCGATCAGTTACAAGCGGATATCGAACACATTGAACATGCACTCGAAGTTCTGGACCGACCCACTTGGGAATTGGTAACTGACAAATTCGAGACCCAATTTGGTGATGTTTGTCGTGCTGAAGACTTCTGGGGAGTGTTTGAACGAACAAGTTTTGAATCTCTACCAAGTGTGTCCGACGCTCACGTCACTAGGTTTGGTGAGGCGATCCGACAAAACCCGCTCTGGAATCTTAGCAGTGGAGAAGCTATTGAATTAGTGGAGCATAGCCATCAGAAAGTCACAGAGAAGTTGGAGTCACGGGAGAAATCCGTCGAAGACTTCGCTAGACCGATTGATGACGTTCAGAAAGCCATTCAGCGACTAAAAGATCGGCGTATAGAGCTTGACGCTGGCATTCAAATCCTCCAGGATCACGCAATCGGAGAACACCAACAGAACGAGTTTCGTGTGGCGGCTGATCGAACAGTGCTGCACACCGCCAAGTCGGAGTTCCAAAGCGATGCGGTCGTAGTTGAGTCAGTCGCGCAGATCAACGAGCAAATCGAGAAAAAGCAAACTGATCTGGACCACCATCAACACAGGAAGGAAGGTTATGAAGACGGCATTGAGCGATTACAAACCGTCTTCGACAAAGCGGGAGGCGACGAGAATCTCACAGCATACGTGCGGGAACATATGTCGGCAATAACGACGCTGTTTCAGGCGTTTCAACGCCCGTATCAATTCAATGAGGTGCAACTCAATGACGACGACGAAGTTCGTGTGATTCGCCGGGGGCAGGATGACCCGAAGCCAGAGCCGATCACTGATATGAGTTCAGGCCAACGGGCTGCCTTAGCACTCGCAATCTTCGTGACGAACAATCTCACCCATGCACATGCGCCGCCAGTGATGCTGCTGGATGAGCCGTTCGCACATCTGGACGATATTAACACGATTTCATTCTTCAACTTGCTCATTGAGCTGGCAACACGCCGAGATGGTGAGCAAGACCGGCAAGTAATCTTCGCGACTGCAAATGAGGACATTGCAGACCTGTTGGAGCGGAAGATTGGTGACTCGCCCAAATTTGACCGGACCCCCATTGAGGGATAGGCTTCGGTATCGATTATCCTTGTCACCCTCTGGACACTGAGCCTGCGCACGTGTTTTGTACTCCCACCATCTCACCGGGGCCGATTTTGTGCATTTCTCAGAGGCTATGGTGTTTCTGTGCTGATTCTATTCGAGTTGGTTGTCCCGACGACACATTTTTGAAACTCACCTGAGTCCGATAGTCCGTGTCAATTACACGAGCGAAGTCTATCGATTCTCTCTACGAGGAATGCAAGGATTTCGACCTTGTGCTCGTGCCGGATGCGCCGATGGCGAGTGCCCTGAACCGGCGTCTTGATCAACCCCACTTCGGCCCGTTCGCGATCACACCACGGCGTTTGGCTGCCCGACGCCGAGAACAGGCCGAGGATCGACTCGCGTTCCTCGAAATCATTCAGACGACTGACCTCAACTGGAAGGAGACGTCCTATGCGGTCGGGAACATCCTCCAGTGCTGGGAATACCAGGGAACGGCTGACGCTATTCTGGACTACGAGCAGTTCGCGACGACGGCAACGCACACTGCTGTCGACTGTATCTCAGAGATGGACACGACGTCTAACCGTCTCACTGAGTACAATATCGAAGCCGACACGTCGGTCGCTGTTGTCGGCTTCAAGCAGCTTACCGAACTTGAACGCTCGATCCTTCCCCCAGACTACGAGACGGTTGACCCGTTTACCGAGGAGTCATTCGATCATCCATCCTTCCGCATTCTCGACTCACCGGCCGCAATCGTCGACGCGGTCCTCGATACGGTCACACCGGAGAACGCCGATGACGTGGCTGTCGTCCTCGATGCAGCTAGTCAGTATTCCTCGCTCATTGAGTCGGCGCTGGAAGCTGCAGAGATTCCATATTACGGTGGTCCGGGGTTCAATGACGATGCTCGTCACCGCGCATTCCTACAGCTCCTTCGAAGTGCCCACGCTGGCCGGGATACACGAGTAGGCGACGTTCGACCACTCCTCACCCAGCTCGGGATGCCCGTCGACATTGAACACGACGAGAAGCGTCTCTACGACCTTGACCGCCCGGAAGTAGATTGGATCCTCGAGTTCCGTGATGAGATTCGGTCCTGCACATTCGAGGAGGTCATCGACGAATACGAAGCAGTCACGGACGCCTCTATCGACGCCTTCAGAGAGGAACTCGCGACGCTCGGCCTCCTCGACGACGCCGTCACCGAATCGGCAGTTGACCGTCTCGAGTTCTATCTGCAGTCGTACGAAGTGCCCGTAGATCGGGAGAACGAAGGTGTCCTCTTGGCAGATGCGAAATCGGCTGCTCACGTCGACCGCGCTGTCGTGTTCTATCTTGGCCTTGACGAAGGATGGACACATTCGTCGCCTCGTCGCCCGTGGGTCGATCGAGATCAGGAGTTCGAGCGGAACATCCGGCAGTTCCAACTCCTCCTGCAGAACGGCGTCGACCAGTACTACGTCGTGGAGGACACCGCTGGCGGAACGCCGGTCACCCCGTGTCTATACTTCGAGGAACTGTTCGACGAGGAGTTCGATCGATTCAGCGACTTGGACTCTCTGCGACACTCGCGGGCGTCTCGAACGACACAGGACGGATTCGAAAAGAAACCACTCGATGTCTCCTCCGAGGACGTCACCGTACTCAGCCAGTCGAGCCTGAACACCTACGTCAACTCACCCCGCGATTACTTCTTCAGTCGAATCGTCGACAACCCGGACAAGGATCACTTTATCGAAGGGAACCTGTTCCACGATTTTGCGGAGTTCTATGTCTCGCACCCGGATGTCGTCACGTCTGATACACTCGACGATGTAGCCGCAGTTATTCTCGACGAAGTCGACCCGTTCCTCCGGGGCGTCGATCGGGAGGTCCGACTCACCAAGTACCGCGTCGGTCTCCAGACTATCGTCGAATTCCTCGAGGCAAGCCCGCCGAAAGGTGATGGCCTGACCACGCCGAACAGTGGCTGGGGAGAGAACTTCTTCGCTGAGTATTACGACCGACCCATCGATGCGTCGCACACCGAACGCTGGTTCGAGAACGCTGATCTCGGGTTGAAGGGCAAGATCGACCTTGTTCACAGCCCGACCCGACTCCTCGACTACAAGAGCGGCTCAAAGAAGTCAGCATACTCAATTGTAAAGCATTCGGCCCTTGATCCACCGGGTGACAAACCCAACTTCCAGGCGTTGCTGTATCTCGCACACCAACGGACCGAGCGCCCGGACCAAGAACTGCGGTTCACGTTCTTCCACTTTCTCGAGACGCTCGACGATGTGGTGACTGGGGATGGATCTCTCGAGGACTGCCTCACGACGGTGGCGTATTATCCCGTTACGTACGAGGGATACATCGCGAGGCGAGACACGTTCACCGAACTGCAGGAAGACGCCGCGAACGACTGTAACAAGACCTTCTCCAAGGTGGCATACAAAGAGTACCTAGAGTTCTTGGATGTACACGAGTTCCCGGAGACGAGAGACAAAGACGAACTCATGGAATCCACGTTTGCCCGCCTCTTGACGGAACAGATGAAGGAGCGTGTTGGAGACTACAAGTACGTAAAGAAGGGCTGTAAGCAAGCCCTGAGACACTTGCTCCGTATTCGCAACCAGAACTATTTCACCGGCGATGTGGATGCATTCGAGCAGTTCGTCGAAGATCGCCTTTCGGAGTTGAACGACCGTCGTGCCGGTGATGAGCGCTTCCCGGTTCAGGGGCTCGGTGGCGATCCAAACTATCGGTACGTGGACAACCGCGATTGCATCCTAGAGGGTGAGTCACGATGACTGCACCAAACGACCAACAGGAAGACCTCATCGATAGCAAACAGGGCATCCACGTCGTCGACGCCGGCGCAGGGACTGGAAAGACGTTCACCGTCACCCGTCGCTACGCCGAAATCGTCGACCAAGACGATGTCGAACCTGAGGACGTCCTCCTTGTGACGTTCACCAACAACGCGGCGACGGAGATGAGAGATCGGATCGTCGCCAACTGTGACTACGGGATGCGTGAACTCTCGGACGCGCCTATCCAGACGTTCCACAGCCTCTGTCACGACATCCTCATCGAACACGGCTTCGAGGCACCGACGCTTCTCGGTATCGACGACCGGATTACGGGATCCACGCGCGTCCTCGAAGACGAGAACGTCGAGAAGCCCCAGTTCCGCGAGTTCGTCCGTCGGTTCAGCGACGACCACCCCGAATACGACGACTTCTTCCGCGCCGTCGAGGAGCCGGTCGAACTCCTCGGGTTGATCAATCAGCTCGCGGCGAAAGGTGTCTTCCCGACGGCTGATGGCTGGTATCGCAACGGGGAGCGGTATCTGGACGGCGACTTCGAGCCGTTTCGCGAGACCTTCGACGAGCTAAACCAGCCCCGAAACGACGGGAACAAGCAGTCGAAGCTTCGCTCGAAACTCGGGGGCTACGGGAACGACGAGTGCTACCTCCCGGACGCACCCGAGGAGGACGAGATCCGAGGCGGATGGGGTGAGAAGCAGGTTCCTGTGGCAGTCGCACGACTAGTGTTTGACGAACAGCGAGAGGACCTCAAGAACTTCGTTCACGACGTCTACCACGAGTACCTTGCGTTCGCGCTCAGTCGGAACTACCTTAACTTCAGCTTCCTCCAGCTATTTGCGTTCGTCCTGCTCTGTGACGACCATCGACTCCGCGACGATGTCGCGTTCGAGTACGTAATGATCGACGAGTTCCAGGACTCTAGCGAGATCCAGTTCAAACTCGCTCTCCTGCTCGCGAACACGAACAACGTCTGTGTCGTTGGCGACTGGAAACAGAGCATCTACTCGTTCCAGTATGCTGCCGTCGAGAACATCACTGAGTTCGAATCCCGGCTAGATCGGTTCGTCGACGAACTCAATGAGGACCACGAGCGAGTGTCGTGGGCGACCCGCCCGATCATCGATATCGAACTCGTCGAGAACTACCGGTCGACGCAGGACATTCTTGACTTCTCCGAGCACAGCCTAGTGACGCCCGCGGCGAGCACAGACGACGTCGACGAGACGGCCGTGCGAGATAGAATTGTGTCACTCTCCTCGAACGCCTCGCACGAGAACTCTCAGATAGCGGCGATTCAACACGAAGACGAACACGAAGCCGTTCTGACCAAGATTCAGGAGATCGTCGGGAACGATGCGTATCAGGTTGAGGAGGATGGGGAACTTCGTCTGCCAAAGTACGGTGACATCGCCGTCCTCACCCGGACTCGTGACTTCGGCCGAGAACTCCTCTCTGTCGCCGAGGCGTATGGGTTGCCGATGGCATATGAAGGAGGCATCGAGTTGTTCCGGTCTGACCCGGCGAAGCTTCTCGTGGCGTGGCTGCGAATCCTCGAATCCGAAGCGGAGCGGGGATGGGCAGTCGTGCTTGAGGAAGCTGGCTACACGCTTGACGAGATCAAACACGTCCTCGATAGCGAGGAGTACCCCACCAACATGCAGGCGTTCAAGTCCGAGCTTGCGTCACTGGAGACGGTCGGTGGGATTGCCCAGCGCGTGTTCTCCCAGTACGACTACGACGGGGCCTACGCCGACGTGCTGCTGACGACGATTCAGTCCGTCCACAGCGCGACGACATTGACACGAGGTGACCTCATCCGATTCATCGAACGCGGCATCGAGGACGGAAGCACCCACGAGGTCCACGCGAGCGCCGGTATGAATTCGGTGACGGTCCAGACCATCCACGCGGCCAAGGGACTCGAGCACCCCATTGTCGTGCTCGCGAACATGAACTCCCATTGCTTCCCACCGTCAGGCGGGAACAGTAACGCGATCACGTTCGACGATCCGATTGGACTACGCCAGCGAAAGCTCTACGCCGATGATCACGGGTATCCTTACATTCACGATAACTGGCGGACTGACGTCCTCCGGAAGTGTCTGCCGCGTGGATACGACGAAGAGCGACGCTTGCTCTACGTCGCGATGACGCGGGCTGAGAGCCATCTCGTGTTCGCTGCAGGCGAGAGCCCGAACACGTTCATTGAAGAGCTCCCGGTCGACCTCGAGGAGCTGGAACCCAACGTTCAGGAAGACGATATCGACGAGACGACGCAGGCACACTTGCAGATTTCCGTGCCGACGCCGGACGGCCCGGTCGGACACTCGCCGCACACGCTCATGCGCGACGATGTGTTCGAGGACGTCGACGACGGAAGAGGGGCCGCGTTCGGAACGCAGACCCACGAATTCGCTGAGCGGTACGTACTGGAGGGGGACGTCGAACCCTCGAACGACGACGAGCGTCACATCAAGTCGTTCCTGGACTCCCTCGATGGAGAACTCCGAGTCGAGGAGGACGCCTATCTCCCGCTCACTGTCGATGGCGAACAGGTCACCATCTCAGGAATCGTCGACCTCGTTCACATTCGTCCCGATACCGTCGAGATCATCGACTTCAAGACTGACCTCGGACGGCACGCTGAGGATGAGTATCGGAAGCAACTCAGCGTGTACTATCACGTGCTGAATGAGTGGTTCCCTGGCCGAGACGTGACTGCAGGTATCTTCTATACCGCCGAAGGGGATTGCGTTAACATCGACCCACTCACGAAAGCAGACCTAGCCGCACTGATTGGTCAAGAACAGCGTTCGGAAGCCAGCGTTGTCGAGTAGTCTTACCGCAAATCCAGATATCCCCTACAGAACGTCTTCGAACATGGTTGGACTTTGTTCGGGGACAAATTGTTCGACGGCAACGGATTCTTCAGAGTAGAACATCTGCGCACTCAGCACTGACCGAGGTGAACTGAGACTGTTTGATACTCGTCTGGAGCCATGCAAGCGTTTATACGGTAGAAGAGCCAAGATTAGGTTGACCAATGAGTCTTGATGAGGCGGTTGACGAAGCGCTCGCGACGTACAATATGTCGCGCAGCCAAGAGGCCGAGGAAACGGGCCGAACAGTCGCCACGCTCCAAGACTAACAGCGCCACTTATTCGAGGTTCCGAATCCTTTCAGCGAACTCTGCCTTCGATAGCCCTGGCGTTTCCTTCAGCTCTGGATATCCTGCCCGTTCGACGGCCTCCTTGACGAACTCAATCCAGAGTTCTTCGTGCTGCTCCGCATAGACGATCTTCGCCTCACTCGGGTACATATCCAGCTCGTATGCGGTCAAGTCGATTTCGACCGCGTGTTTCCGCTCAAGTGTTCTCGCGCCGAAGCGGTACAGGTGCTTGAAGAGGACGTTCTTCCGTCGAACGGTCAACAGCCGCTTCGATTCGTTGATGTACTCATTAACCCACTCCCGCCAGTCGTACGTCTCTGAATCGACTTCTATAGACGTTTCCGGCATGGAGAAGTTCGGATTCAGACGCCGGAGGTAGAACTGAATCAGTGCGACAGCCGTCCGGTGGTTGGCGTTCGGAAGTGCGTGTTTCAGAATCAGGTTCGAGGCGAGTCGGCCTGCAACGGCTGTTGCTGAGCCCTCCCACGACGTCCGATCAAGCGCGTCCGGGAGCGCGTCGACGTCGATCTTCTTGTATGCCTCGACAGGAACGCCTTCTTCCTCCTCGTTCTGAGCGATGAGGGCGCGGTAAATCTCGAGCAGACGAACGACGATGGTGCTGTTGTCCTCGCTCATCTTCGCGAGTGACTCATTCAGATTGAAATCGATCTCACGAACAGGCCCACCGCCGACGCGGGACGTATAGACGACGTAGAATTCTTCGTCGATATCGTATGCTTGGACCTTCACTGCGACGTCGTCATCGTAACCGACGATCTGCGAGACGATTTCAACAGGATCCGGATGTACGAAGTCAAGAGAGAACTGCTTGTCACCGGGATGGTGATAGTAGACGTGGCCCATCTGCGTACACAGTACTCATCTGCGCTTATTAATCAAGTTCACGAGCGAATTGTCTCGCCGTGTGCTATTCTTTCTCGACTCGGAGGAAGTTCAGCATGCATTCCTGCGGAAGGATCCCACCGTGGTAATAGCGGGCGTCGGTAAGCCCACTTTTGCTGTTGTACTGTCGAGGTTTGGCGAGCAATCGAACTGACGTGTTCAGATATTCTGTCCCGGGTGTCTGACCCGTGACTCGGACGCCTGTTCCGGCGTCCTCGATGTCGTCTCCAGCGATTCGCCGATATTTGACCTCTCCATCTCCGTCGTAGCTAGAAATCGATTCCATTGTAGTCCCCTTCGGCAGCAGGACGAATCCGTGATCCGTCACGACGTAGATTCGATCCCAGTTTTCGTTCTCTAGCTTCTCTGTAATCAGATCGTAGAGTTCGTCGATGTAACTGGTGAAGTGACTCTCTGGATTGTCGAGTTCATTCTCACCGATGTCGTCGATGTCCTTGTCGTAGTAGGCGATTTGGTGGTGTTGCCACCCGGAATTGCGATCGTCCGGTACGTCCCATCCCTCTCGTTCAAGGACTTTCACTCGGTTTCCTTTGTTGTCGAGACGCTGGCCACCTCGTTCGACAGAGAGCTTCCCGTTCCGGAGTTTGACACGGAACCTGTGAGCTCGCCCCGGTGTGAGTGCAGCCATCCCGAATTTGGTCTCTGATGGAAGTGTGCTAACTCTGGTCTCTTCGGCGATCGAATAGTCTTCTCGAAGGCGGTTGGCCAGCTCCCGAGCGAGGTCTAATCGCAGCGCATCAATCAGAAACAGGGCGACTGTTTCCCCTGTTGCGAGATCCTGCTCGTTGTCAGTCCACCACTCGTAGGCAGCGTCTTTCCCCGCCAGAGGCGATCCAGCACTGAACGAACTGACTACTGCCTCGCTCATCTCCTCAAGATAGTTCATATACCGCGTCTCCAAGAGCTCGGCGCGAATCTCAGGGAGCGATTCCGTCGCCGGGTGAGAGTTGAGGAGTCTCTCTTGCTCGGGTTCACCTGTGATCTCGAGTTCCAACACCCCATAGTCGATCTTCCAGGTTCCGTCTTCCTGATCGGCATACTGGTCGAAGGGGTCGAACGACTGGGACCGCTCTTCCCAGGCTGCAAACCGCAATTCCAACTCGGCTACCTGTTCGGCTTGTTCCCAGAGCGTGGTCCAGGGAATATCGTCCGGATACACCCCGAGGGCTTGTTGGCGTTCGTTCGCTCTTTCGATACATTCCGTGTACCTCCCCTCTTCTAATGATTCGAGCCAAGCATCCCACAGAGCTGCATCAAGCGCCCCATCAACCGGACAGGCCACGAGCTCCCACACATCGTCAGATGCTTCGATTACATCCCCCCAGTAGCTCTCGCTCAGATACCGCTCTGCCAACCGCTTGCTCTGTCGGGAATCGACAATCCGTTTTAGTGGGTTGATATCGCCAAGGGTGCTACCCACTTTTCCATATCCCTCGGGGAAGGCGTCGACATCCATTCCCTCGGCGACTAGCCAGCGGGCAACGGCCCACTTCCAGACGACGTCCTCGATCTCCTCTGGTGTTTCAGCACTGTCTGCAGGAGCGACGTGCCTGTCTTTCAGTGATTTTTGCACTCGGGCGATTGTCTCGTCATCCCGGTCAATTTCTGGCCATCCTCCTTCGAGGAGATGCTCTAAAATCTGCCCCTCCCCTTTGGTGATGATCTCACCGATTAGATCTCCGTAGCGTGGGATTCCACCGCTCCCAAACTGATTCTTGATTACCTTCGCCGCAGTTTCGCGATCAGATTCCGTTCCTCGTTCAATATCGTAGATATCCCAGGGGTTTACCTCATACAACTCGGCAGTCAGCTGTTCGATTGTGAGTTCGATTTCACCGCCTGTTTCACGGATGTCTCTGAACCAGTCCCGCTCAATCATCCCCTCTTCTGAATCTTTGACTGTTTTCGCTTCCGGGATGTACCAGACGTGGGGCGATTCCGGTTCTTTCACTGCGGTTCTCCTCAGTTCGAGAGGGAACCGTTCTGCCTCCGAGAACCTCACTCCAATCTGGTCTGCAGCAGCACGGACAACCTCCCGGAGATGGCCCCCCTCGTCCCACCAGACGACCCGAACTGCCGTTGCGTGTTCATCAGGAAACTCATCCTCGAGATGGGCTTTCGCTTGGTTTTCGAGTGTCGTAGTTGGTTGCGACTTCATCGGTCTCCCTCCTCTGTATCGATAACCACAATTGTTCCGTCACCTGGTTCTGTTACCTCTGCCCAGAGCTCGTCGGCAGAAGGCCCATCGTCATCTTGGTCATCATCGTCTTCATCATCCTCATCATCGTCCTCTGACTGGAGCTTTGCATCGGCCTGTTTCACCAACGCTTCTGCTCGAGACGGTGTGACGAGGTCTGGTCCACTTAGCGCACGCTTCACCTGCTTCGTGATGAACGCATCAGAATGTTCTGAGTTGAGTTCCTCGTACCGAGATTCGAGCTGATTGTAGAGAGGACCATTTGGTTGATCCTCGAGTAGTCCCCGTGCCTCCTCAAGCTGGCTAGCTTCGCTGACTGCGTTCCCGGATGCGATATCGGATTCGGAGATGTCATCCGCGGATGCAGCGATCTCATCGAGTTCTCTGAGTGACTCGAAATTCACTCCTGAAATTGTCTCGGTGACGGTATCGATTTCTACGATTATGTCTTGATCCAGTAACGCTTGCTCGACCGCTGAACAGAGCTCCGAGATCGAATCCCCCTCGGGTGTGGTTCCCGTGAGAAGGTGGTAGAGCTCACTAATCTGGGAGGTACGGAAGTCCTGAGCCTCTGTCTGGAGCTTAGTGAGACTCTCCTTGGAAGGGATGCGTGACCCATCGACGGCGTCCTCCATCTTGTAGGTAATCGCAGCATCTGGGTACAGTGATCGCATCGTCTCGAGTGTGCTGTTGAACTCATCCCAGAGCGGCTCCTCGCCCTCGAATAATGGTTCAGCTTTGTGGAACCACTCTGCCTGCGTTGGTACTGGCGATTCAGTCAGTACTGCATCGTCAGGTTCACCACCTGCCATCCCTGGTTCTAATGCGTCACGGAGCGCATCCAGTGTGATTTCTTCGTCAAACTCGAGATCCACACGAGCACAGATGTTCCGAATACCCGAACTATTCTTTTCTGCCCATGATGCGAGATTGGAGAGCCAAGCGGTCGGATCGTTCCCTTGTGGAGCGAATCCTCGGAGAGACTGATAGACCGCTTTTAGATTGCTACTTCCCTCAATGTCCACGGGATCGAATCCAATATCGATGTCACGGATATCGGAAAGACGTCGCATCACGCGACCGATTTCGCCCGGGTCTTCGATACGGACCCCATCACGTCTGATCTCGATTTTGTTTGCTGCGGCGAGCGTGATCAGAAGCGCGGCTAGTGCCTCGCGTGGCGTCCCGAGATATTTTCCCCGCCGACCAGCGATTTCTTCGAGGACAGTCTCTCCACTCACTAATTCCTCTCCAGCGTAATCGTTGAGGAACTCTTCAGCCCACCCATCACTAATCTCTCTCGGAACTGTCTTGACCCCGAGCATTTCTGCGTCGTCACTTGAGAACGGCCACGTACCATTTCCGTTGAAGAACTCGAAGAGGGTCCGAGCGTCGTCAACCTCCTGCAGCCGTGTATCGAGTGTTTTCCTGTTCTCGAATTTCTCTCTGACAGCATCAGCGAGCACACTATCGATGTTGCTTAGATACGTCCCTCGCGTCGTGTTATGGTCCGGTGTATAGAGCTTCGCGCCATAGAGGAGTTCCTCGATCTCGTCTTCGACGGTCTCCTCTTCCTGTTGTTGCTCGATACGGAGTTCTGCGCTAGCCCCCGGCTCCAATAACTTATCCAACGCAATCAGATGCCGAATACTCTCGCGAAGGCCCTCTGAAAGCTCAATAACGATAAGGACGTCTTCAACGCCTTGGTCACCAACGTTCGCCTCCTGCCATCTTGTTCGTGACTCTTCTATTGTATCCGGGTCAGCCGCTAGTACCCTGGCAACTACACCATCGAAACGAGGTTCCGGTGAGGAGTCGACTTGGTCTAATACAGTGTAGCGGAACGTATACGGGGCGTCGGAGATCCCATCGATATTCCGCGTTCGGAGTGAATCATCCGCGGTCAACCGACCACGATCCGCCTCCCGAAGAAGGTCCTCAATATTGTACCGAACTTGATGTTGAGGAAGCCCTGCTGCCTCCCGGTGAATCTGATCCCAGAACTCGACAATCTCCTTCGACAGGATTCTATACGTCTGCGGTTGGACACTCTCGTCGGTTCGAACGAAGTTGTCCTCCATCAGCGCTTTGAGGGCTTCCTCAACATCGCTTTCGAGCTGATCGATGTCAGTATCTACTGAGCTAACCAGCAGCCGTGTGATGTTCTCCTTCGTTGTTGGGACGGCGTCGACCTGGCCAAGGAGATAGAGAACTTTCGCGACACTCACCCCCATCTCGTCAGTCGTGTTCTCGACTTTCTGGATCTGGTCCTTTGCCCACCCTGGAATGTCCGTTGTTTCGCGCTCAATCAAGTCATAGATTTCATCCCACGCAACGACCGCTCCAGGCTCTTTCTGGGACCAATCAAAGCTGGTGAAGAGAGAACGAACGAGAATCAGCAGCGCTCGTCCCTGAACATACTCTCTGTCCACTTCCAAGTCTTCTTTTTTGAGACTCTGCATGACCTCGCGGAGCAACCAGAGGTCGTGTTCACGGAAGGGATACGCCTCTACGGGCTCTCCGACGTCGGTGTATTCTGAAGCGTCGGCAAGTTCTAACTCGAAGTCAGGAGCCCGTTCGAGCAGGTCGTGTACCGTGTTCGCCCCGGAATCTGACTTTCGGAGCCACCGCTTTCTGACTATGATCTCTGTATCGGCACCCCGGAGCGGAATTTCGTTCGTGTACCACGCCTCAGGATCGACCTCTCCCATGAAATCCTGCTGCATGTCCCGCAGCGACCACTGTCCTGTTCCCAAAATTGGGGGGTTAATGTCGGCGATGAGTGTGTCGACCGTCTCCAGGAACTCTCGATAGCGGTGTTGCTGGTCACCGACGTAAATGGCGACTTCGTCGAGCCCGATGAGGAACTCGTACGTTTCGCCTGATTCCTGTAAGTAGCGCTTCGTTCGGTCCAGCCGTTCTACGAGTTCATCGGGTGTGAACGCCTCAGTACTGATCCGTCCTGTGGCTTGCTCGATTGATTCCCTGACGCCATCTTTTGTTGCATAAGGCGTGCCGTCAGTCCCGTCCATCTCGGGAAGTGCTTCATAGAGCCATGGACGGAGCGCAGCCTTGTCTTGTGCTGCCTCCTGTATCGACATTCCATCGTGTTCTACAGAGCGTACGGCTTCCCAGAGCCCATGCTCGACCTCTAGTGTCCACGCCCACTCGAGTAGCCAGAGTGGGTCAGTCGGGTAGTTGAGCTGATTCCCCAGCTCCTCGTAGATCAGGAGAGAGAGCGTTGAGTCACGAACCTTGTCCCGGTCGAGGAGGTTCATGAACAGGGGGACCAAGTGATCGATGTGGGACGAATTGAGCCGGTCTCTGAATTCCTTGAACCCAGAGAATTGGCTCGATAGCTTTGGAGCGACTGTTTCGAGCCCCTCGATCTCGCCAGTCGCGATTCCGATCAGCTTCAGAAGGTGCGTTTTCCCGGATCCGAAGGTGGCATGGACGTACCGGAACCGTGGCTGTGATCCTGTACTGTTGACGACCTCTCCAAGTTCTGTGAGTACCTTTCGAGCGCTATCAGTCTCGTAGAACTCGTCGATGTCGCGTTCGGCTTGGCCGACTTCGTTGACTTTCTGTACTTCTTCGAGTTCTCGCGTCGGCGAGCGAGCAAACAGTGATTCAAGTGTCGTATCAGTCATCGAGATACACCTCCGTGATTTTCTCGTCGATTCTGTGGGCTGGGTAGTAGTGGCGCGCGTCCTCGTTGAAGAAGCTCAATTTCCCGCCTCTAATCGAACCCGGGAACGGGATTCCGATTGTAGTATTCACGTTTCGGCGGTCCATCTCATCGAGCAGCTCTGAGGCGCGGGTGAACGGATAGAGGCTTCCGAGGTTCACCAGCAGAAGGATATGCTGCTGCGCGTTCTCGCCTTTGAGTTGTCCTTCGACGAGTTTCCCGATGAGTTCGTCAGCTAGACTCGTTTCGAGTGTCTCCGTTACTGCGTTCGTGGTGGTCCGCTCAAGAGGCCCGAGATCGAGTGTGGTTTCGAAAACACGCGTCTCGGGCATCAGGTGATCGAGCCGAACACACTCGACTGTGAGTTCGTTGCCGGCCTGGTTCTCGATGCCAGCCCAGTTCGTCAGTGTATCTGGTGTTTCGGGGTCTGCCCACTGAACTAACCGTTCCGTCACCCGGTGTTCAACAGATGGTTCGACTGGCACCATGACGAAGGGATTTCGAATTCCTCGCCGTTCGCCACTTGCGAAGTCGACCAATTCCTCGGTAAATCTCTTGAGCGGGTTTCGCGTCGACGTCATTTGATAATCACACCTCCATCGATCTGTTCGATCGTCGGCTCCCTCGACTTCACGAGACGCTCAAATTGGCCCTTGAGTGCAGACTCATCGCCGAATAGCACACCTACGCCTTCGATTTCCTCGGGTCGAGTCCCACCGACCAACTGCTCTACAGTCTCGTACTTTTCTCGATACGTGTCGACTCGGTCCTCAGTGAGGCTGTCCCAATCCGTCGTTGAGGATACCGTCCCGAGCGCTCGTTTCAATGTGCGTTCATCATGAGTTCCTGGTTCCCGGTTCGTTAGCGCACTAATGCAGGCTTGGATGCTTTCATGGGTATCTTTGAAGTGCCGAAGTGGGCGGAGATATCCGGACTGGAATCCATCGTGAACGCTGTGCTCAGGCAGCTGTAGGGGCGGGATCAGCCATTGATGTCCCTCGAGTTCCGTCACTAGTGATTTCGCGTTGGTCTCTGCCACTTGAGCCGACCAATCCTCTTCAAGCGCTGAGATTGCGGTCAACCGGGCATCCAGAGACTGATCGAAGGACTGCCAACCCTCCTGCGTCCACCACTCCCGACCAGACTCGTTTTCGAGCTGTTGGCTCAGCTGGTCCAGTGCGTCGTAGAACGATTGGCTAAGCCAGTCAATCTCCAGATCTCTGAACCGCAGCAGCCCGTCGAGTTGTAAGAGGTAGGATTCCCTGGATTCCCATCGATCCTCAACCCCGGTCAACCACTCTTCGTCACTCGCCACTTGATCGATTATCTCTTCCCAGTCCGTATCGTCAGCAGCGATCGCGTCGGCGCGAGATTTAGCGCTATCCGCCAGTTCAGAGAGCGCATTACTGAATGACGCAACCAGAGAGACGAGTGCATCGCTCTCTAGTTCAGTCTCTGTACTGACTTCTGTCGTCTCTGCAAGCGTGCGCGCTTGCCTCTTGACCGACTCATTCAGTTCTTCGAGGGCCACGATTCCCTCGTCGACCGTTTGAATCGGGTCGATGATTCCCGCATCAATGAATTGTTCCTTGAGCGACGTCGACGACGGTGCCGTACGCAGCTTGATCTCCATCTGTTGAGAGAGCGTCAACAGTTCATCCGCGGAGAGAGCCTCTCCGTCCTCTGCAACGGGACGGAACTCCCCTGCGCGACACAGCCCCCAGAGGACCGCTGTTACTGCAGGTTTGACCTCTCCATAGAACGGCGTCTCCTCGGTGATGTTCTCGAAGAGCGCTGGCAGACCCATCTCGTTGTCATGGTCAACCAGCGTTCGACCGACGGCGCCTCGGATCTCTTTCGCAATCGTCCCCATCGTGGATACCTCCGCATCTGGCGTTGGAACATCGATTTTCTGTGCCCACTCCGGGTACTCCTCGTCGTCGTTGAGTCGCTTTAGCTCCGAGAGGTAGCTCTGGTCCACCTCGAGCATGACGGGATGGAAGAACGAGGGATAGGCACGGTTGATGCACTCTTTGACCGCAGACTCGAGACCACGCGGTTCCTGAGATTCAACCTTGTACGAGCCATCTTTGAGCGCGCTCGCGAGCTTACTTTTCACCCTGTCCGCTGCATCGTCGACGTCTCGGGCTATCGTATCGGGTGTTTCCGTCTCGGCAGTCGCTTCGTGGAACGACCACCACTCGATGAGCTGGCTTCGGAGATCATCCAATCCATCCTCCTTGACCGACCAGTAGATCGTTCCCTCGTTGACTTTCTTAGAGTCGACATCAGGTCGCACGCCCCGGATAACCACAGTGGCTTCGAGGGCACCCTCGTGTTCGTCCACCCCATCTAGTGGTTGTCCATCGATGGAGAAGTTGTACGAGATTGGGTAGTTGTCGCCGTCCCCACCGTAGGGAACCGACGTTGGGAGATTCAGACGAGGGCTGATGTCCGCCCAGAGTTTAGTGTCGAAAGCGGCGATAATCTCGTCCCAATCTGGGTTCTTGCGGTTCTTGCGTGCCTCTTCGATGATCTCTCGTTCCTCTCGATCCGTGATTCGAAGGAGAGGACCGTCCTCGGCCGTATTCGGCCTGATGTACTTGTCGAGGTTCTCCAGTGAATTCTGGACCTGGTTTCGGACGGTCGTCCGCGGCTGCCCGTTGAGGTCGTCCATCACCGCCACCGCGATGTTGGCGTCGTTCTGTGGGACTGAGTCGGGCACGTACGAGAGGAGCAAGACCGCTTTTGCGACCTTGAGATCGAAGTCAGTCGTGTCTTCGTCGGCTTCGATCTCCTCCAAGACCTCGATCTCGTTGGGGATGATGTCCTCGAGCTCGTACCGAATCAGGTCATAGAAATCGACGAGGCTGATGAGGGACAGCTCGTCTTTGCTTTCGTCGCGCATCCATCGGTCTCGGAGTCCGGCAACGATGGCGAGAATCGCTCTCGCTGTCCCAGAGAAGATCGACTTCGTCGAGTCGGCCAACTCGTTCCGAAGGTTCGAGAGTATCTCCAGGAAGAGTGCCGGCTGGTAGGGCAGGAGCGGATAGAACTGCACGAACTCCTTTTCCTTGACTCGATTGAGAGGAGGCTCTGTGTTCTGCCCGACCTCTGAGTAGACGAACGTAGATGTCGGATGTATCCGCGCCGTCAGTGCTTCTGACTCAACCCAATCTGTTCCTGCTTCGGTCTTCTCGAGGAGGCGACGCTGAACGATTTCCCCGACGTGATGACTTGGCAGGTGGTACTGGTGGGGGAACCGGTCTTTGAGAATCCCGAAGTCGAGTTGCTTCGCGGCAAGTCCTGGTCGGACGTCCTCGATTTGGGACTGCGCCGTCGCGACCATCTGGATGTTCCCCTCGCCGATCGTATCGATACTCTCTGCGAGCGCGTTGAGTTCCGAGAGACGCTGGTAGTCCCCACCGATGAAGAGCGTCACCTCGTCGACGAGGAGGACGATCTTTACCGGCTTCTCAGACTCCGTCTCGAGGTCTTGCCGATACGACTCGACGGCTTCGACAGCCATCCGCTGTCCGATATCCTGGCGTTGGATGTCCGCCAATCCATCTGCAGTTCCTGTCTCTCGTTCGACGAGCTCCTCTAGAACGAGATCAGAGAGGGTTCGGTACTGTTGGACGTCGTCCCACGAGTACTGGTCCGCGTTTGGAACGCCTTCGTCTTTGAGAACCTCTTTCGTGAGTTCGTCACGCTGATCCCACGTTCCCTGATTCTGGTACCACTCCTCGAAGAATGCGACGTCGAGTCGGTTCGAGAGGCCTCGCGCCTGATAGACTGCTTGGAGAATGATCTCACTGAAGCTTTGTTCCCGGACGCTCTGGTACTTCAGGAGGTTGATCGGGAGGGGGACAAGACGGTACTCGTCGAGCATCGAGGACCATGTCTCGTAGAGGTCGCTGTAGGTACTATCTGAATCCAACCGATTCCAGACCTCCTTTCTGTCTTCCTCTTCGAGATCTGCAGACGCGGTGAGGAGGTTGAGGACGGTCAGCAGGTGGCTCTTCCCGCTACCGTAGTACCCGTAGAGCCAGTGATTGGCTCCTTTCCGCATCTCCTCGTCGTGGCCGTGAATTCGAGTGAAGAAGTCCCGAAGGAAGTCCTCTGAGGCATCTGTGATGTGGTAGGTGTCGAGGTAGTGGCGGTAGAGCTGATCGCGATGAGCGGCTCTGTCGTCGTCCTCGTCGAACTTCCGGTCGATACGAATGGACTCCTCGAAGGTCGCATCCTGCTTCTCGAACAGGTCGTCCATGGAAGTCATGCCGACCCCTCCGCGAGCATCGTGTAGAAGTCGTCGACGGGTTCGAACCAGACGCGACTCCGGGCTTCGTGGTGTGTCCAGCCCTCATATCCGGCCAGCCGCTTGCTCTGCGGTTCCCAGTACTCTTCGGACTGGAACAGGTAGAGCCAGCCAATCGGCTTCGTGAGCCACTCGTCGCCGTTCTGAGCCCAGGAGTAGTAGGCCGCAACCTGGAGGGGAACGTCGCCGACTTTTGGGGGTTGACCGGCGGTCTCAGTCTTCCCTTCGAGCACACCGATATCACGAAGGGCAGACCTGAGTCCCTGTATCCATCGTTTCTGTGTTGATTCCGAGTACTCTAGCGGCTCGCCAGCTTTGTCGCGAAACTCGTCGAGGATGTTGAGAACAGTATCCGTCTCAAAGTTGAGTGCGGAGGGTCCTTGTTTCATCAGTCGGCGGAGGTACTCGTGGACGACATAGCGGGCCAGGCCGTCGTGGTTGACGAGATAGAGGAAGAGGACCTGTGCCTGATCGCGTTCGTTTCGACATTGGTCCAAGATCTCTGGAAGCACCGGGACCGATGGAAGTCCTTCACCTGCTGACTGAAGCCGTGCCCGAATAGCGATAAGGGGCTTTTCAGCGCTGTTCCGGCTGCTTCGGTTCGCGACTCGCTCGTCGTACCAGATCTCCTTGACCGACGTCCAATCGAGTTCGTCCGCGTAGAGAGATGCGATATCGTGTGTTCTCTCGGCTTGGAGCCCGCAATGAGTCAAATCCGTAGTGATCTTCGATTCGGGGAGTCTCCCGATGAGAGACGGGAGCCATGAGTCCAACTCCCCGTTTCGACCTGTAGCCATACTATGACGAGACCGTGGTATCTACTTAGAAGTTCTTGTGCAGATTTCTGGGCAAATGAACGGACCGCAAGGGAACTTTGATGTGGGCTCATTAAGAGGTAGGAGACAAGGCGGTACATCATGTCTGGACAATCTTCTCTTGAGACGAAAGCCCAACTGGACAAATCAGAGCGTGAGCATCTTGAAGACGTCGTCACAAACCTTCGGGAGACTGTTGAGGCAGATATTAGGTATCAACTTGAATACACTTACGAATTAGATCACGAGAATGGTGGACAGGATCTCGCTGGCGAGGAAGCCGAAACTCGTACAGAACTCGTCAAAGCTGTCGAACGCGAGGACGGCGATAAGTCGTGGGAAGACAAGTTTGAGCAGTACGTGATGGGTGTGGGCTACACGGTTGTCAACCGTCTCACCGCTCTGCGTTGCATGGAAGTGCGCGGATTCATCGACCGCCCTGTAACCCAGTTTGGAGATTCTGGAACCACTCCCGCAGCTGAAAAGCTTGAAAATGAGCAGTATCTTTCTCCTGACGAAGCGAAAATCCAGGCATATGACGAGGCTTGCCGCAGACTAGCTGACGAAATAGAGATTCTTTTCGATCTCAAATCGCCGTACAGTATAGTTGATCCTGATGTCGACGCTTTTGAAGATCTGTGTCAGCAACTAGATGATGTCCCTACGGAGGTTTGGCGAGCTGACGACGTGCTTGGTTGGGTTTACGAGTACTACAACCGACCTCTCGTCGAGGCGCTTGATGCCAAAAACACCCTAGAACCAGACGACGTAGGGCCGGCAAATCAATTCTACACTCCTCACTGGGTTGTTCGGATGCTGGCTGACAATAGCCTTGGAAAACTCTATCTGGAAGCAACGGGCCAAGAATCCTCAGTTCCGGGGTCTGAATCACTCTCTGTGGAGGAGCGGAAGAACCGTCTTGTAACGCCTGAGGAGTCTCCTGACATTCCTAACCTGAGTACGTATCTCATCCCCGATGATGAACCCCAGGACGCTCCTTCTTTTGATGATCCTTCAGAGATTCGCGTTATCGACCCTGCCTGCGGGAGCGGCCATTTCCTGCTATACGCGTTTGATATCCTTGAGCGTATCTGGTGGGCTGAACGTCCAGATCTCGACCGCGGCGAGATTCCAGCTAAGATTCTCGAACACAACCTCTACGGTGTCGACATCGATCTTCGCTCCTGCCAGTTGGCAGCTTTCAATCTCTATCTAAAGGCCCGAACTCGCGCAGAGGAAGAGGGCATCGGCGACTTCGAGATGCCGAATGTGAATATCGTCTGTGCTGATGCCCGAGTCGCTGAAGTTGAGGAGGCTATTGAGGTCCTTGACCAGATCACAGGTGAAGGAACTAGGGTTAGAGAAGCTCTCGATGAGATAATAACGGAGTTCCAAACCACTGAGGCGCTTGGAAGTCTTCTCGACGTCCAAGGGATGCTTTCTGATGAATTTATGCAGGAACAGACCGACCTCATGAGGTGGAACGAGGATGGTCCACATACACTGAATGCATTTCTGAAGCAGTTAGAGGAGGCTGTTGAGGAGCGGACCTCTGATACCTTTGGCGAGCAAGACCTTCGAAGTTTCCTCAATTTACTAGTGGTGCTGACGCAGGACTATGACGTTGCCCTGATGAACCCTCCATACGGTTCGGGAGGTCGAATGCCTGACGGCGTACAGGAGTACGTTGATGAGCATTACAAGTATACGACGGAATATTCAGTACATCACAAAGCCGGTTAGTTGAGACGTCTGCTTGCTGAAGGTGTGTCTAATACCAAGCAAGCAGACGGTGAAATCCACGAGGACCAGC
>NZ_JAGGKE010000020.1 GCF_017873555.1 Halorubrum trapanicum | reverse complement strand
GTCAGAACGCGAAGCGTTCTGACGACATCACGAAAGGCGCGAAGCGCCTTTCGAACGACAGCAAGCCGCGCGAGCCGTCGCGGCTGGGGCTTTGGCGGTGTTCAGCGTCGATCAGCAAGTAGTGACGTATAGCCGAGCGGCTGGGGCTTTGGCGGTGTTCCGCCCCGAGTGAGCGGTCGCTTCATCTCGCTACTCAACGACCCCGAACCGATTGAAAACCACTCCGTACTCCACGTGTCAGTCCGATTCGATCTCGTTCGCGGCCGCGAGGACCTCGTCGTGGAGGGCGCCGTTCGAGGCGACCAACCCGGTCGAGTCGTGACGCCATCGATTCCCTTCCAAGTCCGTCACGCGCCCGCCGGCCTGCCGGATGACGAAGACGCCGGCCACCGTGTCCCACGGGTTCGCGGCGACGTTCGTGATCGTCCCCTCCAGCCCGCCGTCTGCGACGGTCGGGAGCACCACCTGCGCGGCGCCGAGCCGGCGCATGTCCCCGAAGCGGGTGACGATCGCCTCGCAGGCGCGCGCGTACTCGTCGCGGGCGTCGTACGCCCACCAGATCGTCGGGTCGACGGTCGCGGCGCGGGGCTCGCTCGCGTCGCTCACGGAGATCGGCTCGCCGTTGCGGTACGCGCCCTCGGCGTCGGCGGTGTAGGTGTCGCCGAGCGCGGGCGCGACGATCGCGGCCGCGACCGGCTCGCCGTCGACGACGGCCGCGACCGCGGTGGCCCACACGCGGATGTCGCGGACGTAGTTGTGCGTGCCGTCGATGGGGTCGATAACCCACGCGGCGCCCGACTCCGACACGGTCTTGCGCTCGTCTTCCTCCTCGCCGACGACCGCGTCGTCCGGGTACGACTCGCGGATCGCCTCGATGACGGTGCGCTGGGCAGCGCGGTCGGCCTCGGTGACCACGTCGTCCTCGCCTTTCGTCTCCACGTCGATGTCGCTCCGGAAGCGCTCGTTTGCGACCGCGGCGCCCGCCTCTGCGGCGCGTCTCGCGACGGCGGCGCGCTCGGCGGCGTCGTCCGCGCGGTCCGCGACGGGGGAGGTCTCGTCGGCGCGATTGCCCGGGGCGGCGCCGCGCTCGGCTTCGTCGGTCATGCCCCCAGTCCGCGCCCCCGACGCGTATAAACGTCGGTTCGGGGACGAAATTAACTCAGTTTCGAATCCGAGTACCTTTAAGTGGGTCGCGGCCGGTGTACCGCGTATGAGACCCGAGGAAGCGGTCCGGCAGCTCGAGTACACCATCGACGCCTCGATCGACGAAATCGGCCAGCGCGCCGCCGCCGGCTACCGACCGACCTTCGAGCGCGTGGCGGAGCGCGCGGACGGGTCCGCGGTGTACGACCTCGCGGGCGAACTCTCCCAAGAGGTCGTCGACGGCTCCTGCCCCTCGCCGGCGGAGGCCAACGCCGTCGCCGAGCGCGTGCTCGACGACTGGGCGTATACCGACGGCGGGGAGTAGGTAGTTTTCGATCGTACTTTTTACGATCGCGCGAGTTGCCGCGTAAAATCGCAGTTGCTGGCCTTCACAGCTCGATCCGCTCCCCGATCTCGGGCGCGCTCGCCGCGAACCCGTCCTCACGCAGGTCTTCCGCGAACGCCTCACAGCGGTCGCCGTGGTTCACCAATACCTGCGCGTCCCGGTACGCCTCCAGGAACGACTCCAGCCCTCCGCGGTCGGCGTGCGCCGAGAAGTCGTACGACTCGACTCGCGCGCTCACCGGCTGAACCCGGCCGTTCAGCTCCAACTGTCCGCGGTCCTGAAGCTCTCGTCCCGGCGTCCCCTCCACTTGGTACCCCGTCAGCGTCACGAGGTTCGTCGGGTTCGTCCGGATCTCCGGGAGGTAGGTGTGAACGGGGCCGCCCGCGAGCATCCCCGAGGTGGTGACGATGAGCGCGTTCTCGGCGGCGATCCGCTCGCGCTGCCCGTCGCGTCCCGTGACGACGCGGGCGCGGCCGACCGCCTCGCCGAACGCCCCGGAGTCGCGCAGGAACGACGGATACTGCCGGAGCATCTCCGTCACCCCGACGCCCATCCCGTCGACGTACGGCGTGATCCCGTGCGCGGCCGCGACGAGGAGCAGCTCCTGCGTCCGACCGATCGCGAACGCGGGCGCGACGACGGTGCCGCCCTCCCAGATCGTCCGCTCGACGCGGTCGGCCCACGCCGACTCCACCGCGGCGCGGTCCTCGTGGGTCACGTCGGCGTAGGTGGACTCGCAGACCACGACGTCGGCGTCGGGCCGCGCCGTCGTCCCCGCGACCAGGCGCTGGTCGTCGGTGTGGAAGTCGCCGGAGTACAGCAGCCGCGCCTCGCCGTCGTCGACGAGGACGTGCGCGGAACCCGGAATATGCCCCGCCGAGAACAGCGTCACCTCGTAGCCGCCGCCGTCGGTTCCGCCCGCGACCGGGAAGGGGTCGCCGTAGCCGTGCCGCCGCTCGACCTCGCCAAGCCGCGCGACGTGTTCGGCGCCGAACGGACACAGCGGGCTGTTGCCGTGGAGCTTCAGCGTGTCCTCGGCGAGGGTCCGCGCGAGTTCGCCGGTCGGCGGCGTCCAGTGGACCGGCGGCCGGCGGTCGCCCTTCAGCAGCGCCGGGACCGCCCCGACGTGGTCGAGGTGCCCGTGCGAGACGACGACCGCGTCCGGCTCGGGGTCTCGCACCGGGTACCGCGGCGGGTCGGCGGTCAGGAGTCCGTAGTCCAGCAGGAGGGTGTCGTCGACGAGGAGGGCACTCCGGCCGACCTCGCGGGCGCCGCCGAGGAACTCCAGCTTCATCGACCGCCCGTAGCCGCCCGCGGCGTTAGTGTCCGTCGGTCGGATCGCCGGATCCGCTCGACCCGCTCGGGTCGTCGGGTTCACTCGACCCGCCCGACTCGCCTGCGCGAGAGCGAGCCGCTCCGCTCACCGGCGCCGGGCCGACGACCCACACCCACGCGGCGAGCATGAGCGCGCCGGGAAGCTCCGGCAGCGCGAGTCCGGTCACGGGCCACCAGCCGGCGACGAACGTCGCCCAGACGGCGACGTGAACCGGGGCGAACGCGAGCGCGACGCGGCCGGTCGCCTCCCCGCGCCTCGTCCATCCGTCGACGGCGAAAACCAGCGTAATGAGTCCGTAGAACCCGATCGCGGCGGGACCGTGGAGCGGTTCGGTGAGGTCGAAGACGCCGACGCCGGCCATCGCGATCATCGCCAGCGCGAGGAGCGCGGCTCGGAGAGACCGGCCGCCTCGCCCGAGATCCGCTGCGTAGAGAACGCCCGCCGCCCCGCCGCCGATCAACCCCCAGTTGAACGCGGGGGCGCTCCCGTCGCGGACGCCCAGGTCGGAGAGCGCGTCGGTCGTCCACGAGAAGGTCGGGTCGAGCAGGACTCCGAGGGCGATACCGCCGAGCGAAAGAACCGTCGCGGCAGCGCCAAACACGGCCGTAATACGCGTTATTCCGGGAGAATCGGATCCTCCGTCGGCGTCGGACCGATCGGCGGTCGGTGGGGGTGCCATCAGCTCCGGTCAGTCGATCCGATCGGCCGCGTCGCGCTGGACGAGCGGGTCGGCGTTCTCGACCGGGAGCGAGACCACGTCCTCGCTCGCGAGCTCGTACTCCCGCTCGTCGACGCCGAAGATGGCCCCCACGTCGCGAGTGATCCGGACGGTCGCCCGGTCGGGTGACTCCCCCGGTCCGGACTCGACGCCCGGCTCGTTGGCCGCCGCCGCTTCGGGGACCGCCCCGCCGTCCGTCGTCGCTCCGGGGTCCGGTTCCCCCTCCGCGTCGTCCGCCAGATCGGCGGCGGCGGGGGCGGCGTCGCCGAGACCGTCGGTCTCTCCGCTCTCGGCGTCGACACCGACGGCTCCGGGG
Source organism: Halorubrum trapanicum (assembly GCF_017873555.1). GTDB lineage: Archaea > Halobacteriota > Halobacteria > Halobacteriales > Haloferacaceae > Halorubrum > Halorubrum trapanicum. The sequence goes on along the minus strand of NZ_JAGGKE010000020.1, from coordinate 33,379 downwards.
GGCGCCGGATCGGGCGGTACCGGCGTCGTCCCGCCGTCGTCCTCCTCAGCTGACCCGGACGGAGGGAGTTCGTCGCCCTCGCGCGACTCCGGCGACGCGTCGGGGGACGACTCGCCGTCGTCGCCGCCCATCGCACCGGCGAGAGCGCCTGTGTCGGCGGGCGGCGACTCGGTTCGCTCCGAGCCGGTCGCCTCCGTGTCGGCGGTCGGTTGGGGTTCCTCGACCGCTGGCGTTTGGCCCGCCCCGGCCGGCTGCTCCGGTTCGTCCGAAACCGGGGATTCGTCCGAGATAGCCGGCTCGTCCGGAACGGGCGACTCGCCGGCGAGGACGTCGAGCACCTGCGACTTGTTCGCGGTGATGCGATCGACGAGGTCGTCGAACAGCCGGCGCTCCTCGGTCGTCATCCCCTCCTCGTCGACGGACATGTCGGCCGCGGCGAAGGAGGCGAGCTTGACGACCTTGCCGACCCGGCGCTCGTAGAGCGCCTCGGCGACCTCCTCGGCGGTCTCGACCTCGTCGGAGAGCCGGCGGACGTCGTCGTCCTCGAAGGGGTTGTCGACCTGCTCGGCGCGGCGGTCGCGCGCGGCGCGTAAGTCCGCGACGTACGCGCCCACGTCGTCGTAAAACGAGTCCCGCAGGTGCTGGAGGCTGTCCTTCCGCCGCTCCTTCGCCTGCGCGGACCGGAGTTCGTCGAGGTTCATTTGTCGTCGGTCATCGTTCGGGGGCTTTCCGCGCCTCGCCGCGGGCCATCAGGAACGCTCCCGCGAACTCGGGCACGGTGTTTCTACCGGATTCAACTCTGACGCGCTCGCCGTTTAATTCTACCGTCCGATCCGCGTCCGTCTCGATCCGGATCTCGCGGCCGACGAACCGGTCGGGGACCGCGTCCCGGAGGGGGTCGAAGTCGGCCAGCTCGTCGCGGTCGAGCGGCGTGACGACCAGGGCGGAGCCGCCGTGGAGCGTCCCCGGCAGCCGGATGAGCCGCCGGGTGTCGGTGGTCACCGGCTCGTCGATCGGCGCGGCCTCGGCCGCGGCGACGCGCGAGGCGAGCGCGGAGACGAGCCGGCGGACGCCCGGGCCGCCGGCCTCCACGTTGCCCTCCCGGACCGCGGTCGGGTTGTGGTCGAACGCGCCGAGGATCGTCTTCGCCCCTTTCTCACCGATCCCGTCGAACTCCATGAGCCGCTCGCGCGCGGCCTCGTCGTCCATTTCGCGGAGGTCGTCGGCGTAGTCGACCAGGGCGTCGTGGACGCGCGCGCCCCAGCCGCCCTCGGTGCGGAGGACGCGCTTCGTCGTCCCGCGGTCGGAGACGGTCCGGATCAGACCGTCGGTGTCGAGGTCGATCGCGCGCACGTAGTCGACGATCTCGCGGCGCGCGTCGCTGTCGAGATCACGGACGCTCTCGTCGCGGACGTGGACGTGGTAGCCGCGCCCGCCCGAGAAGACGACGGTCACGTCCTCGAACGCGAAGTCGTCGTCGATGAAATCGAGCAGGCGCAGGAGGGCGTCCTTACACGTCGCGAGCATCTCGGGATAGGAGGTCGAATCCGGGTCGACGTCGGGGAGGTGGTCGGCGTCCAGGTCGAAGACGAGGTCGGCGTTCCGCCACCCCTTCTGTCCCATCGTCGCGGCGCCCGGATCGTCGTAGCGCGCGGCCGAGAAGTAGGCGTGTCGGGGCGCGTTGTCGGCGAAGAACGTGTCGACGTCGCCGAGGTCGTACAGCGACTGGTGGCGGACCATCGTCGTCCCCGACCCCGGGGTCCACGGGATGTGGCCCCACTCGCGGAGGTTCGCGTCGGGCGGGAGCGACAGCGAGACCGACCGGTAGTAGTCGCCGAAGCGACCCCGGAGGTACTCGCGGGTCCGGTCGTCCATCTCTCCCTCCCTACCCGCGGTCGACGTATCAACGTTACCGTTCGCCCGCGACCGCGACGACGACATTTTAAAAAGTAAACGAGGCGGTGGCGCGTGCCGATGAGCGCCCACCGGGCGCGAGTCCTCGCGGCTGGGGCTTTGGAGGTGTTCGTCACCGATCGTCGGCAGTATTTTGTTCGACAGAATCGTTGCCGGCACACGTCTGGTCCCCATGCTCGACGACATCATCGACGTTCTGATCGGTGAGGTAGCCAAACTGGTCCCCGATATCGTGTGGGGTGCCGTATTCCTGGTGACCGGCCTTTTGACGACGATGATCGGCGTGACGATGGTACTCGGCATGACGACGCTTAACGGGTCGCCGCGTCTCGGCGGCGTACTGACCGCCGTCGGCGTGCTGCTGATAGCCGGCCCTCTCGTCGCGTGGTACCGGTAACCGCCCGGATCCCCTCGGCCACAACACTATCCGGCCGGCAGCCCTTCTCCCGGTATGCGCTCCGAAGAGGAGGTCAGAGAGCAGTACGAGTTCCTCCGCGAGCAGTTAGAGGACGAGGAGATGAACCACCGCGGCGTCGAGGAGCTGTTCACCCACTACAAGCGCGCGCTCGGCTGGGTGTTAGAAGAAGAACACATGTGAGCGACGTACGACACGTTTATGCCGTTCTACCCGCTACGTACAGGTGACGCTTCGTCTGGAGGGCCGAAGCGTCAGCGGGGACCAATCGGCAGGCCCGACGCGGCTTTTTTCCGCGTCGGGCGTGCCTTCTTCCGATACTTGACCGCCAGCGTCGCGTCTCTCCGTCCCCCGTCCGACCGAAGCACGCCGCGCTCTCCGCATCCGTGCCGACCCGAACGCGCCCGTTCTCCCCGTGCGTGCGCCCCCGTGACGACTTCGGACGCGGCCGACCCCGCGTGTCACCGAACCTGCGACACGTATCAGTCCGCAAAAACGACCTTCCGGCTGTACACATCGAATCGGTCCCGAGCGAGAGTTGCGGAGTTGACAGAACGAGTGCGTCCGTTGCGGCGAGGTACGGCCTGCGGTGTGGTCGTACGAATACTGATGTAACGGTATATTTATTTATTTTCGACAGGTATGTACGAGCAGTTGTATGTACGACCTCACAGGTTTTCAGCGCGACCTGCTCTACGTGATCGCGGGGCTCGACGAGCCGCACGGGCTGGCTATCAAAGAGGAGCTCGAAGAGTACTACGAAAAGGAGATCCACCACGGCCGCCTCTACCCGAACCTCGACACGCTCGTCGAGAAGGGACTCGTCGAGAAGGGTCAGCGCGACCGCCGTACCAACTACTACACGCTGACTCGACGGGGTCGCCGCGAAATCGAGGCGCGCACCGACTGGGAAGCCGAGTATATCGAGCACTGACCCGGCCGCTCGTCGCCCCCGTGATCGGTCGATAGCCGCCGGTCTCCGCCGCCACAGGCTCCTCCTCGCTTCGCTTTCGTCCCCGCGTTCTTTCGTCGTCCCTCTTCCCGCGTCGAACGGTTGGATTCAAGTCCGCCCCGGGGGAATCCGGTCGTATGCAACCGGGAGATCGCGTCCGCGTCGAGCGCGGGGGCGTCACCAACGAGGGCGTACTGCTCCCCTCCACGACGCGCGACCACCTCGTCGTCAAGCTCGACGGCGGGTACAACGTCGGGATCGACCGCGAGGCGGCCGACGTCGAGGTGCTCGAGTCCGGCGTCCGCGAGGTCGACCCCGCGGCCGAGACCGACGACGGCGGCGACGCCACCTCGGAGATCACCTTCGACGACGACCTGCCCACGATCTCGCTCATCTCCACCGGCGGGACCATCGCCTCCACCGTCGACTACCGGACCGGCGCGGTCACCGCCCAGTTCGACGCCGAGGACGTCCTCCGGGCCGTCCCCGAGCTCGCCGGGCGCGCGAACTACCGCGGCCGGGTCGTCGCGAACATCCTCTCGGAGAACATGGATCCGTCCATCTGGCGCGAGCTCGCCGCGGCGGTCGCCGAGGAGATCGAGTCCGGCGCCGACGGCGTCGTCGTGATGCACGGCACCGACACGATGCAGTACTCCGCGTCCGCGCTCTCCTTCATGCTCGACTCGCCGGTCCCGGTCGTGTTCACCGGGAGCCAGCGCTCCGCGGACCGCCCCTCCTCCGACAACGTGATGAATGCGGTCTGTGCGGTCGAGGCCGCGAAGGCCGACCACGCCGAGACGCTCGTGTGTATGCACGCGGCGCCCTCCGACGACGCCTGCGCGCTCCACCGCGGCACGCGCGTCCGCAAGAACCACACCTCCCGCCGCGACGCCTTCGAGACGGTCGGCGCCGCCCCGCTCGGCCTGATCGACTACGAGGCCGCCGCCGAGGCGGGCGCCGAGGGCGACGCGGCCGACGCGGCGATCGAGTGGAACCGCGAGCCGCTCGCACGCGGCGCGGCCGACGCGGACGGGGACGAGAGCGGCGCCGACGTCGACCTCGCGCTCGACCTCGACGGCGACGTCGAACTCGTCAAGTTCACGCCCGGGATGGACCCGGCCGCGTGGGAGTACCTCGACGACAAGGACGGCGTCGTGATCGAGGGGACCGGGCTCGGCCACGTCCACACCGACCTCATCCCGCGGATCGGGGAGCTGGTCGAGGGCGGTACCGTCGTCGCGATGACGAGCCAGTGTCTCGCCGGGCGGGTCTGCGACCGGGTGTACGACACCGGCCGCGACCTGCTGGACGCGGGCGTCGTCGAGGCCGGTGACACCCTTCCCGGCACCGCGAAGGTGAAGCTGATGTGGGCGCTCGCGAACCGCTCGGACCCCGACGAGGCGATGGGCCGCGACCTCGCCGGCGAACTGACCGAGGAGTCGCAGCCCTGGCGATGACCGGGCGAGGGAGCGACGCCGGCGACCCGCCGGTCGTCGTCCGCGAGGCCCGTCCCGCCGACGCCGACGCGGTCGCGGCGTTCACGCGCGACACGTGGGGCGAGCGCCACGACGACTACATCCCGCGGGTGTTTCCCGACTGGGCCGAGTCCGACGACCCCGACCGCGGCACGTTCGTCGCGACGCTGTCTCCGGAAGCCGCCGAAGCCGGCGACCTCGACGGCCGAGAACCGGGCGACACCCACGTCGAGGGCGAGGGCGACGGCGCCGCCGACCGGGGCGATCCGGAGGCGGTCGTCGGCTGTATCCAAGCCGTCTCGCTGTCGGAGTGGGAGGCGTGGGGACAGGGGATCCGCGTCGACCCCGCCGCGCGCGGCCACGGCGTCGGCACCGCGCTCTCGGAGGCCGCGCTCGACTGGTCGCGCGAGCGCGGCGCGGCCGTCTGCCGCAACATGGTGTTCTCGTGGAACGTCATGGGACTCGGTCAGTCGCGCGCGGTCGGCTTCGAACCGGAGACCGAGTTCCGGTTCGCGGAGCCGGAACCCGACGCGGACGCGCTCGACGCCGACGCGACCGACCCCGACGACGCCGCGGCCAACCCCGGCCCGACCGACTTCGACGCCCTCGACGACCCCGACCCGAACGCCGCGTGGGCGTTCTGGAGCGACAGCGACGCCCGCGACCACCTGCGCGGTCTCGCGCTCGACCCCGACGAGTCGTGGGCCTGCTCGCAGCTCACCCGCGAGCGGCTCGCGACCGCGGCCGCCGAGGGCCGGCTGATCGCGGTCGCCGGCCGGGAGGCCGTCGCCGGCTTCGCGGTCCGGACCCGCGTCACGGAGCGCGAGGTCGACGGGGAGACCACCCGCATCGCGACGTACGGCGTCGCCGCGTGGCGCGACGTCGACGCGGCGGGGGCGCTGTACGACGCGGTCGCCGCCGACGCCGCCGCGGTCGACGCCGACGAGGCCCGCGTGCTGATCCCCGAGACGGTCGAGCACGTGAGCGACACCGGGGCGAACCGCGTCCCGGTCGCGGCCGAACCCGACTTCGTAATGTGCGCGGACCTCACCGGTGACCCATGAGCCTCTTCGGCGTCTCCCTCCCGTGGTCGCTCCCGCTCACGCTCGTCATCTACGGCGTCGTCGTCGCCGCCGCGGCCTGGATCTACCGCGACGCGAGGGCGCGCGGGAGCCGTTACGCGGTCGTCTGGGGACTCTCGACGCTCGTGTTCACGATCCTCCCGGTGCTCGCGTACCTGTACCTCCACCGCGACGCCGGCCCGGCGCGCTGAAAGCCGGTCGCGTCTCGGCCGATCCGGTCGGACGTCGCGCCGACGCCGAGGACACTCGTTTGCTCCCGTCCGCTCCTGTCCGCTCTCATCTACTCCCGTCCGCTCCTGTCCGCTCTCATCTACTCCCGTCCGCTCCTGTCCGCTCTCATCTACTCCCGTCCGCTCTCATTTACTCCCCTCTGCTCCCGTCCGCTTATGTGCGACGACCCGAAACGACCCGCGGATGCCCTCCCTCCGATTTGCCGACCGGATTCGGGCGCTCGGTCGCGGCCGTCGACCGCGCGCGATCTCGGTCGCGATCGCTAACCTGCTGCCGCTCGTCGGGGTCGTCGCGCTCGGCTGGAACGCGGCCGCGCTGATGACGCTGTACTGGTTCGAACTCGGGATCGCCTCCGGCTGGGCCGTCGTCCGCGGGCTGTTCGCCGGGCGGCCGTCCGAGGTCGAACGCGAGGTGCTGATCTCCGGGCCGCTCGCGCAGCGCCGGGTCGGGCTGTCGCTCCCGCGGACCGACGTTCAGATCCGGCTCTCGTCGCTGCTCGTGCTCCCGATTGTGGTACCGATCCTCGCCGTCGTCTGGGCGTTCGTCGGGGTGCTCACGGTCGGCGTCGTCGTCGACGGGAGTCTGTCGCCGAACGCGCTCGACACCGTGACGCTCGCGATCCTCGCCGTGTTCGTCGGCGAGGGAGCGACGACGCTCGTCGAGTACTTCGGGCGCGGCGAGCATCGCGACCACAGCGCGCAGACGGCGGTCACGGGCGTGTTCGCCCGCGGTGCGGCGATCTTCCTCGGCGCGATGTTCACCGTCACCGTCCTCGGCGCGGGGACCCTGGAGGACGACGCACCGATCTCCGCGATCGACCCCGCCGCGATCGGACTCCCGCTCCTGCTCGGGATCGTCGCGGTGAAGTTCGGGTTCGACCTCGCGGGGCTGTACGGCGACCGGCTGGCGGCGTTCGACGAGTCGTCGGCGCTCGATCTGGGGTTCTCCTACGACCCGCCCCCGCCGGAGCCGGTCGACGGGTCGCTCGCGGAGCCGGTCGAGACGGTTCGCCAGCCACGGCGCTCGCGGGTCGCGGGGGCGTTGACGACCCCCCTGGATCATCCGGGGCTGTGGTACGTCACCGGCGTCTTCGCGTTCGTCGGTCTCCTGTTCGCGGTCGGCGGCGACTGGCCGACCGCCGGTACTCTCGCCGCGGTCGGGGTCGGGGTCCCGCTGGCGCTCGCCGCGCTCGATCACGAGCTCCGGTACGGACTCGTCGAGTACCGTGCCGGCGACGACGCGCTCGTCGCCCGCGACCGCCTGTTCGGCGTCGCGCTGTGGCGCGTCGAGCCGTGGGACGAGACCGGCCTGCGAGTGGAACGCGGGCGGCTCGACCGGCGGCTCGACACCGAGACGATTGTGATCGAACTCCGCGACGACGAGTACCGAATCCCGGGACTCGCCGATCCCGCCCCGATCCTCGACGTGTTCGACCGGCGGCCGGACCGGCCTGACGGTTAGATCGAACCGCCTCCCTCTCCCGCGTCGTCCCGCCCGTACAGCGGGTGCGCGTCCCCGACGAGCCGCTTGAACGCGAGGATGACGACGGCGTGGAAGGCGACGAGGACGGTCACGCTCGCGACGATGATCGCCACTTCGGACGGGGCCGAGAGGAGGCCGAGCGAGACGATGAGCGTCGTCGCGCACGCGGGCGGATGGACCGTTCCGGTCGCGATCATCGCCCAGCTGGTCGCGACGAGCGAGGCGACCGCGCTCGCGGTCAACCGGAAGCCCTCGGGAGAGAATGCGGGCGGCGTCGCCGTCAGCGCGGCGCCGTCCGCGACGAACGTCCACGCCGCCAGCCCCGCGAGTCCGCCGATCAGGTGGCTGCCGACCACGCGGACGGCGCGCTCGCGCTCGCTCCGGCGGTCGAACGCGAGGACGAACGCGGACGGGCCGAGGCTCGGGAAGACGAACGGCTGGCCGGTCGCCCACGCGACGAGGCCGAGGACGGTGAACAGCAGGCCGGCGTAGCAGCTCGTGCCGAGGCGGCGGCGCATTGCGACCGGGTCGGCGGTCGACTCACAAAGCCCCGGCGGATTGCGGATCGAGCCGCCCGGCGGACCGCAGGGCGCTATCGCTCGCGATAGCCGAACCCGAACGCCTAATTGGGCCGGTCTCCCCCGTGGGGACATGTTCGCGACGCTGCCGGACCTCCTCCGACTGCTTGTCGTCCCCGTCTTCGCGTGGGCGGCGATCCGGGACGTCCGGACCCGACGCCTTCCGAACCGGATCTGGCCGCCGCTGTACCTGTTCGGCGCGGTGCTTCTCGTCTGGGAGGCGGTCTCGCTGTGGCCGTTCGCGGGGTTCGACGGGCGAATCTTCCTCGTGCGGGCCGCGATCAGCCTGCTGTTCGTCGCGCCGCTCGGCTACGCGTTCTGGTATCTCGGCGCGTTCGGCGGCGCCGACGCCAAGGCGATGATCGCGCTCGCGGTGATATTCCCGACGTTCCCGGCCTACGAGGTCGCCGGTCTCCTCTTCCCGCTCGTCGGCACCGACCTCGGCGTGTTCTCCTTGACGATCCTCACGAACACCGTCCTGCTCGGTCTCGCCTATCCGGTCGGTCTCGCCGTTCTCAACCTCGTTCGCGGCGAGGTCTCGTCGAGCATGTTCTTCGCGCGGCCGGTCGCGACCGACTCGCTGCCCGCCCGACACGGGCGGCTGTTCGAGGACCCGGACGGACCCACCCGGGGCGGACTCGACCTCGACGCGCTCCGGATGTACCTCCGCTGGCGCGGGATCACGCTGGCGGACCTGCGGAGCGACTCGGAGGGGCTTCGCGACCCGGCCTCGGTCGACGAGACGTTCGACCCGACCGACGGGGGGACTCAGGTCGGGCCGCGGACCGATGGGGGGCGCGCAGGCGACGACGCGGCTCCGGACGGGGGGACCGCGGTCGACCCCTGGGCGGCCGAGCGCTTCCTCGACGAGATCGATCACGGCGCCTACGGCACCGACGCCGCGACGCTCCGCGACGGTCTCGACGTCGTCGCCCGCGAGGACCGCGTGCTGGTCTCGCCCGGGATGCCGTTCGTCGTCCCGATGGCCGTCGGGCTCGTCGTCTCGCTGACGTACGGCGACGCGCTGTTCGCGCTGCTCGGCGCGGTCGGACTGGTGTGAGCCGGTACTGGCGACGCGATTTATAAGGTGCGGTGGCGCGCGCCTCCGAGCGCCCGCAGGGCGCGAGGAGCGCGTGCGAGGGAGTCGCGGGGGGGGGGGGGGGGGCCCCCCCCCGGGGGGGGCGGGCGCGGGGGCGGGTGGGGGGGGGTTGGGGCCCCCGGGGGGGCTGGGGCGGGGGGGGGCCCCCCCCGCGGGGGGGGGGGGGGGGGGGGGGGGGGGGGGGGGGCGGCGGCCGCCCGCGACGAGGCTGGGGAGGCGTGAGGCTGCGGTGCCGTGCGAGGCGGGAATCGAAGGGGCAGCCGCGAGGCAGGCGCAGACGACGTAAGCACCGCAGCGAAGGAGCGAACAGCGTGAGCGACTGAGCGAGGAGCGCAGCGAGTGTGCGCCTGCCTCGCGGCTGGGGCTTCGGTGGTGCTCGTGTCGATCAGTTATTTATAAGAATCACTGTCGTACAGCCGAGCGGCTGGGGCTTCAGCGGTGTTCGTCGCCGATCCGCGGTCAACTACTTATAAACGAAAGACGCCGACCGCCTCATATCGTCAGCTCCCGGCGCGGAGGTCCGCCGCCGTCAGCACCCGGGTCCCGACCGGGCGCTTCACGAACTCGCCGAGGTCGCGGCCGACCAGGTCGCCGACGCCGCGCTGTGCGGCCACGTCGAGCAGCCGCTGGTCGACGGTCCCGTCGACGACGACCGCTTCCGGCGCGGTCTCGGCGCTCTCAACCGCGTCGAACGCGTCCGCGGCGTCGACTTCGTCGAGGACGTCGAGCTCGTCGCCGAGGAGCCGCGCGCGCCCGGTCCCCCCGTCGACGACCTCGCTGACGTGCGCCGCCATCGACCGCGGTTCGTCGGAGTCGTCGTCGGTCTCGTCGGTCTCCGATTCCTCGACCGGCTCGGCCGAACTCTCGACCGGCTCGGCGTCCGATTCGTCCACCGGATCCGCGTCGAGACCGTCGTTCGTCGCCGAGTCGGGTTCGTCGGCGTCGGTCGCCGGTTCGGGGTCGTCGGCGACCGAATCGAGGTCCTCGTCGGTCTCCGTCGGTTCGGGGTCCGCCGGCTCGGCCGGTTCGCTCGCTGGCTCGGCCGGTTCGTCCGCCGACTCACCGCTCGGCGATTCAGTCGAACGGGTCGACGGTCCGGCCGAGTCGTCCCCGGGGGAATCGCCCGGCACCGCCCCGCCGTCGCCGACGCGGGCGACCGACCCGGGGTCGTCGCCGTCGGGGACCTCCTCGTCGCTGGCGGCCGCCCGGAGGTCGGCGGCGTCCGCGAGGCTGGCGTACGGGACCTTCCCGCGGAGCGCCTCGAAGAGGGCGTCGCGGTCGAGGTCCTCGACGGACTCGCCGGGCGGCGCGAACGCGACGTAGTCGACCTCGCCCACCTGCGCGAGTTCGCGGAGGATCAGCTCGCCGCCGCGGTCGCCGTCGAGGAACGCGGTGACGGTCCGGTCGGCGGTCAGGTCGGCGACCGCCTCGGGGACGTTCGTCCCCTCGACCGCGACGGCGTTTTTGATCCCGCAGTCGAGCAGCGTCAACACGTCCGCACGCCCCTCGACGACGATGACGGCGTCGGAGTCGCCGACCCGCGGGCCGGCGGGGAGTCCCTCGTAGTCGACGATGCCCTCGACGCGGGCGGCGTCGCGGACCTCGTCTAACACGTCGCTGCTCGCGAGGCTCGTCTCCTCGAAGCCGCCGGCGATCAGCTCCTTGGCGCGCTCGACGACCTCGCGGCGCTTGGCCGCCCGCACGTCCTCGATGCTCGTCACCTCAACGGAGGCGTGACAGGGACCGATGCGGTCGATGGTCTCCAGCGCGGCCGCCAGGATGGCGGTCTCGACCTTGTCCAGACTGGACGCGACGGTGACCTCGCCGAACGACTGGCCGTTCTCGGACTCGACGGCGACGTCGATCCGGCCGACGCGCGAGGACTCCTGGAGGTCGCGGAGGTCCAGCTCGTCGCCGAGCAACCCCTCCGTCTGGCCGAACACCGCCCCCACGACGTCGCTCCGCTCGACGACGCCGTCGGCCGCGATGGTGGCGTGAATCAGGTATTTTTCTGTGTCTTTCATGATGGGTGAATGGTGATATCGGGCGGGAGAAGCCGCCCGTGTTACGTTTCGTCCCTCGCGGAAAATAGCTATCGCCACGCCCCTCCGGCGACGGTTATTGAAGAAAATTTCTCTCCAACACCCACTTTCAAACTCATCCAATAGTTCTTAGTGTTTATAGAAGTAGTGTCGTCTCACATGACGCGCTTACGGAGCGATCTCGTGTGGATACCGACGTTCGCAATACTCGTCGCGTTCGCGGTGCCGTGGCCGCTGTGGGGCGTCGACCGCGTCGTCGCGGGGCTGCCGGTGTGGATCTGGTGGCACGTGGCGTGGCTGGGGCTGTGCGCGGCCCTGTTCGCGCTGTTCGTCCGGAGCGGCGCGTGGGAGCGCGGGATGGGGCGGCGGCCCGCGGCCGGGTCCGTTGACCGGACCGTAAACGGGGCCGTCGACCGCGGGGGTGACCGCCCGTGACGCTCGGTCTCTCGCTCGGCGTCGTCGTCGGCTACCTCGTCGTCGCGCTCGCGCTCGGGCTGGTCGCGTACCGCGTCTCGGAGACGACGGCGGAGGACTACTACCTCGCGAGCCGGTCTATCGGGACGCTCGTCCTGTTATTCACCACGTTCGCGACGCTGCTGTCCGCGTTCACCTTCTTCGGCGGGCCGAACCTCGCGTACGCCGCCGGTCCCGAGTGGCTGATCGTGATGGGAACCCTCGACGGCGTGCTGTTCGCCGTGCTGTGGTACGTGATCGGCTACAAGCAGTGGCTGATCGGCGCCCGCAACAGCTACGTGACGCTCGGCGAGATGCTCGGCGACCGGTTCGGCTCGGTCGGCCTGCGCGCGCTGGTCGCGGGCGTGAGCCTCCTGTGGCTGTTCCCGTACGTGATGCTCCAGCAGATGGGCGCCGGCGAGGCGCTCGTCGGACTCACCGACGGCGCGGTGCCCTACTGGGGCGGCGCGGCGCTCATCACGGGGTTCATGATCCTCTACGTCGCCGTCGCGGGCCTCCGCGGCGTGGCGTGGACGGACACGCTCCAGGGGCTGTTCATGCTCTCCATCGTCTGGGTCGCCGCGGCGTGGGTCGTCTCGGCGCTCGGCGGCGTCGGCGCCGCGACCGAGGGGATGCTGGCGGCCAGACCCGAGTTCGGGAGCTTCGGCGGCGGGGCGTACACGCCCGGATTCATCGTCTCCTCGGCGGTCACCATCGCGTTCGGGGTGACGATGTTCCCGCAGATCAACCAGCGGTTCTTCGTCGCGAAGTCGGCCGCGACGCTGAAGCGGTCGTTCGCGCTGTGGCCCGTGCTGGTACTGCTCTTGTTCCTCCCCGCGTTCATGCTCGGCGCGTGGGCGGCCGGCACGCCGGTCACGGTGCCCGAGGACGCCAACGTGCTGCCGGTCGTGCTCGGCGAGTACACCCCGGCGTGGTTCACGGCGCTCGTCGTCGCGGGCGCGATGGCCGCGATGATGTCCTCGTCGGACTCGATGCTGCTGTCGGGGTCGTCGTACTTCACCCGGGACCTGTACCGCCCGCTGGTCGACGCGGACGCCTCCGAGCGGCGCGAGGCGTGGATCGCGCGGATCGGCGTGGCGGCGTTCGCGACGCTGGCGTTCGTCGCGAGCCTCTTCCGGCCGGGAACGCTGATCGAGGTCGGCGACACCGCGTTCTCCGGGTTCGCGCTGCTCGCGTTCCCCGTGATCTGCGCGCTCTACTGGCCGCGGACGACGCGGACGGGGATGGTCGTCGGCGTCGCGGTCCCGCAGGCGACGTACCTGCTCGTGGTGCTCTCGTCGGTGCTGCCGGTCGTCCCGACGCTGCCGCGGACTGTCCTCGGCGGTTGGGACGTGGCGCTCGGGCTGATGGTCCTGTCCGGCGCGCTCACCCTGGGCGTGTCGCTTTTCACCGCGCCGACCGAGGAGAGCGACGCGTCGCGATTCGCGGTGGTAAGCGACTGATCGCATCTGCGTCGGGGCGTCACCGTCCCGTGGTTCGTGTCTCCTCGTCGGCGGATTGCTAGCGAACACCGCCAAAGCCCCAGTCGCTCGCTTATAAATAGCTGATCGCGAATCGGCGGCGAACACCGCCAAAGCCCCAGTCGCGAGGGCGCCGTACGCTCGCTGCGCTCCTCACTCGGTCGCTCCGCTCCCTCGCTGCGGTGCTTGCTTCGCCTACGGCGCCCTCGCGACTGCCCCTTTGAATCCCACTCCGCACAGCACAGCCCCGCGCCTCACACCTCCCCAGCCTCGTCGGCCTCCCTCCGCTTCGCTCCGGTCGGCCGACTCCAGCGAGAATCGAAGATTCTCTGGCAGCCGGCGCTACGCGCCGGCGACCTCGCACGCGCTTCTCGCGGCCGCCGAGGGCGGCCGCTCGAAGGCGCGCGCCACCGCACTAGTCTGATTGAAATAGCGCCGCCAAGCCGTTCTCATCGCGCCGGATCCGGCGAAAGCCAAAAGACCGTCTCTCCCCCACAACGCGTATGAACGAGGCCGGGACCGAGGGCGTGCTATTGGACCAAGAGACGCTCCACGGTCGGCTCGACGACGCGTCGCCGTGGCTTCAGGAGCACTACCGCACCTTCCGCGAGTCGATGCTGGGCGAGCGCGACGGGTCGCCGTTCCCCTGCTACTTCGGCATCGAGGTCGAGCGCGAGGGGGACCTCCTGTACGCGGCCTGCGAGTCGACCACGGACCCCGCCGCGCTGTTGCGACTACGAGACGTCCTCTTGGAGTATCTCGACACCTATCCCGACCACGCCGACCGCGCGCCCCTCGCGGTGTTCTTCAAGCCCCCGGCAGGCGATCCGGGCGAGGCGCACTACCACGAGCGGCTCTGGCACGTCCTGGAGTTTCTCCACGTCCACGACCCGTCTCCGTGGCCCGACGACATCCCGACCGACCCGGACACGCCGCGCTGGGAGTTCTGCTTCGGCGGCGAGGCGCTGTTCCCGACCTCGCGCGCCCCCTTCTACGACGAGCGGAAGAGCCGGTACTCGCCGGTCGGCTTAGAGATCACCTTCCAGCCCCGCGCCGTCTTCGAGGGGATCACGGCCGACACCGAGGCGGGCGAGCGCGCCCGCGAGACGATCCGCGACCGGATGGGCGACTACGACGGGGTCTGCCCCCACGCCGACCTCGGCGACTGGGGCGCCGAGGGCGACCGCGAGTGGAGGCAGTACCTGTTCCGCGAGGACGACGACGCCAGCCCGGACGAGTGCCCCCTCGACCCGACCCGCGACCACCCGAAGGCGCCCGAGTCCCTGCTCGAACCCGGCGCGTGGCGGCGGTTCGCGGGCGACGACGCGGGCGATCTCGACGCCTCCGTCACCGCGGGACCGGGCGATGACTGACGGCGCCGAGGCCGCCGACGAGCGTGGCGATCCCGTCCTCCTCCTCGTCGACTTCCAGACCGGCTTCGACGAACCGGGGTGGGGCGAGCGCAACAACCCCGACGCCGAGGCGGCCGCGGCCGCGCTCCTCGACCGCTGGCGCGAGGCGGGTCGCCCCGTCGCGCACGTCCGGCACGCCTCGACGGAGCCGGACTCCCCGCTCCGTCCCGACGCCCCCGGCTTCGCGTGGAAGCCGGAGACGGCGCCCGTCGACGGGGAGCCGACCTTCGAGAAGTCGGTCAACGGCGCGTTCCTCGACTCCGGACTCGACGAGTGGCTCCGCGACGCGGGCCACGAGTCGCTCGTCGTCTGCGGACTCACCACCGACCACTGCGTCTCGACGACGACGCGCGAGGCCGAAAACCGCGGCTACGACGTCCGCGTCGTCGCCGACGCGACCGCGACGCACGCCCGCGAGGCGCCCGACGGCGAGCGGATCGACCCGGAGACCTCCCACCGCGTCGCGCTCGCGCACCTGAACGGCGAGTTCGCGACCGTGGTCGAGAGCGACGACCCGCTCGCGGACTGACGGAATCCCGACCCGCTCGCGGCGCCGGTTCGGCCGCCCTCAGTCGTCGTCGGCCGCTTCCGCGACGGTCTCACCTTCGCTTCCGCCTTCTCCACCGCTTCCGCCCTCTCCACCGCTCGCGCGCTCGGCGGCGTTCGCGAACATCCCGCGACGGGTCGTGTACAGGAAGTAGCCGCCGAGTCCGACGAAGCCGACGACGTTCGAGACGGCGACCGCCCAGAAGACGGCCTCGACGCCCCAGCCCAGTCCGGGCGTCACGGCGACGCCGAACGCGCTGACCGTCGTCACGACCGGGACGGCCGCGACCGCGATCGGGAACCGGATCGCCCAGTACTTGACCAGGTCGGCGACGAAGGAGGTGCGGGTCCGGGAGGCGCCGTTGAACCCGGCCAAGAGGGTGTACGTGCCGCCGAGCGCCCAGTAGGAGGCGCCGAGTATCCGGAGGTACGTGGCCGCGAGGTCTCGTCCCGTCGCGGTGAGGTCGGGCGCGAGCAGGTCCGCGATCCCGCCGGCGAACAGGAACTGGACCGCGCCGAGCGCGAGGAACCCGACGACGACCATCCCGGTGCCGACGGTCGTCGTCCGACGAGCGCGCGCGGGGGCGTTGGCGCCGAGGTTCTGTCCGATCATCGACTGGGCCGCCTGCTGCATCCCGAGCGCCGGGACGATCGCGAGCGTCGCGACCCGCGCGCCGACCGTGTACGCCGCGACGCCCGCCGAGCCGCCGGCGATCGCGACGAGACCGACGACGAGCACTCGCACCAGCTCGCTCACGCCGCGCTGGCCGCCGAGCGGGAGACCCACGGAGACGACCTCGCGGACGGTCGCGAGATCGAGCGCGAACGCCTCGCGGGTGAGTCGGAAGGTGTCGCGCCCGATCCCGGCGGCGTACGCGAGGATCCACAGGAGACCGGCGACGCCCGCGAGCGCGGTGCCGAGCGCGGCGCCGGCCACCCCCAGCTCCGGGACCGGACCGACCCCGAAGATGAGGACCGGCGCGGCGACGAGGTTGACGAGGACGCTGACGAGGCTCACGTGGAACACCGCGCGGGTGTCGCCGTACGCCGTGAAGCAGTTCTCGACGGTGTCGCCGACGGCCCCGACCGGGAGGACGGCGATCACGATCGCGAGGTACGTCGCCGTCGCGCCGGCGAGCGCGGGGTCGGCACCGAGCAGCGCGGCGACCTCCTCGGCGTAGACGACCACGGGGATCGCGACCGCCGCCGTGACCGCGAGCGCGACGAGCGCGCCGTTGACCGCGACGCGACGCGCGCGCGACTCGTCCTCGCCGCCGGCGTACTGCGCGACGAGGATCTGCGTGCCCACCGCGCCGATCACCACCGTCGCGCCGAGCAGCGACTGGATCGGGAGACTGAGACCGACGGCGGCGACCGCGTCCTCGCCGACCCGCCCGAGCCAGAACGTGTCGATCAGCGCGTTGGCGACGTACACGACGTTCTGCGCGACGAGCGGTGCGGCGAGGACGAGCAGCACTCGTCCGACCGGCCCGTCGGTTATCTCCCCGCGGTCGACGTCCAGCATCGAATCGTTCCGGTATTAGAAGGAGATAATAAAAGTGTGCTGGTCGTGAACACGACTCTCTGCCCGCGTTGTCGGTAACTCCTCGCGTCGACCCGACGTCGACGGCGTTGGATCGGGTCGCCGCAACCGGACGCACCGCGCCGAGCGCGGTCACTCTCGTCCGCTCGGGGGTCGACGACGCTCGCGAAGGGAAACCTCTTAATGGACTACACACGGAGTTCGTGGTGTATGAGCAACGGCGACGACGACCCGGCCGACGCCTCCGACGAGGCCGACGCCGCGGACGACGGCGGGGACGCCGGCGAGTCGACGGAGACTGCCGCCCCGACGCTCCCCGAAGACCCGACCGAGGAGTCCCTGAACGAGTACCTCGACGAGATCGCCGACCGCCTCGACGACGCCGAGACGGAGGCCGACCTCGACGACGTCGAGGCGCTGCTGGACGACGCCGAGACCGGCATCGAGGAGGCGGACCTCCCCGAGCCGGACGAGGACGACGAGGAGGCCGACGACCCCCGCGGCGACCTCGAGGACCGCGTCGCGGAGCTCCGCGACGACGTCGAAGACGCCCGCGGTCCCTACGGCGAAGACGTGGTCGCGGCGATCGAGAGCGCCGCCGGGACGGTCGAGGACACCGAGTGGACCGAGGACGGTCACGACGCCGTCGCCGCCGCGGTCGCGTCGTTCGTCGACGCGGCCGCCGAGACGGTCGAGGTCGACGCCGGTCCCGACGGCGACGACGTCGCGGACCTCGTCGCGGCGCTCGACGCCGTCGCCGCCGCGGTCGCCGACGCCGACCTCGACGCGGACGACGACGCCGACGACATCGCCGCGCTGCTGGCGGCGACCGACGAGCTGGAGACCGGACTCGACGACGCTGAGGAGTGGGATGACCTCGAAACGCACGAGCAGCTCCGCGCGCAGGAGTACTACGACGTGCTGGGCCACTACAAGGACTACCCGGTCGAGTGGGCCGCGCTGAAGGAACACGAGGCGCAGGGCAACGTCGACATGATCCTGCTCGCGCTCGACTCGCTGCAGTCCGAGTTCATGGAACGCCACTGCCTCGAGGCGTTCGAGCGGATGGGCAAGCGCGGCAAGACCGAGGCGTCCGTCGAGGAGATCCTCGGCCGCGCCGAGAAGCGCGACCGCCCCGCGATCCGGATCCTCGGGAAGATGGCGGCCGCGGAGGCGACCGACACCCTCGTCGAGTACGTCCCGGAGGACTCGAACCCGCAGCTCCAGAAGGCCGTCTTCAAGGCGCTCGGCGAAATCGGCGCGAGCGAGGCCGTCCAACCGCTTGCGAACCAGCTCGACCCCGACGGCGACACCGAAGACCTGGTCCGCCCGCACGCCGCCCGCGCCCTCGGACTGATCGGCGACGCCCGCGCCGTCGACCCCCTCGCCGACGCGCTCGACGCCGACCCCTCCGACGACGTCCGCGCGGCCGCCGGCTGGGCGCTCCGCCAGATCGGCACCCGCGAAGCGCTCGAAGCGGCCGCCGAACACGCCGACGAACACTCCTTCATCGTCTCGACCGAGGGCGAGAAGGCGCGGCGCGCGCTCGACGAGACCGAGCCGGCGGCGACGGCCTGACTCGGTTCCGGCCGACCGCCCGCGCCGCGAACGCTTTTATCCGATACCGGAGCCACGCGCTCCGTGTCACTCCGTCGTCCGAAAGGCCCGTCTCGCGTCGCGACGCTCGTCTTCCTCGTCGCCGCTGCGAGTGTCGTCCTCTGTCCTCCGACGGCGGCGGTCCCTCTCGACGGGGTCGGGTCGCCGTCGACTAACGCCTCCGACGCGGCTCGCGAGCCCCGAATCGTCGAGCTGTACCCGAACCCGACGACCGAGGAGAACCGCGGCGAGTACCTCGTCGTCTCCCTGCCGGAGCGCGGGAACTGGTCGCTCTCCGACGGCTACTACGACGCCCGGATCCCGGCGAACGCGAGCGGCAGGGTGGCGTTATCGATGGCGCCCAACCGGACCGCGTCGATCCTCGACGGCTTCGCGAGCGACGCCGAACCGACGGTCACCGAGGCGACCGACACGCCGGCGGTTCGGCGCCTGACCGACCACTTCCCGCTGTCCGCCTCCGGCGACCGGATCGAACTCCGCCGGAACGGAAGCGCGGTCGACACCGTCGCCTACGACCGCGCCCGCGAGGGGTACCGCTGGCGCGCCGCGTGGGGCGAGTGGCGGCCGCGAGGGTACCACCCCCGCTCCCCGGAGCCGACCGCGGACGCCGCCGTGACGCCGTTCGTCCTCCCCGACAGTCCGGGAGTCCCGGTCGAGCCGCTCCGGACCGCGGACGAGCGGCTGTTCCTCGCCGGCTACACGCTGACCTCGGAGCGGGTCGCCGACGCGCTCGTCGCGGCCGCCGACCGCGGGGTGCGCGTCCGCGTGCTGCTGGAGGGGTCGCCGGTCGGCGGGTTCTCGACCCGGAGCGCGCGGCTGCTCGACCGGCTAACGGCCGCCGGCGTCGAGGTCCGGATCCTCGACGGGGAAGTCGAACGCTTTCGGTTCCACCACCCCAAGTACGCGGTCGCGGACGACCGCGCCGTCGTCCTCACGGAGAACTGGAAGCGGTCCGGCACCGGCGGGCGGAGCAACCGCGGCTGGGGCGTGGTCGTCAAGGGCGATTCCGGTGTTGAGAGTGATTCCGGTGTCGAGGGCGATTCCGGTGTCGAGGGCGACGCCAGCACCGAGAACGGGGTCGCTCCCGAGCGCGACGCGACCGTCGCCGGCGACTTGGCCGCGCTGTTTTCCGCCGACTTCGAGGCGCGCGACGCGCGGTCGTGGCGCGAGTTCCGCGCCGACACCGAGTTCCACGACGGCGGGCGCGCGAACGGCTCGTACCCGACGCGGTTCGAGGCGCCGGCGGAGCCGGCGGCGGCGAACGTGACCGTCCTGACCGCGCCCGGCAACGCCGCCGACCGGATCGTCGCGCGGATCGACGCCGCCGACGAGCGGGTGCTCGCCGTCGTGCCGCGCGTCGGCGGTCCCGACGACCGGATCGTCCGCGCGCTCCGGCGCGCGGCCGACCGCGGCGTCGACGTCCACCTGCTGCTCTCCGACGCGTGGTACGACCGGGAGGCGAACCGGAACCTCTCGGAGTCGCTCGCGGACGAGCCGATCGCTGTCGACCTCGCCGAGCCGCGCGGCCGCTTCGGGAAGGTCCACGCGAAGGGACTCGTCGTCGACGACGCGGCGGTCGTCGGGAGCCTCAACTGGAACCCGAGCGCGGCGACGACCAACCGCGAGGTGCTGCTCGCGGTCGAGAACGAGTCGGTGGCGGACTTCTACGCCCGCGCGTACGCGGCCGACTGGCGCGGCGGCGGCGTCCACCTTCCGGTCACGCTCGTCGCCGGGTTCGGCGTCGCGCTCGCGGGGGCCGGCGCCGTGGCTCGGCGAGAGATCGCGTTCGCTGAAAACTGACTCCGTTCGGGGTTCGCCTCCGTATCAGTCGTCGAGCGCGATGGTCGACGAGAGCGCCTCGTCGATCTCGGCGTCCGCCATCTTCGCGACCAGCGCCTCTATCACCTCGCTCCGGCGTCCCTTCACGAACTTGATGGAGCCGACGACGAGGTGGCCGCCGCCGGAGACGCCGGCCTCGGGCAGCTCCTCGTTCAGCTCGGTCACCATGTTCGGGATGTCGAGCCGGACCCCGTCCGAACGGAGGACGCAGAAGTCGGGCCCGTAGCCGATGGTGATCACGGGGTCGCCGGTCTCTTTCACCTTCGTGTCGTGGAGTTCGCCGGTGGTCTTGCCCGGCGCGGGGTAGGTGAACCGGTGGGCGTACTCGTCGAGGTCGATGCGGTAGAGGTGCGCGCCGGAGGCGAGCCGCTCGTGTTCGACGTGGTCGTCGACGGCGTCGAGCTGGCGGTCCACGTCGCGTTCGGCGCGCTCCGAGAGGAACTCGACGAGCTCCTCGTGGCGCTGTTCGTCGTCACACCCCACGTTCAGTGCGTCGTTGACGAGCGTCTTCCCCTCGGAGTAGCGGAGCCAGTGGGCGGCGTAGTCGAGCGCCTCGCCGATGTCGAGGAGGTCGGACTCGTCGTAGCCCGCGTCCTCGGCGAGCGCGACGTAGTCGTCCATCGCCTCCGCCTTCGAGCGGTCGGAGAGACCGGCGACCGCCGGCACGTGCTCCAGTTCCTCGGTGAGCGACGGGTCGACGAGGCGGGCGAGCTCGACGCACATCATCCCGGTGGTGACCCGGTAGTCCTCGTCGTGGAGGTAGGGGTTCACGTGAGCGTCGAGCAGCGGCTCGACCGCCTCGGGGTCGGGGTGGTGGTGGTCGACGGCCGCGATGGGGATGTCGTAGTGCGCGAGGTTCTCGTAGGCCGGCACGTCCTCCTCGGTCGAGCCGTTGTCGAGCATCAGGAGGAAAGGGAGCTTCTGGCCGTGACGGGCGCGCCCCTCCAGGGCGAAGTTGAGGTCGCGGGTGACGTCCTCCATCTCGTAGTACGGCGCCTTGCTCGGGAGCCGCTTGAACAGGTGTCGCGCCGCGTCCGGGTCCCCGTGGACCTCCTGAACGAAGTTCTCGAGGGCGAGCTGGACGGGGATCGCGGCGCACATCCCGTCGCCGTCGGCGTGGTGGCGGACGCGGATCGGGCGGCCGGCGAGGACGGTCCGACGGAGCAGCCGCGCCAGCTCGCGGAGGTCCTCGTGGATCGGCTCGAACGCCTCCCACTCGACGAGGGGGTCGACGTCGGCCGGCTCCGCGCGCTCGTCGAGGGCCGCCTCGTAGCGCTCGCGGGCCTCTGGGGCGCGCTCGTCGGGAAGTCGCTTCAGCGAGTCGACCTCCAGCTGGAGCGCGTTCTCCCGGCTCTCGATCGTCCCCGCGACGTGGACCATGTCGCCGACCTCGACCTCGGGGTACGCCCGGACGCCGGCGGACTCGAAGGCGGCACAGGAGAGGACGCCGGAGGCGTCGGCGACGGCGAAGATGGTGGGACCGCCGGTCTGTTTCGCCTGGACGACCTCGCCCTCGACCGTCACCTCGTCGCCCGGGGTGAGACCGCGGACCCGCGAGACGGTCGGTTCGTGGGCGACCGTCTCGGTGTGGTAGTCGTCAACGTCGACGTCGTCGAACGCGACGTCGCCGTTCTCCTTCACCTCGGTCAGCCGGACGACCAGTCGGTCGCCGACCGCGTAGTCGCCGTCGAGGTTCGACTCGTGGACGAGTCCGGAGAGGGCGTCGGAGAGGTCGACGAACACGCCGTAGTCGACGACGCCGTTGACCTCGGCGTGGTATACGGCGTCGACCTCGGCGTCTCCGAGGGTGCAGTCCGGTGCCAGGTCGTAGACGACCGGGCGGTCGCCGGTCGTCCCCTCCGCCGCGTCGGCGTCGGGTTCGGGGCTCGAATCGCCCCGCGTGCCGGAATCCCCGGCGGTGTTTTCGCTCATAGACACTTTTCGGGAACGGCCGGTGTTAAGCCTGTTCTCTCGACGCTCGGGGAGCTGAATCCTCCCGCGTCTCGCGGTCCGGAACCCCTATGAGGCGACGGCGACTTGTCTCGCTCATGCGACTGTTCCGCTCGGACGAGCTCCTCGGGATCGCCCGAGAGACCTTGGACTTCGTCCTCGAGGCGAGCGAGGAGACGCACCCCAACGAGTACATGGGGTTCCTCCGCGCGGACGACGCCCGGAAGCTGGACCTCGACCGGGACGGCCAGGTGATAACCGACGTGCTCGTCATCCCGGGCACGGAGTCGAGTCCGACGAGCGCCAGCGTCCGGTCCCACATGAAGCCGAACGACATGCGCGCGGTCGGCTCGGTCCACTCGCACCCGAACGGGGCGCTGCGGCCGAGCGACGCCGACCTCGCCACCTTCGGACAGGGAAAGGTCCACATCATCGTCGGCGCCCCCTACGGCTGGGGCGACTGGAAGGCGTTCGACAACGAGGGGACCCAGACCACCCTCGACGTGCTCGACGTGGAGGTGCCCGACGAGCACTTCTTCGATTTCACTCAGGAGGACATCGACCGCGAGATCGGCGAGGAGCGACGCGACTCCGGCGGCTTCCTCTCGTGGTTCCGATGACCCGGGTCGTCGCGCAGGGGACGTTCGACCTGCTCCACCCCGGCCACGTCCACTACCTCGAAGACGCGGCGACGTACGGCGACGAGCTCCACGCCATCGTCGCCCGCCGCACCAACGTCACCCACAAGCCCGCGCCGGTGCTTTGCGCCCGCCAGCGGCGAGACATGGTCGCCGCGCTCGACGCGGTCGACGAGGCGCACCTCGGCGACCCGGAGGACGTGTTCGTCCCCATCGAGCGGCTCGAACCCGACGTGATCGTGTTGGGGTTCGACCAGCACCACGACGAGGCCGACATCGCGGCCGCCCTCGACGACCGGGGTGTCGACTGCCGCGTCGAGCGCGCGTCGGGCCGGGAGCCGAACTACGAGGGCGAACTGCTCTCCAGCGGCGACATCGTCGACCGGATCCTGTCCGAGCGCGACGACGCCGCCGACGCGACGCGCGACTGACCGCGGACCCAAGCCGGTTCTCGTCCGTCTCAGCTCACGTCGCCGCCGTTCTCCGAAGCGCGGAACATATATGGGTCGGCTCCGTAATCGGGGCCACG
Organism: Halorubrum trapanicum; assembly: GCF_017873555.1. Classification (GTDB taxonomy): domain Archaea; phylum Halobacteriota; class Halobacteria; order Halobacteriales; family Haloferacaceae; genus Halorubrum; species Halorubrum trapanicum. The sequence continues at coordinate 10,101 of NZ_JAGGKE010000020.1, read as the reverse complement.
TGACGCTTCCAGACCGATTCCCCGCGGTGTTGGCCGCGGCCGCGATGGGCGTGTACCTCCTCGTCGTCGTCGGCGCGACCACCTCCCTCACGGAGGCGGCCGCCGCCTGCGGCGGCTGGCCCGCCTGCGGGAACGGCGCCGCCCTCCCCACGGCGACCGAGGGGTGGATCGCCCTCGGCCACCGCGTCCTCGCGGTCGTCGTCGGCCTCCTCGTCGCCCTCTCCGCCGCGCTCGCGTGGCGGGACGGCGCCGACCGTCGGGTCCGCGCAGCGCTCTCGGTCGCGCTCGTCGTCTACCCCGCGCAGGCCGGCGTCGGCGCGCTCGTCGCGGTCGGCGACCTCCCGGCCGCGCTCGGCTCCGCCCACCTGCTCCTCGGCGTCGGAATCTTCGGGACCGTCCTCGCCGCGCTCGCGTGGTGGCTGGAGACCGAGACCGGAGCGCCGGACGACGCCCCCGAGGGCTTCGAACCCGGCACCGATCACCTTCCGCCGGTCGAGGACGCCCCCGAACCGGATATTCCGTCCGCGACGCTCCCGCGGCTGAAGGCGACCGCGGCGGCGTACTTCCGGCTGATGAAGCCGCGGCTGATGTGGCTGCTCTGTCTCGTCGCCGCGGCCGCGATGGCGCTGGCGGAGCCGGTGGCGGCGGGGGGCGGTCCCGGCTTCACCCCGTACGTCGTGGCCGCGACGCTCGTCGGCGGCGCGCTCTCTATCGGCGCGTCCGGAACGTTCAACCACGTGTTCGAACGCGACGTGGACAAGCGGATGCAGCGGACCAGCGACCGCCCGCTCGCGACCGACCTCGTACCCGTCTCGCACGCGCTCGCGTTCGGCGGCTCCCTCGCGCTCGTCTCGCTCGCGCTGTTCTGGACGGTGAACCCGCTGACGGCCGCGCTCGGGCTGGTCGCGATCGCCTTCTACAGCGTCGTCTACACCCTCGTACTGAAGCCGAACACGGTCCAGAACACGGTCATCGGCGGCGCGGCCGGCGCGCTCCCGGCGCTCATCGGCTGGGCCGCGGTCACCGGCGAGGTCGGCGGCGGCGGGCTGCTGCTCGCGGCCGTGATCTTCCTGTGGACGCCCGCGCACTTCTACAACCTCGCGCTGGCGTACAAGGACGACTACGAGCGCGGCGGCTTCCCGATGATGCCCGTCGTCCGCGGCGAGACGACGACGCGCCGTCACATCCTCTGGTACCTCGGCGCGACGCTCGTCGCCGCCGTCGCGCTCGCCGCGGCCGCCGACCCGCTCGGCGCGCTGTACGCGGTCGTCGGCGTCGCTGTCGGGGCCGTCTTCCTCTGGACGGTCGTTCAGCTCCACTACGAGCAGACGGAGAGCGCGGCGTTCCGCGCGTTCCACGCCTCGAACGCCTACCTCGGGCTGCTGCTGTTCGCCGTCGTCGTCGACGCGCTGGTGGTCTGAGGCGGTCGGGGGTCGATGTCCGTCTCAGGCGACTTGGAACCGGCCGCGACCCGCCCTTTTAATCCGGTCCGCGCCCTACGGCGAGCCATGACACGCGTCGAAATCGAGTACTGCGTCCCCTGTGGCATGTTGAACCGCGCACAGGACGTCTCCGAGGCGATCCTCAAACAGTTCGGCGAGAGCATCGACGAGGTCGCGCTGGTGACCGGCGAGGCGGGCGTGTTCGTCGTCCGCGCCGACGACGAGGTCGTCTTCGACAAGGAGGAAGACGAGTACGACGTCGACGCCATCGTCCGATCAGTCAAGCCGTACGTCGGCGCGGCGGCATAGTACTCGGTCGTTTATTTATAAATAGCGTAGCACGGACCGACGGTGAACCACTCCAAAGCCCCAGTCGCGAGGACTCGCGCGACTCGCTGCGCTCCTCACTCGGTCGCTACCGCTCCCTCGTTGCGGTGCTTGCGTCGTCGTGCTTCGTCCTCGCGACTGCCCCTTTGAGTCCCACCCACCGCAACCGCACCGCAACCGCACCGCAGCCTCACGCCTCCCCAGCCTCGTCGGCGGTCCTCCGCTTCGCTCCGGCCCGCCGACTCCAGCGAGGGACCGAAGGTCCCTGCGCGTAGCGCCGGCGACAACGAGGCGCGACGCGCCTCTGGCAGTCGGGCTTCGCCCGACGACCTCGCGCGTGCGACTCGCGCCCTTCGGGCGCTCGTCGGCACGCGCCACCGCACACGTCGATCTCTTCGTCGGTCCCCTCAGTCGTCCGTATAAACGGCGCGCGCCGAGTTCGTCACCACGAGGAGGCTGCTCGACGCCATCGCGAGCGCGGCGAGCAGGGGGTTGAGGACGCCGGACAACGCCAACGGGATCGCGGCCGCGTTGTAGACGAACGCCCAGCCGAGGTTCTGTCTCAGCCGCCGGTTCGTCCCGCGCGTGACGGCGAACAGCTCCGGGACCGCCGAGAGTCGGTCGTCGAGCAGGACCGCGTCGGCGGCGTCCGCCGCGAGGTCCGTGCCGGAGGCGATCGAGATCCCGAGGTCGGCCGCGGCGAGCGCGGGGGCGTCGTTGCTTCCGTCGCCCACCATCGCGACCGACCCGTCCGCGCCGAGCCGCCGGACCGTCTCGGCTTTCGCCTCCGGCGGCACCTCGGCGAACACCTCGTCGATCGCCGGGTGGTCAACGAACCGCGTCGCGGCTTCGGGCGCGTCGCCGGTGAGCACGACCACGCGCCGGCCGTCAGCGTCGAGGTCGGTGACGACGGTCTCCCACCCGTCGCGCACCTCGTCGCCGACCGCGAGGAACCCGCGCACGCGGCCGTCCCAGCCGACGTAAACGGAGACGTTTCCGCGGTCGCGCGCGGCCGCTCCCGCCTCGCGGAGCCGGTCGGAGACCGGCCAGCCGCGCTCGTCGAAGAGGTCGGGGTGGCCGACGACGACCTCGTCGCCGTCGACGCGCCCGGCGACCCCGCGGTCGAAGACGTCGACGTCGGTCGCGGAGGGGGTCTCGAGGGGGGCGCTCTCGCCGATAGCGTCGGTCCCGGCCGCCGCCGAGTCCTCTGCGGCCGCGGCGCCGCCGTCTGTCGCGGGGCGGTCTCCCTCGTCCCCTACTACCCCCGAGACGATTGCCTCGGCGACCGGGTGGACCGAGGCGCGCTCGACGGCGGCCGCGCGCTCTCGGACGCGGTCGACCGGGGTCTCCTCCTCGGCGGTCGCGTCGAGCAGGCGCATCTCCCCGTCGGTGAGCGTTCCGGTCTTGTCGAGGACGACGGTGTCGACGTCGGCGGCCGCCTCGAAGACGGCGTCGGAGACGACGACGATGCCGCGCTCGGCGGCGTCGCGGATCCCGGCGGCGACCGCGAGCGGCGTCGCCAGCCCGAGCGCGCAGGGACACGAGACGATCAGCACCGTGAGTCCCACGAGCGCGGCGTCGATCGGCGCCGACCCGAGCGCCAGGGTGGCGAGGGCGCCGACGGCCGCGACCGCGACGACGAGCGGGACGAACACGGTCGCCAGCCGGTCGACGAGCCGCTGGATCCCGGAGCGGGAGCTCTGGATCTCCCACAGCAGTCGCACGAGGGTGTCGAGGGTGTTCGCCGCCTCCTCGCCGACCTCGATCACGACGGGCGAGTCGGTGACGACGGTGCCCCCGCGGACCGGGTCGCCCTCGCGTTTCGTCGCCGGCAGCGACTCGCCGGTGACGAGCGCCTCGTCGACCGCGGCGGTCCCCCCGGCGACGGTCCCGTCGAACGGCACGCGCTCGCCGGGTCGCACGAGGAGGCGGTCGCCGGGGGAGACCTCGTCGGCGTCGAGGGTCTCGCCCGCCTCCGTCCGCACGGTGCGGTCGTCGGTCGCCGTCAGGTCGGCGAGCATCCCGGTCGCCCGTCGCTTGATGACCGACTCGTAGTGGTTGCCGGCGGTGACGACGAGGACCACGGCGATGGTCACGTCGAAGTAGAGGTCGGTCCGCCCGACGAGCAGCGCGAGCGTGCTGTACGCGTACGAGCTTCCGGCCGCGAGCGACACGAGGAGGTCCATGTTCGGCTGTCGCGCCCGCAGGCTCACGTACGCCCCTCGCAGGATCGGGTAACCGGTGTAAAACAGCACGATAGAGGCGAACACCCAGATCTGCGCGAACAGGTAGGTGCCCGCGACCCCGCCCAGATCGAGGATCGGTTCGTACCCGAAGTAGGTCGGATAGAGGAAGAGGACGTACCACAGCATCGCCATCATCCCGAAGAAGCCGCCGCCGATCAGGAACCGGACGACCGCGTCGTCGTCCCCGTCGTCCGGGTCGGCGCGGTCGCTCGCGGTGTAGCCGGCGACAGAGAGCCGCCCGGGGAGTTCCTCGGCGCTCACCGCGTCCGGGTCGTAGTCGACCCGGATCGTGTCGGTGGCGTAGCTCGCCTCGGCGGCCGCGACGCCCGCCTGCTCGCCGGCCGTCATCTCGAGGAACGACTCGCAGGTCGCGCAGTGCATCCCGTCCACGTGGAAGAACGCCGTCTCCCCGTCGAACTCGTCGTCCGGCTCCGCGTCCGGCCGTCGCTCGTCGAGCGCGTCGAGGTCCTCGACGTCGTCGAGCGAGCGCGCGACCGCGAGACACCCCCGACAGCAGAACTCTCCGTCGACGTCGGGGGCGGTGTGCGGGTCCTCCCCGACCGGGAGGTCACAGAGCGTACAGTCGGTCATACGTGCTTGTTTCCGGCGTTTCGCAGGGGCGTTCTGCGCGGTCCGTCCGGCGACGACCCGCGACTTCGGCCCGGCGATTTCGATCGTTCGTTTCGGTCGGTTACGCTCGTTCCGGGTCGGTCGCGTCGCCGCCGACGCCCGGGAAGCTCCCGCCGGTCGCGATCCGGAGGCTCGCCCAGATGAGCAGCACGTTCACCAGCGTGATCGCGACGAACAGCTCCGCTCGGTCCGCGATGAACACCGCCGCCGGAACGAGCCCGCCCAGGATCAGGAGGACGGCCTGTTGGATCGAGAAGTCCATACCGGAGAAAATGTTCCCCCGAAAATATATAATGCCCGTGTTTTCAAGGTTCGAAAACGGGTACACCTTATATGGTTCATTGTCGATAACCGCGGTCTATGGGTCAAAACGAGACAGGACACGCTCCCGCAGACGACGTGAGCGCCGACACCGAGGAGTTCGATCCGATCGGCACGCTCACGCTCATCGGGATCTACTTCGCGATCCTGGTGCTCTCGTGGGTGTACATCTACTACATCGAGTTCCTCGGCCGGGATCTGGTCGTCGTGGGGTGATCACGGTATGCACATTCACGCCTACGAGAAGATCTGGCTGGCGGCGTCGGTGCTGCTGATACTGTTCCTGCTCGGCTCGGTCACGTACGGCGCCGTCGGGCCCGGCGTCGCGATGGTGAGCGACACCGAACAGACGATCGACCCCGGCGCGCTCGACGAGACCGACCGGTTCTCGGAACCCCGCGTCGAACAGGTCGGTGAGAACGAGTACGAGGCGTACGTCGTCGCTCGGCAGTACGGGTTCCAGCCCACTCCCATCGTCGTGCCGGCGAACAGCACCGTGACGTTCTACGTCACCTCCGCGGACGTGACACACGGGTTCGAGGTGGCCGGCACGAACCTGAACACGATGGTGATCCCCGGGGAGGTCTCCGAGATAACCGTCGAGACCGACGGTCCGGCCGAGTACGGGATCGTCTGTAACGAGTACTGCGGCGCGGGCCACCACGTGATGCAGGGGAACCTGGAGGTCGTGAGTCAGTCCGACTTCGACGAGCGGACGAGCGGAGGTGACGGCGCGTGAGCGAAGCGATCGAGAGCGATCGGACGTTCGCCGACAAGTTCCCGGAAGAGGCGCGGGTGGTCCGGGCGGCGCTGCTCGGTTCGTTCCTCGCGCTCACGCTCGGCGCGGTGTTCGGCATCATCCAGACGCTCCACCGGACCGGCGTCTTCCGGGGGGTCATCGCCTCCTCCGACTACTACACCTCGCTCACCGCGCACGGGGTGTTCCTCGCGATTAGCTTCACGACGTTCTTCCTCGTCGGGCTGTTTACGTGGGCGGTCGTGCGGAGCCTTGACCGACCGCTGGTCGACGTCCGGATCACGTGGACGTGGTACGGACTCATGGCCGCCGGGATGACGATGACGGGGATCTCGATCCTCGCCGGCTTCACCGACGCGCTCGACATGAGCGCCGACGTCCTCTTCACCTTCTACGCCCCGCTCCAGGCGCATCCGCTGTTCTACGCGGGTCTCGCGGTGTTCATCGTCGGGTCGTGGATCGCCGGGGCCGACTACTTCCGGGCGTGGCTCGCGTGGAAGCGCGAGAACCCCGACGAGCGGATCCCGCTCCAGACGTTCATGGTGCTGACGACGATGGCGATGTGGTACATCGCCTCCTCGGCCGTGGCGGCGTCGGTGCTGATCTTCCTGCTGCCGTGGTCGCTCGGCCTGATCGAGCAGGTGAACCCGACGCTGACCCGGACGCTGTTCTGGTTCTTCGGCCACCCCGTCGTCTACTTCTGGCTGATGCCGGCGTACCTGCTGTGGTACACCGTGCTGCCGAAGCTGGCCGGCGGGCGGCTGTTCAGCGACCCGCTCGCGCGCGTCGTGTTCGTCCTGTTCCTCCTCCTGTCGACTCCGGTCGGGATCCACCACCAGTACCTCGACCCGGGGATCGCGGAGGGGTTCAAGTTCATCTCGATGACGAACACGTTCTTCCTGCTGCTGCCGAGCCTGCTCACCGCGTTCACCGTCGTCGCGAGCGTGGAGTACGGCGCCCGCCAGCGCGGCGGGAGCGGTCTCCTCGGTTGGCTCACCGACCTCCCGTGGCGGGACCCCGCGTTCACCGGGATGATGCTCGCGGGACTGATGTTCGCCGCCGGCGGCTTCTCCGGGATGGTGAACGCCGGCATGAACATCAACTACATGATCCACAACACGATCTGGGTGCCGGGTCACTTCCACCTCACCGTGGGGACCGCGGTGGCGCTCACGTTCATGGCCGCAACCTACTGGCTCTGGCCGCAGATCACTAACAAGCCGATCTACAGCCGGGCGGTCGGGCTGGTCCAGGTCGTGGTCTGGTTCATCGGCATGGCGCTGATGTCGAACGCGATGCACGCGCAGGGGATCCTGGGCGTCCCGCGGCGGACCGCGGAGCCGGAGTACTCCAGTTTCGACTACCCGGCGATGTTCGGCGGGTTCGAGGAGCTGAACGTCCAGATCGCGATCGGCGGGACGCTGCTTTTCGTCTCGACGGTCCTGTTCATTGGAAACCTCGTCCTCACGATGGGGAACCCGAAGGTCTCGGGGCTCGCCGAGACGCTGCCGCCGGCGCTGTCCGGTCCCGACGACGCGCCGCGCGTGCTCGATAACCTCCGCCTGTGGGTCGGCATCGCGGTGACGCTCGTCGTCCTCGCGTACGCCCTCCCGCTGGCGGCGATCATCAACCGCGGCGGCCTGCTCGGTCCCGGCGTCGGCACGTATCCGGTGTGGCTCGCGCCGCTTCTCGACGCGCTCGCGAACGCCGCGGCGACGCTGCTCGGCGCGGTCGGCGACGCGTCGGTCTCGCTCGCCGAGGTGATTCGGTGAGTGTCGACATCTCTCGCGGCGGACTGCTCGTGATGCTCGCGATATTCGGCGTGATCGTCTACGAGTTCCGGACGGTGCTCGACTTCGTCGGGATCGAACTGCCGATCATCCCGTACATGGCTACCGTCTTCGTCCTCGCTGGCGCCTCGGTCTGGTACGTCACGCTGAAGGGCGGGTGGCGCACCGAGCCGGACGGCGACGACCCCGCGTAGGGACACGGACCCCGACCGGTCGGGTTCGTCTCGCTCCGTTCCCATCTCCCACCAACCGACCTCGCCGACGGAAGGAGTTATCCCCGCTCGCGCCCAATAATGCGTATGGGATCCAATACTGTGCCGACCGATTCCGGAGGCTCCGAGGCGCCCGCTAAGGGGCTGTCGGGCGCCGATCGGCCGGTTTCGCTGGCGGACGCGGACGCCCTCGACGAGTTCGTCGCGGACGCGGCCGTCGCGCTCGTGGAGTTCTACACCGACGGCTGCGGCATCTGCGCGAGCATGGAGCCGGTAATCGGGAACGTGGCCCGCGGCGTCGAGGCGGACCTCGCGGTCGGCACGGTGAACCCGCGCGACGACCCGCCCCTGATCGAGCGGTTCGACGTGCGGAGCGTCCCGCTGTTCGTCCTGTTCGTCGACGGCGAGCCGGTTGCGCGGCGCGCCGAGGGGTTCATTCCGGGCGAGGACCTCGCGGCGTGGGTCGACGAACACGCGGCCTGATCGAGGGCGATACCTCGCTCCGAACTCGCCGTAAGAACCCGGAGTATCGACGCAAGCACCACCGAAGCCCCAGTCGATTCCCGCCCCGCACCTCACACCTCCCCAGCCTCGGCGGACGGCCCGGCGCGGGCGGAGCCGCGCCGGACCGCCGCCTCCCTCGCGGTCGGCTCGCGCCCTTCGGGCGCTCGCCGGCGCGCCACCGCACGTGCCGTTCTCGTTTATATATGGTCGCGCTCGACGGAACCCTTTTGAGCCGGACCGGCGTACTCACAGGTAGTATGGGACTGGGCTCGGACATGTACCGGCAGCAGATCCTCGACCACTACAAGAACCCGCGTAACTACGGGGAACTCGAGGATCCGGACTTCACGCACGTCGGCGAGAACCCCTCCTGCGGCGACACGATTCAGATAGACGTCAAACTCGACGACGCCGAAGAGGAGATCGAGGCGATGCGGTTCACCGGCGACGGCTGCGCCATCTCGATGGCCTCCGCGAGCATGCTCTCGGAGCGGCTCCACGGGATGACCGTCGACGAACTCGACGCGCTCGACACCGACGACATCACCGAGATGCTCGGCGTCGACATCTCTCCGATGCGCGTGAAGTGCGCGGTGCTGGGACGACAGGTCGCGCAGGACGGCTCGAAGATCCACCGCGGCGAGCTCGACCCGGACGACCGCACGGTGACAGAGGAGTAGTCACTCCGGTCCGAGAGCGTCGGTCGCGCTCGCAGCGTCCCGTTCCAAGTTCTCCCGTCCCAAGCCCGCCGAACTTTTGCCCGCGAACCACGTTCGTCCGCCCATGAGCGACGAGTTCGACAAGGAGGCGGAACGCGAGAAGCTCCGCGAGAAGTTCGCGGAGGACGAAAAGAAGCGCGAGCACACCCAGCGGATGTCCGAACTCCTCCTGAAGGGCGCCACGATGACGAACCGCCACTGCGACAACTGCGGTGACCCGGTCTTCCGCCACGACGGCCGCGAGTTCTGTCCCACCTGCGGGAACGAGGCCGGCGGCGCGGCGGGCGAGGGCGAGGCTCCGGCGGCTGGCGCGGCCGAGAGTTCGGGCGACGCAAACGCGGCCGCGGAAAACAGAGCGGCCGCCGATACCGACTCGGTCGACCCCGGCGCGGCGACGCCGGCCGAAGGTGTTGGTACGTCTCGGCCGGATCCGAACGTGGAGGCGGTCGATTCCGTCGCGAACGAACCCGCCGAGGCGGGGTCGGCTCCGCCGTCAACTGGGCCTTCCCGGCAATCCGAACCCCCGCAGCGTTCCGAGACCCAGCGACCCGCGCCCTCGGATTCGGTCGACGACGCCGAGGGTCTCGGGGCCGCCCGCGCGTCGCTGACGCGCACGCTGACGCGGTTCGCCCGCGCCGCCGAGGAGACGGACGACCCGCGCCGCGCCAGCGACCACCTCGAAGCGGCCCGCGAGGCGGCCGAGGCGCTCGCCGCGCTGGACTGATACTACTTATAAATACGACTCTGTGTAGTTGCCGCTGCTGAAGTTCTGGATGTCTATTTATAAATCGCTGTCACCGGATCGACGGCAACCACCGCCAAAGCCCCAGCCGCGAGGGCGGCGCACGCTCGCTGCGCTCCTCGCTCGCTCGTTTCACTCGCTCCCTGCGGTGCTTGCGTCACCTTCGCCGCCCTCGCGGCAGCGTGGCGCTACGCGCCACGGGCAACCGGCGGCTTCGCCGCCGGTGACTGCCCCTTTGAGTCCCACCCGACCGCACCGCGACCGCACCTCGTACCTCCCCAGCCTCGTCGCGGCCGCTTAAAAGCGGCCGCGACACCCTCGCCCCGGCTCCACGCCGGCGCCGTCAGCGGGCACTAGGGGGCACGCCCCCCCCCCAAATCGGTTTTAACAAGAAAGGCGCAAAGCGCCGCC
>NZ_JAGGKE010000019.1 GCF_017873555.1 Halorubrum trapanicum | reverse complement strand
AGACGCTCAAAAGATCCACCAGCAACGACCAATCTTACAAGAGACGCTCGCTACCGCTACACAACCGAGGTGTGAGGCTTAACTAAAGACGGATGCCCGACGTGACCTCGTTGACGAGGTCGTACAGGTCGTTCTGGAGCCCGGCGGGGAAGGTGAGCACGCCGACCCACGAGCCGTCGTTCTGCCACTCTTCGCGCTCTAAGTCGCCGAACTCCCGGATCTGCGCCTGGCCGGACCCCGCGTAGTCGGCCGGGAGCTGAACCGCCATCGTCACCTCCTCGAACCGGATCGGGATCACCGGACGCAACGCTTCGAGCGCGTCGTCGACCTGGTTCTCCACCGGCTCCATCGGGTCGATCTGGAACCCCGCCTCCTCCAGCGCGCGCTCGATCCGCTCGGGCGGGTGCGGCGAGTCGTCCATCTGCGGGTTCACGGCGTTTCGGGTGATGGTGTTCACCAGCTGGTTGTGCTTCCGCTCTTGCATCTCCGCGCGCTGCTCGGCGGTGATCTGTATCTCCCCGCGCTCGACGACCTCGGGGATGATCTCGAGCGGGTCCGTGGTGCCGAAGACGGTCTCGAGGTCCTCCTCGGCCGGCCGGTCCCCCCGCGAGGCGTTCTCGAAGACGTCCTCCGCGGCGATGACCTCCGCTAAGTCCCCCTCGAACTCCCCGCGTTTGATCGCGAGCGCGGCGTCGGGGTCGATCAGGGCCTCGAAGCGCTCCCCGTGTGACTCCAGTCGGGCCGTCACGGCCTCGTCGAGCGAAATCATACCGAACGCTACCACCCCCGCGGGCAAAAAGCCTCCCGCCGGATTACCCGTCCGCCGCCGGCCGCTCGTCGTCCCAGTCCGCGCGACACGACTCCGAACAGAACTGTCGATGGACGGCGTCGTCGCCGTCGACCCACGTGACGGTTCGGCGCCCGGTCCCCAGCGCCGGCTCGCCGCACGTCGCGCAGCGCGGCGCGGACTCCTCGTCGACGTCCTCCTCGAGCTCCGAGGTCGGATCCACCATACTCCCCCGTACGCCCGCGGGCACTTGAACCCGCGAAGGGCGGCAAGTTCTGGCCGCGGGGCGCGGTCCCTCTCGCGACCCCTCGACCGGAGCCGTTCGGCCGCTATCGCGTCGTCCGCGCGTCGCGGTCGGCCGCCTTCCGCGACGGGTGCTTGACCGCGATCTCTCGGTCCGCGCTCGGGCCGACGACGGTGCGTTCGCGGCCGTCGGGCCACCGCACGTCCACGCGCCGTGGCTCGGCGTCTCCGAGTCCGAAGTGCGCGACCGGCTCCGTCTGGCAGAGGCACCCGCCCCCGGCGTCGACCGTCCGCCGCTGAACGCCGTCGGCGGTCTCCAGCGTGACGACGGCGCCCCGCGCCGGCGCGCCGTGCCGCGTCGTCGGGCGCACGCGGAGCCAGCCGGCGTCCGCCGCGTCGGGGTCGCTGTACGCCGTCACCGGCTGCGCGGCGACCTCGCCGTGGACGACGAGGAGCTCGAGCGCGCCGTCGCCGTCGAGGTCGGCCGCCACCGCGCCGGTGCCGAACCCGTCCGGCTCCGCGGCCGCGCCGAGCGCGGTGGACTCCCAGCGCGACGACTCGCCGGAGCCGTCCACTCGCTCGAACAGCCGGTTCTCGGCGCCGCAGACGTTGAAGAACAGCTCCTCTCGGCCGTCGTTGTCGAAGTCCGCGGCGACCACCGTCCGGACCGCGCCGGCGTCGCGGAGCGCGGGCGGTGCCACGTCGTCGTACTCGCCGCCGGGCGCGCAGCGAAGGAGGCGGCTCGGCGCCGCCTCGTTGCCGACCGCGAGCGCGAACGTCCCACCCTCGTCGACGACCGCGGCGCCGCGCGTGTCGCCGCCCGGATCCGAGAGGTCGGGGCCGCCGTCGGTCCGAGCGTAGTGGCCGTCGCGGTTGCTAAAGAGGCGGTTCGGGCCGCTCTCGACGCCCGCGAACAGGTCGCCCTCGCGGGAGCGATACGGGACCGCGAGCAGCGAGCGACAGCCCCCCTCGACCTCCAGCCCGACCGCCTCGGCCATGTCGGTGATCTCGCCGTCGTCGCCCAGCTCGTAGAAGGCGAGCGGGGCGGCGTAGCCGGAGACGGCGACACCGTAGCGACCCGTCCCCAGCCGGTCGAGGGCGGCGACCGACCGGCCGGCGCGGACGTCGATGCGGTCGGCGTTCACCTCGCGGGCGAACACGTCGGTCCAGCGGTACCGGTCGGCCTCCAGTCGGCTCAAGAGCAGGTCGGGGTCGCCGCCGTCGACGCCGCGCGCGCAGTTGTGGACGTACACCTCCTCGCAGCCGTCGGCGTCGAGGTCGGCCGCGCACACGCCCATCCCGTGGCGCGTCCCGTCGGCGACGATGCCGCAGGCGGTGTCGGCGAAGCGGTCGCCCTCCCGGGCGTACAGTCGGTTCGGCTCGCCGTAGCCGGCGACGAGGACCAGCGGCCCGTCGCGGCCGGGGGTCACCGCGACGCCGTACCCGCGCATCGGGCGTCCGTCGTCGACGAGCGCGGACCGCTCCGTGAACATGGCCGCCCGTCACCGCTCCGAGGATATGAACGCACGGGTTGGATACGGACGGCGCCGGCCGGGAGGAAATTAGTGTCGAGGCTACAGGTTCCGCTCGATGTAGCGGTTCATCCGCGAGAGCCGATCCGTATCGAACGTCCACAGGCCGCGCCAGACGCGGGGCTCGGTCTCCACCGCGAGGAGTCCGACGCCGCCCTCGATTCCGCGTACGAGGTCGCTGTCCGGGTCGCTCTCGGCGGAATGCGGCCCTTCCGGCGGTCGATAGACAACGAACCAGCTGTCGGTGAAGTCGGAGTCGTCGCCGGCGTGGATCACCGCGTCGAGGTCCGCCGGGAGTTCGTCCGGGACGCCGTAGAGGTGCGTGTCGACGCCGGTGTCGGCGATCCGCTCGTAGACGGTCCGCGTTCCGACCTCGTCGTCGATGCGCGAGAGCCGCTGGAACGACGAGCGGAGGGTGCCGTCACCGGCGGTCCACGCCGCCCGCTCGATGAATCGCGAGACGGTGATGAGGAGCAGCTTCTGTCGGTTCGACTCGGGATACCCGCGGAGCGTGAACGTCGCGTCGTCGAGACCGCTTATCACCGACGGGAGGTCGACGTCGCTCAGCGACCGGCTGCCGGTGATGTAGAGGTCCGAGTTGACGAAGAGCACCGCGTCGCCGAGTTCGGTGAGCGTCGAGCCGGCCACCACCTCGTCGTCCTCCATGAGCAGCACGAGGTTCTCGATCTCGTCGGCGTCGCCGCCGTCGAACGGGACGCCCTCGTGGCGGCGGAGCACCTCGACGTCGATGGACGGGACGACCTCGTCCTCGCCGTCGACCGCGCCGGTCGTCGCCAGTTCGCGGGCGGTCAGACCGACGTTCCGGTCGGTCTCGACTGCTCCCGCGCCGTCGGTCACGCGGCCGTCGCCCGCGCGGTCGATCTCCCGGCCGTCGCCTGCGCGATCGGTCACGCGACCGTCCACCACTCGCACTGCGTCGTCGCCGAACGTGTCCACGAGCATGTTCAAAACGGGATCCGGGTCGGTGCGGTTGACGACGACCACGGAGCGCTCGGGTCCGTCGAAGCGTTCGAGAAACTGTTCGAGAGTCACGTGTTCCGCACTGAACGGGTCCGAGTCATAAGGATTCCCGCACAGTTATCGGGGTTGAGAACGGGGTATTCGGGCGGGCGGGCGGTCGGGCGGGCGGGCGGGCGGGCTCGCGCTCGCAGTCCGCCCGGCGACCGCTCACCCGACCCGTCTACGCGCCCAGCGTCTGCTCCAGCAGCTGGAGGGGGTGTTCGATCTCGTAACCGGTGCCGTGTTCCATCTGCATCGCGCAGGTCGGACACTCCGTCATCCCGACCTCGCCGTCGGCGTCCTCCATGTGCTCGAACATCTCCGCGCCGATCTCCATCGACTTCTCGTACTTCTCCTCCTTCCAGCCGTAGGTGCCGGAGATGCCCGAACAGGAGTCGCCGACATCCTCCATCGTCACGCCGTCGACGTCGCGGAACGTCTCGACGGCCTGCCGAGAGAGCCCCTGATTGCGGGCGTGACACGGCGCGTGGTACGCGAACTCGCGCTCGTCGTCCAGCCCGCCGGCGGCGTCGAGCTCGCCCTCCAGGTCCTCGTGGATCCGGAGGTACTCCAGCGCCTCGAAGGTGTGTTCGGCGAGGTCGTCGATCCCGTGGAGGTCGAACAGCTCGGGGTACTCCTGCCGGAGCGACATCGAACAGGAGGTACAGGAGGCGACCACGTCGGCGCCCTCCCCGATGGCCTCGACGAGGTTCTCGACGTTCGTCTCGGCGTGGCGCCGGGCGTCCTTCAGCATCCCGTTCGCGAACATCGGGGTGCCCGAGCACTTCTGGGGCGGCACCATCACCTCGTAGCCGAAGTGCTCGTAGACGCGTACCATCGCCTTGCCGACCTCGGGGGTGTTGTAGTTGGAGTAGCAGCCGTGGAAGTACGCCACGCGCTTGTCGGGGTTCTCCACCTTCGCGCCGCCGCGCGCCTTCCACCACTCGCGGAACGTCTCCGTGGCGAACTCGGGGAAGTCGCGCTCCTTGGGGATCCCCATCACCTTCTCCATCGCCCACCGTGCCGGCCCGAAGTTCATCGCGAACGACGCCGTCCGCGGGAACATGCTCGCGAGGCTCGCCGACGTGTGGTAGTTCGCTAAGATCCGGTTCCGAATGTACTCGACGGAGAGCTTCTCCATCTGCCGCTCGACGAACTGCCCGCGCGCCTCGTTGTGCATCTGCGAGAGCGGCACCGAGGAGGGGCAGGCGTCGTCACAGCGCATACAGTTCGAACAGGAGGTGATCGACTCGTCGATGTCGTGGTCGTCCTTCCGCTTGAGCCGCCACTGCTCGGGGCCCTGGAACTTCGGGCCGGGGAACTCGTCGTCGACCTCCGCCACCGGACAGGAGGTGTCACAGCTCGTGCACTTGTAACAGGAGTCGGCCCCCTCGCGGAGGTCGAGGTCGCCGCCGGGGAACACGTCGACGGGGTCGTACGCGTCCGGGTCGAGTTCCGTCGAGTCGGTGCCGCCGGTCGCGCTCCCGCTCGACGCGCTCTCGACGCCGCCGTCGGTGGCGGCGCGCTCCGCGGCGGGGTCGCCGGCGGCGCCGCCCGAGTCGACGGACCCGGAGCCGCGGGCGCCGATCGCGTCCGCCTCCGGAACCTCTCCCTCGTCGGGGACGAATATCGACGGCTGCTCGTCGCGGCCGGCCTCCGGCACGCCCGGGGCCGGCTCTCCGCAGCCGCAACCTCCCGTGTCGCGCCCGCCGCTCGTTTCTGTCGTTCCGTTCGCGTCCCCCGCGTCTCCGTCGTCCTCCGTGTGTCGTGTCATTGGGTCGCCTCCGTCGCCGCCTGCCGCCCGGCCACGATGCCGGTCGCGAGCGAGACCCCGCTCGCGGACTTCTCTCTCGCCGCGTCCGCGCCGCCGACGACGCCGCCGGCCGCGAACACGTTCTCGTACTGTGCCTCCCCCTCGGCGTCGGTGGGCCGACACCGCTCGTCGGGCCGCACCCCGAACCGCGCGTACGGCTGGTCGCCGAACGCGTCGTCGACGAACCACTCGTACCGGTCCTCCGGCTGGTCGACGTGGAGGTCGAAGACGGGTTCGCGGACGCCATCGCGGTCGGAGTCGAGTCCCTTCCCGACGAGACCGCCGGTCGCCAGCACGAACGCGTCGGCGCCGTACGGCGCCGTCCGCCCCTTCCGGTCGACCGCCACCGACTCCACCCGCCCGTCGGTTGCGGACTCGACGCCGACGACGGGGTTGCCGGTCTCGAACCGGACGCCCTCGGCGTCGAGCGCGTCGAACAGCTGGTCCTCCAGCCTGAGTCCGGGGAGGCTCGGCGGTCCCATCGGGATCTCGAAGACGTCGGCGCCGAGCCGGTCCGCGAGCTCGGCGCGGACCTCGTCGCCCTCGTCGTCGCCGAGGAACGCCGGGAAGCCGACGCGCTCGACGCGGTCGACGCCGCTCGACTCGTCGACCACGTCGTGGAGGTGGGGGGAGACCGCCTTCGCGAGCGCCTCGCGGGCGGGGACGCCGTCGATCTCCTCGTCGTGGTCGAGCGCCTTCGCGAGCCGGGTGACCTTCGCGTCGGCGCGGAACGCCTCCGCGAACTCGACCTCGGCCCCCGCGGCGTCGAACGGGACGCCCGCTGCCTCCAGCCGCCCCGCGAAGGCGCGCGCGTCGTACTCCGTCAGCGACCGGAACCCGACGACCAGCATCGGTCGGTCGTCGCTGGCGAGTCCCGCCTCGGCGGCCGCGGGGTACCGCGCGGTCGGCTTCACCGCGCCGCCGAACGTCGGCACGAGCGCGTTGCGGTCGGTGTGTCCCCCGCGGTACGCGTCGCCCGCGAGGTCGTCGAAGAGGTCGAGTCCGTCCCGGAGCGCGTCGCTCCCGACGATCCGGTACGGGTGCGACTCCGGGAGCCGCTCGATCCCCTCGTACGGGTCCGCGAGCGGTCCCTCCGGATCGGGCCACTCGTCGGGGTCGAGTTCGCGCCCCGCGGTCGGTGGCCCGTCTCGGAGGGGCTTGGCCGGCTCCGTCGCCGGGACGTAGCCGAGCGCGTCGATCAGCCCGGAGGCCTGCCGCAGCGTGCTCGCCTTGTGGGAGACGAGCCGCACGTCCGCGCCCTCGCGGGCCGCCGACACCGCGGCCGTGATCGCGGCGAGACCGCCGCCGACCACGAGGACGTCGCTGTTTATCGCCATCAGCGCCCCCCGTCCGTGGTCGCGTCGTCACTTGCGCGGCGACCGTCGGCGGCCGCGTCGTCGTTTGCGCGGCCACCATCGGCGGCCGCGTCGTCACTTGCGCGGCCACCATCGGCGGCCGCGTCGTCACTTGCGCGGCCACCGTCGGTCGCCGCCGTTCCGGCCTCGCCCGCGGTACCGCCGGCGTCGGGCGACTCCGTCCCGTCGTCGAACGCGCCGAAGTCGACCTCCTCGTCGAGGTTCGCCGGGTCGCCGTCGCGGTTCATCGTCGTCGCGTGGAGCAGGTGGTTCAACATCGCCTGCGAGAGCTGCTCGCCCCACAGCGCGTGGCGCTGGCCCTTCCAGCGCTCCTGGTACAGCTCGTCCTCGGCGTCGCGGACGACGGGTTCCGGGTACTCCTCGGCCAGCTCCGCGGCGATCCGATGGGTGCAGAAGCCGCCCTGGCAGTTCCCCATCGAGGCGCGGGTCCGCAGGCGGACCGCGTTGAGGTCGGAGCCGGCCTCGCCGATCGCGTCCTGGACCTCCGCGCGGGTCACGCTCTCGCAGTTACAGACGATCGGGTTCGGGTCGTACTCGTCGAGCACGTCGTCCGCTCGCGAGCCGAGCCGCTGGCCCGAGCGCCGGGCGACGGGTGAGCGCAGCCCGAACTCGTCCATCAACTCCGCCATACGCGCCTCGCTCTCGGAGCCCGGCAGGGGGGCGTCGGCGGTGTCGCAGGTCGCCTCGTGGCCGAGGGTGTCACAGACGTGGTCGGAGATGGACTCGGCCATCATCCGGTAGGTGGTGAGCTTCCCGCCGACGATGGTCGTCATCCCCGGCAGGTCGTCGCGGTCGCCGTGGTCGAGCAGGAAGTAGTCGCGGGTGATGTCCGTCGGGTCCTCGGTGCCCGTTCCCGGCGGCTCGTAGAGGGGGCGGACGCCCCAGAAGGAGCGGAGCGTCCGTGCGTCTTCGAGCGCGGGCACGAGCTCGGAGAGTGTCTCGATCATCAGGTCGACTTCCCAGTCCTCCTCGGGGTAGTCCTCGGGGTCGTCGACCTCCTCGTCGGTCGTGCCGAGGATACAGGCGGTCTCGTGGGGGACGACGATGTCGGCGTCGCCCTTCGGCCGACAGCGGTTGATCACGGTGTCGACCTGCCGGGTGTTCATCACCGTCATCACGCCCTTCGAGGGGCGCACCTCCACGTCGACGCCGGCCATCTCGCCGACGTTGCCCGCCCACGCGCCGGTCGCGTTGACCACGTGGCGCGCGCGGATCTCCTCGGTCGTCCCGGGTTCGCGGTGGACGCGCTTCCCTGGACCGGTCTCGTGTTCGATCTCGACGCCGACGACCTCGCCGTCCTCGACGAGCACGTCCGTCACCGGGGCGTGCGTCTCGATCCGCGCGCCGTGCTCGCGGGCGTCCGCGGCGTTCGACACGCAGAGACGGAACGGGTCGACCGCGCCGTCGGGCAACGCGATGGCCTTCTCCACGTCGCGCGCGAGGTACGGCTCGCGGCGGCGTGCCTCTTCGCCGTCGATGACTTCGACGGGGATGTCGCAGGCGCGACACCCCTCAAGCTTCTCCTGGAAGTACTCCTCGGAGTCCTCGGGCCGCTTGACGAACAGCCCGCCGGTCTCCTCGACGCAGTGGGCCGCGATGTCGCGGAGGACCCGGTTCTCCTCGATGCACTCCTCCGCGCTCTTCTGGTCCGAGACCGCGTAGCGACCCCCGCTGTGGAGGAGCCCGTGCATCCGTCCGGTCGTGCCGTGCGTCAGGTTCCCCTTCTCGACGAGGACCGTATCGAGTCCGCGTCGCGCCAGGTCCCTGACGACGCCGCACCCCGTCGACCCCCCACCGACGACGACGACGTCCACTTGTCTATCCATGAAAGGTTCTTAGACCACGACCACTTTACTTTACCTCCCGACGCGCCCTACCCATAACTATCAGGGACATTCAAGTAGTGTAATCGCTGTCGAAGCCGGTGTTTTTATATACTGGTCTTTTTCATCCGGGGCGATGTTCGGATTTCAACAGGAAGATTATTATGGTAGTACATTATGTTCACGATTGGCGTGGTAGCTTCCGTGAAGATATGTTGCGGCGGGGTCGATACGCCCCGCAGCGGTCTCGAGTCGGCTCCGGACGGGTCTGGCTCGCTGACCGCGCGACGCGGTAGCAGACGCGGCACCGGGGTCGCCCTCGACGGCGAGCGCGCCCCGAACACCGCGCGCACGGACCAGCGCCACAGGAGGGATCCACAACATGACACAGTACGTCGGTGCGATAGACCAGGGGACGACCGGCACCCGATTCATGGTGTTCGACCACGCGGGGCAGGTCGTCGCGAACGCCTACGAACAGCACGAGCAGATCTACCCGAATCCGGGGTGGGTCGAACACGATCCGACGGAGATCTGGGAGAACACCAAGCAGGTCGTCCTCGACGGCCTCGCCGACGCGGGACTCGACGCCGATCAGCTCGAAGCGATCGGCATCACTAACCAGCGCGAGACGACGGTCGTGTGGGACAAAGACTCCGGACGACCGGTCCACAACGCCCTCGTGTGGCAGGACCGCCGGACGACCGACCGCGTCGAGGAGCTTCAGGAGGCGGGGAAAGTCGAGGATATCCGCGAGAAGACCGGCCTGGAGGCCGACGCGTACTTCTCCGCGACCAAGACCGAGTGGATTCTCGACAACGCCGAGCCGCTCAAGATGCAGAGCTCGCGGGGCGGCGACCTCCGCGACCGCGCCCGCGCGGGCGAACTCGTGATGGGCACCATCGACTCGTGGCTCATCTACAACCTGACGGGCAACCACATCACGGACGTCACCAACGCCTCCCGGACGATGCTGTACAACATCCGGGACCTCGAGTGGGACGACGAACTCCTCGACGAGTTCGACGTGCCGAAGGAGATGGTGCCCGAGGTGCGCCCCTCCTCCGACGAGGACCACTACGGTCACACGGACGCCGACGGCTTCCTCGGCGAAGACGTCCCGGTCGCGGGCGCGCTGGGCGACCAGCAGGCCGCGCTGTTCGGCCAGACCTGCTTCGACAAGGGCGACGCGAAGAACACCTACGGCACCGGCTCCTTCTACCTGATGAACACGGGAGCCGAGGCCGTCGAGTCCGACCACGGACTGCTGACGACGATCGGGTTCCAGATGTCCGGTGAACCCGTCCAGTACGCGCTGGAGGGGTCCATCTTCATCACCGGCGCCGCAATCGAGTGGCTCGAAGACGTCGACCTGATCAACAACGCGGCCCAGACCGCGGAGCTGGCGCGCTCGGTCGACTCGACCGACGGCGTCTACATGGTCCCGGCGTTCACGGGACTCGGCGCCCCGCACTGGGACGGTCGCGCTCGCGGGACCATCGTCGGGATGACCCGCGGCACCGGCAAGGAGCACATCGTCCGGGCGACGCTCGAATCGATCGCCTACCAGACCCGCGACGTGGCCGAGGCGATGGAGGCCGACTCCGGCGTGGAGACGACGAGCCTCCGCGTCGACGGCGGCGCGGTGAAGAACAACTTCCTCTGTCAGCTCCAGTCGGACATCATCCAGACGGAGATCGCCCGACCGGAGGTCGACGAGACGACCGCGCTCGGCTCCGCGTACGCCGCGGGGCTGGCGGTCGGCTACTGGGACTCCGTCGACGAGCTCCGCGACAACTGGCAGATCGACCGGGAGTTCTCCCCGGAGAAGGACCAAGAAGAGGTCGACAAGCTGTACGACCGCTGGGGCGACGCCGTCGAGAAGTCCCTCGACTGGGCACAGGAGGAGTAATCCATGAACGAACTACTCCTTCAGGTTCCGGTGATCGGGATGGAGGTCGACCAGTTCCTCCTACTCCTCATCACCGCTCTCGCGGGCGGGGCGTTCGGCGCCGCGCTCGGCGCGCTTCCCTCGTTCATCTTTACCGGGTTCGTCGTCTTCCTCGGCGAGGGACTCAACGTTCTCCAGAGCCAGGTCGGCCAGCTCGACGCGGTGCCGGCCGGCGAGCTCGCGGTCGGCATCACCGGCGTTATCGGGTTCGGGGCGGTCACCGGCCCGCACATCGCGTTCGCGGGCGGCGTGGCCGCCTCGGCGTACGCGGGGAAGAAGTATCCCGAGATGAACCCCGCAGACGGCGGGTACCACTTCGGGAAGGACATCACGTACGCGTTCGGCACGAAGCCGGACATCCTCGCGGTCGGAGCCGTCTTCGGCGTGATCGGGATGCTGATCACCCAGCTCGCGAACGGGCTCTTCATCAACGTGATCGAGATCACGCCGCCGACAGACTTCATCGCGGTGTCGGTGTTCGCGACCGCGTTCCTCGCCCGTCCCGTCTTCGGCTACCCGATCGTCGGGAAGCCGGCGGGCGACGGACTCCTCGACATGTCTCCCTTCGAGCGCGGCGAGGACCACCCGAAGGCCGACAGCGGACAGGAGGAGCACGCCGGTCGCCCGGCGACCGAGCCGTGGCTCCCGCACCAGTACAAGTGGTCGGGCGTCACCGCCATCGGTCTCGTCGGCGGGGTTCTCGGCGGCTACATCTGGCTCCAGACGGGGAGCATCTTCATGGGCTACGGCATCTCCGCGATGAGTCTGCTGTTCCTCAACCTCGGGGTCGAGAAGATCCCGGTGACCCACCACATCACGCTGCTCGGCGCGGTCGGCGCGGTCGTCATCGCCCCCGTCGCGGGCAGCGTCGTCGCGCTGCTGGCGGCGGGCGCCTTCGGGGCGCTCAGCGGTCTCGTGGGCGAGGTCACCCAGCGGATGTTCTACTCGCACTCCGGGACTCACGTGGACCCGCCGGCGATGGCCATCGCGATCATGATGCTCGGCGTGGGAATTCTCGCCATCCTCGGCGTCCTGCCGAACGCCGGGTACCTCTGAGACCGCGCGCGGGAGCCGACACCGCGTCGGTCCCCCTCGTACGGTTACGGACGGTTCACACGCGAAAGCACCCTCCAGACCAAGCCGCCGATCCAATGAGACCAGACCGGTTACGCGACCGACGCCGCCGCGCTCGTTCCGGGAGCGACGGCAGTCGCCGGGGCGAGGCCGCCGCCGCTCGCGACGGTGACCTCACTCGCGACGGCGACCTCACTCGCGACGGCGACAGCGGTCCCGACCGCGACCGGACTCGCATCGACCCCGGTTCGTGTCAGTTTTATTCGGCTATCACGGAGGGTCGACCGTGAATATCGACGACCGGATCGAGCGACGGCTCGGCTACGACACCGGCCTGAGCGTGCTCGCCGACTTCGAGGCCGTCTCACCGGTCTCTCACGCCGAGTCACCGGTCGGCCGCGGTCCGGCGATCGAGCGCCTGCTCGACGTGTTCGCCCCCGCCTTCTCCGGGTCGCTCCCCCCGAGCCTCTACGTGTACGGACCGAAGGGGAGCGGGAAGTCGGCGGTCGTCTCCGCGCTGTTCGACCGCCTCTCGACCCACAGCGGCCCGCGGCAAGCGATCCAGACGACGACGCGAGCGGTCGAGCCGACGATCCCCGGGTTCGTCTACGTCGACGCCCGGCACGCGTCGACCCGGTTCCGGCTGTACCACGCGATGCTGGCCGCGATGAGCGACGACCCCGTCCCGGACCACGGGATCGGCACCGAGGAGCTGGCGGAATCGCTGCGCGACGTGATGCGGACCGGTCCCGACCTCGTCGTCGCCGTCGACCACACCAACGAGGTCGAGACGCCGCCGGCGTCGACGCTGATCGGCTGGCTCACCGACGTGGGCGAGCGGCTCGTCCCGGCGTGTATCGGCCGCGACCCGCCGGACGCGATCGACTGGGAGCCGGAGAGCACGGTCGAGTTCGCGAAGTACCGCCGGCACGTCCTCGTCGAGCTGTTGACGAGCCGGTGTTCGACCGGACTCGGCCGCGACGCGCTCACCCACGACCAGATCCGCGATATCGTCGAGTGGTCCGCTGGCGACGCCCACGACGCGCTCGCCGCCGTGATGGGCGCGGCGGTCAGCGCGGAACGGGCGGGCGCGTCGACGATTCGCTCGGCCGACGTCGACACCGGCATCGAGGGCGTCCCGCGCCCCTGCGTGGCGCTGGGCCGCGTCCTCGCGCTCCCCGAGAGCCGCCAGCGGCTCCTCTACGAGCTCGCCGGTCTCTCGGACGACGAGCGCTCCACGGTCGGTGCGGCGACGGAGGCCATCGCGGCGCGCCCGGGGGTCGACCTCTCGGCGTCGACGGTGCGCCGCGTCCTCTACGAACTGGCCGACGCCGGCCTGCTCGAACGCGTGACCGTCCACCGGAGCGACGGCAAGGGGCGTCCCCCGAGCCGGCTCGTGCCGCTTTTCCCGACCGTGGTCTTCCGCGAGCTGTTCGACCGGCAGGCTCGAACCGGATAGCCCGGGCTCGGACACCCCCGCCCGGCGCGCCCGCCGGGCGGATTCGGCTCCCCTCCGATCGAACGGAAGACAGTTGTCGCCGAGTCGCCGACTTCGGGTATGGTTCCGCCCCTCGCGCTCGACATCGACGGCACGCTGACGACGCCGACCGGCCGGATCGATCCGCGGGTCTTCGAGCTGTTGCCCGCGTGGGACGCGCCGGTCGTGTTCGCCACCGGGAAGGCGTTCCCGTACCCGGTCGCGCTCGCGCACTTCCTCGGCCGCGAGGAGACGGTGATCGCGGAGAACGGCGGCGTCGCGTACGCCGACGGCGAGACGACGGTCGTCGGCGACCCGGACGCGGCGCGGGCCGTCGTCGAGGCGTTCCGCGAACGCGGCGGCGAGGTCGGGTGGGGCGACGGCGACACGGTGAACCGCTGGCGCGAGACGGAGGTCGCGCTCTCGCCCGACGCCGACGGGGCGCTCCTGCGCGAGGTCGCCGCGACCGTCGACGACGTGGAGGTCGTCGACACCGGCTACGCCTACCACGTGAAGTCGACCGGGGTGAGCAAGGGCCGGGCGCTCGGCGTCGTCGCCGACGCGCTCGGAGTCGACCCCGCCGCCTTCGTCGCGGTCGGCGACAGCGAGAACGACGTGTCGACGTTCGGCGTCGCCGGCGAGTCGTACGCGGTCGCCAACGCTGACGACGCCGCCAGCGAGGCCGCCGACGAGGTGGTCGAGGAGGGGTTCATGGACGGAACGGTCTCGGTACTCTCGGAACTGCGCGAACGCGCCGAGTAGTCGCGGGGCGCCGTCTCGGTCGCGCCCCCCGCCGCCGCGGTCACTCCCCGCCGTAGGGGTACCGCGCCGTCGCCCCGCACTCGGTGCAGCGGACGACCACGCGCCCGGGGCGCGTCCGGACGCGACTCGTCTTGCCGGGGCGGAGGTAGACGGCGCAGTCGTCGCAGGCGCGCCTGGAGAGTTCGGCGGGGATCCCGCAGCGGTTCCGCTCGGCGATTCGGCGGGCGCGGGCGACGTACTCGCGGGCGCGGTCGTACTCGTCGTCGACGACCGCCTCGCGGGCGAGGACGAACAGCCGCTCGATCCGCTCCGCCGGAATTCCCATGTCACGGTGGCCGCCGCGCGACGGCAAAGAGGTTGTTATCCGGGTCGAGCGGGGCACCGGCGCGGACCGCTCCGGCGCTCCGAACCCACCGCGGCGGCCGCGACCCGCACGCTTTTTTATCGGTCCGGCTCAACCGAGCGGTATGAAGGAATCCCTGATGGACGTGATCTGCTGTCCGCTCGACAAGGCGGCCCTCGAACTCGACATCGACGACGCGGACGACGCGGAGGTCCTCGCCGGGACGCTCACGTGTACGGAGTGCGGCGAGACGTACCCGATCGAGGACGGGATCCCGAACCTCCTGCCGCCGGACATGCGCGAAGAGGCCGCGGCGTAGCGGTTCCGTCCCGAGCAGGCGCTTGCGGGCCGGCGGCTCGCCGACGTCGCCGAACCCCTTGGTCGTGTGAATCTTTTTTTAGTACGGGGTCGTGGGTGCCACCGTGCCGACACTCGACGTCGAACTGAACGGGGAGGCGGTCCACGACATCGACGCGCCGGACTCGTTCGCCGCGGACGGGCCGTTTCCGGTCGTGCTCGACAACAGCGGGCGCTCGACGCACGTTCACCTTCACTTCGACGACGACCTCGACCGGGTGGCCGCGCTCGACGAGGGCAACCACTTCGTCGCCGACGAGGCCACCCGCCACGTCCACGTCTCGACGGCCGACGTCGACGAACCGGTCCGCGGGAAGCTGAAGATCGTCACCGGCTACGGGTCGAACACGCGCTACGTCGACGTGCGGGTCGACCCGTCGACCGAGACCCCGGAGGAGCCGGTCGCCGTCGACGAGGCCCTCTCGGCGCCACCGGAGCGCAGCCCGGACCTCCCGCCCAGGCAGCGCGCGGTGAACGCGCTCGACCGTCTCGTCCAGCGCGGCGGAATCGCGGGCGCGGTCTTCGGATTCCTCGCGGTCGCCGCGGGCGTCGCGCTCGCGCTCGCCGTCGACAGCGCCCTCGTCTGGCTCGCGGTGGGACTCGCGCTGCTGGTCGCGCTCGGCGCGGCGCTGCTCGCGGTGGCGTGAGGCGGCGCCGCTGGGAGTCGAGTGAGGCGGTTTTCCCCGTCCGGCTCCCCGCGGCGTCGGTCCGGATCCGCGCGCTTTTAAGCGTCCCACCGGAACGAAACGCCATGAGCTTCGAGAAGGAAGACGAGGTCGTGCTCCACGACAAACACAGCGAGTACGACGGCGAGACGGGGACGATTACGCAGGTGATGGAGACGATGTTCGGCGACGCGACGTACACGGTCAGCTTCGAGGACGGCCAGGAGACGGGCGTCCCGGAAGACGCGCTCGACGCCGTCGAGAGCGAGGAGTAACGCCGCCCCCACTCGTACCGCATGCCGAAAGTCCCCTTCCACTACGTCGACCTCCGGGCGTTCTCGTACGCCACGGAGGACGAAAAACGGGTCGAGCAGGCGCTGTACTCGCTGTTACCCGAGGAGGTCGAGCTCGACCGCGTCGAGAACGTGGGCCATCACGGGGACCGGATCGTCGTGCTCTCGGCGCGCGTCGAGACCGCCGACGAGATGCGACACGTGCTCGACCGGCTCTCCGAGCTGGAGGACCTCGACCGCGTCCTCGGGGAGCTGGACGAGCGGGTCGACGACAACTGCGCGCTGTTCCTCCGCCTCGACAAGCAGGCGGCGTTCCGCGGCGAGGTCCGGCTCGGTCCGGGGATCACCGTCCGCACGAAGGTCGAGGCGTACCCCGCGAAAAAGGAGAAGGCGGTCGCGAACGCCCGCGAGACGCTCTCGCGGCTGGCGGACGACGGAGACGACTGAACGCCGGCGGCCGCGCGTTCGGTCCGCACTCGTCCGGCCGCGCGCCCCGCCCGCACCCGCGGCGTGACTTTTTCACCCGTCCCGCCGATGTCCGGCTATGAGCGATCCGTTCGTGGTCGTCGGGGCCGACGCGGCGGGGTTGAGCGCGGCCAGCAAGTTCCGCCGCGAGGCGCCAGACCGCGAGGTCGTCGTCTTCGAGAAGGGCCGGTGGATCTCGTACGCCTACTGCGGGATGCCCTACTTCGTCGCCGGCTACGTCGACCGCATGTCGAACCTCCTGTCGCTGTCGCCGAGCGAGGTCGACGAGCGGGGCATCGACCTCCGGCGCGACCGCGAGGTGGTCGCCGTCGACCCCGACGCGAAGCGCGTCACCGTCGAGACGGCCGACGGCGACCGGTTCGAACAGGCGTACGGCGACCTGCTCGTCGCCACCGGGGCGCGAGCGACCACCGGTCCCTTCGACGTGCGCGGCGTCGACGGCGCGTTCACGCTCCATGACATGGACGCGGCAGCCGCCATCGACGCGTACGTCGCTGAGCCGGACGCCTACGACCCGGCCCGCGCCGACGTGAGCGCGGTCGACCGCGAGCGCGTCGACCGCAACGCGGCGATGCCGGCGCCCGAGACCGTCGCGGTCGTCGGCGGCGGCTACGTCGGCGTCGAGGTCGCGGAGGCGCTCGCGGAGCGCGGCCTCTCGGTCCACGTGTTCCACCGCTCCGGCCACCTCCTCTCTCCGTTCGGCGAGACGGTCGGGAACCGGGTCGAGGCGGCGCTCGAAGCCGAGGGCGTCACCGTTCACACCGACGCGCCGGTCGAGGCGCTCGTCGGCGACGACCGGATCGAGGCGGTCGAGATCGGCGGCGGGACCGACGGGGCCTCACCCGAGCGGACCGCGGTCGACATGGCGGTCGTCGGCGTCGGGATCCGACCGAACACCGACCTCCTCGACGGTACCGGGTTCGACCGCGGGCCGGGAGACGCGATCCGCGTCGACGACCACGGCCGCACCAGTCTCCCGGACGTGTACGCCGCGGGCGACTGCGCGACCGCGCGCCACGCGGTGACCGGGGAACCCGACTGGACGCCGCTCGGACTCACCGCGAACCGCGCCGGGCGGGCCGTCGGCGCGACGGTCGCGGGCGACCCGACGCCCGTCGGCGACATCGCGGGCACCGCGGCCGTCAAAGCGTTCGACACGGAGGCCGCTCGCGTCGGGATCGTAGACCCGGAGGAGGCGGAAGCGGCCGGCTTCGATCCTGTCAGCGAGACGGTGACCGCGGGGTCGCGCTCCGGGTACTACCCGGGCGCGGCCGAGACCGACGTGACGCTCGTCGCCGACCGCGACACCGGGCGACTCCTCGGCGGGAGCATCGCCGGGACCGACCGCGCCGCGATCCGGATCGACACCCTCGCGACCGCCGTCGAGGCGGACATGACCGTTCCCGAGGTCGAGCGGCTGGACCTCGCGTACGCGCCGCCGTTCAGTCCGGTGTGGGACCCGATACTCGTCGCCGCGAAGGTGCTGAACGGGAAACTCGACGACTGAAAGGGGAGTACGCGTCGCGGCGCGATCTGGACCGCTCAGTCCTCAGTTCGACCGACGACGAATCCGACCACCGCGGCCGCGACGCCGACCGCGACCGCGGCGGCGACCGCGACGCCGAGCGGTTCGGCGACCGCGAGGAGCGTCGGTCCGTCGGCGGCGAACGGACTGGCGTACGGCGCCGGTCCGACCGCGCGGAGCAGCGTCCCGGCGAAGGGCCCGTACGCGAGCAGCACCGTCGGGAGCGCGCCGCCGCCGGTCGCGGCGAACGCGAGCGCGCCCAGCGCCGTCACCGCGGCGAGTCCGCCGGCGGTTTCGGCGGCACCGATCCCGACCGCGGCGGTCGCGTCGAAGGCGACGTACGACAGCGCCAGTCCGACCGCGCTCCAGACCGTCGCGCGCTCGAAGCCCGTCTCGCCGAGGAGGATTCGGCGTAGCGCCGCGGTGCCGGACTCAGGCGGGTCGGACCCGGCCGCGCCGCCCTCGGTCGCGTTCCCGTCGGTCATTCCGGTCGCGTCGCGCCCCGTCCCTCGCGGTCGGGGGTGAGGTTGCCGTGTTCGTCGATCTCGCCGGCCACGATCCGCGTCGAGGAGATGCGTTCGCCGTCCTCGGCCGCGACGTGGTCGACGATCACCAGTTCGAGCGGGTCGTGGCCTCGCTCGGCGCGGATCTCGTTGATCCGCTCGCCGCCCGCCTTCGTCTCGGGGGAGACGACGAGCGCGTCGAACTCCGGCTCGACCGCGATGCCGGTCGGCTCGGTCAGCTTCCGGATCTCGTACTCGCGCCCGTGGCGCTCGGCTCGCGGGGCCAGCTCCGCTTCCAGGTCGCGCTCGCGCCGGTCGTAGGGACGGACGTACCGCTCGACGTGTCGGGTCTCCGGCGCTAAGTCGTCGGAAGTGAGTCCGACGGTAACGTCACCCAGCTCGAACGCCCGTTCGAACAGCTTGCGGTGGCCGTCGTGAACGGGGTCGAACGTACCCCCCAGCGCGACGTTCATGTCTCTCCGTTGCGCGGGTCGAACTTAAATGGTCCCGAACCGCGGTCGGTCGGCGCTGAAGGGGATCGCGGTCCGTCTCAGTTCTCGGATTCGCGGTCGTCCGCGTCGCCGCCCTCGGTTTCGTCCTCGTCGTCTTCACCGTCCGCATCGTCGATCTCGGTTTCGTCCTCGTCGCCCTCGCCGTCGACGGAGATCTGAACCGGTTCGGCGTCGCCGTCGGGCGACTCGCCGCCGAGGCGCCGGTCGAGGTTGAAGACGGCGTTCAGCTCCGCCTGGACGTCGCCGACGACGCCGCGGACCAGCTCGCTCGGCGCGATGGCCTCGTACTCGTAGGGGTTGTTGCCCGCGCCCTCCGCCTTCCGCTTGCCCCGCTCGACGGTGCCCTCGTCGTGGAGTTCGGCGAGCGCCTCGCGGACGGTGCTGGGGTAGAGTCCGGTGCCGTCGGCGACCTCGTCGCTCGTGCTGTGGGGGTTGTCCCGGAGATAGACGTAGATGCGCGCTCGGGTCTCCGTGTCGAGGACCCACGCGAGCAGGTCGACGACGTTGTCGTCGAACCCCTTTACGGCCCTGTCGGCGCCCTCGCCGAGCCGCTCTTTCGTCTTCCGAAGCTCCTCGCGGGTCCGTTCCGTCGGCGACTCCTCCGCGTCGTCTCCCGGATCGGCAGGTGAATCGTCCGTGGTCATGACGGAAACTGGGGGCTACGCGGGCAAAAGGGTTTCTCGTCGCTTTCGTTCCGACGAAACTTCTCGGGCGAGGGGCACCCTGCGCCGCTCTCCCCGTCCGGCGTCAGGCCCTCACGAGGAGGCCCTCTCGCAGCGCGTCGGCGCCCGACTCCTCGCGGATCCGGCGCTGGCGCGCGGCGCCGCTCTCCGCCTCGTACACCTCGCGGATACCGTCGATTCCGAGTCGGTCGCACTCCGCGTCGACGACCTCAGCCAGCGGGGTCGTCCCCTCGCCGTCGCGGTCGACGAACGAGGCGTCGTGACCGCGCCGGATCGCGCGCCACTTGTTCTCGTCGAGCAGCTCGCGGCGCAGCGTCGTCGGGGACTCGCCGTCCTCGTACCGCGCGGCGTAGTCGACGACCAGCGCGCGGACGTACTCGACCAGGGCGAGCGTCACCTCCGGGTCGCGCTGCGCGTCGGGGGCGCGGACCTCCACGGTGCCGTGACCGGTGTGGGGGCGCACGTCGAACCACAGCTCGCCGCGGTCCGCGATGGAGTCCGTCTCGACCATCCGGCGCTCGTACCGCTGGAACGCGTCGAAGTCGTCGAACGCGGAGGGGACGCCCGTGTTCGGGAGGTTCTCGAACACCTTCGCGCGGGCCGAGGCCAGCCCGGTGTCGAACCCGTTCCAGAACGGGGAGTTCGCGGACAAAGCGAGCAGCACCGGGCAGTGCCACCGCAACCGGTTCGCGATCCAGACGGCCTTGTCCGCGTCGTCGACGCCGACGTGGACGTGGAGTCCCGCGGTCGTGTTCCGGTGTTGGGGGTACTGGATCCGATCGAGCTGGGCCTGGTACCGAGGTTTCTGAACGTGGTCGAGTTCGCGCCACTTCGCCGCCGGATGGAGTCCCGCGGCCGCGATGCCGTACCCGTCGGCGGCGGCGTGGTCGACGAGCGCCTCGCGCACCGTTTCGAGCGCGTCTGCGGCGTTCGACGGGTCCTCGATCAGCTCCGTCTGCGCTTCGATGGTACACTCGAACAGTTCGTGGTCGAACCCCTCCGGCACCGCCGCGGGCGGGTCGCGGCCGTACACGAGGTCGTCAGTCCCGGACGTGGGGCGGCCGTCGGCATCGACGATGTAGAACTCCTCCTCGATGCCGAGCGTCCCCATCCGGGAGAACGCGTCCCGCGAACCGAGTTCCATTACGCCTCCGTTCCGCCCGCGCGGTCTTATATGGATTGGAACCCGAAACGGAGCGCCGGTGTCGCGAGCGGCTATTTAAATGATTCGCGCAGTCGACTCGTCAACTTATAAACGGCGGGCGGTCGCGGTGGCGCGTGCCTGCGAGCGGCCGCCGAAGGCGGTCGCGAGCCAGCACGCGCGAGGGAGTCGGTCGCCGAGCGAAGCGACGGCGACCGACGAGGCTGGGGAGGCGTGAGGCTGCGGTGCTGTGCGGTCGGGCGGGACTCAAAGGGGCAGCCGTGAGGCGGGCGCAGGCGACGCAAGCACCACAGGGAGAGAGCGAGTGAAACGAGCGACCGACCGAGGAGCGCAGCGAGCGTGCGCCCGCCTCACGGCTGGGGCTTTGGAGGCGTTCTCCGGCGATCCACAGTCAGCCATTTATAAACGAGCGGTAGCATCGCGGCCGCTCTCCGTCACAAAACTGAGTACGAAAATCGAACCGGCCGAACTGTACTGTGCGTATCGAAAACGAGTCGGCGGCGCGCGGTCACGCGCCAGATTCCCTCGCCCGATTTCGTCCCCGCTTACCCGAGGACGTACCGGAGCGCCGGGAACTTCTCGACGAGCGCCTGCCCGCCCACCTCGATCCGCTCGATGTAGGCGTCGAGGCCGAGGACGCGGCCCGCGCCGAACGCGGCGACCGTGAGGAACACGATCGCGTACACCAGCGTCGAGTCGAACAGGGCGAGGACGTCGCCGCTCCACCCGCCGAGGTAGAACAGCGTCATCTGTAACGCCCCGCCGAGCGCGGCCAGCCGGACGAACGCCCCGGCGATGAGCGCGAGACCGATGAGCAGCTGCGTCGCGGGCACGAACACGTTGACGAACTCCATTAGCGTCGCGTTGGCGGCCATCGCGCCGAACAGGCCACTGACCGGACTCGCGGGGGCGACGTTCGCGAGGTAGCCCGCGGCGTCGAACGGCCACTCCGAGACCTTCCCGAGACCCGCGAACAGGATCATCCCGCCGATGGTCGCCCGAAGCAGGACGATGAACAGCGCCGACAGCGAGTGCGCCTTCCCCAACAGCGTGATCCCGCCGATCTCTCCGCCGAACTCGTTCGTGTTTTTGGTGGACATTGTGTCTCTCCTCACTTACGGATACGCCGGATAACTGTATAAACCGAGAAGCGAGTTCCCTTTCAGCGGGACGGATTCGGGCGGTTCCCCTCATCTGCGGGGTCTTTAAATACTACCCACCGAACGTCATCGGTCTCTCCTCGTTTCCGTCTCCTACCACGCCTCGCCGCTCGCCAGGTCCACGTCGCCGTCGCCCTTCTCGGAGGGACAGACGTCAGCGAGCGCGCAGTCCGCGCAGTCGGGGTTGATCGCGGTACACGTCGCCCGCCCGTGGTCGATCATGAGGTGCGTGAACTGCTGCCAGTCGCTCTCGGGGACGATGTCGAGCAAGTCCTGTTCGATCGCCTCCGGGCGCTCCTCCTCCGTGATTCCCAGCCGCCGCGTGAGCCGCTGGACGTGGGTGTCGACGACGATTCCCTCCACCACGTCGTGGCCGTGCTGGAGGACGACGTTGGCGGTCTTGCGGCCGACGCCGGCCAGATCCGTCAGTTCCGACATCGTGTCCGGGACCTCGCCGTCGTGTGCCTCGGCGATGTCCGCGCACGCCGAGCGGATGTACTTCGCCTTGTTGTTGTAGTAGGTGATCGAGTTGATCGCCGCCGCCAGCTCCTCTTGGGGCGCGTTCGCGTACTCCTCGGGAGTCTCGTACGTCTCGAACAGGTCGGCGCACACCTCGTTCACCCGCTCGTCCGTGCACTGCGCCGAGAGGATCACGGCGATTAGCAGCTCCAGCCGGTTCGAGTAGTTGAGCGAGATGGTCGAGTCGGGGTATTCCTCGTAGAGCCGGTCTAAGACCTCCGCGACCTGCTCCTCCCGCGAGTCGAGTGGCGTTCCCATACGGGTTCCTCCGGCCGGGCGACATTGAACGATCCGACTGCGGGCGTCCTTCCCCGACCGGACGGACAGCCGTTCCCCGACCGAGTAGTAAGACAGTTACCACGCGGCGCGCTGGAGACCGTATGGACGTACTCGACGTCGCGGCGCGCGCGACAGCGACCGGGCCGGTGTGCGACGCCTGCCTCGGTCGGCTCGTCGCCGACCGGAGCTTCGGGCTGTCGAACGCCGACCGCGGCTCGGCGCTCCGCGTCTCGCTCGCGCTGCGCGACGACGAGGACCACGAGCCGGTCGAAATGGCAGAGTGTTGGGTCTGTGAGGGGCGCTGCGTCGAGTTCGACGCGTGGGCCGACCGCGCCGCGGAGGCGGTCGAGGGAGTCGAGTTCGCCACGTACAACGTCGGCACGCGCCCGCCGCCGCTGATCGAGGAGAACGAGGCCCTGCTCCGCGCGGACGCCGGTCTCGACGAGGACGCGGGCGAACCGTTCAAATCCGAGTTCAACCGCGAGGTCGGAAAGCGGTTCGGACGCCGCACCGACACCGAGGTCTCCTTCGACCGCCCGGACGTTCAGTTCACGATCGATCTCGCCGAGGACGAGGTTGACGCGAAGGTGAACTCCACGTTCGTCTACGGCCGCTACCGGAAGCTGGAGCGCGACATCCCGCAGACAGAGTGGCCCTGCCGGGAGTGTAAGGGGTCCGGGCGGCAGGGCGCGGACCCCTGCGACCACTGCGGCGGCTCCGGCTACCTCTACGACGACAGCGTCGAGGAGTACACCGCCCCGGTCGTCGAGGACGTGATGGACGGGACGGAGGCGACGTTCCACGGCGCGGGCCGCGAGGACGTCGACGCCCTGATGCTCGGTACCGGCCGCCCGTTCGTGATCGAGGTCGAGGAGCCGCGCCGTCGCCGGGTCGACACGGACCGCCTCCAGTCGGACATCAACGCGTTCGCCGACGGCGCGGTCGAGGTCGAGGGCCTCCGGCTCGCGACGTACGACATGGTGGAGCGCGTGAAGGAACACGGCGCCGCGAAGCGCTACCGGGCGCGGGTGACGTTCGACGCCGACGTCGACGCCGACGCGCTCGCCGACGCGGTCGCCGAGCTGGAGGGGGCGACCGTCGAGCAGTACACGCCGAACCGGGTGGACCACCGCCGCGCGAGCATCACCCGCGAGCGCGACGCCTACGAGGTGACCGCCGAACTCGACGACCCGCGCCACGCGGCCGTCGAGATCCGCGGCGAGGGCGGGCTCTACATCAAGGAGCTGATATCGAGCGACGAGGGCCGGACGGAGCCGAGCCTCGCCGGCCTGCTCGGCGTCGGCGCCGAGGTGACCGCGCTCGATGTGCTCGCCGTGGAGGGGGAAGACGAGCCGTTCGAGCGCGAGGAGTTCTTCCGAGAGTGATGCCGGTCTTCCGGGAGTGACGCCCCGAGGCTCCCGGCGCTGGGCCTCGCGGCGCGAGCGCTCGGCCGGAACGGGACCGGAACCAACGGGATTTATCTGACGAGCGTCAGACGTTCGCGTATGAACGGGAGCGACGCCGACGGTGGGAGCACCCGAAACGGCGGGACCCGAAACGGCGGCGCCCGCGGCGGTTCGAGCGAGTCGACCGCGAGCGGCGGTTCCGCCGCGGTCGACTCGCTCGCGGTCGGCGACTCCGTGATCGGACCCGCGGTCGACGACGCGGTCGACGTCGCCGCCGCGGCCGACGTATCGCTGAACGGCGCCGACCGCGCGGAGCGTCCCGACCGCGTCTCCTCGGTCCTCGTCGCGGTCGGTCCCGGCCCGCACTCGGGAGCGACCGTCGACGTCGCGCGGGAGATCGCGGCGGCGACCGACGCGTGGCTCGAACTGTTCCACGTCGTCCCCTCGGACGCGGCGCTCGCCGACGCCGGACCCGACGAGGGCGCGAGCGGAACTGCCGCCCCCGCTGACGGTCCCGGCGACGCGGACGGCACCGACTACGTCGCGGCCGGCGAGCGACTCCTCGACGCGGCCGAGGACAGGCTCGGCGGGTTCGACCGCGCCGACCGGTGGCTCGTCGAGGACCGGACCGCGGCGGGCGCGGTCGTCGAGCAGTCGCCCTACTACGACCTGGTCGTCGTGGGCGCGCCGACGACGGGGACGGTCGGTCGGTTCGTCTTCGGCTCCACGACCGACACGGTCGTCGGCGACGCCGAGGTCCCCGTCGTCGTCGTCGAGGCAGACGGGTCGACCGCGCTCGACGCGGAGTAGAGGCGCGGCCGACGCGCCGCCGCTTCCGCGTCGCTCTCGTCTGTCCTTCTCGTTCTCCCGTGTTCTCGCCGCGTGTTCCCGATTCACGTCTCGGCGACAGCGTTAAATTAGTGTACACACTTGTACATCACAACGCGGAATACTACATCGGTGGACACAATGAATCTCAACGACACGGTCGAGCGCGTGACGGACGGGACGGATCTGCCCCTCGACGAGGCGCGCGAGGCCGCGCGGCTCGTCTTCGAAGACGCCACAGATGCCCAGATCGGGGCGCTGCTGGCCGCGCTCCGCGCGAAGGGCGAGACCGAAGCCGAGATCGCCGGGTTCGCGCAGGGGATGCGCGACGCCGCGCGCACGATCGAACCCGAACGCGAGCCGCTCGTCGACACCTGCGGCACCGGCGGCGACGACTACGACACGATCAACGTCTCGACGACCGCCGCCATCGTCGCCGCGGGCGCCGGGGTGCCGATCGCGAAGCACGGCAACTACTCGGTCTCCTCCTCGTCGGGGAGCGCCGACGTGCTGGAGGTCGCGGGCGCCGACGTCGAGGCCGAACCCCCGGCCGTCGAGGCGGCGATCGAGGAGGACGGGATCGGCTTCATGCTCGCGCCCGTCTTCCACCCGGCGATGAAGGCCGTCATCGGCCCGCGAAAGGAACTGGGAATGCGGACGATATTCAACGTGCTCGGGCCGCTCACCAACCCCGCGGGCGCCGACGCGCAGGTGCTCGGCGTGTACGACCCCGACCTCGTCCCCGTCATCGCGCGGTCGCTCGCGCACATGCCCGTCGAGCGCGCGCTCGTCGTCCACGGCGCCGGGATGGACGAGATCGGGATCCATTCGGAGACGGTCGCCGCCGAGGTCGACGGCGAGGACGTGACGGAGTTCACCCTCTCGCCCGATGACCTCGGTCTCGACGCCGCGCCCATCGAAGCCGTCGCGGGCGGCTCGCCCGAGGAGAACGCCGCCGACCTCCGCGGGATCGTCGACGGCTCCGTGACGGGACCGAAGCGCGACCTGATCTTGGCGAACGCGGGCGCCGCAATCTACGTCGCGGGGGAGGCGGACACGCTGGCCGCGGGCGTCGAGCGCGCGGCCGAGGCGATCGACTCCGGCGCGGCCGCCGAGAAGTTCGCGGCGCTGTGCGGCGACTCGCTCACGGAAGTCGCTCCGGAGGACGACGACTGATGGCGCGGGTGAAGATCTGCGGGATCGCCCGGGAGGCGGACCTCCGCGCCGCGATCGAGGCTGGGGCCGACGCGGTCGGCGTGATCACCGAAGTC
Organism: Halorubrum trapanicum; assembly: GCF_017873555.1. Lineage (GTDB taxonomy): Archaea > Halobacteriota > Halobacteria > Halobacteriales > Haloferacaceae > Halorubrum > Halorubrum trapanicum. The sequence continues at coordinate 13,477 of NZ_JAGGKE010000019.1, read as the reverse complement.
CCGGTCGACTCGCCGCGCGAGGTCGACCCCGCGACGGCGGCGGAGCTGCTCGCGGACGTGCCCCCGTTCGTCACCGCGACGCTCGTGACGATGCCCGACTCCGCCGAGCGCGCGGTCGAACTCGCCCGGACGGTCGCCCCCGACGCGATCCAGCTCCACGGCGAGTGGACCGTCGACGAACTGCGGTACATTCGGGCCGAAACTGAGCGCAAAGTGCTGCTCACGGTCGACGCCGACGACACCGCCCGCGCCGAGGAGTTGGACGGCGCGGTCGACGCGCTCGTCGTCGACTCCACCGACGACGCCGGTGCGGGCGGCACCGGCGAGACGCACGACTGGCACGCGACCGGCGAGCTCGCCGCGCGGCTCACCACGCCGGTCGTGCTCGCGGGCGGACTCACGGCCGACACGGTCGCCGAGGCGGTCCGCGTCGCCGACCCCTTCGCGGTCGACGTCGCCTCGGGCGTCGAACTCGAGGGGGGGCGGAAGGACCACAACGCGGTGGCCCGGTTCGTCGCCAACGCGGGTCGGGAGATGGAGCTGGCATGAGCGACGCGTCACCTTCGCTCGACCGCTCGAAGGCCGAGTTCGTCGACCTCGCCGCGGACGCCGAGAAGCCGGTCGTGGTCCGCGCGTCGGTCTCGCTCGACGCCGACGTGACCCCGCTCGGGGCGTACGCGACGCTGGTCGGCGAGGGACCGTACGGGTTCCTCCTCGAGTCCGGCGAGAAGGTCGCCTCCAGCGACCCCGACGGCGCGTTCACGTCGGGCGGGAAGGCGGACAGGCACGCCCGCTACTCGTTCGTCGGCTACGACCCCGAGGCGATCGTCTCGGTCCACCCGGACCGCACCGAGGTGACCGAACTCGGCCCGGCGGCCGAGTTCGTCGGGGAGGGGTCCGCCGGCGACGAGGGGTCCGAGGCGACCGCTCCCGGTCTCGGTCCCGAAGCGGGCGACGCGGTCGACCGCGTTCGCGCCGCGTTCCCGGAGGTGAGCCTCCGGGGCTTCCCCGACACCGACCGACAGATACTCTCCGGCGGGTTCGTCGGGTTCCTCGCGTACGAGGCCGTCTACGACCTCTGGCTGGAGGAGGTCGGTGTCGAGCGCCCGGAGACTGAGTTTCCCGACGCGGAGTTCGCGCTCACGACCCGGACCGTCGTCTTCGACGAGAAGGAGGGCGGCGCCGAACTCGTTTTCACCCCGGTGATCGGCGTCGACGACGACCCGGGCGCGGTGTACGACGACCTCGTCGCGGAGGCCGAGCGCGTCGCGACCGAACTGCGCGCGGCCGAGCCGCCGGACCCCGACGGGGTCCGCGTACGCGAGGAGTCCGCGGACCCGCGCGAGGAGTACGAGGAGGCGGTCCGAACCGCCAAGCAACACGTCCTCGACGGCGACATCTATCAGGGCGTGATCTCGCGCAGCCGCGAGCTCCGCGGCGAGGTCGACTCGCTCGGGCTGTACGCGGCGCTCCGCGACGTGAACCCCTCGCCGTACATGTACGTGCTGCGCCACGACGACCGGAGCGTCGTCGGGGCCAGCCCGGAGACGCTCGTGTCGGTGAAGGGCGACCGCGTCGTCTCGAACCCCATCGCGGGCACCTGCCCGCGCGGGACGAGTCCGGTCGAGGACCGCCGGCTCGCGGGCGAGATGCTCGCCGACGACAAGGAGCGCGCCGAACACACGATGCTCGTCGACCTCGCGCGCAACGACGTGCGACGCGTCTCGGAGCCGGGGTCCGTCCGCGTCGAGGAGTTCATGAACGTGCTGAAGTACAGCCACGTCCAGCACATCGAGTCGACCGTCACGGGAACGCTCGCGGCCGATTCCGACGCGTTCGACGCGACGCGCGCGACGTTCCCGGCGGGGACGCTCACCGGCGCGCCGAAGGTGCGCGCGATGGAGATCATCGACGCCCTCGAAACGACCCCGCGGGAGGCGTACGGCGGCGGCGTCGGCTACTACGCGTGGACCGGAGACGCCGACTTCGCGATCGTGATCCGGACCGCGACGCTCGACGAGTCGGGCGAGGAGTCGGTCGTCGGCGTGCGCGCCGGCGCGGGCCTCGTCGCCGACTCCGACCCGGCCGCGGAGTACGAGGAGACCGAACAGAAGATGGACGGCGTGTTGACCGCGATCGACCGAATCCGTGAGGAGAACGGGGAAGGAGGCGACGCGGCCGACCCGGGCGACGACGAACCGATCGCCACCGGCACGGAGGGTGACCGATGAAGGCCGTCGTCGTCGACAACTTCGACTCGTTCACCTACAACCTCGTCGAGTACGTCTCCGACCAGACGGTCGACGGCGAGTCGGTCGGCGTCGAGGTGTTCAAAAACACCGCGTCGCTCGCGGAGATCGAGGGCGCGGAGCCGGACGCGGTGATCGTCAGCCCCGGACCGGGCCACCCGAAGAACGACCGCGACGTGGGCGTGACGATGCCGGTGTTGCGCGACCTCTCGCAGCGGGTGCCGACGCTCGGGGTCTGTCTCGGCCTGGAGGCGGCCGTCCACGAGTACGGCGGGACGGTCGGGCACGCCCCGGAGCCGGTCCACGGCAAGGCGTTCGCCGTCGACCACGACGGGAAAGGGGTGTTCCGCGGGCTGGAACAGGGGTTCCGGGCCGGGCGCTACCACTCGCTGGCGGCCACCGAGGTGCCCGACGCGTTCGCCGTGTCGGCCACCACGGACCACGACGGCGAGTCGATCGTGATGGGGATCCGCCACCGCGAGCACCCGATCGAGGCGGTCCAGTTCCACCCGGAGAGCGTGCTGACCGGATCCGGTCACGACCTCATCCGCAACTTCCTCACCGCCGTCTGAGGCGACGGCGCGTCAGGCCCCTTCGGTCGCCGACTCGTCGTCGCCTGACCCGTCCTCGCTTCCCTCCCCGTCGTCGCCTGGTTCGCCCTCACCTTCTTCCTCGTCGTCGAGCCCGCGCCCGGCGAGCCCTGCGAGATGGCCGACCTCGGGCAGGATCACCTCGTCGACGCCGAGACGGACCGCGTTCTCGGATCCGGGGAGACAGAACACCGGCGTCGCGGAGACGACACCGGCCGTCGCGCGCGAGCCGATCGTCCGCGTCCCGACCTCCTCATAGGAGAGCCGCCGGAACAGCTCGCCGAACCCGGGGAGCGGCTTCGCGAACAGCCCGCGGACCGCCTCGGGCGTGACGTCGTCCGGCGTGACGCCCGTGCCGCCGGTGGTCACCACCGCGTCCGTGTCCTTCCGGCGAGCGAGCCTGTCGACGGTCCCCTGAACGCTGTCGTAGTCGTCCGGAATCAGCTCGCGGACGGCGACCTCGTGGCCCGCCTCCTCGAAGGCGGCCGTGACGTAGTCGCCCGCCGGGTCCTCGTCCGCGCCGCGCGACGACGACACGGTGACGACCGCGACCGCGGCCGAGTCGATGTCGTGGTCGTGGTGGTGGTCGTGGCCGTCGTCGTGACGGTGATCGTCGTCGTGGTCGTGATGGTCGTCGTCGCCGTGGTCGTGATGCCCCTCGCGGTCGCCGTGATCCCCGGTCTCGGAACCGTCGTCGCGGTCGGTCATGACTCCGCGTTCGTCGTCCTCGTCAAAACACCTCCCGGTCGAGGGGGCCGGGGTCGGGAACGCGACTCAGGGCCAGTCGTCGCGGGCCTGCTCCTCGGGCGCCTCGTCCGCGGTCTCGCCGGTCGCGAGCGTCCAGCCCGCGGCCTCGGCGGCGTCCTCGACGTGGAGGAACTCCCACCCGGTCGCCTCGGCGACGGCTTCGTCCTCGTCGTCGACCCCCACGAAGACGTGCCGGTCCGTGTCGAACTGCCCGCTGATGTTCTCCAGGCTCTCTTCGACGCCGCGCGGTCCGGAGAAGAAGTCCTGTCGCACGCGGTGTTTCCGCGTGAAGTTCGTGACGACGTAGGTCGGCTTCTCGCTGACGACGCCGACGTACTCCGTCCACTGTCGGGCGTTGTTGAACACCGCGTTGGGGTCCGCGAGCGCTTTCAGCGCCTCCAACTCGAACGCCAGCGTCATGTCTGTGGATCCGCCGCTGTCCATGCGCCCCGCTTGCTCCCGGCCGGCGAAAACAACTTCGCTTCCGCGCGGGCGGCGACCTCGACCGCTCACCGAGACCCGCTACCGCGCCCCGAACGCCGTCACCGCGACCGAACGAGGTAGTACTCGGTGAACTTCACCACGTCCCCGTCGCCGAGGTCGCCGGTCTCCGGCGCCGTCCACGGCTCGCCCGCCAGCTCCCGCACGACGCCCTGCTCGTCGTCGTCCAGCTCGTCGTAGTGGCGGACCCGCGCATCGGACGGGACGCGACCGGTGCGGCGGAGCCGTACCTGTCGCCCGGTGTCTCTAAGTGACATGTGGTATCGTATAACACGATCAATCATAAACGTTTCGCGGCGCGCGGCGATTCCGTCGGTCTCCGTCTCACGGACGCGACACCCGGGTCTCGGCGGTCGTCGCGCGAACGAAGGAGAAGCGCGACCGCAGTCCGCGATTACTGCTCGGTCGGGGCCGCCAGGTCGTCGACCGAGAAGCCGGGCTCCATGAGGCGGTCCTTCTGGTCGCTCACGTCGCGGCCCTCGCGCATCAGCTGCTTGAACGCGGACTGCGGCGAGAGGTCGCCGATGAGTACGCCGCCGACGACCTTCCCGTCCTTCAGCGCGACGCGGCGCCACTCGCTCTCGGCGGTGGTCGCCTCCACGGAGTCGTCGCCGAGCGTCGGGTGGCCGAACGAAAGGAAGGGAAAATCGAAGTGCGTGATCGAGTACGAGGAGACCCACTCGAACGCCTCGCTGCCGTACTCGACCATGTTCCGGGCGGCGATCGTCCCCTGCTCTTTGGCCGATCCCCACGAGCCGTTCTTCGCCTGCTCGCCGAGGATGAGGTCGTTGAACGACGTGATATCGCCCGCGGCGTACACGTTGTCGACGTTGGTGCGCATGAACTCGTCGACGACGATACCGTCGTCGATCTCAAGCGGCGTGTCCTCGACGAGTTCGGTGTTGAAGTTCAGCCCGATGGCGACGCCCGCGAAGTCGCACTCGTAGCGCTCGCCGTTCGGGTCGACCGCGGCCTCGACGTGGCCGTCGTCGTCGACCTCGAAGCGGTCGACGCCGGAGTCGAAGACGGGTTCGACGCCGCGCTCGCGCATCGCCTCGTGCATGATCTCTGCGCCCTCCTCGGAGAGCGCGTAGCGCCACCAGTTGTCGCCGCGCATCAGGTACTTCGCCTCGACGTCCTGCGCGCCGCAGATGGCCGCGAAGTCGATGCCGAGCAGGCCCGCGCCGACGATGACGCCCTTCTCGGCGCCCTCGACGCTCTCTTTGATGTTGCGGGCGTCCTGGAACGTCCAGAAGTGGTGGATCCCGTCGGCGTCGGCGTTCTCGACCGGGAGCTGCTGGGGGGTGCCGCCGATCGCGAGCAGGAGGGAGTCGTACTCGAAGGTTTCTCCCTCGTGGGTGTGGACCGCGTCGTTCTCGACGTCGATGTCCACGACGACGGTGTTGAGTCGGAGGTCGACGTCGTGCTCGTCGTACCAGTCCTCCTGGTGGATCGATATCGGCGCCTCGGGGAGCTTCCCTTTCGCGTACTCTTTGATCAGAATCCGGTTGTAGAGGGACTCCCCCTCGTCCGTGAGAACCGTGATCTCGGCGTCGGGCGCTTCCTCGCGGAGCGTCTCGGCCGCGGACGCGCCCGCGATACCGTCACCGACGATCACGTACGAATCGCTCATGTCCCGGCGTTCGGATTCATGGTTAATGTGGGTTGTCATCCGCGTCCGTACCGTGCGAAAGAGACTCACACTCGCCGGAAAAAGCGCACTGGGACCGCTCTCGCGTCGGACGCCGCGGCCCGCTCGCCGACCCCCCGCCACCGGTCAGTAATCTGCGCCGCCGGTCAGTGATCCGCGCCGGCCGCCTCCGCGGGGAACTCCTTTTCGCCCGCCTCGATGGCGACGTCGAGCCAGTTCTCCGTCGGAACGAGCGGACACTCGTAGGCGTGGTTGTACGCGCACGTCGGGTTGTACGCCAGGTTGAAGTCCACCACCCACTCGCCGTCGACGCGGTCGCGGTCGGGCTCCAGATCGAGGTACCGGCCCGCGCCGTACGTCGCCTCGCCGCTGGTCGCGTCGCGGAAGGGTACCCAAAATCGGTCGTCGCCGTCGGCGGGGCGGTACGCCTGAAGCGTCGCCGACTCCCCGTCGACCTCGAAGCGGAACTCCCCCCAGCGGCGGTACGTCTGCTCGCCGTCGGCGGTCGTCTCGACGGTGACGGTCTCCTTCTCGTCGTGTTCGTGAAGCGGGAGGACGAACCGGTACGCCGGGTCCGGGTCGAAGTACGCCAGCCCGGGAAAGGCGTCGCCCCGCATCGAGACCGGCAGCGGCGACCGCGCCGACTCGCGGAACTGCTGAACCTTCGCCTCCCGCTGCGCCTCCACCTGCGCCGTCCAGTCGTCGTCGCCCTCGCTCGATACCATATCTACGTCGATATTGTTAACTGAGCGCAATAACAGTTCCGCGGCGCGGCCGGGGGCGCGCACGGCCACAGTTCCGGTCGGGGGCGCGCACAGCTCGGTCGGCGTCGTAGGGGGTCGCGACGCCACAGATTCAAGAGCGTCCCGGCCCAACCGGACGTATGAAAATCCGGCAGAACATCCGCCACTGGGCCGCCAAGAAGGCGTTGACCACGCCGGTCGTCGGCGACGTCGCCAACGACAAGCTCGTCGACCTCCACACGAGCATCTTCCTCAACAAGGCCGACGAGGACCGACGCGAGGAGCGTCGCGACCACCTCGACAGCTTCTTCGACGCGACGATGGACACGTACGTCGCCGCTCTGGAGGCCGGCTTCCCGGAGGCGGAGGCCCGCGAGATCACCCACGTCCAGGCGAACTTCGACTTCTTCAACCACGGCTGGACGGAGATGATGGAGATCCCGGGCGACGAGCTGGAGGCGCACTACCGCCGGTACGACTCGTTCTTCTCGGAGTACTCGATTACGATCGACGACCCGCTGGGCGAGTTCCGCCCGCCCGAGGGCGTCGTCGAGGCGCCCGAGACGCCCGAGAAGCTCGACTCGCCGGAGTACGAGAACGCGCTGGCCGGCTTCGCGGACGACGTGTACGTCGAGACCGACGAGGGGGAGACGGTCGTCGGCGGCGACACGGAGGAGCCGGACGAGGTCGACGCCGCGACCGCGCCCGGACTCGACGAGGACGAGGCGAGCGCCTGAGCGCGGTCGACCCGGACCGACGCGCGTTTTCGCCGACGTTTCCGCCCGACCCGAAGGTCGCGGCCCGCCGCCGACCACGTTTATAACCCGGCGGAGAGACGGGGGCGTATGAACCGCGGGCAATCGTTCCTCCTGCTTCTCATGGGTTCGGTCGCGCTCCTGACGCTCTTCGTCATCCTCCCGTTCGTCGAGTACGTGATCGCCTCGGCGATCCTCGCCTTCGTCCTCTACCCGTTCCACCGCCGACTCACCCGCTGGCTCCGCAAGCGGGTCTCGAAGCGGTTCGGCGAGATGCTGTCGGCGATGGCCCTCATCCTCTCGTCTATCGTCGCCGTAATCCTCCCGCTGGCGTACATCTCGTGGGTGTTCGTCCGGGACCTCACCGCCATCGCCGCCGGGGAGACGGCGATAGACGTCGCCGCGATCGAAGCGGAGATCGCCGCGTTCACCGGGCAGGACCCGGAGATCGGTGACGCGCTCCAGACGATCGGCGAACTCCTCGTCCAGACGCTGTTCGGCGGGTTAAGCGGCGTGCTCACCACGACGATCCGCGCCTCGGTCGGGCTGTCGCTCGCGCTCTTCTTAGTGTACTACACCCTGATCGACGGCCCGGCGTTCGTCAGGTGGATCCGGGATACGAGTCCGCTGCCGCCAGACGTCACCGCCGACCTCGTCGATCGCGTCAACGTGATGACCCGCGGCGTCGTCATCGGGCACATCGTCGTCGCGCTCCTCCAGGCGCTGGTCGCCGGGCTCGGCCTGTGGGCCGCCGGGATCCCCAACGTGGTGTTCTGGACGTTCGTGATGGCGGTGCTGGCGCTGCTGCCGCTCATCGGCGCGTTCTTCGTGTGGGGACCGGCGGCCGCGTACCTCGTGGTCGTCGACGAGGTGACGGCCGGAATCTTCCTCGCCGTCTACGGCGTCGCGGTGATCGCGATGGTGGACAACTACGCCCGCCCGCTCGTCATCGACCAGCAGGCGCACCTCAACCCCGCGATCATCCTCCTCGGCGTGTTCGGCGGGATCTACTCGGTCGGGTTCACCGGGCTGTTCGTCGGTCCCATCGTGATCGGCGTGCTCGCCGCGACGCTGGAGACGTTCCGCGAGGACTACGACGCGATCTAAGCCGGTGAGGGCGCCACCGACTCCGGACTACTCCGGTGGCCCGCGCTCCAGTCGCTCGGCGACGAACCGACGCTCGGCACGGCTCAGATCCCCGTCCGTCTCGCGGAACGCCGCCATTCCGTCGCGGTATCGCTCGGGGCCGACGCGCGCGGGTCTCGCGGTCGGGCGTTCGAGTTCCAACTCGGCGAGGCCCGTGCGCTCGCCCGTGTACGCGAAGCCGCACTTGTGACACGCCTCGTACGCGAACGGGTTGTTCACGGCGATCTTCACGCGGTCGAAGCCGTCGTCTGCCAGATCGGAGACGGTCTCGTCTATCAGCCGCGGCCCGATCCCCTCGCCGCGCCGCGCGGCGTGGACCGTGACGTACCGCAGCCGACAGCAGTCGGGGTCGGTCCGGTCTGGCGAGAAGGAGACGGCCGCGATCACGTCCTCGTCGAACGCCTCGGGATCGACCGTGTCGGGGAGCGGTTCGTCGGGTTCCCAGTTCGGCGCGGCCGGGCCGCCGTCCGGCGTTCGGATCACCGACTTCCCCGGCCCCCCGACGACGAACTTCCCGGCGTACGCGAACGCTCGGTAGTCCAGCCGCAGGGTCTCGCCCTCGCCCGGACGACACACGAGCGCGTACTCCATGGGCGTCGTACGGCGGCGAGCGGCTAAATAGGGTCGGTGGCTCTTTGTCCGCCGCGGCGCTCGTCTCGCCCATGTACGGACTCGGTGACGTGGACTTCTTCGATCGGGTGGCGCCGCTGTACGACCTCGCGATGCCGCCGGCGGACAGGGAGGCGCTGGCCGACGGTCTCGACCACGCGACCCGGCCGATCGACCGCCTCATCGACGTCGGCGGCGGGTCGGGACGCGCGGCGGCCGCGCTGACCGGCCCGGAGATCACGGTCGTCGACGCCTCCGTCGAGATGCTCTCGCGGGCGCGCCGCGGCCGCGGACTCGACGGTCTCGCCGCCGACGCGGGGCGGCTCCCGTTCCGGGACGGGGGCGTCGACGCGGTGACGATCGTCGACGCGTTCCACCACCTGCCGGATCACGACGCGGCGCTCGCGGAGGCGGCGCGCGTGCTCGCGCCCGGCGGCGCGCTCGTCGTCCGCGAGTTCGACCCCGACCACCCGCTCGGGCGGCTGCTGGTCGCCGGCGAACACGCGATCGGAATGGACTCGCGGTTCCGGACGCCGGACGACCTCGCGGCCGCGATGGACGCGGTCGACCTCGATCCGCGGATCGTCGACCGGGGCTTCGGCTACACGGTCGTCGGCGTCCGGCGCTGAGTCGTCGCGGTCGCGGTCGACGCCGAATCGTCCCCAGCGATCGTCGATCCGAAAAAGTCCGCGTCAGTCCTGCGTCCGGCCGTGCGGTTCCGCGCCGCGGGTCGGATCCGCGCTCCCGCCGCCGTCCCCGTCGTGGTCGTGGTCGCCGTGGTCGTGACCGCCGTCCTCGCCGTGGTCGTGGTCACCGTGATCGTGGCCGCCGTCCTCGCCGTGGTCGTGGGCGTCGTTCGACCCCGTCTCGCCGAGCACCTCGGCGCCCTCGCCGTCGATCATGTCCATGTTCTTGAGGTTATCCCGCTCCTCGAAGTCCTCGACCGCCTCCATCACGTCCGCCTGGGTGATCGTCATCCGGTCCTCGGTGAGCGCGCCGAGGACGGCCTCCCGAAGCACCATCCGGAGGTCGGAGCCGGTGAGCCCGCTGGTCCGGTCGGCGACCTCCTCGGGGTCGAAGTCGGCGATCTTCATCTCCTTGGTCACCACGCGGAGGATGTCCGCGCGCATGTCCCGGTCCGGCTTGGGGAAGTTGACGATCTCGTCGAACCGGCGCCACGCGGCGGCGTCGAGCTGGTCGGGGTGGTTCGTCGCGCCGATGAGGAGCACCTCGTCGCGGACCAGCGACACCTCGTCGATCGACTTGAGCAGGGTGTTGACCGCGCGCTTCAGGGCGGCGTGTTCGTCCGAGCGGCGGGTCTTCGCCACCGAGTCGAACTCGTCGATGAAGAGGATGCACGGCGAGAGCCGCTTGGCGACCTCGAAGCTCTTCTCGACGTTCTTCGACGTCTCGCCGAGGTACTGGCTCGTGATCATCGAGAGCTTCACCTCGACGAACGGGAGGCCGAGCTCGTGGGCGAGCGCGCGCGACACGGTCGTCTTCCCGGTCCCCGGCGGGCCGACGAACAGCAGCTTCCCGATCTCGCGGAGGCCGATCTCCGCGAGGTACTCGCGGTGTTCGATCGCCTTGACGATCTTCTGTATCTCGCCCTCCTGGTCGCCGGTCAACACGAGGTCGGCCAGCGTCGTCTCGATCTCCTCGGGCGCGCGGACGTTGACGAGGTCGAGCATCTCCCCGTCCTCGTCCTCGTCGAAGTACTCCGAGAGCAGCGCGTCGATCCAGACGCGGTCGGCCTGAACCGGCCGCACGTCGGCCCTGGCGTCCTCTCGGGTCACCGGGGCCTCCAGGTCCTCGGCGGCCTCCAGCGCGGCGACGATCGTCGGGTTCCCGGCGATCCGGTCGTCGTCCGCGCGGTCGCGGTACCACTCCAGCCCCATCGTCGGTTGGGTCAGCGAGATCTCGCCCGAGAACTCCGTGCGTTGGGTGAAGAGGAGATCGGAGACCGCGTCCCACGGGCGTTCGACGCCCGTCGCGGTGCGGGCCGTCTCGTCGGTCGCCTTCAGCGGTCGCTCCACGCCGCCGGGGGCGTCCTCGGCGGCGTCGGCCGACCAGTACACCTGCCGGAAGCGCGGGGGCAGGTCGTTCTCGTCGAGGTCGCGGTCCTGCGTGTAGAAGTGCGTCGTCAACACGAACTCGACGACGTCGAGCGCCGGGTTACTCATCCGCGCGAAGTAGCGCCGGGACGCGGTTAAGAGCGTCGAAGCGCCGCCGGGCCGGAGGGAAAACGGCGGGGTGTGAACGGAACGCCGGCAAGTGCGGGCGGGGGTGCCGGCGGAAACGGACGCCGTATCGAACCCTTATTAGCCCTGGTCTGCGACGTAACGCGCATGAGTTCCGAAGACGCGGCCGCGCCGGGAGACCCCGCCGGCGACGGCGCGAGCGAAACCGGCGGCACGAGCGACACGGACCACGAGAACGCGCTTCAGGACGTCATCGCCGTCGATCCCGACGACGTCGAGCAGGGGACCGTGAACCGGCTCGACGCCCACACCGGCGACGGGATCCGCCACCGCGCGTTCACCTGCCTCGTCTTCGACAGGGACGGCCGGATCCTGCTGGCCCAGCGCGCGCCGAACAAGCGCCTCTGGGACGGTCACTGGGACGGGACGGTCGCCTCCCACCCGGTCGAGGGGCAGTCGCAGGAGGAGGCCACCGAACAGCGCCTCGAGGAGGAGCTCGGCATCTCGCCCGACCAGTACGACGACCTCCGGGTGACGGACAAGTTCGAGTACAAGCGCTACTACCCCAACGAGGGCGTCGAGTGGGAGGTGTGCGCGGTGCTGAAAGTCACCCTCGACGACACCGCGCTCGACCCGGACGACGAGGAGATCGGCGGCATGCTGTGGGCCGACTACGAGCACCTCCACGAGAATCCCGCGCTGTACCGACAGCTCCGCCTCTGTCCGTGGTTCGAGATCGCGATGCGGCGCGACTTCGCCTGAGCGGTCGCGTATCGCTCGCCACCTGAGATCGGGTCGCGACTCGGTCCCCACCGGATCTCGCCGCGTCGAAGCAGCGAGTTGAAGGCGCTCCCGCGCCGCGATCCGGTATGACCGTCGTCGCCCTGCTGGCGAACCCGCCCCGCGAGGGGCTCGTCGGAACCGCGATCGCCGAGTCGACGCCGCTGTCCCCCGCCGAGGCGGCCGACCTCTACGAGGCGCAGTTCCGCGACGCCGTCCTCGCGGTCGACCGCTCCGGCGGCGAGCTCCTCGTCAACTTCCCCGACGAGGAGGCCCTCCCGGCCGACCACCGGACCGACACGAGTCCGGAGGCCGAACTGCGGACGCTCGTCGCGGACACCCTCGGCGGCACCGAAGCGGTCCGCTTCGAGCGGCAGGTCGGGTCCTCGTTCGGCGCGCGCGCCGGGAACACCGTCACGCACCTGCTTCGCGAGGAGGGCGCCGACTCCGTCGCGGTCGTCACGCCGACCGCGCCGCTGTTCTCGCGCACGCTCGTCGACTCGGCGGCGATGAAGCTGCGGACGACCGAGGTCGTGCTCGGTCCCTCGTCGAACGGCCGAGCGTACTACGCCGGCTTCACCGAGCCGATCGATTTCGACGGCGCGTTCGAGGCGCCCGCGCTGCCGACGCTCGCGGAGCGCGGCCGCGACGCGGACCGCTCCGTGGACTTCGTGGAGCCGTCGCCCTCGCTGGAGACCGGCGACGACCTGCTCGACGTGGTGCCGATGCTGCGGGCGCGGTTCGCGGCCGAGCGCGTGGTGCCGGACTACACCGCGGCGTTCGTTCACGAGAAGGGGCTGGACGTGGTCGTCGAGGACGGCGAGCAGCGGTTGGTCCGGGACTGATCGGTCGGAGACGAGCGGTGCGGTCGAGTTCGTCGGATCCGACACCACTTAGTCGGGCGGCCTCCAGCGGTCACGTGTGGTGGGATGGCAGAGCGGCCCATTGCGCCTGCCTTGAAAGCAGGTAGCCTCACGGCTTCCTGGGTTCGAATCCCAGTCCCACCGTAAGCGCGCAGCGCACACCGCGCTGCGCGCGCCACGTGCGGGATTCGAAGCCTGCGAGTCGCAGCGCCCGAGTGGAACGAGGGCGACCGTCTCGCATCGGTTCGAATCCCAGTCCCACCGTGTCGAGCGCGGCGCACTCCGCGCTGCGCGAGAACCGTGCGAGATTCGAATCAGAGAGCGACCGGAGAAAGCGACCGATCTGGCGTGAAACCGGATTCAGTTACTACTTGGTCACGTCCGTCGATCACGGCTGCTCTTCGATCGCACGCTCTCATCTCCCGGAACCGCAACCACACTACTGATCGCCTGACGCGGCCGGGAACGCTCGCGTCCGGTGTCGCGTGGTATCATGTACCGCATTATCTTTAACAGCGTTCCGACACATGTAATGAATAGGTGATACTGCTCTATTGAAAATGCGGTACGGGAGCGGGATCATAGTGTTTTGGTGAGCTTCTTGAGGTTGTTGAGGGCGAACGAGAGGATGATCTCACGGAA
>NZ_JAGGKE010000018.1 GCF_017873555.1 Halorubrum trapanicum | reverse complement strand
AGACGCTCAAAAGATCCACCAGCAACGACCAATCTTACAAGAGACGCTCGCTACCGCTACACAACCGAGGTGTGAGGCTTAACTAAAGACGGATGAGTCATCCACAATGACGGTCGAGTTTAGAGGGGCAGCGAACGTTGTTTTGACGCCGCTCGTATTTCAAAGCCCGACTAAGCGATAGCTTTGTACTAGCGGATAGAATCACGTGAAGTAATGAGTAGAGGTGGAGGTGACCCCGTTGGATTGGTTATTGGGCTTGTCGTCGGAAATTTTGCGTACCTGTTATTCACCCTCATTCTATCGATGATAATCGGTGTTGCCCCGGCAGACATTTTCTCCGGGCCGTTCTCTGGTGCAGCGAATAGTCTCGTGATGGGATGGGTTGCTATCGGTGCGTTGTTGGGTGTGATTGACGTGTTGGCCGTCGTCGGGTTCATATCGTCGCTAACCAGTGGCTGGTAATCTAACCAGGATCTCAAGCGTTCGTGAGGCCCTGTGAGCTACTGCTCCACATCTAACTCCCGCGTTCTCGGGCATCTCACCATCTTCCGTACGGCCACCAGAAGTCAGTGTTGCGAGCATCGTCGATAGCGATCCGCGAGCACTCTAACCCCTTGTCCCTTCGTGGATCTGTCTTCTTCTCGGTAAACCATCGGTGTGAGAAGGATCCGTTCGAGTTTGTCTGATGGAGGTGGTTCTGAAAGTCACGTTACGCCCGCTCCGTTCGTTCACGATGGCACAACCTTCCAAAGCCGAAATACAATCTATGACAAAGGAACCGATTGAGGTACTCGACGACCTGGCCGACCAGGTCGCCGATGAGTTCGAGGCGTATAGACAGCCGGACGAATTCAAGGATGTCTCGCTCGTGATCGAGAACAGCGACGAGGAGCGTCCGACGCTGATCGTCCACGTCGATAGGGAGGATGCGGAGTCCCTTGCCGACCGTATTGATGAGTTCCTCCGCGAGCACGGTGCTCGTACTGAACGGGAACGACACTCAGCTACGGATGTCCGCGTGTTAGCGACGGTCGACTGACACCGCCCCTCCAATTTTTCGACTGACTGCAAGCACCGCTGAAGGGCCCTATCTTCACTTCCGAGCAAGGGGGTCCCGACCGCTTCAGCTCAGGTAGTCAATCTGTGCAGACAGATACTCTTGGAGAGCGGTGACCGTTTCTTCTGAGACAGCTGAGGCCCCGAAGTCACTCCGAAATCCGTGTTTGAGTTCGTCACTCTCCAAGATCTCCAGACCACGCTCAAGTTGCTCCCGGAGCTCATCGTCGTCCCCTCGCCGCAGGTGGGGTGTGACAGCGTTGAGGTCGCTCTCTTCTGCGACCGCCAGGACGTCCCGAAGGTCCGTTTCTCTGCCGCTGTGGAGCTTTGCCGCCACGAGGACGGCCCCATCGATCACTCTGGCTGTCGTCGTCACTGTGCCTCCGCTCACCTCCTGTTGGTGGCTGTGGTCGTACAGGTAGTCGAACGACCACTGTGCCTCCGTCTGGCGACACGCGAGTCCGTTCACCAGGAGATCGAAGCCGATCGGCTGCTGCGGCGTGAGCCGCTTCTCGTACTCGATTACTTCGGTGTCGTAGAACCATTCTTTGGCGTGGCTGTCCGTTTTCTCGAATCCCCGCTGTTCGAGGAACTCGACGAAGTCAGCTTTGGAATCCGGCGCGACGACGATATCGAGGTCCGTGGAGAAGCGAGCATTGAATGCTGAGACAGCGTAGCCGCCAACAAGAACGTACTCGTGGCCCTCTTTGGTGAGCTCCTCGAGCAGTTCGATGAGCGCGTCACTTCGGTTGTTGAAGCTCATGGCTGCGCCCGTTCGGTCTCTCGATACGTGACGCCGAGGTCAAGGTCCTCGTACATCCGGTCGAGCATCGCCAGCGCCGACTGGAACTGGGCGTAGTTCTCGCGCATGTACTCGATCGTCTCTGCTCTCGGTATCACCGGGTACCCTTCGACGTGCTCGATATCGAGTGACGCGCGTGGCTCGAGGACCATTTGTAGCGGTCCGCTAAGCTCGTCTCGGGGCTGTCGTTCGAATGCGGTCGGGAGGTCGAAGGACTCGAAGAACCCCTCCCAGGCGTCGACGTCCTGCTCACGAACAGCCAGGAACAGTGGATAGTCGTTGGGCTCGCGACCGACTTGGTAGCCGCCCTGAGTCCACACGTAGACGGCGTCGATCCGCGTGAACGCGAACGGCCAGTCACCGAATTGTGGGATGACGTATGTTTCCTCGATGGAGGGTGGACTGACGCCAGCGCTGGCAGCGACGAGCTCGAGCGCTGCGTCGCGTACGCGCTCGTCGACTACAGTGAGGCCGTCATCATAGGAAACGTAGCCTGCCTCTTCCAGCCGATTGACGGCCTGTCTCACTGTCTCGTAGGGCGTGTGGAGGTGTTGGGCGACACGGCGGATGGAGTCACCACTCTCGATGGCGAGGATAGTCTGTGCCGCCGTGTCGTCGAGAACCTCATACATCTGGTAGTTACCAATAATCCGGTAACAGCTAAAGGTCTTACTAGAAGACGGGGTAGAACGGCTCTGTCTGAGTTCTATCACTCGGGACTCTCCCATTGAATGACTGAAGAATGTAGATCTCATAGCCAATCTGCATAATGTGGATAATGTAGATAATGTAAATTGGGCTTCTTCAATTGGTTCGTGTGGGTGGCAAAGATTGTGATGAATGCGTATGAAATGCTGATTATCTAAATTATGTAGATTGCGTAGGGTCGACGGTGATTATGCCAATTGAGATTGTGCCAACAATCTACGTAATGTACAAAATGTAGATTGTGTAGATGGCGTACGCAATCTGTCTGGCACAGAATTAAGATGGACGAGCATCATTGACCGCGTATGACCAGTGCAAAACGTACATTATCGACAAAACTCGCGCAACCTTCAACATCTACCCAATGTACATTACCTACAAAATGTACAAAATCCGCTTCTTACGGGGTGCTGAGCTATGAGTGCTGACGAGTTTGAAGGGCTCCCCGGAGCAGCTGTCTCGTTGCTCAAGGGAGGGGTAGGGAAATCCACGATCGCGCTCAACATCGCTGATCGACTCGCTGCTCGTGGCCATGAGACGGTACTATTGGATCTGGATAAGGACGGGCACATGACGACCCAGTTGGGATACGACGATGCGTACGACCGAGATGCGAACCTCGGTGACGCCCTTATCGATGGTGAGGACCCCGAAGACCTGCTTATCGAGACGGACTTCGGCGTTCACCTACTCCCGTCGAGTAACGAGCTCGAGAACGTCGAGACGAGGCTGAAGGACGAACGGTTCGCAGACGTGAAGCTTCGACGGAACGTCGTCGATCCGCTCATTCAAAACGGATACGACTACGTGATAATTGATGCCGCAGGCGGCCGTGGGAAACTCTCCGACAATGCCCTCATCGCCGTCCAGCGCGTCATAATCCCGCTAATCCCGCGTGCTGGCTCGATCAACGGCCTCAATAAGATGATTGAACGCCAGATCTCCCCAATCCGGCAGAATATCGGGTTGGATATCCTCGCAGTCACTCCGAATATGATTCGCGAAACAATGGGACAACGCAACGAGCATCGGACTCTCGTTGAAAATCTCAACCGGGAGTTCGGTTCATTCGTCCCCGAGTACGCTCGTGTGGACCCGGAGATCTTCGATGCCCTCGATGATTCGGAACGCACCATCGATAGTATTCCGAAGCCAGGGATTCGCGAACGGACCGCGATTTCTCGCGCGTTCAAGCAAGGAATGCCGGTCTCGGAGTTCGACGAAGATTGCGACCAGATCCCGAATTTCGATCACTTAGCGGACCTCGTGGAGGAACACAGCCATGCCTAATGAGGACGACCGTTTCGGGGACGTCGCTGAACAGCTCAAACAAACGGAGGAAGGAGCCGAATCGGATGACGACGAACGTACTGACGCCCAGGATGAACCGCAACCGGATGAAGAGATAACTACTGAGGACACAGAGTCGGAGACTGAGTCCATTCCTGAGCAGGATGAGGAGGATGTGGACGAATCCACCGGTGGACCGGCCTTCTCCTTTGATGAGACCGATATGCACGGCTTCTATGTCCGGGAGGACACGTGGGATGGCGTCACCCGGATGCGATCATCGGTAACTGCTGCGTGTTCTATGTTTGATGTTCCCGAGTTTGAGGGAAGAGAGTTTCAAGATGCGTGTCTCCGGGTAATTGCGGACCACGGTGATGAGGTTGCCCTCCAGATCCTCCGGGAGCGTGGTATCGAAGCCGATGAGGAACGTGTTCAGGAAGTTGTTGAGATGCTGAGCGAGCAAGCTACGAACGACTAACATTGGATTTGGCTGATTTTCCTCACCATTCAAATTTTGTGCGCATTGTACATTATGCAGATTGTGTAGCAAGCTATCTGCTTGCAGTCTTGCGATTATTCTCAGAACCGGGTCCGAACGGCGGTCGCGGTTTTAGTATATCGGTATATGGTTTATACCGTTGGTCAAATCCGAATTTCAGGGGATAGAACCCTTCTATCATCGGAAAAATGGTTATGAGATTTCTGTACTCGATGGTCCTGATTACGCCGGTAATCACGACCACTTTGAAGTACCCCGGCGCCGTCGGTGAAGCACGAATGCTGCAACCGCCTCACGACGACGCTTCCCCCAGGGTAGAGGACCCGAGACCGGGGCTGCAGGACGGTGGAGGGCCGGTGAATGCCTGACCGAGCGCTTTCGACGCCGCTCGACGACAGCTTCGAGCGCTACCTCCAAGACAAGGGGAAAGGCCGGGGCGGCGGCGGTGGGAACTATCGACGTAACGCTGCACGCGAGCTCGAACGGTTCGCCGAGTGGGCCGCCGGCGACCGCGGCGCCGACGACTGGACCGGGATCGCCGACGACGTCGGCCGCGAGCCGACCTTCGACGATCTCGACGAACGCGTGTTCCGGGAGTACGCCCGACATCTCGGTGGAGATCGGGGACTCAAGCAGAACACAGTACAAACCTATTACCGCTATATCTCTGCGTGGTGTGGCTGGTGCGTCAACGAGGGATATCTTGAGGCCCACTACGCGCAGCGAGCGAGTGCGATGGCGCCGCTGCCGGAGGACGACGGTCGCAAGCCCGGCGACCAGCAGGCCTGGACGTCCGAACAGCGCCACGCCCTCACCCGTCACGTCGACGAACGGGCCCGCGACGCCGTCGAGGCGTACACGACACTCCCGGAGGATACTGATCCCCTCGACAAGCAGCGAGCACGCTACGCGGCGTTGAAGGCGGCTCGTGACCGGGCGCTGGTGTTTGTCCTCGCGTACACCGCCGTCCGCGTTGGCGAACTCCTCCGCGATCCGAACGACCCGCGCCGGCGCGGCGTCCGCTGGGAGGACCTCTCCGTCGACGACGGGAGTATGGACGTCTACCGGAAGAAACAGCAATGGGATGCCGCGAGCCTTCCCGATCCGGTGATCTCGCCGTTGCGAAGCTATCGCCAGTTGATGGACCCACCAACGGAGCGCTGGCCGGTGTTTCCGACGTTCGACCAACGGACGCTCGCAGGGCTCGTCCGGGAAAACCTCGCCGAACGAGGGGAACGCCCAGAAGCAATCATTGAACGCCGTGCGGAGTACGCTCGCGACCTGCTGCTGGCGCTCGATGTGGACATTCGGCCGCCGTCGATCACGACGGACGGCGCACGGTCGATTCTCCAACGACTCTCGGAGGCCGCGGAGATCGACATCGACCATCCGAAACACGATTATCTTGCTCCGCACGGTGGCCGTCGTGGCATGGGCGAGGTTCTGGTCCGGGCATTCGGATATACTGTGGCGGCCCGATATCTCGATAATTCTGAGGAGATGGTTCGTGAGCGGTACTCGCATATCGAGGCTGGTGAGTTAGGTGATGTCGCTACTGAGGCCCTTGAGGAGATCGATAGTGTACCGCAGTAACTTATTTCGAGTGAGAGGGGTAGACCGTCGCGTTCACACCGCGTCGACGGTGAACAGCGAGTCGTCGCTGAGGACGACCTGTACCCGGCGGTGCCAGGCGTCAGCGAAAGCCTCTCGTTGCTGGTCAGTTGCCGATTCGTCGAGAATCCCTTGGAGGTTCCCGATTGCGGGTCCACCGTCAGGAACGTCGCTGACGTGGTAGGTCACTTCGACGGTCTCGTCCGTGTCGGTTCGCCGGAACCGGAACGTCGGGTCCGCCGTGTCCGGGTCGAACGCGTCGAAGCGCAGGAGGTCGCGGCGGCCGCCATAGCCGCCGGCGAGCCCGCTGAATCCGTCATCGCCGGTCGCGCCAGTCACGTACGAGATGATGCGGCTCATCACGCCGTACGCGGCATCGTCCTGCGGGCCGGCCGTCTGGACCTCGATTTCGCTCCGGACTGGATAGTCGTCGGGATACAGGGCGTCGAGCCCGAGCTGGACGATCCGATAGGCACCCGAGGCTGTCGGACAGGAGTGTCCGGCTTCTTTCACCGCGTCCCGGTAGGTGACGACGAACGGCTCGCCCGGTTCGAGGACGCCGAGGGCCTCCGCGACGGGGTCGCGGATTTCGATCGGGTCGGCGTCGTAGTCGACCTGCCAATTGGTTCTCGTCTGGGTCGTGTCAGTCGCAGTCGAATTCGATGTCATGAGTTGTGGTTGTGATCGTGTCTCGTGGTCAGTAGCGGAGCAGTCGCATCCCGTTGAGGATGACGAGGAGGACGCTGGCCTCGTGGACCAGCATTCCCGACGCGAGGGTGACGTAGCTGGTGAGCACGCCCGCGAGGAGGACGGTCACGGTCAGCACCGCGAGCCCGACGTTCTCGAGGACGTTCCAGCGCGTCGCCTTGCTGAGTTTGACCGCGTACGGGATGCGTTCGAGGTCGTCGGCCATCAACGCCATGTCAGCCGTTTCGATAGCGGTGTCCGTTCCCGCAGCACCCATCGCGATGCCGACATCGGCAGTGGCCAGCGATGGCGCGTCGTTGATGCCGTCGCCGACCATCGCGACGACGTGGCCGTCGGCCTGGTAGCCCTCGATGACGGACTGCTTGTCCTCGGGGAGGAGTTCGGCACGGTACTCGTCGATACCGACCTCCTCGGCAACGGCAGCGGCCGTCCGCTCGTTGTCGCCGGTGAGCATCACCGTCTCGATGCCAGCGTCTTGGAGCGCCGCGACGACCCCAGGAGCGGCCTCCCGGAGCTCGTCCCGCATCGCAATCGCGCCGATGATGTCCCCGTCCCGAACGACGTGGACGACTGTCTCGCCGCGCCCCTCACGCTCGCGGACGTAGTCGGCGACCCGATCGGGGACATCGACGTCGCGGTCGTCCAGCAGCGCGCGGTTGCCGACGACGACTTCCTGGCCATCGGCATGGGCGATGACGCCCTTGCCGGCGACCACGTCGAAGTCGTCGGGATCGGGGACCGACCTGCGCCCCACGTCCGTATCGTCCGCTTGGGCGACCGTCGCTCCACCGTCCGTCGCAGCCGTCTGGCGTTCGCGGGCCATGTCGACGATGGCGTCCGCGAGGTGGTGTTCGCTCTTCTTCTCGGCGGTCGCTGCGAGCGAGAGGACGTCGGCGGCGGCGACGCCGAACCCCTCGATACCGGAGACGGTGGTCTCGCCCTTCGTGAGCGTCCCCGTCTTGTCGAAGGCGACGAGATCGATCTTGCCGGCGCGTTCGAGGTGTTCGCCGCCCTTCATCAGCACGCCCGACCGGGCGGCGTTACCGATGGCCGAGACGATGCTGACCGGTGGCCCGATGACCAGCGCGCCCGGACAGCCGATGACCAGCAGCGTCAGCGACAGGATCGCGTTCTGCGTGACCGCGTACGCGCCGATAGCCAGGGCAATGACGGCCGGCGTGTAGTACTTCGCGAACCGGTCGATGAGACTCTCCGTGGGCGACTGAGCCTCCTGGGCCTCCTCGACGCGACGGATGATCCGTTCGAGAGTCGTATCCGATCCCGCTCCCGTCGTCCGGATTTCTAGCGCGCCCTCCTGGTTGACCGTCCCGGCGTACACCTCGTCGCTGTCGGCCTTGTGGACGGGCGCGCTCTCGCCGGTGACCGGCGCCTGGTTGACTGCGCTCTCGCCGTCGACGACGGTTCCGTCGACCGGGATCTTCCCGCCCGGCTTTACGACGACGACTTCGCCCTCTTCGACATCGCGGGCGGAGACCTTTTGGAGTGTCCCGTCGCGACGGACGGTCGCCGTGTCGGGCGTCATCTCCAGTAGCTCCTGAAGTGCCGTCCGGGTCTTCCGCATCGTCCGGCCTTCGAGGTAGCTGCCAAGGCTGAACAGGAAGACGACGGCGGCGGCTTCCCAGTACTCCCCGATGACGATAGCACCGATGGCGGCCAGCGTCACCAGCGTCTTGATGCCGAGCGTCCGGTTGGTGACCTCGTGGTAAGCGGTCTTGGCGATGTCGTAGCCACCCACGACTGTCGCGAGGACGAGGATGGCGGCGCTTGCCATCTCGAAACTCGTGAGGTAGCCGAGACTCCAGCCACCGCCGTACAGCAGGCCGCTTGTCGCCGTGACGATGGCCTTCCGGTGGTTCCGGTAGTACTGCGTGATCGATTGTTTGTTCATAGTGTTAGGCGGGCTGGGGAGTGTACCCCTGGTTTTCGATGGTCTCTGCGAAGGCGTCGGGGTCAGCGACGCTGTCGTCGTACTCGATCTCGACGCGGCCGGTCGCGTAGTGGACTTCGACGTGCTGGACGCCGTCGACGTTCGACAGGGCGCGTTCGACGGTACTCGCGCAGGTCGGGCAGTCGAAGTCGAGGACGCGGAATTGGGTTGTGTCGCTCATTACAGTTTGAGATAGTGCCCGTACCTCAATAAGTATTTTTTATATGATATGTTTGAATTCGGATACGAGTCGTTGGAACAGTCAAACGGGTCGTCTAGGGCTTTCGCTATCGCGGGTCCA
The DNA here is from genome assembly GCF_017873555.1 of Halorubrum trapanicum. Taxonomy (GTDB): domain Archaea; phylum Halobacteriota; class Halobacteria; order Halobacteriales; family Haloferacaceae; genus Halorubrum; species Halorubrum trapanicum. Next base: position 32,433 of record NZ_JAGGKE010000018.1, on the reverse strand, counting down.
TCCTGTACTGGATACCTCGACAGACACCTACCCGACTCCTGCCCCGCTACCTTTTCCCGCGTGCTCGCGCTCAGTCCTCGTATGAGTGATTCCGATACCGACCACCGTCTCGACGACATCGCGGTGCGAGACACTCGGATTTCGGACGCCATCGACGAGCCGATGCGGGCGATGGTCCTCGACATTCTGTCCGAGGAAGCCCTAACTGCGACCGAGGTCCACGAACGCCTCGACGATCGCGGCATCGACCGGACGGAGAACACGGTCCGCCATCACATCAACGAGCTCCGGGATGCGGGCCTCGTCGACGTCGTTCGCTTCGAGGAGGGGCGTGGTGGGACGACGAAGTACTACCACGCGAACACGATCGTCCTCTCGTACTCACTACCAGATTCGGCCGACGCCGCCGTCGAGGAGATGATCGACGCTGCCCAGCCCCAGATCACGGACGCGCTCACTACGCTCACCGACGAGTACGACGACGCTATTGAGGAGATCGTCGAGGATATGCAGCCCTGCGAGCACTGCCAGACCCAGAAGTACGAGACGTACGTTCTTCTGACCGTCCTGCGACGTGCGTTCGTTCGCGCCCACAGAAATTCCTGAGGGGGAACCACCCCTACGCTGGCAGGGTCTTAGAAGGAGAACCGATCACGCGCGGATTGCATCGCGAGGCGAGTCAGGAGTCGCGCAGGGCCACGCTTTGGGAGGTCCCGTACAGTCTCGATGCTGGTCGGCGGTTCACTACCACCAATGTCTAACTCCCAGCCTGTCTCGTCCATGAAGCGTTCGACAGCCTGATTTACTCGCTGTCGCACGTCGTCCGAGTCCATTGTCTCGGGCACACCATTCCGGAGGACGACGTCGCCGTCAACGATCACTGTCTCGACGTCGGCCGGCACCGCGTTGTTCACGACCTGTGCAGGAATATTGGTCCGTGGCGTGAACTTCGGTTTGTCGACGTCGAGGAGGATAATATCCGCGCGCTTTCCCGCTTCAATACTGCCGATCTCGTCGCCCATCCCCAGCGCGCGTGCGCCTTCAATAGTGAGCATTCGTATCAGTTCCATCGAGTCGAACTGCCCGGCTGAACGCTTGAGATTTGCCGCCAGCCGAGCTTGCCGCGCTTCACCGAACATGCTGTACGAGTCGTGCCAGTAGTGGTCGTCAATCCCTACTCCGACGTCGACGCCGGCGGCTCGAAGCTCGGGAACGGGCGTCCACTGCGTCTCCCCGTCCGGATTCCAGTAACAGAAGACGGACGGGCAGTGCGCAACAGCCGCGTCCGCCTCGGCGGTTCGCTGGATGTCCTCTTCGTCGGCGAGGCGGAAGTGAGCAGCGACCAGTCGGTCGTCCAGGAGTCCAACGTCGTCGAGCAATCCCACCGAGTCCTCGCCACCGTTCGCTCGTGCCATCGTGTTACTCTCCTCGAGTTCGAGCAAGTGCGTGTGGACGAGCAGGTCCGGGTACTCTGCGGCGAGGGACGCGGTCCGTTCCCACAGCTGCCTGGTACACGACCAGTCGTCGTGCGGGCAGATCGTCGCCCTGATTCGGCCCTCGTACGTGTCGTGGTACGTTTCGACGAACTCGCGAGCACGGGAGAACTGCTGATCGACTGGTTGGTCCCAGAAGAGGTCCGAGATCGCCGGGCCGAAAAATCCGCGGAGCCCTGCTTCCCCGAACGCCTCTGCACCTGCGGCAGGCCGTGCGTCCATCGAGTTCACGGTCGTGACACCGCCCAAGAGGAAATTGAGCGCTGCGAGCTCGACGCCTGCCTCGACGAGGTACTCGAATTCGCCGTTCCCTAATCTGTTAAACAAGGCCGTCCCACTCCCAAGCATCTCCGTCAGCTCGAGTTCGCTAAACGCACCGATGAGCGGTGTCATCTCCAAGTGCGTGTGGGCGTTCACCAACCCCGGCATCACCAGTTTCCCGTTCCCGTCGATAACGGTGGACGCTTCTAATTCTCCGTCTCCTGCACGTGATGGTCGGACTTCTTCGATACAGCCATCGGTGATGCATACTGTGCCGCGCTCGTACAGGCGGTTCCGCTCGTCGGCTGTGAGAACGAGTGCATCATGGATTGCCAGATCGACAGCCATCGTAAATTAGGAAGTGGATGTGACAGTTACCGTACTGGACAACCGAGCAGGCCGGCGAAGGCTGTTCTTCCAGGTGGTGTTCCCCTCATTTGGGATATCATCGGTCTCTACTGGTCCCATTAGCCTCTAATACGTCGGCGTGATTTAATCAGATTCCCCTTTTGAATCTGAAGTCGGATTCCGTGGAGCTTGTGGAGGTTTGCAATGTTTTCCCCTCTTTACGATAGATCATCTATGGCCGACGGTTACGATGCCATAGTACTGATACCCTCATAGGCAGTATATTCTAATCAAAACCGCAATAGATGATCCCTACAATGATACACCTATGCAGGCGACGATAATCGACGGAGTTCTTGAATCCCTTCGTATCGGTGTCGGATTTCTCTGGACGGCGGCGTGGGCGATCATCATGGGCCTCACGATTACGAGTCTGGTCCAGGTCTACGTCTCGAAGGAGCGGATGGCACAGGTGCTGGGTGAGGGCGATCTAACTGGACTTACCAAGGCGACTGTGTTCGGAGCAGCAAGCAGTGGCTGTAGCTTCGGCGCCGTCGCCATCGGGAAGGGCCTGTTCAAGAAGGGGGCGCACGCGGTGAACTTCCTCGCGTTCATGTTCGCGTCGACGAACCTCATCGTCGAACTAGGGCTGATGATTCTCATCCTGCTTGGCTGGGAGTTCCTCGTCGCGGAACTGCTCGGCGGCCTGATTCTCATCGCCGTCATGGCCGCCATCGTCCACCTTACGCTTCCCGAAAACCTGTTTAACGAAGTCCGCGAGAAGCTCAACGAGCGCGACCGCCAGGCGGGCGTCACGGAAGATCCCACCTGCGGGATGGAGGGGAAAGACGAGTACACGCTCACGACCGACGGCGGTGAGACGCTCAAATTCTGCTCGGAGGGCTGTATGGAGACCTATCGCCAGGAGACGTCGAGTAGCGGCGGGTGGCGTGACGAGTTGCTGTCGTGGGGTGGCTGGTACAAGGTCGGGAATCAGTACCGCAAGGAGTGGTCGATGATCTGGAAAGACATCGTCGCCGGCTTCCTTATTTCTGGGTTCGTCATCGTCTTCGTCCCGCAGTGGGTGTGGAACACGCTGTTCATTCAGGGCGACGGCCTGCTCGTGACTGCCGAGAACGCCGTCATGGGCGTCATCATCGCCGTCCTCAGTTTCGTCGGCAGTATGGGCAACGTCCCGTTCGCCGTCGCGCTGTGGGGCGGTGGCGTCAGCTTCGCCGGGATCATCGCGTTCGTCTACGCCGACCTCATCACCGTGCCCGTGCTGAACGTCTACCGGAAGTACTACGGCTGGAAGATCATGCTGTACATCCTTGGCGTCTTCTTCGTGACGATGGCGTTCACTGGCTTCCTCATGGAGTTGCTGTTCGACGCCCTCGGCATCGTACCAGATCTGGCCGGTGGCGAGACGGCGACCGAACAGACGTACTTCGAGCTCAACTACACGTTCTACCTCAATATTATCGCCTTCGCGCTCTCCGGGTTCCTCCTGTATGTCTACCGACGTGGAATCGGCGCACCAGGTCAGTATCGTGATCCGGTGTGTGGCATGCGGACCGACGATGAGGGGCCGAGTGCGTCCAATGATGGGATGACGTACTATTTTTGCTCGAAGACCTGTAAGCGGGCATTCGAGGAAGAGCCCACGGAATTTGCTGATCAAAGCCCGCAGATAACAAACCACGATCACGATCACTGATAGATGTACTGTGGTTCATCCGCTGTGAAGCACTTCATCATCGCACCTTCAATCCGCAATTGTCACACCTGTCGCGCCAAAATTGATTGTATGAGCAGTCAGATATCGAAACAAGGGGATGTCATATGAACCAACGTCCAGCGGATACCGTCGTTGGTGTGCTCCTTGGGTTCGTCCTCTTGGCTGGCGGACTACTCAGTTGGCGGGCCTATCAACAGCGTCGCGCTATCGAGCAGTCGATGGGGCCGATGATGGACTCGTCTATGGGGGCGATTCACGGTCCAGATCCTCTCTGGTACGTGGTTGGAACCCTTCTGGTCGCAGGCAGTATCGGTGGCATCTATTACGTGGTTCGAGGGAATCTCATCGATTCGACAACCGACTCAGCGGATCACATCGACCCCGATCAGGTATCGGAGGCAACGCCTACATCGATAGACGATGACGCCTCGCCGGCGACGCCTATCAATCCTGAATCGGATCCGCAAGCGCGCGTTCTCGATCTCTTACCGGATGATGAACGACGCGTCCTTGAACCCGTCCTGAACTCGCCTGGAATCACGCAGATCGAACTTCGGGATCGATCTGAGTTCTCAAAGAGTAAAGTGAGCCAGACCGTGAGTTCACTCGAGGAGCGCGGGCTGCTGTATCGGGAACGACAGGGTCGAACCTACCGCGTGTATCCGAGTGATGACCTGCAGAACTAACAGACGTAGAAATTCATACTAACACTACCCATCATGTCACAAGCAACACTCGAAACTGATCGCATTAGCCGGGTTCTCAAGTCAAGCACGTGGCTCAATCTCCTCCTCGCCGCACAGTTGATCGCCGGGTTGGTGTACGCATATTTCACAGGAGATATGGGGAGCCGGTGGACCCATTTCGTCCTTCCATTTATTTGGTTCACCGCCTCAGTCTGGGTGATCTGGCACACTCGACCTGTAACGAAACGTCGAGTGTATCGTATTGGTGCCGCACTTGTCGTTGCTCTATATCTCATCGTGATGTTTTATTTTTCAGGATTACTTGGACCGAGCACCTCTCATTTCGGGCAGCTCACTGGACCAAGCGGCTTCGGAATAACGTGGGGTCGATCTTTGGGATGGAGTCCGGTCTTCGTCTATACAGGTGACCTGATCACGGTCTCGCTCATTCCTTACCAAGCGGTTGGCCTGTTCGCGCTGGCGTATCTCGTCTATGATGCATTGCTTGATTTCTCGCAGTCGGCAGTCGGAGGAATAGTCGGGATTGTGGCGTGCCCTGCCTGCGTTAGCCCGTTGTTTGCCGTACTACTTGCAGGCGGACTGAGTGGTTCTTCAACGATGTTATTGCTTGGTGCGTATGGCTACGAAATTGCGACCGTTCTGTTCCTCATGACAATTGGAATCCTCTACCATCGTCAGGCACTCACGAGGCAGTATCACCAGTTCCGAGGGAACTGATCCATCTCGTTCGTGGTCAGCAATACCCGAGCCTCCCTCGCCGCCTGAACCGTGGTTATTGTCTGGATCGCCGCAATGAGGTGAACAGTCTCGACGGATCCCCTTTGCTCTCACCATTCCTCTGATCCTTTCGAATTCGGCAGGTATGAACGATCCCGTCAGTAGAAAACGTTTAGATGGCGTTATAGACGTTCTTGAACGCTCTCCTGTTTGAGTTCACTCCCACGAAGATAACTCCGAACCCACCGTATGACTACTTGAGGCGAAAAACAATGACCAACCGAAACCTCGGACGATGGCTGCTCGTGGTGCTCGCGATTGTCGGACTCGCGTTTGCCGCCCCGGTAGTTAGCGCACACGGTGACGAACCGATCCAGGGGAACGAGACGGCAGCTGAAGGGACGCCAGCCGATGGTAGTGCAGCAGACTGGGCGGCCTGGATGGAAGGTCACATGACCGACTACATGGGCCCGAATGCCGTTGACGAGATGGAAGCGCACATGGGCGTGACCGTCGACGAGATGGCCCAAGATATGGCGGACGACAATCACACCGCGACGGGGATGAACGGACAGGGGTACGGCTGCTAACGATCCCTGTTCGGATCCTCGTCTGACACGATAGATATTCGACTTACTGACTCAACGATCACAATGACACACTACACCAACACTCTCGGGCGGACGACTCGTCGAATCGCAATACTAGCGGTTCCGCTGTTGATTGTAGCAACGGGCACCGCAGCGGCTCACGGTGGTGGAGGCTACGGCGGCGGTATGATGGGTAGCGGCGGTTGGGGGGTCTTCAGCGGTGGAATGGGCCTCTGGAGCTTCCTTTGGATGGGGCTCCTAATCGTCGTCCCGCTCTATCTCGTCTACTCACTCCTCAACAGAGATTCTGAGAGGAGTGATAGTCGGCCGCTTTCGGTTCTTCGTGAGCGTTACGCTCGCGGTGAACTCTCCGATGAAGAGTTCGAACGTCGACGAAAGCAACTCGAGTAGTGCCCATGACCGAAATAGAAGGAGCATCGTCGAGAAAAAATTCTCGTCTGCCAGTTGGGGCGACGGGACCGAACGCTTAAGTGCGTAAACAGGATACAGTATTACATGAGTTACACAATACAAACCAAGATTGATGGAGAGTTCGACGATGTCGTCGACGCAACGAATGCCGCGCTCAAAGACGAGGGATTCGGTGTTCTCTGTGACATCGACATTCAGGCGACGCTCAAGGAGAAACTCGGTGAGGAGTTCCGCCAGTATCGCATCCTCGGTGCGTGCAATCCTCCGCTGGCATACGAAGGGTTGAGTGTAGAAACTGAACTCGGTGCGCTCTTGCCCTGTAACGTCATCGTCTACGAGAACGATGACGGCGTCATCGTGGTGAGTGCGGTCGACCCGGAACAGTTAGTCGGGATCGCTGATAACGACGCGCTTGACTCCGTCGCGACCGAGGTCAGCGAACGATTCGACCGCGTACTGGCAGCCGTAACTGACGAGTTCGGATCCGCATCGGAGGCCTGATCTCTGATGGCATCATCGGATCAACTGGATACGACGACGATACTGCTCATCGTCCTCGGAGCGTTCATCCTCCTTCCCTTGCTCACAATGGGTATGGGGTTCGGTGGGATGATGGGATACGGAGGAATGATGGGCCAGTACGGTACCACAGGTGGTTGGTGGCCCCTCATCGGGATGCTCGTCCCGGTCATCTTCCTCCTTGCGCTTCTGGGCGGTGGATATCTCATCTTCCGGCGGATGAGCGAGACACAGACGTCTCATAATCCCGCGATGGAAGAGTTACGTCTGGCGTACGCTCGTGGCGATCTCACGGACGAAGAGTTCGAAGCCCGACGAGAAAAGCTCGAACAATCAGAGTGACCACTACCCAAACCGCGTTTCACCCGTTTGAACACCTGCGGATCGACTCGAGGGTATCGAAACCAACCGTTCGGCAGCATCGTTCCGTTACATCGAAATGGTGTGCTCGATTCAGCATATGGTTATGAGTAGTAATGGGAACAAACGACAAGTTCGGAGTGAGTCACGTCCGAAGTCTTCGCACCAGTATCGCGCGTAGCTACCCACCGAAGAATGATCCAGACAACATGACACATCACAGCCGACGTCAATTCTTAGGCATTGTCGGTGCCAGCGCAGTCGCCAGCACCGGCTTTGCTCAGTCAGCGAACGCACAGGAGACGCCCATCGTGGAGATGGGAAACAATTACTTCGACCCAATCGGCCTACGTGTTGATCCCGGGACAACCGTTCAATTTGAACTCGCAGCGGGGGCACATTCCGCTACGGCGTACGCAGATCGTATTCCGGAGGGCGCTTCCGCCTTCGATAGTGGGACGATCTCAGACGGGAGCTTCGAATATACGTTCGAAACGCCAGGGACGTATGATTACTACTGCATCCCGCACAAGTCGATTGGGATGGTCGGACGGATCGTAGTTGGCAGTCCTGGCGGACCGGCAGAGGAGGATTCAATCCCGGATGGAGAGGTCCCATCGAGTGAGGCGATTGTTGACCAGGGTACAGTCGCCTACGGCTCAAGCAGCGATGGAAGCGGGAATACTGGTGGTGGAATGATGGGACGAGGTGGTTCTGGAATGATGAGTGGCCGCAACGGAGGTGGAGTTGGAGGGCTACCAGCTGTTGGTGGCGTACTCGGAATGCTGGGCGTTCTCGGTGGCGGGCTCTACTGGCTTGGAAACCAAAAATCTCCTCAATCGACTACCGACGACTCAGCCAGAAAAACGCTCCAGAACCGCTATGCCAGGGGCGAAATTGACGAGGAGGAGTATAGACGTCGCCGTGAGCGATTAGATGCTACTGATGAGGACATCTCCAACTGATTGCCACCGTGAGAGGGTGAACTCACCGGGGTCAAGTGATTCGGGGATTAGAGAATACCGCCCTCACCGATACCTTTGATTTCAGAACGATCCCGTGACCTGTTTTGTTCCATTTATGACTGATTTCTCTTGTGATCAACTCGCCTGTGTGGCTCGGTAGTAAACACCAATTGCGAGCACGGCTACGAGGAGAAGATATCCAGTAGCCCACACCAACGAGAGAGCCGTATCTACGTCGGTTGTGAGTCCGGTATCGACCATTACACGGACTGGCCAATAGCCCGGAAAGAGTTTCATCCACCAATCAGGTTCAGATTGAATAAACAGCGGATCCTGAAACAGTCCGATATCGAGCATCGGGAGAATCAGCATCAGCCACATCCCGGCTAGGCGGTTGAAGACGGCCCCGACGAGCATCCCGATGAGACCATACGTGACCGAGACGACGAGCATCGCTGCGACGAACCACCAGAGATACTCGGGCTGGAAATCGACGAGCATCACACCAACTGAGACACCGGTGACGATGAGAGTAATTGCTGCGAGAACCCCAAACCGGGCAGCGATTACCTGCCATGCACGATAGCCAGCGACTGCCAGACGACCGTCCGTGTCTTTGGCTTCTCGCATCAGGAACAACCCGGCGAGTCCGGCGATGAGAGCACTCGTAATCGGCGTCATGATCACGCCGTGGACCTCAGGCATCCCCCGCATGACCGTCGCCGTCTCACCGTCGACGAGCGTCCGAACCGGCATCTCGACGTCCTGGGTGACTGCGAACGCCAACGTGATGAACGAGACCGGTAGGACGACCAGTAGAGCGACGAGGACGTAGTTACGCGCCTGTTCTTTGATGCCGATCGAGAACGCCGTTGTCGTACGGTTCATGCGGACCACCCACCACTGGTGCGCATCGTCACTCCGAACACTACGGTGACGAGCACGAGCAAGACGAGCAGGTATCCGGCAACGAAGCCGAGGTCGCCCGTCGTATATGTACCTTGGAACATCGCCTCCTGAAGGAGTTCCTTCGGATGATAGAGCGGGAAGTATTCCACGAACTCAGGAATGTCAGCAGCCAGCGGGCTGTCGCCACTGAGGAACGCGTCCATCATCGCGAGGAACACCACGACGAGCGAGCCTTCGAACAGTCGCGGAAGGAGTGCACCGACGAGCGCGCCAAGAAACGCATAGACGAGGCCGGCGAGGACGAGGAATACGAACGTCAGGACAGGGGCTTCCGGTGAAATCGTCAGCCAGAGCACGCCGTAGTTCACGGCAGCCACGACGACCGTGACCCCTCCGAGCGTCGCTAATCGAGTCGCAAGCAGTGTTCGGGGTGGATAGCCTGTCTGAACGAGTCGTCGATCGGCTGCACGCGCACTAATCATCTGGGCGAGTCCCATCAGGCCGGCGATGATGGCGACACCGAATATCGCTCCGAGGAGGCGACCCAGATCGATCGGAATCGCCTCAACTGTCGGCATAGTTGGCAACCCCGCCATCGCTTGTCCCCAGCCTTCGATAACGACAACCGGAAGGAGGAGTGCTAAGACGACATTCAGGGGGGTCCTGAGGAAGGTGGAGACGTTCGTCCGGATCCCCGTTTGAATTCTATTCATCGGCCTTTCTCCTCCGTTCACCGGTCGTCGCTTCGGTCTCACTTTCCCGCTCAGTCACGTCGTAGACGTGTCCATCACGAACCTCGTAGATACGGTCGAGACGGCTCTGCTCCTCGATCAAGTGTGAAATCATTACGACAGCTGTTCCGTCGGCAGCAAGTTCGTCGGCGAGGTCCCAGAAGATGAGATATGTCTCCCAGTCGAACCCGGTGTAGGGCTCGTCTAGCATGAGGACGTCCGGATCATGCATTAGGGCGATACTGAGATTGATTTTTTGTCGGTTTCCACCGCTGAGTTGGTCGATTCGATAGTCAAGGTACTGCTCGAAATCGAGTTTCGATGCGAATCGGCGTTTGGCCTCGTCGATTTCTTCGGCGGTCATTCCGTATCCGGAACCGAACAGGCGGAACGTCTCTGTGACCGTCAGGCGGTCGTAAAGCAGTGGTTCTTGTGGACACCAGCCAACCGTCCCTGTTCGTTCAACTGCTCCGGAATCCTGCTTGAGGACGCCGACGAGGATGTTCATAAGCGTGGATTTCCCCGAACCGTTCCCCCCGACGATTCCGACGATTTCTCCTGCTCGGATTTCCAGATTGGCACCGGTGAGGACGGGAACCGATCGTGTAAATGGGAGGTTTGACCCGTACGTTTTTTCAATCTCATCAGCACGGACGAGTACCTCGCTGGTGGTAGCCTCTGTCGTGGAGGTTGTGGGCGCTTCCATAGATGAATACACACGCTCCTCATTTACTGCGATTACTGTTTCAAATCTAAACTATCAGTAGCAACCCCGTGAATAATCAGAGATTGCATACAGAGCTGACGCTGGACTCAACGTGTTAGATACCTCTTGATTTTCTGAATACTGTCTCCTATAAGCTGTTTCACAGTTTACACGGGAAAGCTTCTGAATTGGATCACCAACAAGCCAGAACGCGATACAAACCCGCTTCAAGACAGCTGTTGAAGTTTCGCGTTGAAAAAGATGAGACGCGCGAAGGTGTATCCGAACCCATAGAGAAGCCGTCTGAACATCAGTTGCAGATCTACTGTATCTCTGAATCTATACCTCAGTGTACTCAGCTCCGGCTTTATCGCCGTCAATAGCGTATATGCTTAACGAGCCATCTTTCTCTCCACCCATCCCCGGTGTCCCAGATGGCATACCAGGGAGTGCAACTCCATCTATCGGTGGGTTTTCATCGAGAAGCCGGGCGATTACTTCGACCGGGACGTGTCCTTCTACGACGTAATCTGTGAGGACGAGTGTGTGACAGCTCTGGAGGTCTTCGGGGATCCCATATTCCTGCTTTACTGCTTGGATATCATCCGGTACGGTCTCTGAGAGGTCACCAGTGATATTCTCACGAAGATATGATGCATACTGCTCGCAACAGCTACATCCTGGTGAGTTAAATTGTTGTGCTGATGCCACTGCTACTGGGTCATCAATATCCCATGAGTTCGTGCTTGAGCCACCTAGACAGCCTGTAAGACCTAGTATTCCGATTGTACCACTATGTTGAAGCACCCGACGACGATTCCACGGTTGCGGCATTATTAGACGATACAACAGTAGTTCCCATACGCTTTACCCCTGTTACTAATAACCCGGAATGTGATCACAGTCGCCTTCGGTAGGATTGTCTATTCTAGGACACGCCGGTCCCACACTCCACTCTGTTTTCTTTCGAAACGGGAGTGATCCAGCAAGGCTACGCGCGGTGAACGCCTCAATCCACCATCCCAGATACCGTTCGGCCGGTTTCGATTCTTAACAGAAAGCGCGGTACATCGCCGAGGCCGTTGTTAGGCCCCCAGTAGCATCCGAAGTGACCCGCGAACGCCCATCGGGAGCCCGATCGCTCCGATGAAGAACGTCATAAGCCACCACCATGTGTGGTTCATCTCCTCTTTCGCATCAGCGAGATACCACACGATGCCGACAGTCACGACGAGTTTCAGCACGAACGTCGATCCGGCAAATCCAGTCGCCTGGTATACGAGATTCGTGACGACCAGCTTGGGGGAGTAGCCGAGAAACGTCACACCGATGAGGTTCTGTGCAGCGTCCCACAGCTGGCCAAAGACGGCCAGCAGAATCAGCGGGTGTCGAAGGTGTGTGACATTGACGAAACTCGCTCCCCAGTAGTAGAGCGCGGTCGCCCCGAGAGCAATCCCCGTCGTTGCGACAGGAACCCACAGACGGAGCGGGGTCGACGTCGAGAGGCCGTACCAAAGCACCCACCCGACAGCACCGACAGCCCACACCGACCCGATAAGCCCGACCGTTGACGGAATGGAACCGGTATTCCGATCACGCGCAAGTGCGCCGATGCCGAGCGCGAGGACGGTGACAGCGGTAACGACAAAGTAGATTGACGGCGTGATGAACCACACCGCGTAGTCCCCGAGTAGGCCGATGTCCTCGAGGGCGCGCATCGCTCCGCCGGCGATAATGATCGGGGCGAACCCGTAGGCCAGTCGTGCGTCAAACGTGACGTCGAGTTGATCGAGATACACTCGTAGTCCGGGGAGGCTGTACACGACCGCCGCGAGGTAGGTTACGGTGTTCACCGCGTTGTAGCCCCGAACAGCACGAATCCCCTCATGCATGACTGGCTCACTGGCAGCGTCAGCGACGACTGGTCCCCAGAGGTACTGCCAAATGAACTGGTCGAAGACGAGGCCCGGGAACGCAAGGATTCCCGCACCGATGAGGACGGGCGGAGCAAGTAGGTACAGCGCCCACCACTCGCGTGAGCCTGTTTCCGGAAGGGCGGTTTCGACGCGTCGCGTGACAGTACTCACGACTCGTTCACCTCCAAGCGCCACGTCGTGCTCTTAGAGCGCCCCCACTGTTCGAGTGAGACGAGTGAGAGGTCGTCCTGAAGTTGGCTGAGGTATTGCGCGACAGCCCTCGGAGAGCCGTCAAGATCACCGGCGATCTCGTGAGCCCGGAGGTACGTCGGTTCGCTACTGGCTGTCTCGACGAGGTACCTCCGAACCGTTTGGCGGGAAATATTCGACATTGAGATAGAGGCGACGGTTAGCGAAGGAACCCGAAGAGCTTGTAGTCGTGATCGGGGGTGTACCGCCGGAACAACAGGCTGTTCGTCAGCACCGACACCGACGAGAACGCCATTGCTGCTGCAGCGAGCACCGGCTGGAGCAGCCCGAGCGACGCGAGGGGAATCATCGCGGTATTGTATCCGAGCGCCCACACGAGGTTCTGCTTGATCTTCTGGAGTGTCGCGTCCGAGATTCGGATCGCCTTCACCACGTCGAGCGGGTCGTCGCGCATCAGCGTAAGGTCTGCAGCCTCGATGGCCACGTCCGTGCCGGAGCCGATGGCTGTCCCCACGTGCGCGACCGCGAGCGCGGGGGCGTCGTTGACGCCGTCTCCGACCATCATCGCCTGACGGCCCTCGTCTTGAATACTGTCGACCGCGTTAGACTTGTCTTCGGGAAGGACCCCTGCTCGGACATTCTCCGGGTCGATACCCACCTGTTTGGCGACCGCACGAGCAGTTCGCTCGTTGTCGCCCGTAATCATCATTACGTCGACGCCCCGCTCTTGGAGGGCTGTAACGGCCTGCTTGGAGCTCTCTTTGATTGTGTCGGCGTCAGCCACTACACCAACCAGTTTGCCCTCGGAAGCGACAAGCATCGCCGTCTTCCCCTCGTTTTCGAGGCGTTCCATCGTCTCCTCGGCGGGTGACGGGTCGATGTCGTTGTCTCGCAGCAACTTGCGGTTGCCGACCAGTACCTCGTTGTCACCAACAACCGCTTTGATCCCGTGACCAGGAACGTTCTCGAAGTCGTCGGGCTCAGTCACGTCCAGCCCGCGTTCTTCAGCCCCGTCGACGATTGCCCGCGCGAGCGGGTGTTCGCTTCCGCTTTCTGCTATCGCCGCCAGCCGCAGCACGTTGTCCTCGGAGAGGCGCTCACGAGTGCTGATCTGTCCACCATCTGGCGTCGGCTCGCCACCGTCAGTCACTGCATTTCCATCGCTATCGAAGACGACCACATCGGTCAATTCCATTTCACCCTCCGTGAGGGTGCCCGTCTTGTCGAAGACGACCGTGTCGACGTCTTTTGCGCGTTCGAGGATGTCACCGCCCTTGAACAGGACGCCGTTCTGGGCACCAATCGTCGTCCCGACCATCGTGGCTGCGGGCGTCGCCAGCCCCAGCGCACAGGGACAGGCGATGAGGATCGAGGACGCGAAGACAATAATCGCGAACTCGAAGACGGAAACGGTCCCACCGACCGGGGCCGGGCCGCCAGCGACCTGACCCCACAGCGGGAGCCAGTCGACGAAGCCAGCCAGTACCTCCGGGAACAGGAACCAAACAATGCCCCAGAGGAGAGCGTTCGCGATGACCGCAGGCACGAAGTACGCGGAGATACGGTCCGCGAGGTTCTGGATGTCGGGCTGGCGCGACTGCGCCTCCTTGACAGTCTGAACGATCTGTTGAAGAGCCGTATCTTCTCCGACCTTTGTCGCCTCCACGACAAGGACGCCGTTCTCGTTAATCGTCGAGCCGACGACCTCATCGCCCTCTTCCTTCTCTACAGGGACGGATTCACCAGTGACCATCGACTCGTCGACGGCGGACTGACCGTCGACAACGACGCCGTCTGTGGGAACCTTTTCACCCGGACGGATTTTCATCCGGTCACCCGTTGTGACTTCTTCGAGCGGAACTTCTTCTTCACTGCCGTCCTCGCGGATAATGGTCGCCGTCTCGGCTTCCATTTCGAGGAGCTTCCGGAGGGCCTCGCCCGCTTGCCCCTTCGACCGAGCTTCGAGGTAGTTACCGAGCGTAATGAACACGAGGATGAGCGCTGCCGTGTCGAAGTAGAGCCCACCTGCAATGAGTTCAGACAGGACTGCCACGGAGTAGAGATAGGCGGTTGTTGAACCGATTGCGATTAACACGTCCATATTGGCGCGGCCGTTTTTCACGATCGCCTTGTACGAGTTCTTATAGAACGGCCAGCCGAGGATCGCCTGCACCGGTGTGGCGAGGAGGAACTCGAGCCACCCGATTTCAACGCCGAAGACGGCATCAGGGACGATCGCGCCACCGAGCAGAAATTTGTCGATGAGGAAGAAGAGCAACGGAGCCGACAACACTGCCCCAAAGAGGGTCAGTCTGAGTTGCTTTTGGGTCTCAGCCTGTCGTGCGGCATCTCGTGCGTCTTGGCCCGACTCGTCGTCATCACCATCTTCGCGGACGGGCGAGTAGCCAGCGTCCTCAATAGCATCATACAGCGTATTGAGAGACACCTCTGCCGGATTGTAGGTGACCTGCGCTTCGTCAGTCGCGTAGTTGACTTCGGCGGTGACGACACCCGGTGTATTCTCGAGAGCAGTTTTGTTGGTCTCGGCGCAATTGGCACACGTCATATCGGAGATGGCAATAGACACCGTCTCCGAGACTATGCCGTAGCCCGCCTCATCGATCGCTTCATAGATTTCCTGGAGTGATACCTCATCGGGATCGTAGGTCACGGATCCCTCGTCGGTGGCGAAGTTCGCATCCGCCTTCGATACCCCGTCAAGGGATTCAAGGGTGTCCTGGATCGTTCCTGAACAGTTGGCACAGGACATCCCCGTAATATCGAGATGGGTTGTTCGGCTTGTCATGCTCATCTTACTATACGGGGTCTATGTTTAGGCGGTTTACTGTTTCGAGAAGGTGGTTATTGACACCAAGAAAATTTGGAATCCAAAGAGCGTACTATACACCCTCTTCGAGCCGCTGATAGCGGTCTTCAAACCGTGCGAGACAAGATGGGCAACAGAAGTGATAGATCTCGCCATCGATGCGCGTCGTCTCACCTTCATTGTCGACGGTATTGTTACATTCAGTGCAGGTGAGAGCAAATTCGACGCCGTCGATCGAAGGCGTCCATTCAGCTTCGTCGATCAAGGTGACTGAATATCCAGACATCCCAAGCCCATCAAACAGACTGTCTACCCACTGACGGACGTTCTGTGCCTCAACGCGGGCATAGAACCAGAGATCGCCTTCTGAGGTCGTGAAGACGTGTTCGATGCCGTCCGATTCCCGGACTCGCGTACGGGCCTCCTCGAGTGATTCCGGTTCGATTTCTGTTTGAATGAATACTGGAACACCGGCCCGAAGGTGCGCCCGGTTTACATCGATCGTGAAATTGTTGATAAT
Organism: Halorubrum trapanicum; assembly: GCF_017873555.1. Classification (GTDB taxonomy): domain Archaea; phylum Halobacteriota; class Halobacteria; order Halobacteriales; family Haloferacaceae; genus Halorubrum; species Halorubrum trapanicum. The sequence continues at coordinate 16,484 of NZ_JAGGKE010000018.1, read as the reverse complement.
ATCTGCTTCCTGTAATCGTTGGACTCGATCGGAAACAGCTGGCCCGGACAAATCAACTTCTTCGCCGATGGCGCTAAATGGACGACGGGCGTTTTCGGCTAGTAACGAGAGAATCTCCAGATCTGTTTCGTCTAGGTTGCGCATACAATAGCGTCGCACCGCAGGATACATTATTGTTTCTCAAAATAAACCTTTGAGAGTGCGATTTTGAACTCAGAATGACTTTGGATTCTAAGCAGAAAAGCACATAGAATAGGGGGCCCTAATTATGTATGGATATGAGTCAGACCATCTCGGTCGAAGGAATGACCTGTGAACACTGTGAGCAAACTGTAGAGGAAGCACTCAAAGAAGTCGACGGAGTCACATCGGCGACTGCGGATCGGGACTCGGAATCCGCGACAGTCGAAGGAACAGCTGAATCAGATGACCTCGTGACTGTGGTCGAAGACGCCGGGTACGACGCCTCTACGTAAGCTATCACGTCACGACAGAAGGCGAGCGACGCCCCATCGTAGCGTATCTCGCCTTCACTGCTCCGAACGTTGAGTTTGTGCCAAGTGGCTAAGTGCGTCTGAGATCGATTCAACGGGTGTCACGCGTAATCCCTCGATAGTTACATCTGAATCGGTATCGCTGGGAACAATCAATTCGGTCGCTCCGAACGCCCGGGCACTCCGGGCCTTTGCTTTGATTCCGCCAACCGGGAGCAGCTTGCCATCGTCGGCAACGATTCCAGTGATGAGGGTTTCAGACGACAGCGACTGCTGGCGAAGACTGGCAATAAAAGCAACCGTAAGGCCGGCTTCCCAGCTTTTTCCACGGAGTGTAAGAGTGCCCGTCTCAGGTGAGACGAATGATACGTGCGTAGCCGTATCTCCAAGTGAACGACCAGTAAGACGGGTAGCAGTTTGTCTCGCCTCATCCAGTGCACGCTGGAGGTCGTGGCGGATCTCGATACCGTTCAGATTGACAAACAGCTCACCGTTGCCATCAGAAAACTCGAAATTGGTCGCGATAATGAGACCCGAGTTAGCTGCATCCACTGCCGGAAGATGGAACTGTGTGTCCGGGAGAGAGGCCGCCCCGCCTGCCAGTGTCGCTAGTGACTGGAAATCGGTATCTGACCGCGTGAGAGCGACTGCTCCACCGGCACCGCCTATCGATCCGAGACCCAGTCCGGCAAGAAATTCTCTCCGCGAAAGGAGGTCTCGCTCGATGCGAGAGACGATGTCGTCACTTGAGTCAGACGTGGATGCGGACGTTGTCTCTCGTTCGGTAGGTGGCATACTCTGGGAGTGTTTCGTGGGTAGTGATGGTACTATGTTACTTGGTAACGATTGTGAATCTATAAGAATGGTGTCGGTCAGAAATTCGGCGCAAAAACGAGTATTCCCGTGTTAGATTCCACACGACTATCTTGACGCATCCCCAATTAGTCAGCCGTGTCCACCAGGTACCGCTCTCTCTTCGCACTTGTGGCGATCAGTGCTGTAGTGACAGGTGTCGGTGTCTGGATCGCGTATCAGGTTGAGCTTGTACTCCTACCGGCTACGACCTCTCGCACCGGAATACTTCTTGTCGGTTTTATCGAGGAAACGTTCGTCCGACTGCTTCCGTTGATCGTAGTCTTCTATTTCTGGAGCTACTGGCGAAGCCAACTACTCTCGAAAACGGAGGGGATCTTGGCGACCGCCGCATCCGGGATCACTGTTGGGGGGCTGGAACTAATCTTCAAACTCGAATACTTGTCCCGGCTTGAAGCCACCGCCAGATTCGATGCGATGGTTGTCCCGATACTACTCGTGTATCTTCCATTCGCATTGGTAGCCGGTCGGTTCGTGTATGCCCTCGGTGAGCGTATTCACGGATCCGACACGATTGGCCTGCCATCACTGCCTCGAAGAACTCTTCTCTTCCTTTTGGGAGGGTATCTTACCCTCGCAATAGCACACGCTATGTATAACCTACTGGTATGACTCCTTAAACCGCGTCCGGCAGCGATAGAAAAGATGCCGGGAGCGTTCGTCAGCAATTAGTGGTCATCGCCAAGTGCACTCGAAACCATTCCGTTCAGTTCGGTGAGCTTCTCTCGGACAGTATCTGGTTTCTCCTCGGGTGGCTCTTCGAGCGCGATCTGTTCATGTGGATCTGGGTCGCCGACGATGACGCTCCCGAGCATACCGACCGTCTCGTGGGGCGTACAGTAGTAGTGGTAGACGCCCTCGGTCTCGAAAGTGTGCTCGAACGTCGCTCCTTCCTCCGAGCGGAGACCACTATCCCATGCTGCAGCACCATCGGGAACGAGCTGGGGTTGGTCGTTGTCTGGATGGTAGGCCGTCGCGGAGTGACTGCCGCTCTCGTTAGTCCACGTTACCGTCCCACCGACATTGACGCGGACGACGTGCGGTTCGAAGTGATATCCTCCGTCTTCGGTGACCATCGCCACCTCAGCTGTATCGCTCGGTTCCTCGACGGCTTCATCGTGACCTTCCTCGTCGTCATGCCCCGATTCTCCTTCGCTACTGTTCTCTCCTTCGTCATGCCCCGACCCGCCTCCGTCTTCGGTAGATCCCGCAGTGCTTTCGGCCCCACTATCACTGCCGTCTGATTCCGATCCAGTACATCCTGCGAGTCCAATAACCGCTGTACCACCAGTTAACTGGAGCACTCGCCGCCGGGTGAGTCCTGAATTGGTTGTCATAGCGTAGGTCACCTCACAGGTGAGAATACGAGGGGTGGGAAAATAGACGGGTGAGCTGTTTTGCGTGCGACGCAAAACTGGTCGTTACATACGTTTCGGCAGGGCATTAACTTGTATTGCGAGGAACAGCTGTGTCCACGGACCATCGCGCTGACGAGCTATTAGACCTCCTCGGGGAGGAACGGGTTCGTCAGATTCTGGCCGCGACGAGCCGGGACCCCCTCTCAGCGAAGGAACTGAGCGAGGAATGCGACGTTGCCCTCTCAACGATTTACCGCCGGGTCGAAGATATGGTCGCTAATGATCTGCTCGTCGAACAAACACAGATTGAGACTGACGGGAGCCATCATAGCGTGTACGAAGCAAACGTTGACCACGTCGATGTCGACATCGAAGATGGAACGATCGACATCAAGATGGACGTTCGTGAGGACGCCGCGCAGCGGTTCTCGCGTATCTGGGGCGACATCCGAGACACCTAACCATGCACACCGCACTCGTCATTGCAAAGCTCATCGCAGTCGGACTAGGGCTGTCGATAACGTATCAAGCGTATCGTGGATACAGGGTCTACGGTAGCGAACCAATGCTGTACGTCGCTATCGGATTCCTATTCATCAGCGTCGGGTCCGTAATCGAAGGCATTCTCTTCGACGTGGTTGGGTTGTCCATCTTCGTTGCTGGGACCATCCAGACTACACTTGTCGCGGCAGGTATGCTCATTATCCTTTATTCGCTACACGGACAAATGTCCCAGCCAACACAGGGGGGGCGATGAATCGTGACTACTGGATGGGAAGTCACGCTAATTGGAGTCCGTGTCTTTCTCCTCTTCTTGGGTATGGCGACGACAGCGATCAGCTTTCGCGCGTATCGTCAGGAACGGACTCGATACCTACGTGACGCAACGATCGGCTTCGGGTTCATGACGCTCGGTGTCCTCATAGAAGGTTTTCTCTACCAGCTCACAGCATTAACGCTCACGCAGGTGCATGTTGCCGAATCCGCTGCGTTGGCGTGTGGGTTTGCCGTCCTCCTCTGGTCTTTCATTCGGTGAGTTCTGAAACGCCGTCACAGTATTCAGGATCCCGATTCCCATCGGAATGAATTCGGAGGGAGATTAATATCGCTCCCGAGCACATATTCAGATACTATGACTGACACACTCCCGTTCGATGCCGTCCGCGAACTTGACGTCGACGGGACGACGTACAAGATGGCTGACCTTCGAGCACTCGAAGAACATGGACTCTGTGAACTCGACACGCTCCCGGTGAGTATCCGTATCCTCCTCGAATCGGTGCTCCGAAACGTCGACGGCGAAACCATCACCGCGTCAGACGTCAGAAATGCTGCTGGCTGGGAGCCGGACGTTCCGGACGCAGAGGTGCCGTTCTCTCCGTCACGGGTGGTCCTACAGGACCTTACCGGCGTGCCCGCAGTGGTCGACCTAGCAGCCCTCCGCTCCGAAGTCGATCGCAAAGACCGCGACCCCACTCTGGTCCAACCGGAGATCCCTATTGATCTCGTGATCGACCACAGCGTCCAAGTCGACTACTTCGACTCCGAGGACGCCTACGAGAAGAACGTCGAACTGGAGTACGAGCGCAACGCCGAGCGGTATCGCGCGATCAAGTGGGCGCAAAACGCCTTCGAGGACTTCAACGTCGTCCCGCCGGGAACCGGGATCGTTCATCAGGTAAATCTCGAACATCTCGGCCGTGTCGTTCACGCCCGCGAACAAGATGACGAGAACTGGCTTCTGCCGGACACACTCGTCGGCACGGACAGCCACACCCCGATGATCGGCGGTATCGGTGTCGTCGGCTGGGGCGTCGGGGGTATCGAAGCGGAAGCAGCGATGCTCGGCCAACCGATTACGATGAAACTCCCCGAGGTGGTCGGCGTTCGTCTCGAAGGCGAGTTACCCGAAGGCGCGACGGCAACGGATCTCGTGCTTCACATCACCGAACAACTCCGCGAGGTCGGCGTCGTCGACCGGTTCGTCGAATTCTTCGGGCCCGGTGTACAGAACCTTACTGTCCCGGACCGGGCAACGATCGCTAATATGGCACCCGAACAGGGGTCGACGATCAGTATGTTCCCGGTCGACGATCAGACGCTCGAGTATCTCGAACTCACCGGGCGCGACCCTGAACACATCGACCTCGTCCGCGAGTACCTCGAATCCCAAGGCCTGTTCGGGAAACAGGAACCGGAGTACACCGAGGTCGTCGAGTTCGATCTCTCAACTGTCGAACCGAGTCTGGCCGGACACAAGCGACCACAGGACCGAATCCCGATGGGGGACGTAAAACAGAGCTTCCGAGGACTTCTCCACGGGGAGTTCAAGCACGACCTCAACGATGTCGATGAAGAGGCCTTGCAGCGGTGGCTCGGTGAGGGGGGTGTAGCCGACGCAGAGACTGATGGCGGCGCTCAAGTCGAGGCCGAGTCCGAACTGCACCCGTTAACCAAACGCGTTGAGGTCGACCTCGACGGTGAAACGGTCGAAATCGGTCACGGTGATGTCCTGGTTAGTGCCATCACGAGCTGTACGAACACCTCAAACCCGTCGGTGATGATCGCCGCTGGTCTGCTCGCCCAGAACGCCGTCGAAAAAGGCCTGGACGTCCCGCCGTACGTCAAGACGAGCCTCGCACCGGGCAGCCGCGTCGTCACGCAGTATCTCGAAGAATCAGGGCTGCTTCCGTATCTCGAAGAGCTCGGGTATGCCGTCGTTGGCTACGGTTGTACCACCTGTATCGGTAACGCCGGACCACTTCCGGACTCCATCGAGCAGGCGATCGACGACCACGACCTCTGGACGACGAGTGTCCTCTCGGGGAACCGCAATTTCGAGGCGCGTATTCACCCGAAAGTCCGAGCGAACTACCTCGCGAGCCCACCGCTTGTGGTCGCCTACGGGCTCGCAGGGCGGATGGACATCGACCTCGAGAACGAGCCGCTGGGCACTGACGCTGAGGGTGACCCAGTCTATCTGGCGGACATCTGGCCGGACGCAGCCGACGTGCAGGCAGCAATCCACGAGAACGTCTCCCCGGAGATGTTCGAGGAGAAGTATGCCTCCGTGTACGAGGGTGACGAGCGGTGGGCTGCTCTCGACGCGCCAAGTGGTGACGTCTACGAGTGGGACGACGACTCGACGTACATCCGAGAGCCGCCGTTCTTCCAAGACTTTCCCCTCAAGAAACCCGGCGTCGCCGATATCGAGGACGCACGCTGCCTGCTGACGCTCGGCGATACCGTTACGACCGACCACATCAGCCCTGCTGGCCCATTCGGATCTGACCTCCCTGCCGGCCAGTGGCTGCTCAATCACGGCGTCGAGCCCCACGAGTTCAACACGTACGGCGCGCGCCGGGGCAACCACGAGGTGATGATGCGAGGGACGTTCGCCAACGTCCGCATCGAGAATGAGATGCTCGACAATATCGAGGGTGGCTATACGATCCACCACCCAACCGACGAGCAGACGACCGTGTTCGAAGCCAGCCAGCGCTACCGCGAGGAGGGCACCCCACTCATCGTGATGGCGGGCGAGGAGCTCGGAACCGGGTCGAGTCGTGACTGGGCAGCGAAAGGAACGGACCTACTCGGTGTCCGCGCAACCATCGGCGAGAGTTACGAGCGCATCTACCGCGACAACCTCGTCGGGATGGGTGTTCTCCCCTTACAGTTCGATGACGGCGACTCATGGGAATCTCTCGGACTGGACGGGTCGGAGGTCTTCACAATTCACGGTCTCGATGACGGTCTCGACGTGGTAGATGAATTGACAGTTATCGCCGAGCGCGAGGACGGTTCGACTGTCGAGTTCCCGGTCACGGCACAGGTCGGTACGCCGGCCGCCGTGACCTATATCGAACACGGCGGCATCCTCCACTACGTCCTTAGACAGCTACTCACGTAGTAACTCTGCATCTTCGTCTATTCTGTATAATTGGACTTCTGAATACTGCGTTCCGGCTCCGTTCTCGGACGTGTAGATTTGTGGAGAATATTAAATCCGAATAGGTCGTACCGTAGCGTATGATACGGATACTTATCGGCGTCCTCGGAGCTGTTACTACATTGTTCCCGGACAAGATAGTTGCGCTCTTTGAGAAACATGCGATCACTAATCCCAGTGAAGGCACCCTAAGGAAATGGGTAAACCCAGCTATACGATCAGAAGGAATTCTGATAGTCGTGATCTCCCTACTTGGTAGCCGATTGTATGCGTGGATGATGAATCTCACCGGGGCGTTCGGTGCAGCTGTCCTCATGTTTCCCGACCTGTATCGCAAGTTTGCTTCCACGGTCCTCTATGAGCGCCCAGATGCTATCGAATGGAACGAGCAATTCACGACAGGTGTACGAGTTATCGGCGCAGTATACGTTTTTCTGGGGGCAAAAACTTACAGAGACCGCCACAAGGAGACGTAGGATCATCCCCGACCACATCAGTCTCGCGAATGTTCGGTAGATGCCAGCCTGTTCAGAGGGCGTGTCAACTCACAGTAGCCCCCACGTTGAAGCATCCTCGGTTCAATTGCTCGGTAATGGACGATAAATCCCAAAGGGAGGCCGACGAAGCAGACCACGGCCCACACAGTCAGCATGATGGGCACGACGGACACGACGGACACGACGACCACGGTGGGATGCACGAAGGCCACGAGCAAATGTTCCGGCGGCGCTTCTTCGTCTCGACGCTCCTGTCGATTCCGGTCCTCCTGTACAGCGAAATGCTGCAGGAGTGGCTCGGGTTCTCCGTTCCCGCGTTCCCGGGTAGCGAGTGGATTAACCCCGCCTTCGCGGTCATCGTCTTCGCGTACGGTGGGGTGCCGTTCCTCCAGATGGCGGTCCCGGAGCTGAAAGACCGGTCGCCGGGAATGATGACGCTCATCTCGATGGCGATCACGGTCGCATTTGTCTACAGCCTCGCGAGCGTGGTCTTCCCGACACAGTCGGCGTTCTTCTGGGAGCTCGTGACGCTGATCGACATCATGCTGCTGGGCCACTGGATCGAAATGCGGTCCGTACGACGTGCCTCGAGCGCGGTCGACGAGCTGGCGAAGCTGATGCCCGATACCGCCGAGCGGATCAGCGACGACGGTGACACCGAGGAAGTCCCGGTGAGTGAACTCTCCGAGGGCGACCTCGTACTCGTTCGACCGGGCGCGAGTGTTCCTGCTGACGGCATCGTTGAAGAGGGTGATTCGGACGTCGAGGAGTCGATGATCACGGGCGAGTCGAAACCAGTTTCTAAGAAACCCGGGGATGAGGTCATCGGCGGGACGATCAACGGCGACGGCAGTCTCCGCATACGTGTCGGTGCAACGGGCGAGGAGACGACACTCGCAGGTATCATGCGACTCGTCGAGGAAGCCCAACAGAGCAAGTCCAAAACGCAGGTGCTGGCTGACAGAGCGGCTGGCTGGCTGTTCTACGTTGCCCTCGGGGCAGCAGTCGTGACAGCAATCGCGTGGACCATCGCGGTCTCGTTCAACGCGACTGTCATCGAGCGTGTCGTCACGGTACTCGTCATCGCCTGCCCGCACGCGCTCGGGCTTGCCATCCCGCTGGTTGTCGCCATCAATACGTCACTCGCGGCTCGCAACGGAATGCTCGTCCGCGACCGGATTGCGATGGAAGAGGCACGAAATCTGGACGCCATCATTTTCGACAAGACGGGGACGCTCACCGAAGGCGAACACGGCGTCGTCGATATGGCGACCGTCGACGGCGTCGACGAGGACGACGCACTCACGCTGGCGGCGGGTGTCGAGAGCGACTCCGAACACATGATCGCTCGAGCTATCCGCGAGGCCGCCAACGATCAGGACCTCACCGCGCCTGACGCGACCGACTTCGAGGCGATCAAAGGCCGGGGCGTCCGCGCGAACGTCGACGGAAATGAGGTGTACGTCGGTGGACCGAACCTGTTGACCCAGCTCGATAGCGAGATCCCCGACCATCTCCAGCGCTTCGCTGACGAGGCCGGACAGAACGCCCAGACAGTGGTGTATCTCGTTCGTGACGGAGAGCTAATCGCCGCCTTCGCGATGGCCGACGTGATCCGCGAGGAGAGTTTCCGCGTCGTCGACGCGCTCCACGATCTGGGTATCGAGGTGGCGATGCTGACAGGGGACTCCCAGGACGTCGCCAACGCCGTCGCCGACGAACTGGGCATCGACACGGTGTTCGCGGAAGTCCTCCCCGAAGACAAGGACGAGAAAGTCCAGGAACTCCAGGACCAGGGCAAGCTCGTGGGGATGGTCGGCGACGGTGTGAACGACGCGCCGGCGCTGACCCGGGCCGACGTCGGTATCGCGATCGGGAGCGGCACCGACGTCGCCGTCCAGTCGGCCGACGTCATCCTCGTCCAGAACAACCCGATGGACGTCGTTCGGCTCGTGAAACTCAGTAAGGCGAGCTACCGGAAGATGCAGGAGAACATCGTCTGGGCGGCCGGCTACAACGTGTTCGCGATTCCGCTCGCAGCGGGCGTCTTGGCACCGATCGGGATTCTGCTGTCGCCCGCTGTGGGTGCGCTCCTGATGTCGTTGAGTACAGTCATCGTTGCCATCAACGCTCAGCTGCTCCGCCGCGTGGACCTGTCCATCCCCGAGCTTCCAAGCGGGACACCAGCGACTGACGCACAACCTGCAGACTGAAACGCTCCCGATCGCTTCGGAGCTTCTTTCAATTGAGTTCGGTTGATGGACAGCAAATGGCGATACTGCGTGATTTCGGTGGGTATCGCTATGCAGTCACCGATTCCACAGTTTTCCCGAGGGATACGTAGTTTGGTATACACAGACGCTTCCTCTGATGGGCTACATTGTTGCACCAGCACTAGGTTTATACCGCTTGACGGACTTCTTTCTAACATGAGCCTCGAAGAGACGGTTGACTACCTCGCCGAGGAACTCGACCTCGAGCGAAGTGAACACGTTCGCGAGGTCGGACAGTCGGTCGCCGAGCTTCGCGACTGATCAGAACATTTCTCTGAAGTCCCGTTCGACCAGTCCGTTCTCCAGATACGTGAGGAACTCTTGTTTCGTTGGTCCTTGACGGTCAAGTAGATCGTCCCGTCCTGCTCGTTCGAGAACTGCCTGCGCGAAGTCCGTACAGTGAGATTCGTGCTGCCCAGCATACTCTGTGAGGGCTTCTCGCCAGTGCATATCCAGCTCGAACTCGGCTAATCGGATTTGGATCCCGTCTTTCCGTTCGACGACGTCGACGTCCAAGTCTTCGAGTTGCTTGAAACGGAGGTTGTTCCGGCGGACAGTAATGAGCCGTTTGGAATCGACGATATAGGGATCGACCCACTCTCGCCAGGAATCGTCGTCGACGTGCGTTCGTGGCATCTCAAAATCCGGGTCCACACTCTCAATACAGAACTGCAGCATCGCAATGCCAGTTCGATGGTTCGCATTCGGGAGGGAATGTCGGAGGATCAAATTCGACATCACCTCTCCAGCGACGGTCGGAAGCGGTGCTCCCCAGGAGACGTGATCGAGTGCCTGCTGGATCTTTTGCGGTTCGAACTCCTTGTAGAGCCGGAACTCATCCTCATCTCGAACATCGACCGCGGCTTCGAGCAACTCCACTAATCGGAATGCGACAACCTGCCCAGCACGGGGGAGGTCACGAATACGGTCGCTCAGCCATTCCTGATCGAAGTCGACCTCTCGGGCTGATTCGATCTCTGAATCGCCTTCGTAGAGCACATAGACCGGTGTTTCAAAGGGGTACCCGATGAGCTTTGTCGACTCGTCGGATTGCTCTCGCTGAGACAGGATTTCTGCCACCGATGCCGAGCTATATTTGAGTGAGAAATTCTCGGCCTGGGGGTGGTGATAGAAGACGAGCCGAGCCATCTTACTGTGGATTCGTGGGAAGTGGGTAAAGCAGTCCCGTTTTTATAATGACTCTACGACGGAGTGGGTGCGTTCACATCTTCTAAATACTGACTTTCCCACTCACGTCGCGCCTCGATTTCCCGCAATCCGCGTTGCGTGACCGTGTACACGTTCGTCCGCTTGTCGAGTTCACCCTTCTCCAGCAGTCCTTTGTTGACGAGATCGTCGAGATTCGGATAGAGGCGGCCATGATTGATCTCATGCTCGTAATAGTCGTCGAGTTCGTCCTTGATTGCGAGCCCATGTGGTTCCTCGAGCCCGGTGGTTACGTACAAGATATCCCGCTGGAACCCAGTTAGATCGTGCATCTGCCTGTTCTCTATTTTTGAGGGGTGGCATATGTTCTCTCTGGTACTCAGATGCCAATATTCGATACGACGAGGCGAGAACCCTGCGTGAGAACTTCGAACCTTTATATGGTGGACAAGAGAAGTCCGCGATGGAATGTCTGACCTAATCGTCAAAGCAGCCGTGAAGGACGCGCTCTCGGACCACAACGTCTCGGCAGATTTCTACGACGCCCTCAACGAAGAGGTCGCCGAACTGCTCGACGACGCCGCCGAGCGTGCCGAGGCCAACGACCGGAAGACGGTCCAGCCCCGCGACCTCTAATTCGGAAGGTACCACACCGACGCTCGAAGTCACTCCCCGTTTTAAGGGGGTTGTGACTGGAAGGTACTCCTATGAGTGTCACAGCCGAATCAATTCAAGTCGAGAATGTGGTCGCGTCGTCCGATATCGGTCAAGAACTCGATCTGGAAACGCTTTCTGAGGATTTAGGAGCCACCGACTACGATCCCGATAACTTCCCTGGACTCGTATATCGGATGCACGATCCTAAAGCCGCAGCGCTCATTTTCCGCTCGGGGAAAGTCGTCTGTACGGGTGCAAAAAGCGTCGACGATGTGACGACTGCGTTGGAATACGTCTTCGACGAGCTCCGTGAATTGGGTGTCGATGTCGCTACCTCTCCAGATATCGAAATCCAGAATATTGTCTCAAGTGGGGACCTCGACCACACACTCAATTTGAATGCGATTGCGATCGGCCTCGGTCTCGAACACATCGAATACGAACCAGAGCAGTTCCCGGGGCTCGTCTACCGGCTTGACGACCCGGACGTCGTCGCACTCCTCTTCGGGAGTGGAAAGCTCGTCATCACGGGCGGAAAACAGCTTGACGATGCTGAACAAGCGCTTACAGTGATCGAAAACCGGCTCACTGACCTCGGGTTACTGGAGTAATTCAACGACACAGAACAGTTGGCAGGGTACACTGGCACTGGTGAGTACATTTTTGAATCTGCTCTCCCCGTGTTAAGTTAGTGCGATGGCTGATGCCGAACGGGAGGTAGATGATGTCCTGTCCGGGAATGTTCTTTCAGTCCAAGAGCTGAACGACCGAATTGCATCGGTCGTCCAGGACACGCCTGCCCTCAACGGCGTCCGCTGTATTGGCGAGGTCACGGATCTCCATCAGAACAGTACCGCCCTCTATTTCACCCTGACTGACGGCGACGCCGAGCTCCCCTGTATGATCTGGGCGAACCGTTACCGGGAGATGAATGTCGGCCTCGAGGACGGGACCGAGGTCATCCTCGAAGGCGATATCGACTACTGGACAGAGGGCGGGAAAATCGACCTCAAGCCGTGGGAGGTGATCGTCGTCGGCGACGGCGATCAAGCAGCTGCCGTCGAGCGACTACGAAGCGAACTCGAAGAGCGTGGCTGGTTCGACGACGAGCAGAAACAGCGCCCGCCGGCGTTCCCAGAGCGGGTTGGGGTCGTAACCTCCCTCCGTGGCGATGCCCGTTATGACATCCAGAACGCGATCCACGAACAGGACCCTACCGTCGACATCCTGGTGAAGGACGCCACCGTCCAAGGGTCGGAGTCGCCCACATCCATCGCGAACGGCATCCACCATCTGGACCGCTCCGAGGACGTCGACGCGATTATCGTCGGTCGCGGTGGCGGGAGCGATTCGAACCTCCAGGCGTTCAACACCGAGCGGGTCTCGGAAGCTATCTTCACCGCAAACACCCCGATCGTCACGGCGATCGGGCATACTGACGACCGGTTAATCGCCGATCAGGTCGCGGATGTGGCAACGATCACGCCGACGGCCGCCGGTGAGTATATCGTGAATTCCCGCGAGGAGTTCTTGGCGGGCGAAGTCAAGCCGCTGGCACAGCAACTCGACGCCGCGTACGAGACCTTCCAGCAAGAGCACGAACATGAACGGGAGCTTGCCGAAGCAGTCGACGAGGCGGCCGTACCCGAGGGCCTCCCGCCGGTCTATTACAAGGCCGCAATCGCTGTGCTGTTGTTGCTGTTGTTGGCTATCACTGGGCTTTGGTTGGGGGTGATCTGAGCGTGGCAAACGACCAAGAGATTCACGACCGGCTGACCCGTGTCGAAGAAATCATTGAGCAGCTCGATGCGGATGAGTGTGATCTCGATGAAGGGACAAGGCTCCACGAGGAGGGTCAGGAACGCTTGGCCGAGGTGCGAGAAATCCTTGACAACGGGCGTGGAGAGGTCGTGGAACTCGAGTAGAGGCCATCCTAACCTTAACCAACAGACAACGGAATCTAGCCCCATTGTTGGTTAACCGTACCCTTGCGAGGTGAACGAGCTATCCGGTTATAATTTACTTTAGATTTTTGCGCCAGTTGGTGGCCAGAAAGCATATACCGATCTTCTAGCTATCGCACCACCATGGACCGGGGCTCAACCGGTGCATACCCACCCCGCACATATGATCACACGGGCAGTCACCATCGAAGACATCGATGACCTGTACCTGACGTGGAACAGCCATATCAACGGGTCCGCCCTCTACCGCCGCGCCCTCCGAGATGAGATGGAGCTTCGCGACGTTGACCCTGACGAGCTTCGAGATCTCTTCGAACGGGCTCGCGAACAGGGCTACACGAAAGACGAGATCGTCGACGAGACCAACCGCTACGCTGATCTGAAAGCACTCGTCGACGACGCAGAGGAGTAACCCGCTATGTCACAGGACAATACGCCCTCCGAGACGGCTTCGAATCGCCCCGACAGCCAGTCCACGGCATCGAGTAGGCTTCCCAGGCAAGCTATGTTCATCGTCGTCGCCCTGAGCCTGTTCGCTGTGGGACCCGCCGCCGCACAGACGAATGCCGTCTGTAGTGCGGACAACCTTCCCGGCATGATCGAGGGTTTCTTCCAGCTTACCACGGCGCTAGGCATTGTCGGCCTCGCAGTCGTGTGGCAGGCTGACTCCCTTATCGAGATGTTCACGATCACGCCCGAGCAGAAGAAGGGCCTCAAGCGGCACAAACGGTCGGCGATGAAGTCCGCGGTCGTCCTCGTCGCCCTCGGCCCACTCTACACCGTCGCTGGGTCGATGATGAACCTCCCGCTGGCGCAGTGCGTCGACCTCGCCCCCTGGTAGGCGACTACCACCCCCGTCGCGAGCCCCCATGACACAACGAGAGCTCTCCGTGCTAATGGCCGCCCTGTTCGTGACGAGCCTAGTCACAGGTCTCGTCACTGCAAGCCCGCCACGGCCAGGCACGGAGGGGAATGGCCTCACAGAAAATGAATCAGCGACGCTGTGGTCTCGCGACGCGGACAACTACATCACCCAAGAGGAGTACCAGCAGCGCTACGGCGAGAGCCGGACCGCGATGCACCAGCTCGCAAACGGGACGGACATCACGTTCACGCGCCCGCCGGCGACAGCTGCAACGTGGACGCGAAACGACTTCGCTGATCTCGAAGCCGGTGGGTCGGATACGTCCGTGCATCCGCGCCACGCGTCGCTCGAAGATGGCGTGTTTATCGAGGACGCCCACGCCACGGTATTCGCAGTGCAGCCGTCGACGCGAGGTCACTTGGAGTCGGGTGATACGCCGCTCTATATCGCGCCGAACGGCACGATGCGGGGGCTCGTCGACTATCGCGTTCGCGTCCCGAACGGCAGCTCTTCGGGGAACACGACGATCGAGTGGTCGCTCGCGAGCAACGAGGTCGAGGAGGTTCGATTGCAGAAGGACGGCGAAACCATCGTCGAGCGTGACGGCTCGCACACGCCGGCCCTCGACTACCAGATCGAGGATGACTGGAGTGCAAACCTCACGCTTGAAGCCGAGATCAGCGTCCGGCTGAAGAAGACCACGCGAATCGACCGAGGCGACGAGACCGATGTCGAGGTCACGTACCGAACCGAATCGCTCAACGTCTCGGATTCGATCGCCGTCGAGATCTACGACCTCTCAGCGTACCCCTACTACGCCGAGTATCCCAATGGTGACGCCGGTGTGGCCATTTTCCAGTCTCGACCGTGGCAGGGGTACACGCTGACGGAGAATGGAAGCGCACGAGTGCGTGGCGTCTGGCGGTTCTACACCGCTCGGAACTCCAATTGGGATACCCTCGTCAGGTCGAACCGGACCGACAGCGCCACCGTCGAGTCTGACGCAATTCCCGTGTACGTCCATGCATATCCATCGCGGATCGGCCCGAGGGCTGAACCAGTTCGCGATGGCCCAGAGATCATCGACACCTGGGGCATTGACCGACCGTCTCCGGTCGGCACGCTCGGTGAGAACATCAACATCGACATCGTCAACCAGTCGTACACGACGACGTACGGTGTTGCGGTTCGCGCGGAGAACGTCGACCGCAACGCCCTCCAAGTAGCGGGGATCGTACGGGGCGTGAACGCCTCGATTGTGGCACCTGACGCTAGCTCAGAGCGGCAGCTCCGGCGCAGTAATCTGACTGTTGAGGTGCTCCAGCAGAACGAAAGCCAGGCCACACTCCGCATCGAGCTCCGGGATAACGAGACCGGCGCACCAATCGTGCTCAGCGATCCCGACCGACGATATCCAATCGGCGGGAACACTCGCAACGGGTACATCACCATCGCGGAGCAACGTGTTGAGACCAACGCCTCCGGGGTAGCGATTGTGACGATCGACAAGCCGGGTATCTACACGGCTCGGTACCATCCGGGTTCGTGGCTCGGGCACGACCCCGCATACGTGAGTGCGATGGCAACTGCTCGCTGGCACCCGCTTGGCACCATCGACGGTTGGTTCGCGTTCATTTTCGAGGTCGGCTGGCAGCTCATCCCGTTTGTTGTGATGTTCTACGCTGGCAAGCGACTTCTCCGAATGCTCGGTCCAGAAGACATCTTCCAACGGAACCCGTAGTCATGACTAGAAACCACCCACACATCAGTCGGCGAACCGCCCTCCGAACAGTCGCAGGTGCTGCCCTCATGAGCGTCGCTGGCTGTCTGAACGACAATGGCGGTTCTGGGACGCCTGGTGACGGAACGACCTCTCCAGATGGCAAAGGTCCACTCACGCGTATCACTATTGAGGGAACAGCACTCGTCGTCGAACTCTCCGAAGAGGCCGACGTCGACCAGGTCAACCTCATCCAACCGAACGGCGAGTTATTCGGGAAACGTGACGTAGCCGCGGGTGCTCAGCAGGTCTCGTTCGAGATCGGCACCGCGTATGCGCCCGGTGAGTACCGCGTACTCGCGTTGAAAGGCGAGGAGACAGTAGTTGAGACCACGACTGAACTCCGTCCAGAGATCCAGATACAGGATGTCGGACTCTATCGGAATAACCCAGATAAGCCGTGGGACGAAGTCTATGGTGAGAGCGAGACAGACCGGATCAAGAATGGCGAGGCATTCGTTACGGTAGAGAACACAGGAAGCGGTCCGGAAGCGATAACTGAACTAATCTCAGTACATCACAAAGCCGGTTAGTTGAGACGTCTGCTTGCTGAAGGTGTGTCTAATACCAAGCAAGCAGACGGTGAAATCCACGAGGACCAGCT
>NZ_JAGGKE010000017.1 GCF_017873555.1 Halorubrum trapanicum | reverse complement strand
GGAGTGGCGACGCTGTCGCTGTCGGCGGCGGCTGCCGCCGACAGCGACAGCTCTCCGTCGGTTCGCCCAAGATTCTCTCGTCGAGACCGCTAGTGCAACCGCTCTGCCACAGAACTCAGGCTTCAGAAACAGCTAGCCGAGGATGCTTTGTGAGGTACTGAGACTATTTTAGTTTGTCCACTGAGGGGAGTGGTAGGGATATGATCCGATTCGGTCACTTGTCGGAGTCAACAAGAAACTCCGTGATTCTAACTAGCGGGGTCAGTTGACCACCCTGAGAGCGGTCGATGGTGGGAAGAATAGCCAGTCGGAGTAGCCTTCTTTTTTGCTGTGTGCCGGACCGCCCCAGACCCCACCACCCCACCCTCCGCTGCCGGCCTCCCTATGGTCGGCCGGCAGCCACAACCGGAGCCACAGCTTTCGGGAGTGGTCGTAACCCGGTCGCCAGCATACATTCTAAACGCTCACCGCTAGCGTTGCGAACAAACCCTCCACCTCTAAACGTTCGGACCGTGACCCCCTTGACGGCACGATTTATTCCTGAGCCCAGAGAACGATCGGCCATGTCAACACAGGCGAAAGCCGGGGAGATGTTGGTCGGAGCCTATCACAAATTCATCGGAGACTGTGACTTCGTTACCTATCAGAAGACTTCCTTGGACACTCAGACGGAGGTCGATGTGGTCGGCGTCGACTTAGACGGCGAACAAGAGATCTACGCCTGCGAGGTCGTGACCCACCTCGGTGGAATGGGCTATGGCTCCTACCAGGAGAACCGTGACCGGTTAGAGCGGAAATTCAAACGGGCCGAGAAACTGGTGACTACCGAATACGACACCGCCGGGACGTACACCTTCCAGCTCTGGAGTCTGAACACGCCGAAAGGACTGGTAACTCCGCTCTCAGAACTGGCCGACGAGTTTGAGGACGACACCGGCTACGAACTGGAACTGGTGATGAATGACGACTATACCGAGAGGATTCAGGACCTCCGAGACCTCGCCTCCTCAAAGAACGCACAGACGAACGATCTCGCCTTCCGCTTTCTCCAAATATTCGAAAACCTCTCATGATCCAGACTAGGCACTGCTCCTAGAAGACTGAGCAAGAAGAATGATCATACTATGTCCTAGTCCATACTGCCGTCCTAGGCATCCTAGCGCTAGAAATCACCCTTATCTCCGTTGCCACTAATACCCACACGCCCCACACACCGAATATGGGATTAGGACAGTTCCGGCCCACGCGCGACTACGACGAGCACGAAATTATCCCCGACCTCCTCGACGAGGTCATACCGGACGACTACTACTGGGACAAGACTGAGAAACGCGGCGAGAAATGGGCGAAGATGGCCCGAGCGTTCATGCTCCAGACCGAGCGGACGCCGCAGGACCGGTTCACCCAGGCCGCGAACCAGGTCGGTGAAGAGATCAGCCGAAGCGCCGAGACCGTGAAAAGCGCTTTAACCAGGGAGACATTCGGTGACGAGGCGGGTGTGGAGATTCCTCGGGAGGTTCTCATCCGGGTCGAGGATCGCGTCGAAGAGCACGACGACATCACGCTCGAGGTTATCCTCCAAGCCCACCGCGAGAACCAGCAGGACGAGGGGAGTTAAACAACCCACCGGTCCAGCTGGATGCCCTGTTCCTCAGCCTCCTCAATAATCCGCAGTACGTAATGTATCGCTTCCTCGGCGAGGATGACACCGGTCTGAGCCTGAAGCAAGGTGGTGTCCGAGGCGTTCCCCGACGTGTGCGATCCGATTGTAGAACAGTACCCGTACGGCGTATACAGCATCCGCCAGTCACGGGTTTCACGCGACCCGTTGCCATCCCATTTCTCAATCAACCCCTCGGAGTACAACTCGTCAAGCGCCTCGTTGTAGTTGCCCTGGGTACACGCCTCCAGTGCCCGGCGAGCCTCTTGTAGAGCGTTGTCCGGGTCGCCGTTCGTGAGTCTATCCTTAGCGGCCTCTATCTTCTCCAGGACAGCATCCGGGGCGTGCTCCTCGATGTAACCCCGCTGGTCTTTCACCTCCTTTTCGGCGGTGGCACTGATCCGCAGCATCAACTCAAGGCCATCATCAGTCTCGGAGAGAACGAACCGTGAGCCGGCCAGAGCCTCTTCCAGTGCTTCCCGCTGGTCCACTCGCAACTGGGCGTTCTCAACGAGGTGGGTGAGGAGTTTACGGCCGGTCGGCGTCCCATTCGATTCACGAAGCCAGTGAGAAACTCGGTCGTATCGGCTAACGTGGGTGATGTCGTCTACAGTCTCGTCCTCATCGAACCGGAGATGTTCAGCGTCGAACCGTCGTAGAATCTCGGTGAGTTCTGCATGACGGTATTCACCGCTGAGAACGTCTGCCACGTCCTGGATGTGCGCGTCCTTCAGGTCCTCGGGCATGTGGCATACTCGACGAGGAGCTGGTAAACTCGTTTCGCAGAATCATCCCGTCAACGGGTCACGAATGGCGGTAAACTGAGAAGGGCACCAAACGTTCATAGTACCGAACAGGATACTTCTATCTAGAGAATGCCCGACGAATTTGAATCTCTCTATGATCGCCGGCGAGACGACGAACCACGGGTGAACAACGACCTCACCCATCGTTGTCGAGAGCGACTCGCCTTTCAGACATACGGTAACGGCCTTCGAAATCATCACGAAGCGTTCCAAGGACTCGTCGCTCGGCGCGGCTTTTCAGAACTCACCGAAGAACTCGAACTCGATACCGATCCAACGGAAATTGTGGACTGGTTCGGCGAGGACTTCCAGGAAGCACACAACCACGTTCTCCTCACAGCGAACACCATCACCGTGTTGTCCTACCTCGAATATGCGTACTGGAAGACGTGGAACGGTGACTCTGTCGAGAACAAGGACGTGGTAGGGAACGCAGAGCAGGTACAGCAAATCCTTGAGAGTGAGGGCATCCTCTGGGAACTGAAACACGATGCCGACGGACAATTTCGATTTCAGGAAATCGGCCATGAACTGATGAAGGAGGCTGACGAGGAATTGACGGGACTGATGATGGGCACGATCTGGGAGGAGCCACTAAACGACTTCAACAAGGCTTACGAACTCTATTTGGACCGAAAATATGGAAGCGAGATTCCGGAGAAACTCTACAACGCTATCGAGGACACAGTTAAAACGATCTGCGTTGACCTAGAGGATTGGGAGGACAACCGTGACCGCAACCTCGTCCACTACCTCGACATTCTCCGAGAGAAAGACGTGTTCTCCCCCAACCCGATCATGAAGGACGAGATCCGGGAGATGGCAGATTCACTGGAAAAGACATTCGCTAAGGTAGGAAACGACCGAAAGAACCGGCACAGCCCTGATATGGACCGCTACTACTGCTCGATGCTTCTCCACCAAGTCTCGGCCTACCTTGTGTTCATCATCAACCGCTACGAGCAGAAACACGTGGACAATACAGAGTAGCAACACGTCACATCCGCGGATCTAGACCGACAGGTCTGCATCGTGGTCACTTGCTCTTCTGGAAGGTCTTTTTCCTAGGTGATAGTCCTAAGGCTCAGGTGTCTTTCGCGCTGGCGGGACTGTCAGCATCTCCTCAACGAGCTCCGGTCGCTCTTTCTCCATTATCTCAAAGACGTGGCGATTCTCAACGTACTCGTCGATATCTTCGACGACATCGCTGGGGAGATCCGACTCCTTCCCTTTGGGCCCGAAGAACATCACATGAGTCTCTGAGGTAGTGCTCCCTCGCTCATATTCGATGAGATCGCGTGCTTTCTCGGTTAGTTTGCCAGTCTTGTCTGCGTGCGTGACCTGAGCAAGAACACGTTTCCCATTCGGTTCCTGGCGGGAGATAATGTCTACATCTGATAACGACCGTCCAACCGGAAGGTGCTGTAGGTAATCATCGTGCTTCCCTCTTAGGAACTCGTTACAGAGAATCTCAAGCTGACCAGGAGCGAGGAGTTTTGCCTTCTGCTCGTAGCTCGGGTCGTCAAGGATCTCGGTCAGATGCTCCACCTGATTGAATGCTGCTCGGAGGTGATCGGCACCCTGCTTCCACTTACTGAACGTACCTCCTTGTGGCTGTACCGCCAGCAAGGCTGGATAGTCCCGGTACCAGACCCAATCAGCACTCTCTTCGTCAATCTTGAGGGCCTTCAGGAACCGAATCTTGTCCTCATCGTATCCATCCTCACCACGGTCGTTGACGGTGTCCATCAGCCAGCGGAACTCGTCTGAGGTATCAGAGTCGTTGTAGATCTTCTCTTCGGGCGTGCCTGGCTCAACGGTTACACTATCCTGGAACTGGTTGTCTTGGAACGCGAGTATCGTGATATCGGTTCCAGGCTGAACTTTCCCGACACGCATCCCACCCTTGTAGGTCGAGTTCTTCGTGCCGTAGTCGGCACCCACGATGATTCCATCCTGTCCCCATTCCTTGAGCCAGTCAAGCTTGTTACCCATCTTCCACTCGGTACTCTGTTTACTATTCGCGTGGTCCTGCGCCTCCGATTTGCTGGCAGTGATGGGAGTCTCAGTATAGTGTATTGCAAAATAGTGGTTCTCGTAGAGCCATTGGATAGCGTCTGCGTTAACGCCGATCTTGTGACGGATATAGACCGTCTGTAAGCCGTCGTCGCTCATAACCTCCCAAAGATATCCCTCTCCCAAGAAAATGTGTACTTCCTCGGACTACGAACTTTCATCCCATAGGCACGTCGTCTAATCTTATGGCGAGTATCGTTTCCGCAATTGCGGTGTGGCTTCAGGAGTGGGCGGCTGTTATATCGGGACTCGGTTCAATCGCGCTGACTGCTGGTCTGGTTTACCTCTACAGTCGTCAGACATCTATTCAAGAAGACCAGCAAGATCTGCTCCGACGGGAATTGAATCGGGAAGTCCGCCAAGGACACACGGAAACACTTCGCAAGCGGATTCGTGCCTGGCACGGCGATATAGACGAGATCGGCGTGGAGGAAGGAGGGGGGTGGTTCTCTGATGAGACGAATCTCCCGAAGGTGACCGGAGTGGATGTTGAACCGGCACCTCCGCTTGTCAATGTTATCGGGCAGAATGTGGAGTTCCGTGTAGTACCCGAAGCCCTCGAAGACGACCGGTATCTACAGGATCTACTGGAGAACCATGCTCATGACCTTCGAGGGCTGAAAGAGGATATCGAACAGCAGTATGAGGAATTCGATAGGGCCAGGGAAGCATTCTATGAGGCGTATTCTGGTGGTCCCACCGTCGAGACAGAGGAATACACTCTACAACCAAGACGGGCGTTCACTGAATGGGTATTTAAGCGAGCAGTTCTGTTGAATCGGAAACAACGAGAGCGTGAGAAGCAGAAGATGAAGGATATCGTCGAAAGCCGTCTCAAGGGGACGAACTCCGCTGATCCCAACAGCGGAGAGAAGTACTATAGTGCCTCAGGGGTCGAGGATAGAGGTCCAGCAACATACGAGGCGAGTGCAGTCTCTGGCGACTACGATGATATTGAGGAGAACGAGGAGGAAATCGACTCACGTCTTGTGGAAATCCACTGGAACGCTATAGACGAAATCGGAGATGGTGAACTATACGACCACGCTGTTGAGGCCGCTTGTATTCTTGACGAAATGGCTGAGAGCGTGGAGGAACTCAAGGCGAAGCTGGTTGAGCACGAAGGGCACCCGATTTATCTGGAGGACTGTGAGTATCTCGAGGAAGTGACGCTATGACTGCTCGTCAGGTTAATGAATCTCAAGACAACAACCTGATCAAATGAATCGAGAGGAGTTTATCGGAGATGTCGTCCGGCACACGAAGGGCGGCGTCGTCCACTGCCAAGGACACCCACAGATGGGGAAGGTTGACTACGGCCGTCATAACTGTAAGGAGAGCATGGAGGCCGGAGATGGTGTCATCATCTACTACGTGAAAGACCACGAACGGGATGATGAAGAGTGGTACCAGCGGTTCCGATTCTGTGCGAATTGCGATGATGCCCGCCGACTCCCAGAGGAAGGACGGCAGGTCGGCAAGGAACAGGCAGTAGTTGAGGGGCTTCTGGAGCACTTTGAGGGAACTGTTGAGGGACAATTCTACGATGACGCAGTTCGTCTCATCGACGCTGAAGTACTGACATATAGCCCCGAAACCGAAGGATAAGTGGAGGACTATCTCTGCGGGTCTTGGAAGTCACTAAGCTACTTTGAGGGAAGGCGGCCCCAGAAACGAAAACGCATCTCAAGCGGTTCAACCGCCATTCAGGCCGGTGAATTGACGGGATAGTCCTGATCACGCCGGGTGAGAAAATAGTGAGCCAAGACTAGCGGATAGTGCCCGATAAGTGGGACTTCCGTATCTTCGCCGAAACGCTCATTCCGTGTCTATCCGTTTGTGAGAATGAATGTCAAGGACTGAAGGCCTTACTGATACTGCGAAGCTGAGGGCGACGCTACAGGAGCTCCACGCCCTCCGTGGCATCATCGGGCCGCACATCCGCGCACCCAGCGAAAAACATGCCAAGAGCTGAGAGCGCGGTCGGTGTCGATGCCTGCCCATACGGATGGTTCGCGACTGCCCTTTCCGAAGGCAGCATCGAAACGGAGCTATACGAGGACTTTTCCGAAGTTCAATCAGACTTCCAGGAGGCTCGAGTGTTCGTGGATATTCCAGTCGGGCTCCCGACGGGGGGTAGGCGCCGATGCGACATCAAAGCGCGTGACCTACTCGGCTGCCGTGGTAACTCCGTGTTCTTTCCGCCGTGTGAGTCTGCAGCCGCCATTGAGGATTACGACGAGGCGAACGCGATGCATCGAGAGAAGATGATGCACGGTCTCTCCCAGCAAGCCCACGCGATCAGCGACAAAATCAACGAGGTACAAGCGGTCGTGAGCGAGGCCTATGACGGGCCGATCTACGAAAGTCATCCAGAACTCTGTTTCTACGCGCTCAACGGGCAGCCGATTGCTTACTCGAAGTCTTCGAAGCGAGGCCTCACGTTCCGTCGGCAGCTTCTCGAGCAGAAGCGCTCTGGCATAGACGACGAGTACGAGCAGGTACTTGACGACACTCTCCGGAAGGAAGTCCGGCGAGACGACATTCTCGATTCAATGGTCCTCGCACTCGCCGCGCAGAGTGAGGAGTTACAGAGCGTCCCAGAAGACCCAGGCCCGGAGGTCCCACGTATCTACTACCCGACCACACCCGCGCTTGCAGATAGATCGTGGAGTAAACCATGACGGTTCAAGAGGCAATTAATCGACTGGACGCTGAATTTCAAGAGACACCTCTGGGGTTCACAGTCGAGACCGCGCTTCAAGCCCGGCTCCTTGAACTCCTACGGGCAGAGGTGGGAACGACGATTCAGGTACGCGGTGGCTACAATACGGCCGATGCGACCGGGTATAAGCGAAAATATCTCGATCGAATCGCGAAGCCACAGTCCATCAGTAGTGTCCAGCCGGAGGTGAACTTCGGAATGTCCGGCGACGGGAATCGGAGCCTCGATATCGCAATTCTAGAGCCGCGTCACGAGACGGAGTATGACGACCTCGAATACCTGCCGGAGGTAGATAGCCCGAGGGTCACAGTCCGCCTCATCGACGGAAGCAAATACTTCTCGGCTGCATCGGTCAAGCACGCAATCGAGCTCAAGTACATCAAGAACGTGGACGTCGCCGGCGCGAAGTTCGAGCGCAACAACATCGACGAGTGGCCGCATTTCTCCGCGGATTTAGTCAAGCTAGGCGATCTCTCGAATGCCGAATCACGGCACCTCATTGTCGTCTCGAACAAGAACCCATTCCAGCAAGGAGAGGTCGATAGTCGGAGTACGGCGAAGGCTCAGCGGCGCTACGAGCGAGTAGAGGAGGAATGTGAAAAGCGGGCCGTCGAACTCACCGAGATACATCCACGGGAGTAGGGTAGGCAAAGCAGCTGTCTGAGGGGTACATTACTGAGCCACAAGTCAACTGACCGAGGTTCGTAGTCGATAGCGTTTATTTTCCCCTCAATGGGTGAGGGGCTCGCTGTACTGGCGGGTTTCCGAAACACGGTGAGAACGATGGCAACCAGAGACATCTACGAAACCAGCTTCGACGAAGACGTCCGAACGGAATCGAGTGCGAACCAGTGTCCCGAGTGCGACGGTCGAGTCACCACGAACGCGGTCGAAACGGTCTGCGAGGACTGTGGGCTGGTCATCGACGAACAGCGTATCGATCACGGGCCGGAGTGGCGGCCGTACGACGACGAGGGGTGCGAACGAACGGGTGCCCCACTCACTGCGGCCCGCCACGATCGCGGCCTGTCGACGGAGATCGGTCGCGGCACCGACGCGAAGGGGAACGAACTCTCGGGGCAGAAGCGACGGCGACTGGCACGGATGCGCCGTGAGCAGACCCGTGGCCGCTGGCGGTCGAAAGCAGAACGGAATCTCGCCCACGGCCTGGGCGAAGTGCGTCGGTTGGCGAGTGCGCTCGAACTCTCCGATTCGGTTCGCGACCAGGCGTGTCAGCTCTTCCGGAGCGCCCAGAACGAGGATCTGCTTCGTGGCAGATCCATCGAGGCCATCGCCGCGGCCAGCATCTACGGGGCATGTCGGTGCAACGGCCGCTCGCGGTTAGTGGACGACGTCAGCGAGATGGCCCGCGTCGCGGAGTCACGAGTCACGAACGCGTACAAAACGCTGAACGAAGAGCTGGGCCTCCCCGCTGAGCCCGTCTCCCCCAGTATGTTCGTGCCGCGCCTCGCGTCGGACCTCGAGTGTCCGGACGAAATCCGACAGCGGGCCCGAGCCCTCGCGGAACAGGCCGAGGAGCACGGCCTCACGACGGGCGTCCATCCGGCCGGGTTCGCAGCGGCCTGCCTCTACAAAGCGGGGCAGGAACAGGGGCAGTGGGTAACGCAAAGCGACGTCGCGGAGACAGGGAACGTCACGCCAACGACTGTCCGGACGCATCACGAAACGCTCGATGAACTCGCAGTCTAGACAGGCCAGGTAGGAAGCGAGGGCGTGCCATTCTCCCAGCGAATCGCCTCTACCGCCGCCGGAAGTTGCTGTAGTCGGCCATCGAGGACGGCGAGTGGATGCGCATCGAGAAACGACGCGCTATGCCGGTCGACGGGCGTGTCTTCGTGATTGAGTTGGATGTGACAGGGCCCAAGGTCCGGATGATCGGCGTCCTGGTGGAAGCCCAGCATCAGATTCCGGTCCGGTTCGACCCAGTTGATGCGGTAGTATTCATGGTCGACGCCGGCGGGGTACCAGAAGCGAACCTCCAGTCGTGCGGTCGCGGCATCGTAGGAGTCACTCAGGAACGTCGTCGGATCGACATCGGCGATGACGTACCGGGGTCGGCGTCGAGACGGGCGATAGCGCACGTCCTCACAACCCGCTTGATTCGTCAATCGGTCATGAACGTCGCGCAGGAGGGTCCGCTGTGTATAGCGGTCGCGACCGGCGAGAAAGATCATGCTGTGAGAGAGGAGGATTAGCTCGTGGCGCGGTCGGCCACGTCGGTCATCTGTTCGCGGGCGGCTTCGACGTCAGAGTAGAGTTCCAAGGCGTGTTTGATGAGGCGGCGATCTTCCTCGTTCTCACGCCAGAACGCGATGACGTCGCGGCGCTCGCGGAGCTCGGCACTTGCGAGGTCGCCGTCGGCGAGCGACTGTTCGAGCTCCTCCCACGTCTCGACGTCGTAGGTTGCCTGCCACTCCTCGATCTCCTCGGTGATCGCGGCCAATTCGTTGCGTAGCTCCTCGCGCGTGTTCTCTTCGATGAGCGTGCGGATCTCCTCGAAGAGCAGTCGCGTATAGTCCGGCTGATAGCGCGTGGTCTCGCCGGCCTCGACGCGGCGCAGCTGGCCCTGGTCGACGAGATCCTGGAGTTCCTCGTTGGTCGTACTCCAGGCAGCGTCGGCCTGTTCGCTAATCCAGTTGACCGACCGCGGTTCGCGAAGCGTCTCAGCGACCGCTCGAATACGGTCGCGGGCGCTCATCGATTCAGTCCACGACGGGACGCCATCTCCCGAGGATTCGGACATGCTTGGCACCTCTTGCGACTGTGTTAGCGCTTAACCCACATATATGTTTGTACTGTCTCGCATAATCAAGAGGCCATTACGAACGGGGGGGATCCTGACGTTGAAATACGAAACCGACTGAAACTATGAGCCAACCGATGCACAACCGATATACTGACTTTGAGGAACTGCGGCCGACCGGCGAGGCGTCCCACATTCCGGACACGAAGCTGGACGAGGGGTGTGAGGGTGCCCCCCGGCGGCAACGCGTCGCGACGAGCGCTGGTGGCTACCCCGATGCGCCGGCGGCAGCCGATGGCGAGTGCCGGTCCTGTGGGGCGTCCGTCCCAGACGGCCAGACGAAATGTCGGTTCTGTCTCTCTAACCATCTCGGGAGTGACGCCACCAGCACGAACGAGGCAGCGTCGACGACGTTCCTCAGCATCGGCCACCTGATCGTTGAGTCGACCACGTTCTACGGCGCCATCGCGAAGGGCGGCGCCGCGGCGAACCTCCTCTCTGCCAACGAGGCGGAGCCGGACGTCGACGACTACACGCTCATCTACGATCTCGACGAGGCGCCGGCGCGCCAGCTGGCCGAGCAGTGGCCCTCACTCCCCGACGCGGTACAGGTGGCGTCAGCGGAGGGAGAGCGGCTTCTCAGTGCCGCCCGTGACCGGACTGGGTGGCACGGGCAGGAAGCGTCGGAACGTCCGGAGCAGGCCCCGCCGAGGCTCTACGACCAGCGTGGGGACGGCATCCGCGACGCGTCGCGTCTCGACGCGATCCTCGACGACGCCGACGACGCGGTGTGGCTGGTTCCAGCGATAGCGCTGACCGAATCCACTGGCGAAGCTGGGGCTGATCGGCAGGAGTCGTCGGTACCGACGACGCAGGAACTCGACTGTCAAACCTGTGGACGGGCGACCGACCATCGGTTCAAGACCCACGAGTCGGTCCCGGATGCGGCGTTGACGGGGCAACCGATCTGGGAGTGTCGGGTGTGTGGCTCGGCTCGCTACGGACCCAGCAAAGCGGGTCAGGACTCGTCTTAACCAACATAGCGACGCAGGTACACACTAATGTTGGTTAACGAGCAGGCCCAGTCCGACAGCTACCCGCAGCCGGAGAGGTTTCTCTGCGCCGTGAATCGGCGAGGCGCTTCACATGGACCCACGCAACACACCCGGATATCGACTGCATCGCTCACTCACCAATCTCAAGCGCATCGAGACGGCCGGACTCGACGACGCCGATCAGGAGCGGATCGAGGCAGCGAGATCTCTCCTGCAAGACGTGAGTCTTCTCTCCCAGCCGGAACACAGCGGGGACGCCGATACACAGGTCGAGTTCTGAACGGTGTCGCAACGATGAATTTGGCCGAATCGCTTCCGAGAGTGTTTATCGCCCCCAAGAAGGGTGGGGGCGAACCAGTCGTGGACGGTCTGCGAAGGGAAACAAATGCGGTCAAATACACACAAATGGGAGGCGCTCCGTGAGAATGGTATCTTCCATCCGCGTGCCAACAGCGAGATAATCGAGAAGGGGTTAGTGGCTAATGCCAACTAAGACGCTCGAAGCCACACTCGCGCCGCCAACAGCCCACAAAGAGCACAAACTGTGTGATCTGCTCGACACCTACCGTGAGGGGCTACACGAGGCGTTCGAGGCTGGGTGCGACACGATGAGCGCAACCAGCGACGTTGTGACGCCCTACGACCTACCGTATCAGGCGAAAGCGGCGCTCTGCAACTACGTCCCGCAGCTCCACGACACCTACGACGCAGAGGAGTTGGATGACGACCACCCGGTTCGGCTCACCAACCAAGCCGCCGAATTTGACCACTCCCCAGAACGCGATTACGAGTTTACGTGGTGGGTACCACAGCCCGGTCGCGGGACGAACTTCTGGATACCGCTTCGAATCAATCCCG
Organism: Halorubrum trapanicum; assembly: GCF_017873555.1. Lineage (GTDB taxonomy): Archaea > Halobacteriota > Halobacteria > Halobacteriales > Haloferacaceae > Halorubrum > Halorubrum trapanicum. The sequence goes on along the minus strand of NZ_JAGGKE010000017.1, from coordinate 33,827 downwards.
AGCAAAAGGGGCTGTGGCATGACCTCGTGGACGGGGATGCACCCCCAGGACAACTACGCCTGCAACGGAATCACACCTCGTGGACGCTCCACGTTACTGTCGAGTTCCCGGTCGAAGAACCCGACTACACGACAGATAGTGACGACGTGACACACATCGGTCTGGACATCGGTGAATCGGCCCTGATTACGGGCTGTGCCCTCAAGGACGGTTCACCGACTGGCCCGTTCGTGTGTGACGGTTCGCGTGCGAAGCATCTCCGCAAAGAGATGCACACCACCCTGAAACGACTCCAAGAGCGTGACGCCGCCGAGTGGCGGATTGACGAACGATTTGACTATTTCCAGAACGCGCTGACAGATATTGTCGAGAAGGTGTCTCGGCAGGCTATCGAATACGCCCGTCGCTTCGAGAAGCCGGTAATCGTGATGGAGGACTTGACCTATATCCGCGAAGAATTGGACTACGGCGGGTACATGAACCGCCGGCTCCATGCCTGGGCGTTCGCTCGGCTACAGAAACGCGTTGAGGACAAAGCGCGAGAGGCAGGTATCCCGGTCAAGTACGTCCGGCCAGAGTACACGAGCCAGACGTGTCATGCCTGCGATCACATCGGAAGCAGAGCCGCCCAAGGCACGTTCCGGTGTACGAACGACGAGTGTCACATCACGGTGTTTCAGGGCGATATCAACGGCGCAATCAACGTTGCACAACGGGCTGACCCGTGGGGAGAGAGCGTGCCGCTGAAACCGGCAGGCAATGACTCGCCTCGGGATGGGAGTGCCTGTGACAGCACCACGACCCACCGTGAGAGGAGCGAGCAATACTCGCAGATGACTCTCTCGGCATTTTGCGGGTCGGAACCTTCTGCCAGCAATAGTCGCACTTAGCTGGTATTCCCCATGCGCGGGAAGCCGTGCCAGAACGGCGCGGAGGATGTCACCGGACGCTGTGGTTCAGTCTCCAATACGACTCCGAAACGGTCGAACAGAGAGAGACCGTCGGGAACGGTGCGCTCGCGACAGTGCGTTGGTACGACGGCGAGCCGGTCGGCGACGGCCACCTCCAGGGACAGTTCGCGGCCCTCAAAGACGTCGTCGGCGATATGCTCGACAAGGGCGTCTTCACGCCGTCGACGGCGAGACAGTACCTGAAACGGAAGCTGGCCGAGCGAGTCGGAGACCGACAGGAGCTGCTCATCCCGACCGGAGAATCACCCTTAGAGACAGCGAGTTTCGGCAAGCCGTAACACCAATCCCTTAGTGGGTATCGAGGGACGTCTAAGTATGTCAAATCAGTCTGAAGATGACGTTCGTGTTTGGCTTGTCGAACGGACGTACTCTGATGACGAGCAGAACCTGATCATCCTCACCTACGCAACACCCGATGGAGAACAGTACTATCGGAAGGAACGCGCACTCACATCCTTCACCGACGTCCGAGACACGACAGCAGCAGTCGATGCTGAACCCGGCAATCTTGGCATGGTCGATGACCCCGACCTCCAAGAGCAATACGCGGCCGAAGCACAGCGAATGCAGGAAGTCCACGACCCTGACGACGTAATCTGAGGTCTACTGGTCGACAACGCTACAGGCCATGGGTTATGTCGTAGCAGGCCTTAGACTGGGTATGCGCGAACTCGTCTTCGCTCTCGAATACGAGCCCGGCTGTAACAGGGTGGCGGACGCCCTCGCCGACCACCCCGACGCTCGCGTTCGCTCGCTCTCGCTGCACGCCACTGCCGAGCGTCTCTGGCGGGTCGACCATGCCACCGGTACGCCTGAGGCGCTCAACGCCATCGAGGACGCCTTTCTCAACGGCGACTACTACGCTGACTGTCTCGCCACCGAGGACTGCAACGCCACACAGACCACCCGCATCCTCGACCGCACGGACGACGCGCTCATCCTCTACTCAGATTGGGAGCGCACTCCGACCTGCGCCTCAGTCCCCCACATCGCTCGCGACCACCTCGGCGACGGCGTACTGTTCGAGACTCGTCACGAGGGCCGCCACTACACGTGGCGACTCATCCACTCCGGTGAGGGCGACGTGGCGGCGTTCTTCGACGCTCTCAAAGTCGCCGTCGGGGAGTGCGCCCAGATGGAGATGCTCCGCACAGCGGACACAACGGCGTCGGGGGAAGGAGTCGACGAGACGCAAAGTGACATGTCTCCGAAGCAAGAGGCCGCGCTTCAGGCAGCCGTCGAACACGGATACTACGAGTCCCCACGTGAGGTCGACGTCGGCGAACTGGCCGAGCATCTCAACGTGCCGCGGTCGACGCTCACCTACCGGCTCCGCCGGGCGGAGGAACACTTGGCGAAGCAGCACGTCGCCGGGGAACGATTGCCCGAAGAGCCCCCAGCAACACGCTGACCCTTGATTTGGAATACTCCAACAAAGGCTTATCGATCTGACGCACCTACCGTGAGGTGATGACAGAGAATCCGGACGCAGCAGGAGAAACGAGCGGCGGCGGACAGCGACGTGAGCTGACCGCCCGCCTCGCCGTTCCCGAGATGGACTGTCCCTCTTGCGCCCAAAAGGTGGACAAGAGCCTCCAGCGTGTCGACGGCATTACTGACGCCACGCTCCAGCCGACCACCGGCACGGCCAACGTCACGTACGACCCTGATCGGACTAGCGAAGCCGACGTAATCAAGGCGATTGAAGGCGCCGGCTACGAGGTCGTCGGGGGCTCGGACGCTGAGGGCGATGATGAGGACAACCAGGCGACCGACGGCGTCGACATCGCGCCACCATCGGAGGTCTGGACGAGTCCTCGCGCGAAGAAGACGTGGCTCGGCGCGGCGTTCGTCACGCTCGGCCTCCTCTTCGAATTCCTCCTCACCGGACAGAACGTCACGGTGGCGAGCGTCCTCGAGTACCCGCTCCACATCGCAGATGTCCTGTTCCTCGGCGCCGTCGCCGCCAGCGGCATCCCCGTCGTCCGTAGCGGGTACTACTCCGCGAAGAACCGAAGCCTCGACATCGACCTGCTGATGGGGACGGCGATCATCGCGGCGACCGGTATCGGCTACTTCGTCGAGGCCGCCACGCTGGCCGTCCTATTCAGCATCGCCGAGCTGCTCGAGGACTACGCGATGGACAGGGCACGGGACTCCCTGCGCGAGCTGATGGAACTCTCGCCCGACGAGGCGACCGTCCTTCGCGATGGTGAGGAAGTGACCGTTCCCGCCGAGGAGGTCGACGTTGGCGAGACCGTCGTCGTCCGCCCCGGCGACAAGATTCCGCTCGACGGAACGGTCATCGACGGCGAGAGTGCAGTCGACCAGTCGCCGATCACGGGCGAGAGCGTCCCCGTCGACAAGACTGCCGGCGACGAGGTCTACGCCGGCGCGATCAACGAAGAGGGGTACCTCGAGGTAGAGGTCACCTCGACCGCTGGCGATTCGACGCTCTCGCGCATCATCGAGATGGTACAGGGCGCACAGGCGAAGAAGACCGAGTCTGAGCAGTTCGTCGACCAGTTCGCCGGCTACTACACACCCCTCGTCGTCGTGCTGGCAATCCTGACCGCCGCTATCCCGCCGCTGGTTATCGCCGACCCCATCTCGGTGGACGTGGCCGGGTACGGGTTCACTTTCGCCGGCGACTGGCAGACCTGGTTCATCCGCGGGCTCACCCTGCTGGTAATCGCCTGCCCCTGTGCGTTCGTCATCTCCACACCCGTCTCGGTGGTGTCGGGCATCACCAGCGCCGCGAAGAACGGCGTCCTGATCAAGGGCGGCAACTACCTCGAAGCGATGGGCGAAGTCGATGCCGTCGCGCTCGACAAGACGGGGACGCTCACGAAGGGCGAACTCGCCGTCACCGATGTCGTCCCGGTCGGCGACACCACTGAGGATGATCTGCTCCGTCGCGCCGCCGGGCTGGAGCGGCGCAGTGAGCACCCCATCGCTGCGGCGATTCTCGCCCGTGCTGAGGAGGCGGGCGTGGGCGACCTGCCCGACCCGAGTGGCTTCGAGAGCCTCACGGGGAAGGGCATCCGGGGCGAGATCGACGGCGAGACGTACTATGCGGGCAAGCCCGCGCTCTTCGAGGAGCTGGGCTTCGACCTCGCTCGAGCACGCCGCGAGACAGACGGCGGCGTCGTGGCGGAAGAGGCGACCGAGGCCGACGACGGGGCGTTCGCCGAGGACGCGCTCACCTCACTGGAGCGGGAGGGCAAGACGGTCGTTATCGTCGGGACGGAGTCGGAACTGCTGGGTGCAATCGCCATCGCCGACGAGGTGCGCCCGGCCTCGAAGCGGGCTGTCGAACGCCTGCACGAGCTGGGCGTCGAGCGCGTGGTGATGCTGACCGGGGACAACGAGGGCACCGCCCGCGCCATCGCCGAGCAGGTCGGTGTCGATGAATATCGCGCCGAACTCCTACCCGACGAGAAGGTCGACGCAGTCGAGGAGTTACAGGCGGAGTACGGGGAGGTCGCGATGGTCGGCGACGGCATCAATGACGCCCCCGCGCTGGCCACTGCGGAGGTCGGCATCGCGATGGGCGCGGCGGGCACCGACACCGCCCTCGAAACGGCTGATATTGCGTTGATGGGCGACGACATCGGGAAACTCCCGTACCTGTACGACCTGTCGCATACGGCCAACGGCGTGATCCGGCAGAACATTTGGGCGAGTCTCGGCGTGAAGGCGCTGCTTGCCGTCGGCGTGCCGATTGGGCTCGTCAGTGTCGCCGTCGCTGTCGTCGTCGGAGATATGGGGATGAGCCTCGGCGTCACCGGCAACGCGATGCGGCTGTCGCGAATCGCGCCTGAACGCATGGGCGGTGAGACTGGCCAAGAAACGAGTGCATGAACGTTACCGAAGAAGACAGTGTCACCCCAGAACTGTATCACGCGTCGACCGTGAGAGCAACGAGCTCTTTGAACCCCTTCGGGCGGGTCCAACGTATAAGTCGAACTGCTCGAATCCCGTCTCCCGAGAGCGGGGACAAGAATAACGGTTACTCCGTTTGAAATCTTCCACAATAATGAACCCCTTCAATGCGATCCGCGAGTTCGAAGCCGATGGAACGGCCTACAAGATGGCCGACCTCACCGTCCTCGAAGAGCAAGGCCTCTGTGACCTCGACAACCTACCGGTCAGCATCCGTGTCCTCCTCGAATCCGTGCTCCGAAATGCCGACGGGGAGGACATCACCGAGGAAGACATCCGTGACCTCGCTGGCTGGCAACCGGACGTGCCCGACGCCGACATCCCGTTCCAACCGTCCCGGGTCATCCTGCAAGACCTCACCGGCGTCCCGGCCGTCGTTGACCTGGCCGCTCTACGGTCGGCCGTCGACCGCCAGGATCGAGACCCGAGTCTCGTCGAACCGGAGGTCCCCATCGACCTGGTCATCGACCACAGCGTCCAAGTGGACTATTTCGGCAACGAGGAGGCCTACGAGAAGAACGTCGAACTCGAATACGAACGCAACGGGGAACGGTACCGCGCACTGAAGTGGGCACAAAACGCCTTTGATGACTTCAGTGTCGTGCCACCCGGGACGGGTATCGTTCACCAGGTGAACCTAGAGCACCTCGGACGGGTCGTCCACGAGCGCGAGCATGACGGTGAGAACTGGCTGTTCCCGGACACGCTCGTCGGGACAGACAGCCACACCCCGATGATCGGGGGCATCGGCGTCGTCGGCTGGGGCGTCGGCGGCATCGAAGCCGAGGCCGCGATGCTCGGCCAGCCCATCACGATGAACGTCCCCGAAGTCGTCGGCGTTCGACTCACCGGCGAACTCCCTGAGGGCGCGACAGCGACCGACCTCGTACTGCACGTCACCGAACTGCTCCGTGACGTCGGTGTCGTCGACCGGTTCGTCGAGTTCTACGGGCCAGCCGTGGAGACGCTGACCGTCCCTGACCGGGCAACGATCGCGAATATGGCGCCCGAGCAAGGTTCGACCATCAGCATGTTCCCCGTCGACGAGGCCACCCTCGATTACCTCAAACTGACGGGGCGCGACGAGGACCACATCGAACTCGTGCGAGAGTACCTCGATGCCCAAGGGCTGTTCGGCGAGCAGAATCCCGAATACACCGAGACTGTCGAACTGGATCTCTCGACGGTGACACCGAGTCTTGCCGGGCCGAAGAAGCCGCAGTCACGTGTCGAGATGGGCGACATGCGGAGCCATTTCCGGGAGTTGCTTCACGGCGAGTTCGAGGAGGACCTCGGCGACGTGGACCAGGAGGCCATCGACCGCTGGATCGCAGAGGGCGGCAACACCCAGACCGAGTTGACCGGTGAACCAACCGACGTCGAACGAACAAACGGCGGCGTTCAGCAAGAGGCCCAGACTGAGAAACCGGACCTGGGACCGCTCACGGAGCGTGCGACAGTAACGGTTGATGGGACCGACGTCGAGATCGGGCACGGGAGCGTCGTCGTTAGCGCGATCACCAGCTGTACGAACACATCGAATCCCTCCGTGATGCTGGCAGCCGGGCTCCTGGCGAAAAATGCTGTCGAGCGGGGCCTCGACGTCCCGGACTACGTCAAGACGAGCCTCGCACCTGGCAGCCGCGTCGTAACCCAGTATCTCGAAGCGTCGGGACTGCTTCCGTATCTTGAGAAACTCGGCTACAACGTCGTGGGCTACGGCTGTACGACCTGTATCGGGAACGCAGGGCCGCTCCCAGAACCCATCGAGGCAGCCATCGACGAGCACGACCTCTGGACGACGAGCGTCCTTTCCGGGAACCGGAACTTCGAGGCGCGCATTCATCCGAAGGTGCGTGCGAACTACCTTGCCAGTCCGCCGCTCGTGGTCGCCTACGGGCTCGCCGGGCGGATGGACATCGACATGGAACACGACCCCCTTGGGTACGACGAGAACGGTAACCCGGTCTATCTCGCAGACCTCTGGCCGGGTAGTGACGAGATTCACGAAGCGGTTCACGACTTCGTTGACCCGTCGATGTTTGAGGAGAAGTACGCCGAAGTGTTCGAGGGTGACGAGCGGTGGGACGCACTGGATGCGCCGACGGGCGAGGTCTACGAGTGGGACGAGGACTCCACGTATATTCGGGAACCGCCGTTCTTCAAGGACTTCCCGCTGGAGAAACCTGGTGTCTCCAACGTCGAGGATGCACGGTGTCTGCTAACGCTGGGTGACACGGTTACGACCGACCACATCAGTCCTGCTGGACCGTTTAGTACGAATCAGCCGGCCGGCCAGTGGCTCATGGATCACGGCGTTGAGCCCCACGAGTTCAACACGTACGGTGCTCGTCGAGGGAACCACGAGGTGATGATGCGGGGCACGTTCGCCAACGTCCGCATCGAGAATCAGATGCTCGACGACGTCGAAGGCGGCTACACTATCCATCACCCAACGGATGAGCAGACGACCGTTTTCGAGGCCAGCCAGCGCTACCGCGACGAGGGAACACCCCTCGTCGTGATGGCTGGCGAGGAGTTCGGGACCGGATCGAGTCGTGACTGGGCGGCGAAGGGGACCGACCTCCTCGGTGTGCGTGCGACCATCGCTGAGAGCTACGAGCGAATTTATCGGGACAATCTCGTTGGGATGGGCGTGCTGCCGTTACAGTTCCAGGACGGGGACTCCTGGGAGGCGCTTGGTTTAGACGGCTCGGAGGTCTACACGATCTACGGGTTGGACGACGGGCTGACGCCGATGGCTGAGTTGACCGTGACTGCCGAGCGGCCAGACGGGTCATCGGTTGAATTCCCAGTGACAGCCCAAGTCGGGACGCCCGCCGGAGTGCGATATATTGAGCACGGCGGCATCTTACATTACGTACTTCGACAGCTATTGACGGAATCGTAACTCATTCCGAGTGAAATCACGGAGAGATGGCTGCTTTCGGATACCTGATTCCCTATTCGGAACCATCTGGAATCTGAAACAGCAGTTTCTGTGTTGAAGAGGTGCCAGATTTGGTTGAGGTTCTCGGTTTATTCCAAAGACGATTGGCCGCTATAGTACCATTCTAAACCAACTAATCACGCTACCAATTACACTCAAGCCACCCATACTGCGTTCGGCCATTCACACAGTCCCAGACACCAATCAACAGTTATGGGTTCTCAACAGAGCCATCGTGTTTGTTATTGCGCCGGCGATGGGTGCCGGCGCAGCAGGAGCGAGCAACGACCCCCGGTGCGTCGGCGTTCGAGGTGTTCGAGATGCATATGGTGATATACGCTCTGGTAGAGGCATCGACGCACGACGACGCGCTGGCCACTGGAAAGAGGGTGTTCGACCGCCTGGTCGGCGCCGACCCACACGCCGGCGCAGTCTTCGACTACCACGTGACTTTTGATGAGGAAGACACGTCCGTTGCGGGGAAGGCCCGATGGGGTGATCTCCCGACCGCGGCCCCCGTCGACTCCGACGATGGCCAAGATATGCTTGAGCGTGGCTGGGAGGCGACGAAAGAAGAGTTCGAGCGCAATCTCGACCGGGTGAAGGAAGCACTCGACGAACTCTCCGACGAGGAGATTATGCGCGACGAGGATCTCGCCCGCCACGCGTTCCATCAGGTGGGTGCGTACGACGGTCCGACGATCTTTCTGTACAACGAATACGCGAACGGCATCCGTCACCGTGAACAACTGGATCGAGTCCTCGAAGAGAGCGAGGAGCTCTGGATCGTCCCCGCGGACGTCCACTTCTAACGACGATGCCACGGATCACCAACTGGGCACGAAAAAGTCGCACGCCGACGCTCGCGTATCGAAACACCGAGACCGGTTCCCGAGCCGTCCTGCACCGATCCCCCGACTCCTACCGGTACAAGTGGCGTGGCGCTATCCTCGTCGAGGGGTACCCGGTGTGGTCGCGGGGGTACGAGACGAAGGACGCGAAGTCGTTCCGAGATGAACTCCGGAAGCGGCCTGCGCCCAAGCTGAATTGTCCGGAGTGTCCGAGCAAGGACGTCCTCGTCGGTGAGAAATCAGCAGACGGGGCGAAGGTCCAGCGCTGGTTCGACTGTCCGGACTGTGGGTATGAAGCACCATCACGCATCGTCTACGCTACCGAGCGGTGACTAAGCGGACGTCCGTCGTGTTGTTTTTCGTCCGGGCACGAGGGGTGGCCCGGTTCGACTGGGTCAGTCCAACGATGAGTCTCGAAATACTCAACCGACACAGTGAGGCACTGTTCGAGTTCCTCTGGTGTCCCGTCTGCGGGCACGAGAAATTCAGTCACATTCCCTTCGAGGGGGTGTTCTGCAAGAACTGCAACACACAGGTCGAACTTCAAGAATCCAGAGAAACACGCGGCTACGAGGAGGCCGTCCTCGCCAGTTTCGATACCACGACGACCTGGAACCTCCACGTCGATGAAAAACTGCGTCGCGACCTGCCTGATGGGTCGGCTCGGGTGAAGGTCTTCGGCGCACCGGGCGCCTATGAGGTCGACTGGTGGAGTCCCGAGCCGGGTGAGGACTGGAAACCTGTTGAGCGGGGAGAGTTCGACGACGTCGAGGAACCAGACGAGGTGTCGCACTTAGCGTAATGGTATTCATCACACTCACCTACCAAATGTCCATTAATACCTGATCCAGGCCGGCGGTAGTTACACGTAGCTCACTTCACTACCCCTGTCTATGTCTCAAAATCCTATGGAAACTCTTATCGGCCAATTTTCCCGGTTTACCATCGGCACAGACTTAGACACTAATGACTGGGTGATGGCTGCGACAGAGTTCGGCGTCAATGACACTCTGAAAGATATCGACCGCTTCCACGCCAGCTGGGACCACAGGGACAATGACCAGCAAGCCAACACAACCCAGTTCCTCAGAGAGGTAGCCGAAGAAGACGAAGACAAAGCCCTCGGAGTAATGCACCGAATCTATACCTTGGCCGAAACCGATAGTGACACACTGGAAAAATATCCTGCCCTGGAAATCCTGGAAAACAAAAATCCTGAAACAGGAGTTCTGCACTCAACGTTCCGCTCTGAACAATTCCTCGATCTCGACAACATCCCTGGTACGTTCTACCCCGATCTCGTCGACGACATCAACCAGTGCTACAATATCGGAGTCAACGACGCCACTCTCGTACTGACACGGAAACTGCTGGAAAACCTGCTCATCGACATCCTCCGAAAACAGTACGGGAAACAAAGAATAAACCTGTACTACCTCCCTGAGAACCACCGATTCAAGAACTTCAGCACCCTCCTCAACAGCTTCGAGGAAAACCTCAACGACTTCCGACATCTCTCTGGAGGCCTTGGCAGTGACTTCATAGACGAACTGAACGCCTTCCGGCAAAACGCCAACGCAGAAGCCCACTCCATCGAGACCAATATTAGCGAAGACGAGATGGAAGACTACCGGGAACAAGCCCGACACGCCTCCCAAATTCTGTTCCAGGTCAAAGAGAATCTTTAAAATCCGATTCCAGATCTCGTCTACAGGTGCTGGTCCTTCAGGCTTAATTGCCCTGGCCTACTGAAGATCTCCTGTATCTGATTCTGTCCATCGATTAGATCGATGAATTCAGCCGGGATCTGATCCGCCACATTCTCATTATAGACCGCTTCCACAGCGGACTGCAGCATTACATTTCGCCCCTCCTCCGTCACCTCATCCAGAACCACATCAGTCATCAAGACAACGGCCTTAACCCGGTTCTCGCGGTCAGGGTTAGCGTATATCCCGATGATCTTCTCCTTCAAACGCTCCCACTTACTCACCCTTTCGTCCCTGTGGTTGACTGTTTTCTCCCTCATCATCTGGTAGACAAAACCGGGAGGAATTTTGACGAAGATTATGATATCCGGGTAGTCTGGAAACTGATCTGTAACCCCGTCAATCGTCGAGAAGATCCAGGAGTCGTACGGGTTCTCCCACGGGATATTGAGAAGGAAAGCGTACGTACTGAAGATCTCGATCTCATTATCACCCGCTTTTTCTGCATAGACAGTCCCGTGGCCATCCGTATCCAGGATGTCAGGGTTAATTCCTAGATGTCCATACGGATTAATGACTTTAGCCAGATTAGCCCGCTTCTTCACGGCGTCCATCTGTTCTTCGGAGAGAGTGACTGAATGGCGACCGCGGTAGTACTTAATCAGCTCAACCTCGAAATTCGCGTCTGCAATCTCGACCTCTGCCTTCGAGTTCCTCTGCTTAATCAACTCAGCCAGTTCTCCGGCGACCTCCTGAATCACCCGTTCTCTGAAACTGGAGTTCTCAATTACCTTTTCCGAGATTTCATCGCGGCTGGAAACCCTTACTGCAAAACTGTCCTCTCCAACGTCATCCTCCAGATCGTAGTCCAGCCAGAGACTATCCGCTATCTCACGTCCAAATCTCTCCAATTCCCAGCCGTAGCTCGTAGTCTCCCTCTTGTTCTTGCATTCCACCCAGAAGTCTCGATCTTCAGCCCTGTAGAACACGTCAGAACCAGGACCAGAAACCGCAGATTCATCGATGGGACTAGCATCTAACTCCTCGAGGACAAACTTGTGCGCAACCTCCATCTCAAAATACACGTCCCAGAAAGAGGCGAAGTCGTTCACGATATCCTCGCCGTAAAGATCTACTATATTCTTAGAAAGCGTCTTTCCGGTAGGATCGACGATGTCAACATCTTCTAAGATTTGAAGGAAGAAGCAGAACCCCATCGCATTATACGCTTCAGAAGATATCGCATTTGGCCTTCTATCTGAGGCATGATGTAACGAGATCTCGGCCTTGAGAAGGAGGGGGAACAAGGCGTTGTTCTGTTGTTTGTCCAGCGAAGTTCTGCTGACTTCAGGAAAAGGATCCAGCTGTTCTTTCTTATACTCGTTGTACTTTTTCCGGATCTCTGGATCCTTCTGTTCCAAGAAAGATAGGATCATTTCGTGAGGAGTATCCATCTCAGCCATTAGTTAGAGGTTGACAGTCACCTTTTTGAACTTTTTCTGTAGCCACGACCTTGTTGAACCCCTTTCTCTGACATCCAAGATAGTCTCTCCTCACCAATCAAGGTCAGAACTGTTCTAATTAGTCACTACACGAAACCACTCTTCGCGATTTTGCGCAGCTGAAGGAACTCCTCGATGCGACCCGCGCCGAGCGAGGACCGGGCTACACGGCGGCGACGTTCGTGTTCCTCGACAAGCTCTCGACGATCGACCTATTTCTGGATGGTGGCCCAGACCGAACGATCGACGCAGCACAGCCAGCGGATCTCCTTGACCCGTCCAATATGGAGCATCTGGACCAGCCGCTGTTCCTGCTGGGGCACGGAGTCGAGAATCCGGCCGACGGTATCCACGGTGACGAGGAGTACCTCTACATTGTCCAACTCCCGACGCGGAACCCGTTCGATGAGCCAGCCGAGTGAACCGTCAAGGTGAGCGGTCATTCCGCATTCCCGCGCTGGGATGGCCCGACCGAGGAAGCCTTCGAGCGGGCTAGCTGGCAGTTCCACGGCCCGCTTGAGCACGCGCTCGAAGAGATGGTCGCTGAGCCGGCGTGAACACTTAGCCCGCTCAGATGATGCCGCCGATGACGAGTAGTCCGACGACAACCAGCAGCGTCGCAAGCACGCTCCCCCCGGCCAGCCACTTGTTCTCCATCGCCTTTTCGTGAAGCGGCATTTCGGCGTACTCCTCGCGGAACGCCTCGAGATTCTCCTCGTCGTAGAAGTACTTCGTCTTCAGCGCGAACCGTTCCGTCACCGCACAGCCCGTACAGATCGGCTCACCTTCCAGCCGCTCCGTTTTCGTGTGGCTGGTGCAGGCGATCGCCCCGCAGTTCGGACAGTACGTGTACGTCTCGTCGATGCCGCTCGTGTCACAGTGGACGCACTGATGGATGCCGTCCTCAGCGGTCACTCGTGACGGGCCTGCCGCGTAGTACTCGTAGGGATAGGTATACTCCTGGATGTCGGTGGTGTGCCGAACTTCCGGGAGGTACACTGGTTCGATCGACTGGACGGAGATGTCCGAGCGGTTCGGCTCGCAGGTCTTGTTGTACGTGACGTTGTTGTCGCCGGTGTAGGTGACCGTCGTCGTGTGGTGCTGCTGGAGGCGCTCGACGGCCCACTCCTTGTACTCGGTTTGGGTCTGCCCGAACCTGCGCTCCTCAACGTCGTCGAACACCTCCGCGAACTGCTCGGTGTCGAGGTCGACTGTCGCGTGGAGGTTCTCGGTGACCAGCGTCCCGACGTCCTCATCGACGACCTGCGGCTGCCCGCGTTCGGCGTGGGCGACGAATCGCGTTCGGTCGTTGATGCGGTGGATGACACCCACCGACGTCTCGAAGACGGCGTTCGTGTCGGCGGTGACCGCGACTACCGGGCGGAACGTCACCGCTGAATGTGGTTCTGGGAGGTCGGCGGCCTCGATGTTCTCGATGTCGCGGAACACCTCCTCCACGGGCGCGTCGACGTCGACCGCTGGGTCGTACGGGCGTAGCGTCTCGTCGCAGAGAATCTCGATGCGACCGTTGTAGAGGTCGAGACCGATCTCGTCGGCGATCTCCCGGAGGTCCTCGCCATCAAGCAATTCGATTGGATGGGGATCGTCATTTTGTTGGAGCCGTTGGCCGTACTCTTGAGCAGGGTTCGTGAACCGGCCGGTCGTGACGACCATCCCGCGTTTCGGGCCGTCGAAGTCGAACGTCGCGATCGCCGAGTGGAGCTTCTGGACGACCGGGCGACCGACCGTTCCCGTGTGCTTGCACTCCACGATGATCGCACGGCGGGTACCGTCGACAACCTCCTCCATGATAACGTCGCGACCCTCGTCGGCGGTTCGGTCGGCCTGACGGACGTTCTCGTAGCCGAGATTGCGGAAGACGTCCTCTATCACGTCCTCGAACTCGAACCCTGAAAGATCGTCCAGTACAGCCATCCGGATATACCTGGACAGTACGTTGCAACTGTCAAATACGTTGCCGAACGCAGCTACGTCCTGTTTTTGAACCCCCCAAGAGGGGTGCGGAGGTGATCGAACGAGCCTCCCGCGAACCAACCTATGAGTGGAATCAGCGACCCACGCTCACACGTACAGTCACGGACCTCGGCTGATCCCGACGTCATCTACGTCGGCTACCGTCGTCGAGGCCGCGCCATCGTCGAGAAGCAATCGGACCAACAACAGCTCACGCCAGAGCGGAGTCTCGAGCTGGCGAATCACAGTCCTTCGGGCTTCGAATGGGGATATGGCGGCAGCGGGCCGGCCCAACTCGCACTCGCCCTCCTGCTCGATTACACTGACGATGAGGAGGTAGCGCTTGCGGAGTACAAGGCGTTCAAGACCGAAGTGGTGAGCCAGCTAGAGTGTACAGGACCCGACGGCTGCTGGCGACTCACCGGACGCGAGATAGATGCAGCCCTTCGTGAGATAGTCGACGAGCCAGTCGCACCGTCCGTCAACTAACGATCACAGAGCGCAATCAATGTCAGAACACACCCAGCAGCCTCGTACGGACGCAGAATCGCAACAGAACCGTGAGCGTCAGGCACCAACCGAGTACGTCGAGCGAAGCGATGTCGGCGTCTCACTCACCGTCAAACTCACTCGCGGTACTGGCACTCGCGATCAAGACAAGATCACGGCCAAAGTGAAGGGCAAGACGCTCGAAGACGCCCGCGAGGACATGGAAACCCTCCGCGAGTACATCCACGACCTCGCTGAGGACACTCGCCAGATCCAGCCAGCCGACCCACACGAATAGTATTTCTTTTGAGTATTGCACAGAATTGTGTAACCGCAGGATGTACGAAGTGTGCGGTGAGAAGGAACTCAAGGTCATCCTTGCGCTTGACCCGGGCGATTCCATCTCCGGCGTCGCGCGGAAGATCGACGAGAACCGGGAGACGATTCGGCGCGTCGTGAATCGCCTCGAAGAGGCGGGATACGTCGCGTACGATGATGGCCTCCAGCTTGTCGATCAGACGCTCCGAGACGTCGGTCTCGAATTTCTGACGGTGGTAGCAGACATCTCGCCACCGTCGATCTCAGAGGCGTACGTCCTCCCGCAGTTCGCGGGGATGGAGTACGCATACACGGGCATCGATGCAGTCTACGTCTGGACCCGCGGTGGCTACCAGGTCGCTCGCGACCCAGAGGACTATCCGCTGTTCATCGCCGTCCACGAGTCCGACTTCGACGCCTGGACGGCGTTCTTCGATCGGTTCGAAATCCCGACTGCGGAAGAACGCCTGCCCGCTGCTGACCTCGATGGTGCGATACAGGTGGTCCTCGAGCCGGAGGCACAGATCGAGGCCGAGATGGTCGACGGACGGCCCGTTATTTCCCTCCAAGAAACCATAGCGTTCGCAAACGAGCACTACGCACACTTCCAGTCAGCGCTCGACATGCTCGGCCGCATGTACGACAGCGTCGACACTGACGCGAACTACCGTCCAAACTGACTTGGAGTTCTGACAAGGAATTTCTTCGACTGGGAGTGGCCTGGCCGCTGTTTGTTGTCGCCTTGAGAGAGCGGAGGCGAACAAAAATGAGCGATTCGTTGAATGCATCCGTCGAATCAGACGGTCTCACACCGGAACAGCGTCTTGAACCGCCAAACACCCGACTCATCAATGCTGGTATCGCGACGATTCACGACATGGAGACGCTCCGAGCCTGCGTCGCCTACGAGAACGCGAACCAGCAGCGTGTCCAGATTCTCCGCCGACTTGAACGGAGAGCAGAAAAAATCCGCTCACAAGAGGGGTGAGCTAGCTCGTAATCGTCGTTTTTCAGAGCGTTCAGTAGGTAGAGGCACGATCCAGATAAGCGATCGACAAGATATCAACCTCCGGCATCAGACAGCATTTGGAAATGATGGGCAGCTCGAAGTGACCGAGCAGAGCGTCGAGACATCCTTTGAGGAGTTCGGCGCGGAGGTGGACCATCGTGAACGTGACTTTTGGATCGATCGCCAGTAAGAAAGTGAATTCGGCGTCGATGATCAACCGGAAGTGACGCCTCTTCAATACCAAGAATTGATGGTCGAAAGAACTATTTCAGAATTGTCACCACCAACAAGTGAATGGTAAACTACTCTGAACGCTGGCCTCAAACGGTTCGGACGGGTATATTATTACTCTCCATACCAGTCACCCTAGCGATACTTTATTGGATGATAACCCCCGACATCCGCACAGTGCTCATTTTTGATCACAGCCGATTTAATGTATACACGCTCTGGACCTCTGCCTACGTCCACCGAAATATCGACCACCTGAACGGCAACCTACTCGGATATTCAGTCGCTCTCGCCGCCCTCTGGCCAATCTTCTACCGAAACAACACACAGAAAGAACTCCGGAACATAGTTCTCGCCTTCCTCGTCGTACTTCCCCCACTCATCTCGGTCTCTGATTACCTCGTCTATCGATACCTCCTCAACGTCACTGACCAAGTAGCAACCCGTGGCTTTTCAGGAATCGTTGCCGCATTATTCGGTCTCCTCCTCGTCATCGTCGTCAAAGAAGTCCACACCATCTGCCAGAACTGGCAACGTACTACAAACTACTTTCTCGCACTAATCCTCTCCATCCTCGGCGGGATCGTCCTCTACTCCGGAATAGGTACTCTCGTCATCTACATCTCCATCGTGGTCGGCTTAGTCTTAGTCGTATTTGGCGTCATTCCCCTTGATAAACTACTAAACCCCGGTCAAATGGTACAAGACATCAAAACGCGCCCATTCCAGATCGGACTCATCAGCTATGGCAGCGCGGTTCTAGTTTTCTTGGTCCCCGCCCTATTTCCCGTCAATTGGATACACCAGCAAAGCGTAACGAACATCTTCGGTCATGCAGCGGGACTACTATTTGGAGGCCTCTTCGGTGGAGGCCTCGTCTTACTCACTCTCACCGAGTGGGGCAGAACCGAAGTCCGAAAACGATCATATCTCAAACCCCTTCTCACTACGAAACTCAACATCGCTATTCTGCGAAGAATGGTCGTACTCGCAATCCTATTTCCAATTCTCTTCGCCGCTGTTTCCTACCATCTCACAAGCACCAATGCGATATTAACTGGCGCTACAGTCCTCTACGCCTCGCTCCTTCTCTTTCGAGAAATCCCTACCCAACCTGCACTCGAAATAGAATCAACAGACATCGCGGTACACACAGATGGTTCTTTTATTGTAAGTCTTGAATCTCGAAATATCGGTACGGCAACCGCCGAAGATGTCGTTGCTCATTCAAGGATTTACGATCCAAAATCGGACACATCCAGTTTTTGGGTCGAAGGAGAATCACTTGAAGACGATCCTGATGAACGAGTGGATGTCGAACCTTCACATTATCAACAGTTTGGCGTGAGTATTGACGAAGAACAGATTCCAAATGGAATATTTACCGAAAATGTTAGAATAGAGTCAAAAATCGGAGCAGTAAATCAATCGTATACTACCTATGATGTCCTTGGTCGGGAAGCCCTCGATAAATATAATGAATTCGTCAAGGCCATCAAACAAATCGCAGCAGCCACCTGATCAAACCTGCTGCGAAACTCGGTTCGGAATTGGATACTATTCTACGCTAGGTTACACATAGATATCGTCTACGCCGGTGTGTAGTGACTCAACAATGTGTGTTCATCCACGGCTGGTGCGAAGTTCGCTCTTGTCGACCTGTTCCAAGAAGATTTGGGTTCAAAAAGCGAGCCTTGTCGAAGTAGGAGATATTGAGCCGTTAAAATCGAGATATCAGTACTGAGCCGCAGTCGTAGCAGACACACACAGGAGCCACTCCTCTAATTAACCAACAAAGTCGAACAATCGCCAGCAATGTTGGTTAACGATTAGCCGCCGGTCGCAGTTTTTCTCCCCCAGGAGGGGTGCGGGGCGAGTTCCCGCGTTGATTCATCATGGCAATCACAGCGAGGACGACCAGCAACGCAGCCAGCGAAATTGCAGCTGCTCGGCAGGCCAACCACGTGGCGTTTCTTCATCGAGTTCCGTTCGCATTTGACGCCTTTCGTCTCGGTTTTCTCACCGGGTTTCGGGAAGACTGTACCTACCAACAGCAACAATTCAAAGCGTTAGAGTTGCCAGTCGGGATGCTCGATAACGATTTTCGAAACCCAGACCTTGATCGGTACGTCGAACACTTTTTCGAATATGAGCCTCAGGTCGGAGTGATTGGTGATGCCTACGGAGTCGAAGAAGTAGACCGATACGTCGCTGCTGCTCGCGAGATTCAAAGAAGCTACCCAGAATCGGATCTCGTCATCGTCCCCAAATGCCGTGGCGCGATTCACGCGACCCCTGATGACCTCGTCGTCGGGTACTCCCGTGGATACGCCGACCGGCTCGCTCACGAGTTTTCAGAACCGAGCGATTGGCGTGGTCGTCGCGTCCATATACTCGGAGGGAGTCCGTCGAAACAACTGGACGTGATCAAGCAGCTCACCCGTCCAACGCTGACGGGAGATCCACCCGCAGATATCGTAGGTCTCGACTGGAATGGGCTTCACCGTGGCGCACAGTTTGGCGAGTTCTGGACGGCTAGTGGGTGGGACGACAGCGGTCGCGACGCCGAGCACATGACGATCCGAAAAACCGTCCGGTACAGTCTCGCAAAGGTCCGGGAGTTCTGGCAGGCACGAGGCGTTTGGCCCGAATCGACAACGAAGGAAGATGGTGTCGAGTTCGAGTATCGCGGTCCGTCACCGAGTGATATCGAGAGTGCGGCGTGTACTGAGTGCGATGTGAACGTTTGGACGACTGAACGAGGGCCCTACGTAGCAGAGTACGATACGGGAGATATCTGTGGGTACTGTAGCTACGACTGCTACTTCACGCATCGGCATCGGAATCAGCTCGAAGAGCTAGTCGGCGAACAAAGCGTCTACTTCCCGCCAGCCTGAGCAGCGAGTCGTTTTTTCGCCCCCGGAAGGGGTGAGGGCTCGAAAGAGAGCGTACAAGAGAGTGATTCTACATGAGTCAACAACAGAACCCGAGTGACATCTCAATCGATCAGATTCCAATCGACCTACCGAGCACCCAGACGTCCGAGGTAGATCCAGCAGACGTTCCCGAGGAGATCCAATCGATCACCTGTGGGCTAGCAAGCGAGCACCCGCCGACGAATCCGCTCGTCGTGCTGAAAGCGGCCCGCTGGTGGTATATCCACGGAAAGGGTGGCACCGACCCCGCATTCCAGTGGGCTATCGAGTGGGCACGGCACCTCGCGACAGACACGCCCAGCGACGTGGAGCAGTTCGACGAGTATCTCGAATACCTCGTTACAGTCGGGTTCGCGGACGAACCACACGAACTCCGGTGACACTCAGAGGAGGTTGTTTGTGCGCCCCAGAGGGGTGCGGCGCGTTCTAAACTGACGCGGTCGCGGTGAACTCGATTCAGAGAAATTATGGCTACGACCAGCGACTCGTCGGTCTCCTTCGACGAGACCGACACGCGATCGGACGAGATGAACAGCACCATCGAACAGTGGATCAACGACCTCGTCGCCGGCGTCGACGAGGCGCAATCCAGCGCGGAGTTCCAGGAGTGGCTCGATGTCCAGAGCCGTTTCCACGACTATTCCTACCGAAATACGCTCCTGATCAAGCGTCAGTGTCCCGAGGCGACCCGCGTGGCAGGCTATCGGACATGGCAAGAAGACTTTGATCGGCACGTCCAGGAGGGGGAAAGCGCGATCTGGATCTGGGCACCAATCATCACGAAACAATGTCCAGAGTGCGAGAACTCGCCGAGCTACCACGAGAGCAGCGACTGTGACTACGCCGAGACACCGCCTGAAGAGTGGTCGAAGGGGCTCGTTGGGTTCAGACCCGCACCGGTGTTCGACATCGCCCAGACCGACGGTGAGCCGCTTCCGGAACTTGATACAGAAGCGACTGGCGACGCCGACGGTCTCGTCACCCAGTTGACTGCCGCCGATGATGACCTTGGGGTGACGGTTCGAATTATCCCTGAGGAGGAATGGTCGCATGGAGAGGCAAAAGGTGTCTGTGAGCGGGTGAGTCTTGTCGACGTCAAGCCCCTCGTCGAGGCTCGCGACCGCGAGAACAATGCGGATCTCGCCCGGACGCTGATTCACGAGTACGCACACGCCTTACTCCACTTCGACGTCGACGACGATACCGAGCGCTCGAAGCGCGAGGTCGAGGCCGAAGCCGTCGCGTACGTGGTCGGGCGGTACTGCGGGCTCGATACGAGTGGCTCGGCGTTCTACCTCGCGGCGTGGGAATCGGACGATCCCGAAGTCGTTCGCGAGCGGCTCGGCCGAATCAGTCGAACAGCAGAAGAGATCATCGAGGTCCTCGAGAATTAAATTCTCGGCTGTTTAACCAACATACGATACGTTAATCCGCTGACCGTTGGTTAAGTTTTTTAGCGCCCGCGAGGGGGCGGAGGCGCATTCCACCCTCCACAGAACCATGTCTGATCAGTACCTCACGGCTGTTTTGGCAGAGGCGGAGCATGTCGCTAAAAATTACGACCAGGTCGCTCAATCCACGGAGTCCCCTACACACGAGTATCTCCGGTATGCTGTTCTCAGACTACTCGAAGGGCAGTCGGAAGCGGTAGCCGAACGATTCCCGCAGGTCGACGGCGTGACGGTCGGGTATGGACGGGACAAATCGATGTTCGACAGCTGGGGTTCCGACGTTGAGTGGTGGGAGACGGTCTCACCACGGGAGGAGTGTACGCGATTTCGGCTGTTCTACCCAGACGACCGCACAACGGTCCCCCGAGTCATCATCGACGTAATGACCGCCCTCGGTGCGTGGCGCGTCTGGGACGGGGATGCTACCGCCTGTGGGTCCTACGACCATCATGAGCGGCGTGAAGTCCATTATCTCTGGCCGGACGGTCATCCTGTCGAAGAGCTTCTGCAAGAGCGCCTTCAGCACGCTGACGGAACTGTCGCTCCGGACGGTGGACAAACTGGCGATATCCGCGACCGTATGGTCGTTGCTGAGCAGGTGACACATCAGGATGCTCTCGAGCCACGAACCAGACGCGCTGTCGACGAACCGATGAACGTCTCGCTGCTCGCGAAAGGCGGCCGGTACGAGGTAGCGTCCGCGTCCGGGAACCGCTACGACGTCGATATCATCGGCAAGTCGTGTACCTGTCCAGACTGGCAACAACGGACTCCCGAGGGCGGCTGCAAGCATATGCGCCGGGTCGACTACGAGATCAAACAGGGACGAGTTCCACGACCAGACGGCCGGCTCCCTACTGAGCTGGATGTTCGTTCTTAACCAACGATTCCGTCGAGCCTGGCTAATGTTGGGTGATTCGGACGGAAGAACGTGCCTCGCCCGGACGACGCGTAACTCCTCGAAATCGACTCGTTATCATCACTCGATCACTGGTCGATTTCATACTCAGCCGCGAGCTCCTGGAACTCGTCCCACTCGGGGAAGCGATCATCGTCGACATCACCGTGAGTCTTGAGATACTGGAGCAGGATTTCAATTTCGTCTTCAAGTCCGTACTTTGCCGCTCGGTCCCGCAGCGTTTTCTCGTCAACGTCGATGCGGCTGAGCAGGAGAAGACAGTACGACCGGTGGCGAGCGCCGTTATCGATCAGCAAGGTGTGACAGCAGAGCTCCGCCGGCGAAAGGTCATCCATATCCTCAGAGTAAAGGTAGTAGCGGTGGCGAGTCAGTAGGAACAGGAGATCGAAGGCCGCGAACAGAGCGAGCCCAGTTTCGCGGAAGTTCTCAACGTCGATCTCCGTCTCGGTCTGAGCAAGAAATTCGTCGTGGTCCTCCCAGAGAATCGTCCCGTTCGGCGCGACCGCTTCGAGGCGTTGTCGATGGAGATGGTGAACAACTTCGCGTGCGAACTCATGTAGTCGGTCGAAGTCGGCGTTGAAATCGTAGCGGCCGTCGTCCGTGCCGACGAGACCACGGTCGCGGAACCGCTTGAGAACTCGGTTGACCGTATTGCGGTAGTTGTCGCTCAGGTCGGCGATTTCGGCGACGGTTCGCGGCTGATCGAGATAGTTCAGCACCTCGAGGGACTTACCGGTCAACAGCTCGGGGAAATCAATGTGGGAGTGCTGGCGGACGAGATCCTGGTAGACTTCGACGGCTCGGCTGTCAGAGGGAACAACCCGCTTTCGACGCCCGTCGCGTTCCGTGTACACCAGCCCGTTCTCCCTGAGGTCCGCAACGGCACGGGAGAGATAACTCTCGCTGTGGTCGAGTTTCGTCGCGAGGTCAGAGATCGTGTCGCCCCGTTCGACGGTGGCGAGGACCTCAAGTTCGATACGCCGAAGCACAATGTAACAAAGTACGAAACTTGTATATAAGGAAGTTTCGAGTAGTGTTACAAAATTCGGAAGCGGTCAATCGAGAGTGTTTAACCAACAAAATTATGGGTCGCTGGTTATTGTTGGTTAATAGGAGGAAACTGCCGATGTCCTACGAGCCACCAACCCCGCCTGCAGGCCTCCCGACTGAATTAGTCGAGACTCTCAACGAGTCTCCGCCGGAACAGCTTCGGGAGGTATCCCGCTACGCTGAGGAGTTAGCCGAACACATAGAACGGAAGACCCGTCTTGAGGCGGAATCGGACAAGGACAACGTCGATGATCGTCCCGAAGACCTTCCAGACGACGTCCCTGCAAAGGCGACGATCACGATCAAGGAAATCAACGACAATCGCTACTACTACTGGCAGTGGCGAGACGGTGAAAAAATCCGATCTCAATATAAAGGCCCCGTCAGTCCCGACGATTAGACGAGATTGAACCAGAGCCGAAGGTTTGTTCAGCACCATTGAACCCGTAGTTGACGACACCCCCCAGAGTGTGAATGGGATCGGTTTACCGACACCCCTCAGTGTGAATGGTCTACCACCAGGGGTGCCGTGATTGAGAAGCTCTTAACAGCAGAAGTCCCCGTACGGTAGGAGGTTTCTCCACAACGTCTTCATCGACGACACTGAGGACGATCAAAAATCGTGGGATCCACCCCCCATTTTCGAGCTGTAAATCGGAGAGGGCAAGGAGACAGCACAGCACATGCTATAGAACGTCGTATCTCTAAGGTCACCCTCCCCCCGTTTTCGAGTAGTAACGAGACACCCCGACAAATGACACCCTCCATTTTCGAGCTGTAAGCATCACCCGGGTCGCGAACACCCCCCGTTTTCGAGTAGTAAGTGCGGGGAGAATTTGAGCGAGATTAGTTCTTACTCCGGAACTGCTTCAGCCGTTCGCGGACAACCGCGCTGATAGTCGCCTCTTCGTGAGCTAGATCTTCGAACCGGGAATCCTCGCGAATCGTCTCCATGATCGTTTCCGGATCCTCGGAGAGGGAGAAATACATATGCACTCCTCTGCCTCGCCCCTTGCCTCGACGCTCGAAGTCCAATACCCCGTACGTACTCTGCTCTGTGACGTGATTTACGAACGTCTCGCGACTGTACTGATCCGAATCCATCGTATCAGCAATGAATTGGTACGTTTTGAACGCAGGTCCAGCAGGTATCCACTCAGGATGTTCTCTTGCGTAGTGGGCAGTGGCCGCCACAGCGTAGATGGAGAGTTTCTTTTGAGTCGAAATGCCGCTGATATGGCGGAGCTTGCGGTTTTCGGTGTATTTCTCCTGAGCATCACGGACATCAGTCTCGGTAACAGTGTCAGCTCCACGCCGCTCGGCTAATTCACCAGCCCATCTGAGGAGATCAATTGCTTTCCGTGCATCTCCGTGCGTTTGGGATCCGAACGCGGCAACAAGCGGAACGACGTCATCTGCGAGTGATTCTGGCTTGAAGGCGTCTCGTCGGTTGCGGAGAATACTACGGAGTTGGTTCGCATCGTAATCGTCGAAGAAGATATCATCAGGATTGTAAGAACTCTGTGCGCGGCTGTTGAGGTCCTTCATGAAATCGGCGTAGTTCGTGATAGCCGTGAGTGAAATCGGCCCATCAAAATCAGCAAGTTTTCGAGCCCGTGAAAGCTGGTAGATGAGAGAATTGTACTCTGCTTCCTGATACGGTCCCTCAAGCATATCGATTTCATCGAGAATGAAGATGACACCGTCGTAGTACTCGCGCATCAGTTCGTACAGTCGCTCCAGTTTCTGATCCGTTGAGACGCCGGTTTGGGGAACACCAGGATCAACGCCGAGGTCGTCGGCAGCAGCTTTAACTAACCGATAGACAGCCCGATCTGCAGTCTTCGGCCCCTCGCAGTTGATTGAAATGACCCCGAAGGTCTTGCCTTGAGATTCACACAGTTCGACGATCTGTTTGCAGACTGCATGAATGATGAGCGACTTCCCAGTTCCAGAGGGACCACTCAGAAGCATATCCGGGATGCCTTCGTTCTGGAGTACCGGTTTTAGGTTGTCGACGACACGTCCCAGCTGGTCATCACGACCGACGATACGATCCTCGTCGATGATGGTATCTGACCGAACGAGATCTTTGTTCGCGAAGACCCCACCGGACGACTCGGTTTGGAGTCGATCCCGGATTGAGATGCCACCACCGTCACCGTTTGTTGCGTCTTGAGAAGAATCGGCGAGTTCCGAGCCATCCTCGAACGTCGACTGTGACGTATCGGGAGAATCTATCTCCTCATCCATCGACTCGGGATTCTCAGGAGCAGCAGAGGAGGTTTCACGATCCTTTTCACCTTCTGGATGATTCGAACCTGCTCTACGTCCCTTTCGTCCCATTATGAACCCCCTCGAACTCTGGGTATAAAAATGTGGACCCTTGTGGAGTTGTAACTGGGTGAAAACAGGCTATCTAACAACTACAGCCGTGTATTCTCGAAATGAGGTAGATACCGTCTTCGGCATCTATCACCCTCCGTTGTCGAGTTGTAAGGGATCGCTAGGAATCTCTATCGTCGAAAATCCCTCGATGACCCAGACCCCCCGTTT
Organism: Halorubrum trapanicum; assembly: GCF_017873555.1. Taxonomy (GTDB): domain Archaea; phylum Halobacteriota; class Halobacteria; order Halobacteriales; family Haloferacaceae; genus Halorubrum; species Halorubrum trapanicum. The sequence goes on along the minus strand of NZ_JAGGKE010000017.1, from coordinate 8,966 downwards.
TCGAGTTGTAAGACTTCGAGGAGCGTTATCACACCTGGTTCGATTCTCCCACCCGCCCCATTTTCGAGTTGTAAGTAACAGTGAGTCGCACTGCGTATAGGAGCAGATCTGTATCGTCTGAATTTTGCGAATGATGCTTAGGGTGAAACGGTGTATCCCACACCCCCCGTTTTCGAGTAGTAAGCATCAGAATTGTCGCGAAAGGGCAACGCTCGTAGGAGCAGTTCGCGAGTGAGAGTAATACCGGTTTACAAACACGATGGTTGGTGAGGTTCGTGTGGTGTACTCGAACATTCTACCCCCTCCCCCCTTTTTCGAGTTGTAAGTCATCGGGTGCAGACCACTCCAGATGCCATAGAGTGAGAATAGAGTTCGCAAAATAGGACGTAGAGGCGATGAAACGTGATGATTCTCGGGATTGGAACCATCTGCCAGGTTAGGAGATTCTCTGTACCCAGAGATCTCAATCTTCTAGCTGAGCTAGAAGATCTTTTTCTTTTGTCTGTATTACGGATACTGTTAGATAACGCATAACATAAACTTTCGCATTTTTAGTTGTAAGCTAGAGAAGTGGGTCTTCAGGTCGTCTATCGCGTGTATCTGCCATAATCGGCTGTTTTGCAACCCCTCTTCCTGTTCACCCCCTCCCCCTCGTCACGAGTTTACAACTCGAAAAAGGGGGGAGGGGGTTCGTCAGGCCCAGTCCGTGATATCAACTACACGTGTTCCACTGAGCTCGCGTCGGATGTTGTTATAGTCCCAGTCAAAGCGAGACAGTATACTCTCGACAGCTCGGACCATCTGCGTATCGTAGGGAGATGCGTCGAGGTGTCGATCTCTTCGTGAGCGAGGACGACGCGGTCCCGCGAGGATTTCTCGTCGTCGACGATCACGTACTCGATATCCTGTCCGGGATGGACGGCAAGGTCCTGAGTATTCTGCGTGTAGCTTTCTCGGTGTCAGCGAATATCCTGCTTCAGTCCCGGACTTCTGGGACGCTCCGAAGGCTCTGCCCCGCGAGCAGCACTTCGTAACTAGCCTCCCTCACATTATGCGAACGTTGGATAGCTCCGTCCGTTCTGCTGGAAGTAGGCCTCCTCGACGATGTCGTCGATCTCTGCCTTGGTGAGGACGTCCCGCATTGCGGTCTGCTGGAACAGCCGGCGAACCTGGCTGAACCGATAGTCGGCGTAGAAGCTCAGGTCGAAGATCAGGGCGCGGGCTGCGTCCTCACGCGTCTCGTACGAGCGCGACGAGGACTCCCAGTCACCTTTCACGATCGGCATGATCCGGGCGCTGTTCGCGGCCGTCTGGAGCATCGTCCAGATCTGGTCGTCACTGAGTGGTTGTTCGAACCGGGGCGTCGGCTCGTTCGTCTGTGCATCGGTCGTGTCCGGCGAGCGGACGTTGCGTTTCGAGCTCATAGTCGGTGGCCGCGCCCCGTCGCAACCTCGCGACGGGCGCGCTCCACCTTCGGTGAGGCGCGCCCCCGCGCCGGCCCGCCTCGCGATGGCCCAATCACCCAGGGAAATTCAACGAAGGAGATGCATGTCTCGATTCAACGGTGAAAGTTCAGGCATCGTTCAGAAAGGGACAGGTCACAGTGAGTCGCTTGGGACCAGTTCCGATTGAAAAGAGAGGGAAGGTCAGGAAGTCTGAGGTAGGACGTATAGAGTTCTATACGTAGTGTCTCAGTTTAGCAAAGGGAAGTCAGCTTAGTCCAGACGTAGGAAGGGTCGATTCTGCGTTAGAGATGGGGATTCGGATGGTGTGAAACCGACGCGAGGCGGGCCAGCGCGAGCTGCTTGTGATTTCGCGGAAAATCAACCGATAGCGCATTGGTGGGGGTGATAATACTTTCGCCCACTACTCGAGTTCAGGCAGCCGCACGTGGGCGGTATGCGGAGCGTCAGCTAGGCCGTTGGCACCCCACGTGTATGGCTGGGAGTCATCACGGGAAACATACCCTTCCGACCGGAGTCGCTTCAGCCAGTCCCTGGTTTGCTTCTCGCCGATTGAGACTCCCTCTCGATTTGCGATCTCGGCGGCTGTCCCCGGGCCCTCGTCCAGGAGCGCGCGAATCACACCTCGTTGCCCCTCGGAGCGCTCTTCGATCGTGACAGCCTCTGGCCCGACCGTGACCATCTCGGATAACCACTCAGGGAGTACCCCTGTGTGGATGTAGACCGTCGCAGCCGTCGTTCGCCCGAACCGGAGGACAGCTTGGGCAATCTTGTGTTCGCGATAGTGCCGGAGAAACGGCCGTTCAGGAATCCCGTAGTCGAGGTCTGTTCCCTTCCCCTCGTCACCTCTAATCGCCGTGTAGCCTTCTAGTGCAGCCGTAATCTGAAGCGGACGGTCTCCCGGGTGGGGGGAACCGAGTACGACCCCCACCTCCGTCCCTGTGAAGTCGTTGCTACTCCGGAGCGCGCCGTAGTGTTTGACGTCCGCAATTCGGTCAGTTACTCGTTCGATGTCGATAAACGGCTCACTGGGTGGCTCTTCGAAGAGACGCTCAGCTGCACTCTTGGTCGTGATGACGCCTGGTGTTGTATCGTGGCGATTTGCGACAGCCTCGATTACCCCGAAGTCGCCCCGTCGATTGACGTATTCACCACTGCTGTATGGCTTGACGTGCGAGGTCGTCTGTACGAACTCGTAGCCGATGACGTCGCGGAGATACCGGGCCCGACAGTCATCGCAAAGGACTCGCCAACTCACTATCTCGTCGACGCCGAGCCGTCCGTGCCAGAGTTCTTCGACCGGCGTTCCGTCCAGTCCAACTACTGCTCGAGCAGCATCAAGAGTCGGCGGCCGTCGAATGACGACCCGTGATTCGGCGTGATCGTAGACAACCTGTGATCCGTCTGGAAGCTCGACATAATCAAGTCCTGCTTCTTCCCGAAGTTGATCGTCCCAGTCATACTCCGTCGGTGCGGTATCGCCAATAATTGGTCCGCCGAGTTCGAGCATAGCGAGCACTGCAGTCGGGGCCTCGGCATGACCGTCATCATCGTCGACTGCCTCCGTTGGACGGGCAATAGAGGTGTTATCTGAGAGTTCGTCACGAATCGCATCTCGTATCGCCTCCATCCCCTCATTTGTTGCAGCTCCAATCAACCCGAAGTGATTGTCTATCGGCAAGTCGTCGTTCTTGCTGAGAAAGGTTGAAATCGCTGTTGAGAGTTGATTTGCGTCAAACTCCGTTCGATAGGCGGTTCCTGGGTCTTCGTCGAAGATGACGACGCGGTCGTCTACGACGCGATCAAGGGCGGCGTGGGCTGGCCCGCCGACGATGACGTCTGCCGCCTCGACCGCGTCCCAGCGTGCGAGGTATGGACAGTCACCGTCTTGCATACAGGGCAACACATCCTGCAGATAGTAGTGAAGATACGTCGGTGAGGCGCCCCGCGACCGATAGTCGTTGATTCGTTCGGCCCAACCGGATCCGTGATCTCCTCGCCGGGTTGGACAGTCCCGGTCGAGTGTTGGAACTTCAACTACCGCTTTCTGATGTTCGGCAGCGAGATTGAGGTGTACGTCTCGCGTCTCGTACCGGTGCGTGAGGATTGCAGCTGGGACGTCTAGGTCGAACGCGGTCTCTGTTGCATGTCGTGTTTTCCCGATCGTGGGGAGGCCGTCGATGATTACTGGTGGTGCCTGCTCGTCGTCGAGCTGTGCCTCGATTGCCTCTTGAATCCCATCTCGGCATGCATCCCAGACGGTTGCTTGAGTGAACTCGCCCTGTTGGGAAGCTACGTGAGCACCCCGGCAGCAGTCATCAGGATCAGCACCAGCCATCTATCTGATCATAGGGTGGTGACGAGTTAATCGTCTCGATTGAGCGACTGGTTAGAAACTGATCACCCCTTTGAGGGTGGAGCATGTAGGTACGGCGTTAGAGTGTTCGATTCAGGACGTTCGCGTACGTAACCTCTCGATACAAGTGCGTGCATAGACGAGGATTCTCGCTGGGTACACCCCTAACTATCGAGTTCCTCCCCGGCAATCTCGAGGAGCTTCTGGAGTCGCTCGTTGAAGTCGTCCTCGAACTCGGTATGGAGAGATTCGTCGTACATCCGTAGAGTACGAGAAAGGCCGATGGCGGCCAGCCAGTCGCGGAACTGATTGCTATTCATGTCTGCAACTGGCATGTCCAACGCGGCGGAGCTGGAACCAGCTTCCCAGAGGCGGAGCAGATCTAACTCCTTCACCATCGCGAGACGGGCGAAATCTGCGAAGGCAGCACTCACTTCTCGCGACAATTGGGTATACGAAACCGAGTCTCTGTCCAGCTCTTGCTCTCCGTTCAGTAGGTCGTTGACGTACGAGAGTGAGCGCAACGAGAGGAAGCCCTCGCGATCGACGGCCATCGGAAGCTCGTTTTCTGACTCTGCAATATCAGAAAGCGCCTGACCACATGACCCGCAGTAGTGATGAATGTCTTTGACTTGGTCTCCGCAATTCGGGCAGTAAGGCATACTGACTACTGCAACTTGCGACTACACAGACTTTGCTAAGGATCTCTTTTCAGGACGGATTATAGATAGGGGGCCGGTCTGACCTTTCCCACCCACGACTCGATAGTATAGTGAATGACGATTCATTTTGGCTTTCAAAAGAACAGGAGAGGGTCGATTCTGAGAACCTCGTTCGATGCCGGGCCATCCTCTTAACATTCGGGATTCTGTGAATCAGTGATTCACTGATCGCCGTCTTCCTTGGCGAATTCGCGAATTTTCTCCTTCGTTTCCTCCTGGTGCTCGCCGAACGCTACCTCGAAAACACCGCGGTAGAAATGCTTGTTTTTCTCCAGCGTGATGTCCTCGCGTTTGAGCTGCTTTTTCAGGCGAGTGAACGTGATCTCGATGTCCTCGCTTTGCTCCGGTTCAACGTATATCGTGGCTGAATCCCAATCTTCGCGGATGTTCAGCGGTTCGTCATCTGTCTCTCCTGCCTCACTGGTCGACGAATCAGTATCGGTCGTGGATGCGGTTCTCTGCTGATCTGATCGATCCTCGGTTGCTGCCGCAGTTTCACGACCCTGTTCTTCCGATTCCTCCGACGTCTCTGTGGTCTCCTCGTCTGCGACCGCGTCCTCCTCATCCACCTCGTCTGAGGGATCCTCGAACCGCTCGTCCATTCCCCGGGGCATTCTTACGCCTCCACCTGCGTTTTGTCAAACGCTCGTTCCATCGTCTCCGCAACCTCCAGGAAGAGGTCGCGCTCTACTTGCTGGTCGTTCGCGTCTTCCCATCCGAAAATATCTCGTCCGTTGTCCCACGCACGCTGGATTGCTACTCGCATTGGGAGTTTGAAAATCGGTGCCATCGACGCGAAGGACTCGTCGAAGGAGTTGAGGAACTTTTGCGACTGACCGTCGTCCCGGTACATGTTCGCCAGGAGTCCAACGATTGCGATCTCGATCTGCTGGTTGTCCTCGATGGACTCCAGCTGGTCCCACAGATCGTCAAGTGCATCCCGTGATGTTGCTTGGGTCTGTGCAGCCAGGAAGACGTTCTGAGCCGCGATGAAGGCCGCGTCCGTCAGGACTGAGAGGTCGGGAGGGCAATCGACTACGATAAAATCGTAGTTGTATCCGTCGTCAACCATCTCTTCGAGGGCGAGTTTCAGCGAGAGACGAGCATTCGCATCGTCCATCCAATCTCGAGCAAGGCCCATGTCCTTGTGACTGGGAATCAAGTCGAAGTTCAGATGATCGTACTCATCGGCTTCGATCACGATTTCTGAAAGACTAGTATCGTGCGTGCGCGGATTGTCGACGAGTACGTCGAGTAGGTTCTCGTCATCGGTGACTAGTGTGTTGGGGAGTTCGTTCTTCGGGCTTGATGGATCGTTGTCGTCGCCCGGACCCAGTCCAAGCCCTTTCGTCATGTCGGCCTGTGGGTCCATATCGATTGCAAGAACATCGTGGTCGCGAGTGGCCAGCGCCGCGGCACTGTTGATCGTCGCCGTTGTCTTTCCTGTCCCGCCTTTCTGGTTGCCGAAGGCGATCGTGGGGATGCCAGTCGATGGTGTGACGCCCCATCCACGAGGTGTCTCGGTCATAGTTCGATCATTGAATCAATGACTCATAAATCCATGTCAGACACTCAGTTGTATCTCTCTCAATGCGATTCTGTCGTATATCGGCGTTTGAGGGGCTAAGAGCTATGATTACCTCTTTCCCGAACACTGTCTTTGAATCATTGACTCACAGAATCAATGATTCACAACGTCAGGATTTCACTGATTCATTGATTCAGTGATTTCGTGATACGGGTCTGGTGTTCCTGAATCCTCAACTCAATGCTTCAGGCACTCACTGATTCAGTGACTCAATGAATCTCTGAGTCGGTGAATTCATTCTCTCCATCGTGGCAAATGACGCTATAGATCATGGACTCTTTGATTCTTAACTTCCAGAAGTCAATACTTCATTGACTCTGTGACTCATTGATTCAGTCATCAACCGAGGACAGACATTTGGAATAGCTCGACAGATGGGTTGATGTTACGTTCTCTCTCCGAAGGCTGCGTTAAGTTGGTCTCGCATGAATTCTCGTCGGACTCGGCGAGCACGCGAGTCAGACAGGTAATTTTGCATCACTACCCGAGGATCGCTACTACCTTGCTCTGCAGCGATTTCGTCAACACCTTCGAGAACGCCTTCGAGGACTGCTGTATAGGTGTCGTACCAGAATCGACGACAGAGCTGTGGACTCGGTCGTTCACCCTCGATCCGCTCGGGGAGATCTGCTTCCAATGCAAGATTTTGGAACCAATTCCGGATTGTATCTCGGGTCACGTACGGCGTTTCTCCCTGAGAGGAGGGGAACAGGTATCCAGTCCACGTATCGTCTTCCGCTAGCTCGTCGATTCGGGAGTCGAGAACGTCCATTCCGTACAGGAGAGACACCTCACCGGGCCCGTTCTTGCGACTCTCGAACGTAATGAAGGGGATGTCGTCTTCGGGAACGTCACGGTGGAACTGCGATACATGGAGTGCGGCGACCTCACTTGCACGAAGTCCCCAGCCAGCTAACGCCACCACGAGCAGCTGTTCTCGCGTTGTCTCCGACGCCTGCATCAGTTTCCGAATCTGATTCGCTGAAAGCGAAGGTGTGGGTGAATCTTCGACTTCCCACTTGAATTCGTCATAGAGGCCGCTCGCAGGGTTCATCGAGGCAACCCGTCGACCGACTAGATGCTGATACCAGGCGTCGACGACGCGCCGCACACGCTGGAGAGTCTGGGCACTGTATTCCCGTTCTGCTCCCTCATTCAACCAGTCGAATGCTGCATAGCACGCGTCAACGGCTTCGTAGTCTGGATTCTCTTGATCTCGTTGAATCGGTGTAAGGAGGTCATCTGTCCCGTTTGCCTCTCGATAAGCACGGACGTAGAGATTCAGTCGCGTTCGCAGCGCGTCGACGGACGACGTCGCAAGGCTGTATCGTGATTCCCGCCGGTTGAGGAACTGTTCAAGGGCGTCCATTGTTGCATCATCCGTCGTTGCCCATGTGTAGCCCTCTTCATCATCACCGAGCTCGAGGTCCTCGTTCCAGAACTCCCCGAATGAGCGATCGTGATGGCGGCGGAGAGCCGCGAGGAATGACCGCGCATCGTGATCCCGAAACCACTGGTGGGTAGGCTTCTCGCCTCTCGGATCGATACCCTCTGCTTCGAGGCAAGGGGCAATCTCGTCCCAGTACAGGTCCGTGAAGTCCTCGAGCGAGCACGAGGTCCATCGGACACCATCGAATGATGGCACCCGCTCAGCGTCGGTTTTGCCCTCCTGCTCGGCATCCGACCGACTCATTGTACCGATCTCTGGGGGACTTGACCGTCCGAAATTGGATTGGTGCAGAATTCGGTTAGAAACCTGGTCGCGGCCCAGTATGGCGATTCTAAGAGTGGCATATCCGAGTCGTTCAGCGTTTCAATCGGATTCCTTATCAGTTTGTGGGTTGGGCAGACCAATTCAGTCTGCTAAACCCACACCAGATCCTTTGTGAATATGCCTACAGGGAATATACTGTATATCGCTATACTGAATCAGCAGCAAATTTTGTACTTCTTGGAGCAACAGAAATTGTCTCGGAGTGCTATCTCAGAAGGTTCCATAGTGCTACATATACCCGTCACAAAACCACCAGCAGTCGGATATTTCGGGCGCCAACACGAATAGGCAGAAGACCCTTCGATTCCTCGCAGAAATTCGTGGTGTCAGTATAGATCCCGTGAGTATGAGTTGGAGACGCACTGTAGGGACTCGCCCGACCAAGCCGATACTAATTGTTTGGTAAGCATTTAGCGCCAAATTGCGAAATTATGGCTCTGTTGAAATCCTATTCATTAGGTATATTCTTGCCTGAAACAGTTGGCCGATGAGGACTGCGAACTATTCAATAGAGTATCTCGGCTTCTTGACGGTGACTTTATGACGCTTTGGACGAGAGAGTTTAGCATGGGTAAGACGGTTTCCCGCTTCCCGCGTCCGTCGGCCAGTAGCGTCGAACGTTCCCTTGCGGTTCTCTTGGTGGGGTTGCTCGGAGTATACGCTCTTGGGACACTTATGAGAGACATTATACCAGCACTCAACATGGCAGGCGTGGTTGCAGTTCATTTCGCGGTCGTGGTCGCAGGCGTCTTCCCTATCGCTGTGCTTGGACACGCTCTGTATAGCCGATTCCGTACTGGGACTGCCAAGCCACGTCGTATCGAAATCTTCAGCTCACTCGTCGCGCTCAGTTGCTTGGGTACTGCGCTCTGGCTCACAATTGATTCGACCTCCAGTCTCAGCACCCCGCTGTTAGGGATTTCGTATAGTGCATTACTCGTTCTCGCGGGTCTCGTGACTGTCCGATAATCAGTACATCACAAAGCCGGTTAGTTGAGACGTCTGCTTGCTGAAGGTGTGTCTAATACCAAGCAAGCAGACGGTGAAATCCACGAGGACCAGC
>NZ_JAGGKE010000016.1 GCF_017873555.1 Halorubrum trapanicum | reverse complement strand
TTGGGGGGGCGCCGGCCCCCCGTTGGGGTTCCTACCTGCGCCGCCCCCCGCCACGGGGCGCCCGTTTCGAGCCCCCCCCCCCGCGCCCCCCCCCCCGCCCCCCCCCCCCCCCCCCCCCGGGGGGGGGGGGCGCCCCCCCCCCGCGACTCCCTCGCGCGTGCGACTCGCAGCCTGACGGCTGCTCGTCGGCACGCGCCACCGCAGTTCAGTTATAAATAGTCGTCACCACCCCGCGGTCGTCGAGCGCAGGCTGCGAGCTTAGGCAGTTACCGCGCGTCGAGGTCCGGGCCGTCGGTCTCGACGACCGTCCCGCTCTCGTCGACGCCCACGCGCATCTCGTCGCCGTCGCAGGCGACCGTCAGCCGAACGCGGAGCGGGTCCTCGGAGACGACCGTCGTCGCGGCGTCGCTCACGCACCAGTCGAACTCCCAGAACGGCGCCGAACTCAGGTCGACGCCGCGGTCCGCGTGGAACCGGAGCACGTCGGCGTCGTCAAGCAGGAGGAGACCGACGGTCGAGCGGAGGTCGTAGCTACAGCGCTGGCAGGCGTGTTCGACCGCCACCTCCTGACCCTCCTCGTCGGGCGTCCGCACTAGGTCGGTCTCGACGGTCCCGGTACACTCGGGGCAGACGCCGTCGGCGGCCAGGCAGTAGTGGTGCCGGACGTAGTGGTGGAACGCCTCGAGCAGGTCGTCGGTCGACCGCCCGTCGAGCGCGCCCGCCGGGAACGGGTAGCTCACCTGAATCGCGCCGCAGTCGGTGCAGCCGATGGAGAGCGTGTCGTCGACGTACCAGGCGTGGAGGTCGCCGCCACAGGCGTGACACGACCCCTCCGCCGGGAAGAAGCCGAGCTGCGCCCGCTCGGTCAGGGTGCCGGTGAAGATGGAGCTGACCACCTTCCGACCGGGCGCGCGGAACTCGTAGCCGTCGTCGCGCCGCCGGACGAAGTGGCCGGTGAGCTGGTCGAGGTGGTAGCTGAAGTTCGCGCTGTCCGTCGCGTCGACCCGCTCGAACAGGTCGGTGAAGCTCACGGGCGACTCGTCGCCGCCGAGTTCGAGCAGCGCGTGAAGGACCTCGACCCGCGTCTCGTTGCCGAGGACCGAGAACACCTCCGAGGGCGGGATCCGCGATTCGGTTCGCGGGGTCGCGGCCGGGGCGTCGGCGCCGTCGATGCGGTCCGTGCGCTCCCCGTCGGAGGCGACGCCGCCGGACCGGTCGAACTGACTCATACGTCACCTCTCGTTTACCGGGCGGTAAAGTCTGTTGAAGCGGGCGGAACGCGGGCGGGCGCCTCGACCCATCCCCCTCTCGCTATCCGGACGACATCTCCGCTATCTCTCCTCTTTTCCCCGTTTCCTCCGTTTGATAAAACGCAATGAGTGACTTATCGATCGACGCGGACTGGGACCGGCTCTACGTCGACGGCGAGTGGCGGGCCAGCGAGAGCGGCGAGACCATCGCCGTCGAGGACCCCTCGACGCGCGAGACGGTGACGGAAGTCGCCGCCGCGACTGAGGCGGACGTGGACGCCGCCTACGAGGCCGCCGCCGAGGCGCAGGAGGCGTGGGGCGAGCAGCCGCCCGCGCACCGGCAGGAGGTCGTCCAGCAGTTCCTCGGCGCGCTCGACGCGCACAGCGAGGAGATAATCGAGCTGCTGGAGTACGAGGTCGGCGGCTCGGCCATCATGGGCGAGACGTCGATCCAGATCGCGAGCGACCACGCGAGCGAGGCCGCGACGCTCCCGCGCCGGATGAAGGGCGAGCACGCCGCCTCTAACATCCCCGGCAAGGAGAACCAGCTCCAGGTCGGCCCGAAGGGCGTCGTCACGGTGATCTCGCCGTGGAACTTCCCGCTGAACCTCTCGATGCGGGCGGTCGCGCCCGCCATCGCGGCCGGGAACTCGGTGGTGCTCAAACCCTCGACGAACTCCCCGATCACCGGCGGGCTGCTGTTCGCGAAGCTGCTCGAGGAGACCGACCTCCCCGAGGGCGTCCTCAACGTCGTCACCGGCCGCGGCTCGGAGATCGGCGACCGCGTCGCGAGCCACCCCGAGAGCGACGTCGTCGCGTTCACCGGCTCGACGGAGATCGGCAAGCGCGTCGCGGGCCTCGCCGGCGAGAACCTCGCCGTCCCGGCGATGGAGCTGGGCGGCAACAACGCGCACGTTGTCACCGCGGACGCCGACCTCGACCGCGCGCTCGACGCCGCCGCGTTCGGCTCGTTCGTCCACCAGGGGCAGGTGTGTATCTCGATCAACCGCCACGTCGTCCACGAGGACATCTACGACGAGTACGTCGCGGGCCTCGTCGAGCGCGCCGAGTCGCTGCCGGCCGGCGGCGTCCACGACCCGGAGACGATCGTCGGCCCGATCATCGACGAGTCGCAGCGCGACGAGATGCTCGGCTACGTCGACGAGACGGTCGACGCGGGCGCGACGCTGGAGACCGGCGGCCACACGGTGGACGTCGACGGCGTCGACGACTCGCTGGTCGTCGCGCCGACCGTCCTCTCGGGCGTGACCAACGACATGCCCGCCGCGGCGAACGAGCACTTCGGCCCGATCGCGCCGGTGATCCCGTTCTCCGACGTGGACGAGGCGGTGGAGATCGCCAACGACACGGAGTACGGGCTCTCCGGGGCGGTCCACTCCGGCGACCTCGGCACGGCGAAGGAGATCGCCGACCGCATGGAGACCGGTAACGTCCACATCAACGACCAGCCGATCAACGACGAGGCGCACGTCCCGTTCAGCGGGATCGGCGCCTCCGGCGTCGGCCACTACAACAGCGACGCGTTCCTCGACGAGATCACCGAGACGAAGTGGATCTCGATCCAGTACGAGCCGCGCGAGTATCCGTTCTGAGCGCGCGACTCCGCCGCCGCCGTGTCGTTCCGACTCAGTACCCGGTGCCGACGTAGCTACCGACCCCGTCGCCCGATTCGAGTTCGTCGACGAGGGCGACGGCGAAGTCCTCCATCGAGATGTAGCTGTCGCCGTCCTCGTCGGCCACCAGCTCCCTCTCGGCAGTCCGGTACTCGCCCGTCCGCTCGCCGGGTTCGATGAGCGCGGCGGGCGCTACGTACGTCCACCGCAGGTCGTCGGCGCCTTCGAGGATCCCGTACGCGTCGATGGCCGCTCGCGCGAGGGGTTCCCACTCGTCGGGGAACTCCTCCGTCTCGACGAGCCGCGTGTCCGGCCCGACGCGGAGTCCGCCGGCGCCGCCCGTCCACACCAGTCGGTCGACCTCGGCGCGGCGCAGTCCCTCGATGACCGCCTCGATCATCTCCGTGAGGACCTCCGGCGAGTCGTCCTCACCCGGTCCGAGCGCTGACGCGACCGCGTCGTGGCCGGCCGCGAGCCGCGCGATCTGATCGGGGTCGGTCGCGTCGCCTGCGACCGCGACGAACGCCTCGTCGTCGATTCCCTCGACGGTCCCGCTCCGCGAGACGCCCGTGACCGAGTGCCCGCGGTCGAGGAGTTCCGCCGCGACTCGCCGTCCGATACGACCGCTCGCGCCCAAGAGTAGCACGTCCATTGTCGTCCGGACGAACGGGCCGCGCGGAGTATAGCCTTCCGCAACCAGCGGGCGTTGCTTCCGCTCCGCGCCGCCCGGTTACACTTCCCACTCCTCTTCGGTGTAACACATCTCCCAGAACGCGTGTTCGAGCCGGGCGCTCCGGAGGAACGCCGCCCGCATCGCGTCGCGCTCGCCGGGGTACGCCTCGCCGTACCGGTCGACGAGGTCGCGCATCCACCCGACCGTCTCGCGGAACTCGTCGCTCGTGTACTTCTCGATGAACGGGGTGTACCGGTGGTCCCCGCTCGCGAGGTCGGCCATGTGGTCCGCGACGTCGAGGTAGCCCTGTCCGCAGGGGTAGACGGCGGCGGCGACCTCCGCGATCGACCCCTCGTGGGCCGTCCGGACGAGGAAGTCGGTGTACGCGGCGCAGGTCGGCGCCTTCTCGACGATTTCCAACTCCGCGGACGAGAGGCCGTAGTCGGCGGCGAACGACCGGTGGAGGTCCATCTCGTCGGCGAGGGTGGCGTGCGCGGTCCCCGTCAGCCGCCGGGTCGTCTCCTCGTCGTCCGCCTTCGCCCCCGCGAGCGCGAAGACGCGCGCGTAGTCGAGCAGGTATCGGTAGTCCTGTTTCACCCAGTGGCGGAACGCCGCCTCGTCGAGGCTTCCCTCGGCGAGTTCGACGACGAACGGGTGTTCCTTCTGCGCGTCCCAGATATCCGATCCGGCGTCGAGGAGTCGGTCGCTGAATCCCATCTCGTCGGAGTCTCGTTTCGCGGCGTGATATAACTGCCTGATATCACTTGATAATACTACTTTAGATGGACGCCGTCGAGGGCGCGCGGGTCGCGAGCGAGACGAAACGCGGTCGCTCGGAAGGCGTGGAACCGAGACGCTTCGGGAGGGAACTTCGAGCGGGAAAACGCGGGCGCAGGGTCGTTACGAGATCGAGTACGTCGCGGCCGCCATCAGCAGCATGGTGAGCGCGAGCGCGAGTCCCATCAGGTAGGTCAGCGAGCGGTTCTCCCACCGGAGGTGCTGGAAGTACGCGACGATGAGCAGCGTCTTGACCGTCGCGATCAACAGCGTGCCGCCGACCGCCTGTATGTACGTGAAATCGACGAGGGTCGACTCGAAGAGGAGGAAGTTCAGCGTCGCCGCCGCGAGAAGGGCGACGTATATCGCCGTATACAGCTTCACGGAGTCGTGCGCCATCTTGCCTCCCTCTTCGTCCCTGCGCTTAAAGAATTAACCATCCGGGGGTCGCGAGCGCAGGTCTCGACTACCCGACCGGAAGGCCGGATCCCGAAACGCCTATGCGCTCGACGGCCGGAACTCCGGCCGGTCGCAGCACGCGATCGGTACCTCACGTGACCCCCCTCGAACCGACGGACGACCTGCTCGAATCGCTGTACGTCGTCAACAAGGTCGCAAAGCAGTTCGCCGACGAGGCCACCGCCGCCTACGAGCGCGGCGACGTCACCGAGAGCAACGTCCGCTCGGCGCGAAAGGACGCGCTCTATCGGGTCAAGACCGCCGTCCTCTCGCGGATCGTCGCGTACGACGCCGACCGGGTCACCGGCGAGTACCACGCCATCAACGGCGACGTGTGGCTGTTCCTCACCGTCGGCGACTGGCACTTCCACCAGCCGCCGCACGCGATCGGCGGCGACCTCACCGACGCGATCGCGATCTCGAACTCGCGGGCGGACCCGATCGACGCCCCGTACGTTCGCGACGCCGGCGTGGAGCGCTCGGACCGCACGCTCGACGAGGCGCTCGCCCACCTGGCGGACGCCGGCGTCAACGCCAACGACCACCTCGCGCGGCCGACGGTCACCAGCGAGCACGACCGGATCGTCGACGTTCGCTGGTCGTTCCTCTCGTAAGTCTCGTCTCGCCGTCGAAAAAACGAATTCGCGTCCGAACGGTCCGCCGAGAGCGGGTCAGGCTTCGACGACTTCGATCGCGCCGAGCATCCCGTTCGCCGCGTGGGGCGTACACTGGTACAGCTGGATCCCGGTGTTGTCGAACGACTGCTCGAAGGTGTATCCCTCCTCGGCGACGCGCTCACCGTTGGTGAAGTCCGACTCGGAGCCCTCGACCGATTCGACGTTGTGGTTGCCGCCGTTACCGGTCCACTCCCAGACGACGGTCGTGCTGGAGTCGATGCGGACGGCAGCCGGCGAGAAGCCGAACCCGACGTCGCCGGTGCCGACCTGAATCGTGACCTCGTCTTGGCCGGTGCGGTCCGCGATCGTCCCGTCGTACTGGTTGGCGTCGGCGAGGTACTCGTCGATCTCGCTCGGCACGTCCTCGGCGGCGTCGCCGCCGTCGGAGCCGTCGGTCCCGTCCGAACCGTCGGATCCGTCGCTCCCGTCGGACCCATCGCCGCCGTCACCGCCGCCGGAACAGCCGGCGAGCGTTCCGATGGTCAACGCGGCTCCGGTCCCGGCGAGATACCGCCGTCTGGACAGTTTGTCAGACATCGGCGAAAATAGGGATTGGAGCCTTACAAACCCCGTGATGCCTTTCGGTTTCCGGGAACGCGCCGCGTCGCGCGGCGCGACCGACCCGGACCGGAGCGTCGGTCACCGCGCGGCGGCGAGAGCCGGGTTTATCGCCCTCCGCTCCCTCCGGAGACGCATGCGCGAAGACGCGTTGGCGACTCGGCTCGTCGAACACTACGAGGCGACGGTCGACGACCCGAGGATCCGGCTCGAAGAGCCGTACGACGCCGACGGGCGGGAGGGAGTGGTGGACCTGTTCGTCCGGACGTGGACGCCCGAGCCGGTCGATCGCGTGATCGAACTCAAGGCCGACGCCGCGGTCCGCCGCGCCACCGGCGCGAACGAGGTCCTCCGGCAGTACCGTCGGATGGAGCGGTACTTCCACGCCGACGAGCGCCACGCCCTCCGCCCCAAGCTCGGTCGCACCGAGCCGGGGACCCGCTACCTGCTGTGTTTCGCGCCGACGCCGACCTGCGTCCACCACGTCGCGACGAACCGCACGCTGTACGGCTCCGTCGACCCCGACGCGCGGGCCGGCGACGTGCCCGCGGTCCGCACCGTCGCGTTCCTCACCGGACTCGCCGGCGACCCCGCCGACCTCGGGCTGGTCTCCGTCAACGGCGAGGTCCGCTTCGGATCGGAACCGTTCCGGCAGGCGGTACCCGACGGCTCGCGGCTCGCCGAGAGCCTGCGCGCCGTCGACGACGACCTCGTCGAGTTTCCCTGACGCGGCCCGAAAATCAGTTTCCCCGACTGAGACCGAGACCGAGACCGCCTACAGCCCCAGTTCGCGGCCGATGACGACGTGTTGGATCTCGCTCGTTCCCTCGCCGATCTCCATCAGCTTCGCGTCCCGGTAGAAGCGTTGCGGCGCGAAGTCGGTGGTGTAGCCGTAGCCCCCGAGCGTCTGGACCGCCTCCTCGGCGACCTCGCGGGCCGCCTCGCTGGCGTCGAGCTTCGCGAGCGCCGACTCCCGGGTGACCGACTCGCCCGCGTCGTACTTCGACGCGGCCCGGTGGGTCAGCAGTCGCGCGCGCTCGATCTGGCGGTGCATGTGGACGATCTTGTCGCGGATCGCGTCGAACTTCGCGATCGGCTTGCCGAACTGCTCGCGCTCGCCCGCGTACTCCTCGGCGGCCTCGTAGGCGCCCTGCGCGAGACCGACGGAGAGCGCGGCGATGGAGATCCGCCCGCCGTCGAGCGTCTTCATCGTCTGTTTCCACCCCTCGCCCTCCTCGCCGAGCAGCCGGTCTTCCGGAATTCGCACGTCGTCGAAGGCGATCTCGCAGGTCGGCGAGCTGTTGAGTCCCATCTTCTCCCAGACGGTCGTCACCTCGAAGCCGTCGTCGTTCTCCGGGTCGACGATGAACGTCGAGATGCCGTCGTAGCCGGCCTCGGGGTCGGTGACGGCCTTCACGAGTATCGAGTTGGCGACGTTCGCGTTCGTGATGAACTGTTTCGTCCCGTTCAGAACGTACTCGCCCGCGTCGGCGTCGTACTCGGCGGTCGTGTCCATGTCCGAGGCGTCCGAGCCGCTCCCCGGCTCGGTGAGCGCCCACGCGCCGATCCCCTCGCCCTCCGCGAGCGGCCGGAGCCACTCCTCCTTCTGTGCGTCGGTGCCGAACAGGTCGATCGGCTTCGCGCCGAGCGAGGTGTGCGCGGCGTACGAGAGCCCGATCCCGCCGGAGACGCGGCCGAGTTCCTCCGTGACCAAGGCGTACATCAGCTGGTCGCCGCCGAGTCCGCCGTACTCCTCGGAGACCGGCACGCCCATCATATCGAGCTCCGCGAGGGAGTCGAACACCGCCTCGGGGAAGCGGTGTTCGTCCTCGATCTCTTGGGCGATGGGCGCGATCTCCGCCTCGCAGAACTCCCGGACGGTGTCGCGTATCATCCGGTGTTCCGCGGGTACCTCGAAGTCCATGGGCAAGAATTGCGACCCGCGGCCATAAACGATGCGAACGACCGTGATCAATCCTGTCGGAGCGGCCCGCCGACTCGCCGCTGTTGTAAGAGCTAAGTGGATCCTGACTGAACGGTCAGTCAACATGAGCCGAGACGACGTCGCGGCGGTCGTGGCGGAGCTAACGCTCGCGGAGAAGGTCGGACTCGTCCACGGGACCGTGGACGCCGAGGGAACCGCGACGGGGTTCGTCTCCGGCGTCGAGCGCGTCGGGATCCCGCCGATCAGGCTGACTGACGGCCCGCTCGGCGTCCGGACCGACGAGCCGGCGACCGCTTTCCCCTCGTCGCCCGCGCTCGCGGCGACGTTCGACCCCGACCTCGCCGAGCGGTTCGGGCGGGCGCTGGGCCGCGAGGCGACCGCGCGCGGGCAGGACGTGCTCCTCGGTCCCGGCACGAACCTGATCCGGGTACCGCACTGCGGACGCAACTTCGAGTACTTCTCGGAGGACCCGATCCACGCCGGCGCGTTCGCGGCCGCGGTGACCGAGGGGATCCAGTCCGCGGGCGTCGTCGCGACCCCGAAACACTACGCCGCGAACAACCAGGAGACAGGCCGCGCCGAGGTCAGCGCCGAGGCCGCCGAGCCGGTCCTCCGCGAGCTGTACCTCCCCGCCTTCCGCGACGCCGTCGAGGCCGGCGCCGGGTCGGTGATGTCGTCGTACAACCGCGTCAACGGGACGTACGCGAGCGAACACGAACGCCTGCTCACGGACGTGCTCAAAGGCGAGTGGGGGTTCGACGGCTACGTCGTCTCGGACTGGTTCGGCACCGAGAGCGTCGTCGACAGCGCGACCGCCGGACTCGACCTGCAGATGCCCGGGATCACGGTCCCGGAGCTGCTCGAATCGATGGGGATTCCGCCCGAGTCCCTCGGGGGGATCGGGGGAGGCCCGGACGGTACGGAGTCGGAAGGCGACAGTCCCCAAGGCCTCTTCGACGCGGCGGAGGACTCCCCGTTCGCGGGCGGGATGCCGGACCCGACGAGCGGGGGACGGTACGCGACCGACCTCGGTCCCGCGGTCGAGCGCGGCGACGTGCCCGAGTCCCGCCTCGACGACATGGTGACGCGGATACTCCGGTCGCTCGACGCGGTCGGGCACCTCGACGGGGAGACGAGTGACGACGGCGAGGCGAGCGGCGACGAGAAGGCGGGCGCGCTCGACACCCCGGAGCACCGCGACCTCGCGGCGACGGTCGCGACGCGCGGGAGCGTCCTGCTGGAGAACGACGGCGTCCTGCCGCTCGCGGACGAGGCCGACGTGGCCGTGGTCGGCCCGAACGTCGACGAGGCGCTCCTCGGGGGCGGCGGCTCCTCGGAGGTGACGCCGTTCGTCCGGACGACCCCCCGCGAAGGGATCGAGGCGCGTGCGGCGGGCGCGGTGACGGTGGCCCGCGGGCTGCCCCGCGTCGAGGGAATTTCGATGTTCGACGCGATGGGCGGCGCCGGCGGTCCCGCGACCGAGGACGCGGACGCGCCGGACGACGGCGCCGACGCCGGACCGGGGGAGTCGGTCGAGGTCGAGGACGCCGTCGCGGCGGCGGCCGCCGCCGATGTCGCCGTCGTCTTCGTCCGCGACCGGGCGACCGAGGCCGCCGACCGCGACTCGCTCCGACTCCCGGGGCGGCAGGACGAGCTGGTCGCCGCCGTCGCCGACGCGGCCGACGAGACGGTCGTGGTCGCGAACGCGAGCGGCCCGATAGAAACCCCGTGGCGCGACGCGGTCGACGCGGTGCTCGCGGCGTGGTACCCCGGGCAGGCGCACGGCGAGGCCGCCGCGGCGGTCCTCTACGGCGACGCCGACCCCGGCGGGCGGCTCCCGGTGACGTTCGCGCCCGAGGACGCCTACCCGACGGCCGACGAGCGCCGCTTCCCCGGCGTCGACGGCGAGGCGAGCTACGACGAGGGGTTACTCGTCGGCTACCGCCACTTCGACGCGACCGACGCGGAGCCGACGTACCCGTTCGGGCACGGCCGCAGCTACGCCGAGTTCCGGTACGACGCGGTCGAGGCCGTCGGCCCGTCGACGGTCGAGGCGACCGTCTCGAACGGCGGTGACCGCCCCGGTCGGGAGGTCGTTCAGGCGTACGTCGAGGCGCCCGACGCGGCCGACATCCCCGATACGGCCGACACGTCCGGGACTCCCGGCGATCGCCCCCGCCCGCCGCGAGAACTCGCCGGCTTCGCGGCCGTCGCGCTCGATCCCGGCGAGTCGGCGACGGTCGAGATCGACCTCGACGACCGCGCGTTCGGCCGGTACGACGAGTCCGCGGGCTGGACGGTCGACTCCGGGGCGTACGTCGTCGAAGTGGGGCGGTCCTCACGCGACTTCCGCGGCCGCGTCTCCGTCGAGCGGTAGGTCGGGAACTGACGGTCGACGGGCGCGTCCGGGGCGGTCGCGGCCGCTCCACGCCGCCGACGGAGCCGACGACTTATGAGGCGTCGCCGCGTTCCGTCGGTATGGAGTTCCGGCAGCTCGTCCGCGGGCGCGTCGACTGGCCCGACATCGAGCGGGTCGCGCGCGAGCTGGCGGAGCGGTACGACCGCGACGGGATGCGCGTGCGGTTCCTCGACGCCGACAACTGGCTGTCGACGCCGATGGTCGTCGACGACGACCTCTTCGTGAAGGTGATCACCCGACAGAACACCCTCGTCCACGCGCTGTTCACGACGGGGCGGAACCTCGGCGCGTTCTCCGCCGGCACCGAGGGCTTCTTCGAGCGACACGAGACCCCCTACGAGATGGCGCGCCACGAGCTGGAGGCGACCCGACGCGTGCGCGAGCTGGGGGTCAACGCGCCGGAGCCGGTGGAGGCGTTCGAGGTCGGCGACCTCGGCGTCCTCGTGTTGGAGTACCTCCCGGAGTTCCGCACCCTGGGCGAGCTCGACGCGGCGGCCGTCGCCGAACTCGCGCCCGATCTGTTCGCGATGCTCCGGATGGTCCACGACGCGGGGCTGGCGCACGGCGACCTCCGCGCCGAGAACGTCCTCGTCGCGGACGGGGACCTCTACGTCATCGACGCGACCCGCGTGAGCGGGGACGGTCGCGAGGCGGCGCGCGCCTACGACCTCGCGAGCGCGCTCGCGGCGCTGGAGCCGCTGATCGGCGCGGCCGACGCCGTCGACGCGGCGCTCGGGAGCTACGGGGTCGACGACCTGCTCGCGGCCGAGCGGTTCACGGACTTCGTCGCGATCCGCCCGGACCACGAGTTCGACGCCGAGGAGCTGCGCGGCGAGGTCGACAAGCGGGCCGGCGAACCCCGGTCCGGGAACGGACAGGCTTCGAGATAGTCTCGCGCGCTCGCGTCGACGGAGAGGTGATTTTTTACCCGGACCAGCAAATATTGCGTCCATGGCGCAGCCGTACCAGCACTACATCGACGGCGAGTGGGTCGACGGCGACGGGTCCGAGACGTTCGAGAGCGAGAACCCCGCGACGGGCGAGTCGCTCGACGAGTTCCGACGCGGGACGCCCGACGACGTCGACCGCGCGGTCGAGGCCGCGGACGAGGCGTTCGAGGAGTGGCGCGAGCTCTCCCGGATCGAGCGCGCGGAGTACCTCTGGGACGTGTACCACGAGCTCCGCGACCGCACCGACGAACTCGGCGCGATCGTCTCGAAGGAGTGCGGCAAGGAGATCTCGGAGGGGAAAGCGGACGTGGTCGAGGCCGCGCACATGGTCGAGTGGGCCGCGGGCGACGCCCGTCACCCGAAGGGCGACATCGTCCCCTCGGAGATCCCCTCGAAGGACGCGTACATGCGTCGGAAGCCGCGGGGGGTCACCGGCTGTATCACGCCGTGGAACTTCCCGGTCGCGATACCGTACTGGCACATGGCCATCGCGCTGGTCGAGGGGAACACCGTCGTGTTCAAGCCCGCCGAGCAGACGCCGTGGTGCGCGCAGGTCGTCGCGGAGATGTTCGACGACGCGGGGATCCCGGACGGCGTGTTCAACATGGTTCAGGGGTTCGGCGACGCGGGCAACGCGATCGTCGAGAACGACGACGTCCCGACGGTGCTCTTCACCGGCTCCGCGGAGGTCGGCCACCACATCCAGGACAAGCTCGGGGGCGTCCCCGGCAAGCGGGCCGCCTGCGAGATGGGCGGGAAAAACGCCATCGTCGTCACCGAGGAGGCGGACCTCGACGTCGCGGTCCACTCCGCGGTGATGTCCTCCTTCAAGACGACCGGGCAACGCTGCGTCTCCTCGGAGCGCCTGATCGTCCACAGCGACGTGTACGACGAGTTCAAGCGGCGGTTCGTCGAGGTCGCGGAGTCGGTCGCGGTCGGCGACCCGCTCGACGAGGACACGTTCATGGGCCCGCTCATCGAGGCGGAACACCGCGAGAAGGTCACCGAGTACAACGAGCTCGCCCGCGAGGAGGGCGTGAACGTCCTCGTCGACCGGACCGAACTCGACCCCGAGGAGATCCCGGACGGCCACGAGGACGGCCACTGGGTCGGCCCGTTCGTCTACGAGGCCGACCCCGACGCGGACCTGCGGTGTACCCGCGAGGAGGTGTTCGGTCCCCACGTCGCCCTCCTGGAGTACGACGGCGACATCGAGCGCGCCGTGGAGATCCAGAACGACGTCGACTACGGGCTGGCGGGCGCGGTCATCTCCGAGGACTACCGGCAGATCAACTACTACCGCGACCGCGCCGAGCTGGGGCTGGCGTACGGGAACCTCCCGTGTATCGGCGCCGAGGTCCAGCTCCCCTTCGGCGGCGTGAAGAAGTCCGGCAACGGCTACCCCTCCGCCCGCGAGGCGATCGAGGCCGTCACCGACCGCACCGCGTGGACCCTGAACAACTCGAAGGAGATCGAGATGGCGCAGGGGCTTTCGGCCGACATCAAGACGAAGGACGACTGAGGGCCCGGTCCCAACGCCAGTTCTCCGCGTCGGTCCGCGACGCCGCGCTCACTCCGTGACGCCCCGAACCGCCGCGGCCGTCTCTTCCGGCGTCTCGGCCGCCGCGAGCGCGCCGCGAGCCGCGAGCCGCTCCCGCGGGCGCCCGACCGGCTGCGACTCGGAGGCCGTCTCGATCAGGTCGGCCTCCCGCAGGAGCCGCTTTATCCGCGTGAACGTCGACGGACTCCCGAGTCCCGCGTCCTCGCAGGCCCGCCGAAGTGTCCGGTCGAGGACGCCCTCCCGGGCGCCGACCGCGTAGGCGCGGACCCGGGTCCCCTCCGGGTCGGGACCTGCGGGTCCGACGGAATCCGCGTCGACCTCGGCGTCGAGCGCGCGAAGCACCGCGGCGGCGACCGACTCGTCGCACCGCGCCGCGAACCCCTCGTACACGCGTCGCCGGCTCGGCGTTCGAAGCCGATACGGCTCGGCGTCCGCGAACCGCGACGCGTAGCGCTCGCGGAGCGAGGCGTCGTCGCCGACGCGGTGCCACCGAACTCCCTCGTCTGTCGCCTCGTCGCTTTCGCCCGCGCCGTCACTCTCGATCAGCGCGAACCCCGTTTCGTCGTCCGCCAGCACCGCGTTCGACTGCGGCGCGTCGAGGACGCGGAGGTCCATTGCGTCGGTGTCGTCGAGCGCCGCGAACCGGCTCGCCGATCGGAATCCCGCGGTCGCGGCGTCGACCGCGGACTCGCCGGCGAACACCTTCAGCGCGGGGAGGCTCCGGGACCGGCCGAGATCGTCTTCATCACCCGCCTCGCCCGCCTCGCCCGCCTCGCCCGCCTCGCCCGCCTCGCCCGCCTCGCCCGCCTCGCCCGCCAGATCCGCGACGCTCGGCTCGACGAGCGCCGGCGCGGCCTCGCGGTACGCGTCGACGACGGCACGGAGCAGTCGCGGTCCGGGGTCGACGAGGATCGGGTCGGAGAGCGCGCCCAGCGTGATCGGCTCCGTGGTCGAGGGGAGCGCGGGACCGGTCGGCATCGAGCGACCCTACGGGCGCGACGGATTAAGGGTAGGGGACGCCGGAAGCGCGTAGACGCTCGGGTTCCGAGCGCGGCGTGCCGGCTCGCGCGCCTTTTTCACTCCGCGCTCGGAACCCGAAGGCGTGCCACCGCTCGACCTGTCGCTCGGACTCGGAACGTCCGGGCTCGACGACCCCGAGATCTGTACCGACACCGTCGCGACGGCGCTGGAGGCCGGTTACCGCCACGTCGACACCGCGCAGATGTACGACAACGAGGCCGCGGTCGGCGCGGGGATCGCCGAGAGCGACGTCGACCGCGAGGACGTGGTCGTCGCCACGAAGATCCATCCGGAGAACCTCTCGCCCGACGACGTCCGCGAGACGGCGCGCGCGAGCCTCGACCGGCTCGGACTCGACCGCGTCGACCTCCTGTACGTCCACTGGCCGATCCGGACGTACGACGCGGCGGCGACGCTGCCCGCGTTCGACGACCTCCGCGACGCCGGGGTCACGGACCACGTCGGCGTCTCGAACTTCACCCCCGACCTGCTGCGCGAGGCCGACGAGATCCTCGACGCCCCGATCGCGGCCCACCAGGTCGAGTGTCACCCGCGGTTTCAGCAGCCGGGGCTGCGCGCCCTCGCCGCCGAGCTCGATCACCGCCTCGTCGGCTACTCCCCGCTCGGTCGCGGCGAGATACTCGACGATCCCGAGATCGCCGAGATCGCGGAGCGGAACGATCTCTCGGCCGCGGTCGTCGCGCTCGCGTGGGCGCTCGACCGCGGCGTCGTGCCGATCCCGAAGGCGCGCGGCGACCACGTCCGGGAGAACCTGCGCGCGGTCGACATCGATTTATCCGATTCCGACCTCGACGCGATCGACGCGCTCGACCCCGGCGAACGACAGATCGATCCCGACGACGCGGCGTGGAACCGCTGACGGGTCGCCGTCTCCGCTCCGCCGTCGCGCTCAGACCGCGTCGAGGCGCGACCGCAGCTCCGCGTCAGCGCGCTCGACCAAGGCCTCGATCGGCTCGTCGAGGTACGTCGCCCACTGGTCGACGAACCCCGAGCGCCCGAGCGTCCTGACGACCTCGTAGACGGGACGCCGGCGCTCAAATCCCTCCGGCAGCCCGCCGGCGCGGTCGCGGTACCCCTCTCGAAGGGCCGCGGCGAACCGACCCGGTCCGGTCGAGTCGAACCCGTTGAGCAGCTGGTCCTCCGCCCGCACCAGGTCTCGGGCCGGGTCGCCGACGTGCGACAGCTCCCAGTCGATCGGCGAGACGCCGAGACCGCCTCCGACGACCGCACCGCCCTCGTCCGCGTCGGTCGTCACGAAGAGGTTCGGCTTGGTGACGTCCCCGTGGAGCAACGCCGCCGGAGCGCGGTCGAGCAGCTCTCGGTTCGCGCGGACGCAGTCGATCACCGCGTCGTAGTGGCCCGAGAGCCGCTCGGAGGTGCCGATCTCGCGGGTCCGCTCGACCGTCGCGAGCAGCACGTCCGTCCACGACGCGAACTCGATCGAGAGCCCGGTCGGTGGGTCGCTCCCCTCGGCCACATCCCCGCTGACGGCCGTTCCGGTCCCCGTCCCGGACCCGACGATTTCGCCGTGTTCCGCGAACCGGTCGGCGTGGAGCGCGGCGAGCGCGGCGCCGACGCGGCGGAGCAGCCGTTCGCGTTCCTCGTCGCTCGCGGCCTCGTAGACGCCCAGCAGCTCTCGGCCGGGCGCCGGCGCCGTCGCGAGGTACGCCGGGTCGCCGTCGGGATCTGCCGCCAGCACCTCCGGGACCGGGAGCAGTCCGTTCGCCCGCAGGTATCGGAGGACGGCGTACTCGCGGGCGATCCGGTGGCTCTCGTCCGCGAGTGCGACCTTGAGGAACGCACGCGTACCGTCGGCGAAGACCACGCCGACCGTCTCGTTGGCGCCGTTCCAGGAGGGACCGACGCCCGTCAACCGGTCGACGGTCCGGTCCGGGAACGCGTCGGAGAGCGCCCGCGCGACCGCTTCCGATTCGGCGCCGTCCATGACGTTCAGTCCGAACGGATCGATGTTAAGATTGTTGTCAGGGTTACCGGACGTGTCACGTGGACTCTATGAACATGCGTCAGAGTGTCTGTTCGTACCGATCACCGATACCCTCATACGTGTTGGCGAATCAAACTAATCCAGTGAACGGCAGGTCAGCTGACGGACGTATCGGGTTCGAAGTCGACGGGACGACGCTCTCGGTTCGCGACACGATCGAGGGCGAGCAGCTACGGTTCCGCGTTGACCGCGAGCCGGATCTCTCGCGAGCGCTTCCCGAACTTTTTGCGCTTCCGGTCGACCGGGCGGTCAGTTTCGAGGCAGAGTCGATGTCGGTCACGAAGTATTCGAGCGTCAATGTCCGCGACGGCGACGGCGAATTCATCGCACGCCCCGGTGAAGCGGCGGAGTTCCCCCGCGGCGACTACTGTATCGAAGTCAACGGGGTAACGAAGGTGTATATTCGGGTGACGGACGTCGAAATCGCGGTGAGCGAGGTTCGAAGTTCCGAGCCTATCGAGTTCGCCTTCGACCGCCCACGTACTGTGACGGTCGGCGGTCGCTCGTTTCACACGCGCCCCGAAGCGACGATCACGGTCCCCGACGATCCCGCCGCTCTCGCTGAGGCGGTGTCGGTACTCGGCTCGTCGATCAGGGAGTTTTCGCCGGAGCGCTCGTGGCCGACCCTCCGCGGGTACCCGCCGCGGATCGAGCGCGGCGACGCCCTCGACATCCCGAGTCCGCTCGTCGCGCCGGCCACCGGAATCGAGGTGACTGTCCGACCGACGTACGCCGACGTGTATCGTCTCTCGACGCTCTCGTACTATCTTGGCGCTCGGGTTCGGACCGGCGATGTTCCGGCGATCCGGCTCGATAACGGCTACGTAGAACGACTCCCAATCGAGGGACGACCGCTCGAATCCCGCGTCGAAGAACTCCTTCGCACGTGGTTCTTCCTCGACACACTCGCGCGGATAGAGGGGTACACGCCGTCGAACCCCTACGAGTACGAGGAAGTCGGACCGGACCTCCCGTTCTATCCGCCCAATCTCGCGGACCTGTCGATGAGCGAGCGGCTGATGGAGTATCTGGAGGTCGATCCCGAGACCGTCGCACCGTACGCCCCTGTGTGGCCGACAGAAGCCACCTTGCGTCCCACGCCCGCGGCCGCGGAGTTGCTCCCCCATCTCGCGCGCGTCCTCGCCCCAATTCGCGTCCGCGGTGCTTCCGACCCGGTACGACAGGACGCGCCTGCCGGGTTAGCGATATCGGGCGGAATAGACGCCGATGTGGACCCGGATCCGGCCCCCGAAACGGAACCGATCCCCGCCGGAACGTCCGTTTTGACACCGACGGCCTACGAGAATCGACTGCGGCGCGAGATAGCGGATCGCGGGGACGTGACCATCGCCTTCCTCTGTGACGGGGAAGACCGCGCGCGAAAGCTCAGAGCGGTGGTGACCGACCCCGCGGTTCCTGACGGAATCGGGTCGTGGACCGTGTATGCCGACCCGAATCGGGAGGTGGTTGCTGATCGCTTATCAGATCCCGAACTCGATCTCGTTTTTTGTGAACTTCCGATACGGAACGGTGCCGTTGAGGCTGTAGACGGCTCCGTCGAGATAACGGATGGAAACGACGGTTCAGGCCCCCAGGCCCCGGTCGTATCCGTGTTCGAAGGGAACAGCGAAATTAGCGCTGCCGTCGACGCGGTCGACCGGGGTAGTCTGAGCGGAGCAGCATTCGAGAGGCGCCTCGAACCGCACCGAATTCGGACGTTTGTCGGCCTGCTTACTGCGGGATGTCCGATTGTTATCGCAGCGCAACTGACGTTTGACTCGACCGATCCGAAGGTACGATTCGTCGGTGACCCCGGAAGTGTTGCTGCCATCGATAGAAGACTCCCGACGCAGTTCTGCTCGTTTTATCCTACCGCACCGGACTCGTTCCAAGTTCGCTTTCGGTCGTTCCTCTCGACAGAGGTACTGCTCGGGACGGATCATCAAGTTGTTGTTGAGTTCCTCGACTCGACGCCGTTTCTGTCCGGAACAGAGCGCAATATCGGAAAAGCGGACACGTCAGAGATTCTCTATTTACACGGTCAAAAGGGACCCGTGCTTCGCCTGTTCGGCGACATCGTTCTCCAGAACGACGAACTCACCGCCGAGGACATCGAGGCCTCGGCCCGCCGCGCGCTCGCCGCAGACGATCCGCCGGAATCGAATCCCGAGTCGGGCGTCGAGTCGCGGTGGCACGACTGAACCGGTCCCTGCGCCGTTTCCACATCCCGCCGATCCGTTCTCGCCCGCGTTCCCGGAGTCTTACCGGAAGTACAAGGAGAAAGCCTCGCGCTTTAGCGCGGGGATGAATCCGACACTATTCTTCACAGTCCACCGTTCGATGGCACAGCTGGATATTCCACGCTGCTTCAATACACACCTTCAAGTAAGTTGATCTACATAGGTTACATATGGCGAAACAGGTCGTTACTCGCACCTACACTGCTTCCATACGGAATCAGTCTCGGGTGCAAGACGACCTTGATTCGCTCGGGTTCGCAGCCTCAAAACTCTGGAACGTCGGACGGTGGACATGTAGCCGAATCTGGAATGAAATCGATCACATCCCGAACCACAACGAACTCACCGCGTACCTCAAAAGCCACGAACGCTATGATGACCTGCATTCGCAGTCAAGTCAGCGAGTCCTTCAAGAACTCGCTGAGGCGTTCAGCGGTTGGTACGGCAACCGACAAAACGGGGATACGAAAGCGAACCCGCCCGGCTACCGCAAACACGGCGACAAACACCCGCGTTCCACGGTCACGTTCAAACAGAAAGGCTTCAAACTCGACACGCAGTACGATCGCGTTCGACTCTCAAAAGGATCGAACCTGAAAGAGTACTGGTCGGATTTCGTCCTGTGTAAGTACCAAACTCGCCCGGACGTTGACCTCTCCACCGTGGAGAACGTCCAACAAGTCAAGATTGTCTGGACGGGCGACGAGTGGGAACTACACTTCGTCTGTAAGGTCGAAATCGACGTGGCTGAAGCCCCCGGTGAGAAGACAGTCGGTGTTGATATCGGGATCAACAACTTCGCCGCGCTCGCCTACGAAGACGGTCACAGCGAGTTGTACCCGCTGAACTGCTTGAAACAGGACGACTACTACTTCAGCAAGCGAATCGCTCGGTGTGACGACTCGGACTCTGAGCAGGCCACCCGGCTGAATCAGAAGAAGTCGGCCCGCCGCACCCACTACTTCCACACCCTTTCCAAACATATTGTCCAGCGGTGTGTTGACGAGGAAATTGAAACTATCGTGGTGGGCGATCTCTCCGGCATCCGTGAGGATGCGGAGAACGGCGAGTCGAAAGACTGGGATAAGCACGGTAATCTCGACCTACACTCGTGGGCGTTCGACCGGTTCACCGACCTTCTCGAATACAAGGCCGAGATGGAAGGCATCACGGTCGAGTACGTGTCTGAGCGGGATACCTCGAAGTCGTGTTCGTGCTGTGGCCGGAAGCGTGACGCGAACCGTGTTGAACGCGGACTGTACGTCTGCGATGAGTGCGGGACAGTGGCGAACGCAGATGTGAACGGCGCTGAGAACATTCGGCAGAAAGTATCTCCGAGTTCACCGAGTCTCTCGGTGAATAGGAGTAACGGCTGGTTGGCACAGCCATCGACGTTCTTGTTTGACAAGGAAACTGGCGCATTCGCGCCTCAAGAACGGGTTACGTCGTAAACCACAATATCCCAACCCAGCGGTACGGTGCCGTGGGAATCCTCGCGCTTCAGCGCGGGGAGGATGTCAAGCCCGCCGGTATTTTTTATTCCTCGGGCGACGAACCGCCGCGTATGCCTCAGATTCACCTCGACGAGGAGACGGTCGAGCGGCTGGACGCGCTCCGGGTCGACGACGAGGAGTACGACGAGATCGTCAGCGAACTCATCAGCATCTACGAGGCGGAGGAACTGACGCTGTTCCGCGGCAGCGACGTGGAGTGACGACGGTCGGACGACCGCTCGCGGCCGCTGCCGCCGCGAGGCGACCCTACTCCTGATACGCGACGCGGACCTGCTCCCACTTGCCGACCTCCTCCAGGTGCGCCTGTAGCTCGTCGGCGTACTCCTGGACGAGGCGCTCCGCGGCTTCCAACTCCTCGTCTGAGGACCCGCCGCCGCCTCCGCCGAGACCGAGCGCGCCCTTGATCGAGTCGACGAGACCCCCGCCCGACCCGCCGGAGTCGCCGCCGGGGGCGCCGCCCATCCCCGACATCTGCGACCGGAGGTTCTCCAGTTCGGGCATGATCGCCGGGAGGCTCGACGTGTCCGCGACGACGCGAGCGGTCTCCGGGTCGCCGGCGTTTTCGATCTCCAGTTCGGTCGCCGTCATGATCAGTCCCCACTCCTGGCTGGAGAAGCGCGACGCCGCGACGCGCTCGTTGAACTGGTTGTCGACGGTCATCCGCTCGCCGACGATAGCGTCGGTCCACTCGCTCATACGCCTCCGTTCGACGGTCGCGGTGAAAAGTCCGTTCCCCCGTGGCGAGCGGTCGACCCCGATCCGTTCCCGCGCCGGGAGACGACGCGGAGGAGTTTAGACGCCGGACGCCCTCCGTCGCGATATGAGAGACAGCAGCCGTCGCGCTCTCCTCGCCGCCGCGGGGACCGCGAGCGCGACCGCCCTCGCGGGCTGTGTCGACGCGGTTCTCCCCGGTTCGGGAAGCGACGCCGCCGGCGGGTCGGCCGACGACCGGGTCGACCGGACCGGCGAGGCGACCGTCGCGGTCGCCGTCGGCGCTGACGACGGCTTCTCGTACGCGCCCGCACACGTCCGGGTCGACGCCGGGACGACCGTCGTCTGGGAGTGGACCGGGAAGGGCGGGGGACACGACGTGTACGCGGTCGACGGCTCGTTCGCCTCCGACCTCGTCGCCGAGGAGGGACACACCTTCGAACGCGCGTTCGAGACGCCGGGAACCCACGAGTACGTCTGTACGCCCCACCAGACCCGCGGCATGCGCGGCAGCGTCGAGGTCGTCTCGCCCGACGACGACTGAGTTCCCTCTCCTTCTTCCCGTCCCCTTCTCTTCTCCTCTTTTCCGGCCGGACCCCCGACCGAGTCCGTCGAGCGCGCCCGCTACGAACGCCGCAGTTCGTCGAACGCGTCGCCCGTGAGTCCCGGACCGGACGGGACTTCCATCCGTCCGTCCGCGACCGGACACGGATCGGGCGCCAGGTCCTCGTCGAGCAGCGACCCGGTCGCGAGTCCGCAGGGCGACACGTCGGGAATCGCGGCCGCGACGTGGACGGCGGCTGTCCGCGCGACGACGGCGTCGATGGTGGTGGTGACGACCGGGTCGACCCCGGCCGACCGCGCCCGGAGTGCGGCCGCCAGCGCGCGGTCCGGACCGCCGAGCGCCATCGGTTTGAGAACCGTCGCGTCGGCGGCGTTCGCCGCCAAGACGGCGTCGATCCCGCGAACTGCGACCGATTCGTCGACAGCGATCGGAACCCCTGAGCCGCCGCTGATCCCGCGGAGCGCCGCCAGCCCGTCGAGCTCGTCCGCCGGAAGCGGCTGCTCGACGTACGCGAGGTCGAACGCGGCCAGCGCGTCGAGCGCGCTCCGCGCCGTCTCGCGGTCCCACGCCCCGTTCGCGTCGACACGGATCGCGATCTCGTCGCCGACCGCCTCGCGGACCGCGCGGACGCGCTCGACGTCGGCGTCGACCTCGCGGACGCCGACCTTCAGCTTGAGGCAGTCGAACCCCTCGTCGACCGCTCGTTCCGCCTCGGCGGCGGTTTCGGCCGGCTCGCCGTCTCCGACGGTCGCGTTGACCGGGACGGCGTCCGCCGGCGTCGAGTCGACAGCGGCTTCGGCAGCGAGCCGGTCCGCGAGCCGCTCCCCGGAATCACGGGCCGCGAGGTCGACGAGCGCCAGCGAGACGCCGTGGCGGGCGGCCGGCGTCGCCTCGGCATCCGGGAAATCCGGCGGCCATTCCGTGCCGTCGGAGCCCGCGCGCTCGTCCAGCGCGGCCGCGCAGGCCTCGTACGACTCGGTCCACCCCGGAAGCGGGGTCGCCTCGCCGACGCCGGAGACGGGCGAGTCGTCGCTCTCGCGCTCGACGGTGATCAGGAACCCGTCTCGGCTGCGGACCTCGCCGTGTGCGGTGCCAAGCGGGCGGGTCAGGTCGAGCGCGAACGGGCGATGCCGCATCGTGTCGGTCGGATCCCCGCCGAGCGGACGGTCGCCGGTCACGCCGCCAGCCCGACCGCGAACGCGACGGCGTACGCCGCGAGCAGCTTGCCGGTCGATTCGAGCGCGGGGTTGAGCGCCTCGCCGGAGGTCTCCGTCAGCACCGTCCGCGCGACGGTCGCCGCCAGCGGGAGGGTGACGAGCGGGAGCAGGGTCGGGAGACCGTCGCCGCGCGCGACGAACCACAGCGGGGCAAGGTACGCGACGGCGAGCATCGCGAGGTACTCGGCGCGGGCGAACCGGTAGCCGAACCGGACGGCGAGCGTGCGCTTGCCGGTCGAGGCGTCCTCCTCGCGGTCCCGGAGGTTGTTGACGACGAGGATGTTCGTCGACAGCGCGGCGATCGGGAGGCTCGCGACGACCGCCGCGAGCGCGACGGTCCCGTCGGGGATCCCGACGGGGAACCACCCGGACAGCAGCGCGGCGGCCTGAACGTAGTAGGTCCCGGTCACGGCGATCACGCCGAAGAAGACGAACACGAAGAGGTCGCCCAGCCCGTGGTAGCCGAGGGGGTACGGCCCGCCGGTGTAGGCGATCCCGGCCGCGACGGAGGCGAGTCCGATCACGAGGATGGGGACGCCGCCGACGGCGACGAGGTAGGTGCCGACGCCGATCGCGGCCGCGAACGTCAGCCACATCGCCCGCTTCACCTCGGCCGGCTCGATGAGGCCGCTGGCGACGACGCGGGTGAACCCCTCGCGGTCGTCGGTGTCGGCGCCCTGGATAGCGTCGTAGTAGTCGTTCGCGAAGTTCGTGCCGACCTGGATCAGCGCCGCGCCCACGAGCGCCGCCAGCGCGGGCAGCGGGGCGAACACCCCGGCGTCGAGCGCCAGCCCGACGCCGACGATCACCGGCGCGGCCGCGGCGGGAAGCGTCTGGGGCCGGGCGGCGATCACCCACGCCCGTCGACGTGTCACCTCGGTACTCATTGCCGAGAGTTGGTGCGTGCCGTCCCTTAAGGTTGCCATCGCGGATCGTCGTGGGTCGCCGCGGAACGGTTCGACGCGGGTTCGAAGCCACGTGGCGACCGACAGATTCGACAGGGATCGGTCCGTATCGAGCGTATGACCGACACGGAGACCGCGTCGGCGAACGGGGTCGCGGCGCGGTACGAGGAGACCGGCGGCGAGCGCCTGCTCACCTTCTCGCGGGACAGTCGCGAGGCGACCGTCGCGCAGAACGCCGAGGGGTACGCCATGCTGAAGGTCCGGACCGGTCCCGACGGCGACGAGTTGGAGCGGTACTACGGGTTCGACATGGCGCTCGATCACGCCGCGGAGCTGCTCGGCGTCGCGGTCTCCGACCTCCCGGTGCCGGACGCCGCCGCCGACATGGGAATGTAGCTGGCCCGTCGGCGTCCGGACCGCGACTAACCAGCAACATAGTCCGCTACCCGGAACGCGAGCCGAACGGCTTCGGCAGTAGTCGGGATCCGGTCACGAACGAACGACCGGCTGGTAGCGGGCGTGAAACGGCGATCGAAGCCCGTGTGAACGACGCCCATCCTCGAAAATAAATAACCATAAGACATCATAGTCGTAGTTGAATATTCTCAGTAGCCATATCACCTTATGCGTGGCACCGAAAGGGAGAGTCACGATGGAGCGACGACAATTCCTGCGCGGTACCGGCGCGGCGATCGGCGGCTCGCTGCTCGCCGGCTGCGCGGGGGGCGGTGGCGAATCGGGGACGGTGACGGTCGACTACGCGTACTACAACCCGGTCAGTCTCGTATTGCGCGAGAAGGGCTGGCTCGAAGAGGCGTTCGCGGACACCGGCTCCGACGTCGAGTGGGTGTTGAGCCTCGGGAGCAACCAGGCGAACGAGTACGCCCAGAGCGGCGAGGCGGACGTCTCCTCGACCGCCGGCATCGCGGCGCTGATGGCCCGCACGAACGGCGTGCCGATCACGACGCCGTACATCTACTCGGAGCCGGAGTGGACCGCGCTCGTCACCTTCGAGGAGACCGGAATCTCGTCCGTCGAGGACCTCGAAGGGAGCCGCGTCGCCGCCACCCGCGGGACCGACCCGTACTTCTTCCTGCTTCAGGCGCTCGACGACGCGGGCCTGAGCGAGGAGGACGTCGAGGTCGTCAACCTCCAGCACCCGGAGGGCCAGTCCGCCCTGGTCCGCGGCGAGGTCGACGCGTGGGCCGGTCTCGACCCCCACATGGCCGAACTGGAGCTGGAACACGACGGCGCGGAGTTGTTCTTCCGCGAGCCGCGGTACAACACCTACGGCTTCCTGAACTTCCTCGACGGGTTCCTCTCGGACCGCACCGAGGACGCCCGCCGCGTGATAGAGACCTACGAGCGCGGCCGCGAGTGGGCCGTCGAGAACCCCGAGGAGACCGCTGGGATCCTCGCCGACGCCTCCGAGATGTCGGCGCCGGTCGCGGAGCGCGTGTTCACCCAGCGGAACGACCTCTCCCGGCCGATCCCCGGCGACCCGCACCGTGAACTCCTGTCGAACCTCTCGCCGATCCTCGAACGCGAGGGCCTCGTGACCGACGACGCCGACCCCGCCGGGAACGTCGACGAGCTGATCGACTCCGAGTTCGCGAGCGAGGTCGTCTGAGATGGCCGCCGACACCCGCCGGGAGTCGGACGTCTCCCGCGAGTCCGACTCCGGCACCGGGTCGGAGGCCGGCGGGTCGGTCCACCGCTCCGAATCCCCCAGTCTCGGTCCGGTTCCGCTCCCCTCCCCCGACCGGTTCCGACCGCTGCTCGGGCTGCTCGTCCCGATCGGTCTCGTCGTTGTCTGGCACTTCCTCGTCGCGACCGGCGTCTTCGCCGCCTACCAGCTGCCGGCGCCGCTCCGGGTGGCCGAGACGCTCTACGGGATGGCGGCGTCCGGCGAGCTGTGGGACCACGTCGCTATCACGCTCCAGCGCGTGGCGCTGGGCGCGGGTCTCGGAATCATCGTCGGGACCGTCTTCGGGACTCTCACCGGTCTCTCGCGGACGGCGAGCGACCTGCTCGATCCGCTCTTACAGAGTCTGAAGAACATCCCGTCGCTCGCCTGGGTGCCGCTGTTCCTCCTCTGGTTCGGCATCGGCGAGACAGCGAAGGTACTGCTCATCGCCGTCGGCGCGTTCTTCCCCGTGTACCTCAACCTCTCGACGGGCATCGCGGCGGTCGACGAGGAGCTGCTGGAGGTCGCGGAGGTGTACGACCTCGGCCGCGTCGAGTCGCTGCGCCGAGTCGTGTTCCCGGCCGCGCTCCCGGACCTGCTCGTGGGGATCCGCGGCGGCGTCGGGCTGGCGTGGATGTTCGTCGTCGCCGCCGAGCTGATCGCGGCGAGCCAGGGGATCGGGTTCCTGCTGAGCGACGGGCGGGCCCTCGCGCGGCCCGACATCATCGTGGGTTCGATCCTGCTGTTCGCGTTCCTCGGCAACTGCTCGGACGTCGCGGTGAAGGAGGTGAGAGACCGTGTCGTCGGACGCTGACGCCGACTCGACGACGCCGACCGGCGAGGCGGACGCCGCCGGGTCGGCCGCCGCCGCGTCGGACGCCGACCCCGTCCTCGCGGTCGAGGGCCTCCGGAAGCGGTACGACGACACGGTCGCGCTCGACGGCGTCGACCTTGCGGTCGCGGACGGGGAGTTCGTCGCCGTCGTCGGTCCCTCGGGCTGCGGGAAGTCGACGCTGCTCCGCGTGCTCTCGGGGCTGGAACCGGAGTTCGCCGGCCGTGTCACAGTCGACGGGACGGACGTCCGCGACGGCGGCAGCGACGCCGTCGGCATGGTGTTCCAGGAGCCACGGCTGCTCGACTGGGCGGACGTGCGAGAGAACGTCGCGGTCGGTCTCCCGGCCGACGTCGATCCGGAGAGCCCGGCGGCCCGGGAACGCGTCGACGAACTGATCGAGACCGTCGGACTCGACGGGTTCGCCGAGAGCCACCCGGACCAGCTCTCCGGCGGCATGGCCCAGCGCGTGTCGCTCGCGCGCGGACTGGCGTACGACCCCTCCGTGCTGCTGCTCGACGAGCCGTTCTCGGCGCTCGACCGGCTGACGAAGGCGGACCAGCAGGACCACCTGCTCGACGTGTGGGAGGAACGCGGGACGACGGTCGTCCTCGTCACCCACGACGTCGAGGAGGCCGTCTACCTCGCGGACCGGGTCGTCGTCCTCGGCGGCCAGCCCGGGACGGTGGAGTCGGTCATCGACGTCGACATCGACCGCCCCCGCGAACGGGCGGACGCCGACCTGGTCGCGCTCCGCCGCGAGGTGACCGAGTCGCTCGGGCGGTAACGGCGTTCGCGAACGGTCGACGGACCACCGATATCCGCCCCGTGGGGAGCGCTGACTCGTGCCGCGCGCGAGCCGCCGGTCGCCCGCGCTTCGAACGAAACGAACGTCTATCTCGCTTATTAACCGACTTCCGAATCGGAATCACTCCGCGATCCTCGGTGTGTGTATAATCTCCTTAAGGTGTATCAATTCCGTCGCTGTCGTGCGGTTTTCCGATCAGAATACCCGCCGACTCGAACTGCCGGTCCGCCCCGATTTTGCGATCGTCCAAACCGTTAAGTACCCGACCGTCTTGTCGTGAACCGATGACAGACATCACGGAGGCTTCGTCGGACACCCCGGCGGATCGAGTTCTTCCAGGGCACAATAGCTTCTAACGTCGAAATCGGTCCTGTACGGATCTTCGACACGACCCTGCGAGACGGAGAACAGTCACCGCGGACGTCGTTCAGCTACGATGAAAAACGCCGCATAGCGGCGACGCTGGACGACATGAACACCCACGTCATCGAGGCGGGGTTCCCGGTCAACTCGGACGCGGAGTTCGAGGCCGTCAGCGACATCGCCGCCGCCACGGACACCACGGTCTGCGGGCTGGCGCGGGTCGTCGAGGGCGACATCGAGGCAGCCATCGACTCCGGCGTCGAGATGGTCCACGTGTTCGTCTCCACCAGCGACGTTCAGCTGGAGGACTCGATGCACGCGACCCGCGAAGAGGCGAAGGGACGCGCGGTCGACGCCGTCGAGCAGGTCAAAGACGCCGGCGTCGAGTGTATGTTCTCGCCGATGGACGCCACCCGGACGGACCCGGACTACCTGGTGGACATCGTCGAGGCCGTCTCCGAGGCGGGCACCGACTGGATCAACATCCCCGACACCTGCGGCGTCGGGATGCCGACCAGCTTCGGCGAGACGGTGGCGGCCGTCGTCGAGGCGACCGACGCGCGCGTCGACGTCCACACCCACGACGACTTCGGCATGGCCGCGGCCAACGCGGTCATGGGCTTCGAGAACGGCGCGGAGCAGGCGCAGGTGTCGGTCAACGGGATCGGCGAACGCGCCGGCAACGCCGCCTACGAGGAGGTCGTCATGGCGGTCGAGTCGGTGTACGGCGTCGACACCGGCATCGACACGACCCAGATCACCAAGCTGGCTCGGATCGTCGAGGAGGCCTCGGACATCCCGGTGCCGGCGAACAAGCCCGTCACCGGGCGGAACGCGTTCGCCCACGAGTCGGGCATCCACGCCGCCGGCGTCATCGAGAACAGCGACACGTTCGAGACCGGCGTGATGACCCCGGAGATGGTGGGCGCCGAGCGCGAGTTCGTGCTAGGCAAACACACCGGCACCCACAGCGTGCGCAAGCACTTGGTAGAGGCCGGCTTCGACCCGACGGACAGCGAGGTCCGGACGATCACGAAGCGGGTCAAGGAGTACGGCTCCGGGAAGCGGCAGGTGACGGCCGGCGACGTCGAGCGGTTCGCCGAGGAGGCGGACGTCACGCGGGAGGAGGAGGTCCGGGTCTGATGCCCCCCTCCTCGACCGGAGCGCCCCCCGAGCGACCGCGCGGGCGGTCGCGAGAGAGAGCCGCGCGTCGTCCCCGACGGTCCCACCGGGACCGTCGAGGGGCGGAGCGTTGCGTTCCCCGACAGGAATTTATACCCCGGCCGCGTTGCTCCGAGCGAGATGCGACGGCACACCACGGCCGCGGAGCGAGCGGGCGTTCCCGCAGCCGTCGCGCCGATCATCGTAGGGGTCTGACCCCCTACACTACCCCTTCCTCACCGACGCGACGCACCGCCGAACGCCGGCGGCCGGGCCGTTTCCGACGCACGGAGCTTCGCTCCAGAGCCGGGACCCGCGACCCCGCCCGTCCCGCGTTCGCAGCGACCGACACGACCCGCCAGATGCCACACCGAACACCACCACGACAATGAGCGACACAGCAGCACACACACGAGAGGACGACCCGGACGGCTCCGCGGAGCCGGCGGCGGGAGCCGACGACTCGGCGCCCGACGCCGACGACGCTCCCGCCGCGGGCGCCGTCTCGACCGGCGCCGAGTCGGTCGTCGCCGCCCTCGAAGCCGCGGGCGCGAAGACCGCCTTCGGCGTTCAGGGCGGGGCGATCATGCCCGTCTACGACGCGTTGTACGACTCGTCCATCCGGCACGTGACGATGGCCCACGAGCAGGGCGCCGCCCACGCGGCCGACGCGTACGGCGTCGTCGCCGGCGAGCCGGGGCTCTGTATGGCCACCTCCGGGCCGGGCGCGACGAACCTCGTCACCGGCATCGCCGACGCCGACATGGACTCGGACGCGATGCTGGCGCTGACCGGGCAGGTCCCCACGGAGTTCGTCGGCAACGACGCGTTTCAGGAGACCGACACGGTCGGCGTCACCCGGCCGGTCACGAAGCACAATTACTTCGCGGGCGGGGCCGACACCGTCGGCGACACCGTCGGCGAGGCGTTCGAGCTGTCGCGGGCCGGGCGCCCCGGTCCGACGCTGGTCGACCTGCCGAAGGACGTGACGCAGGACGAGACCGACCGGACGCCCGGTCCGGCGACGCCGCCCGCGGGCACCGACCCCGACCCGAACGCGGACGCGGACGCCGTCGAGGAGGCGGCGCGCGCCATCGAGTCGGCCGAGCGCCCAGTCTGCCTGTTCGGCGGCGGCGTGATCAAGGCCGACGCGAGCGACGAGGCGCGGACGTTCGCCCGCAGCTTCGGGATCCCGGTGACGACGACGATGCCGGGTATCGGTTCGTTCCCCGAGGACGACGACCTCAGTCTCTCGTGGGCGGGGATGCACGGCACCGGCTACGCGAACCTCGCGATCACTCACACCGACTGCCTGATCGCGGTCGGCACGCGGTTCGACGACCGGCTCACGGGCGGGATCGACACCTTCGCGCCCGAGGCCGAGGTGATCCACGTCGACATCGATCCGGCGGAGATCTCGAAGAACGTCCACGCCGACTACCCCCTCATCGGCGACGCGGGGCGCGTCTTGGACCAGTTGACCGCGGCGGTCCGCGAGGCGCCCGACACCGAGGCGTGGCGCGACCGGTGTGCGGAGTGGAAGGAGACGTACCCGCTCACGTACGCGACCCCCGACGACGAGCCGCTGAAGCCACAGTTCGTCGTCGAGGCGTTCGACGAGGCGACCGACGACGACGCCATCGTCACCACGGGCGTCGGCCAACACCAGATGTGGGCCTCGCAGTTCTGGACGTACTCCGAGCCGCGGACGTGGGTCTCCTCGCACGGGCTGGGGACGATGGGGTACGGCGTGCCGGCCGCGGTCGGCGCGCGCGTCGCCGCCGACACGATGGGCGAGAGCGACCGCGACGTGGTGTGTTTCGACGGCGACGGCTCCTTTTTGATGACGATGCAGGAGCTGTCGGTGGCCGTCCGCGAGGAGCTGGACGTCACTATCGCGGTGCTCAACAACGAGTACATCGGGATGGTCAGACAGTGGCAGGACGCCTTCTACGAGGGCCGCCACATGGCCTCCGACTACACGTGGATGCCCGAGTTCGACAAGCTCGCGGAGGCGTTCGGCGCCCTCGGGATCCGCGTCGACGACTACGACGAGGTCGCGCCCGCCGTCGAGGAGGCGCTCGACTACGAGGGTCCCGCCGTGGTCGACTTCCACGTCGACCCCGAGGAGAACGTCCTGCCGATGGTGCCGAGCGGCGGCGCGAACGGGAAGTTCGCGGCCGCGGAGGACCAGCTATGAGCGGCGACTCGCCCGACTCCCGGCCCGCGACAGACGGGGGCTCCGCCTCCGACGCCGGCGCGCCGGAGACCGACTCCCGACCCCTGCCGGGCGAGCAGCCCGGTCCCGACGAGCGCGACCATCCCGAGGGGCGCCGGAACCTCGAAGGGATCCGGATCGACCCCGTCGTCGAGGCCGAACACGGGTCGCGGCGCGCCGTCATCTCGGCGCTCGTCGAGGACGAGCCGGGCGTGCTCGCGCGCGTCTCCGGACTCGTCTCCCGCCGCCAGTTCAACATCGA
This sequence comes from Halorubrum trapanicum, assembly GCF_017873555.1. Classification (GTDB taxonomy): domain Archaea; phylum Halobacteriota; class Halobacteria; order Halobacteriales; family Haloferacaceae; genus Halorubrum; species Halorubrum trapanicum. The sequence continues at coordinate 20,220 of NZ_JAGGKE010000016.1, read as the reverse complement.
GAGCCTCACCGTCGGGCCGACGACCGTCGACGGCCACTCGCGGATCACGATGGTCGTCGAGGAGACGGATCCCGGGATCGACCAGATCGAAAAGCAGATGGCGAAGCTGAAGCCGGTCATCTCGGTCGGCGAGGTCGCCGGCGACGCGGTCACCTCCGAACTCGTCCTGCTGAAGGTCGAGGCCGACGACCCCGCCGCGGTCCACGCCGTCTCGGAGATGTACGACGGACGGACGGTCGACGCCGGCCCGGAGACGATCACCGTCGAGCTCACCGGCGACAACGCCAAGATAGACAACGCGATCGGCGCGTTCGAGCGGTTCGGCATCGTCGAGATCGCGCGGACGGGACCGACCGCCCTCGCGCGCGGCGACACTCCGACCGCGCCCGGAGAGAAGCCCGGGACGGCTGGCGAACCGACCACCCACGACGACTGACGCACGAAAACACACGCGAACACACAGCGAACCCACACGATACACATGACCGAAGACGACACCCAGACGTTCGACTCGACAGTATACTACGACGAAGACGCCGACGAGGAGGCGATCGCACACAAGACCGTGGCCGTCCTCGGCTACGGCTCGCAGGGCCACGCCCACGCGCAGAACCTCGCGGACAGCGGGGTCGACGTGGTCGTCGGTCTCCGTGAGGACAGTTCCTCGCGGGCCGCCGCCGAAAGCGACGGGCTCCGCGTGGAGGCCCCCGCCGACGCGGTCGCCGAGGCCGACGTGGTGAGCGTCCTCGTCCCCGACACCGTCCAGCCGGACGTGTACGAGGCGGCGATCGAACCGAACCTCGACGCGGGCGACACGCTGCAGTTCGCGCACGGGTTCAACATCCACTACAACCAGATCCAGCCGCCCGAGGACGTCGACGTGACGATGGTCGCGCCGAAGTCGCCGGGCCACCTCGTCCGCCGCAACTACGAGAACGACGAGGGGACGCCCGGCCTGCTCGCGGTGTATCAGGACGCCACCGGCGACGCGCACGACGAGGGGCTCGCGTACGCGGCCGCGATCGGCTGTACCCGCGCCGGCGTCGTCGAGACGTCGTTCCGCGAGGAGACCGAGACCGACCTGTTCGGCGAGCAGGCCGTCCTCTGCGGCGGCGTCACCTCGCTCGTGAAGCAGGGGTACGAGACGCTCGTCGACGCCGGCTACTCGCCGGAGATGGCGTACTTCGAGTGTCTCAACGAGCTGAAGCTCATCGTCGACCTCATGTACGAGGGCGGGCTGGGCGAGATGTGGGACTCCGTCTCCGACACGGCGGAGTACGGCGGACTCACGCAGGGCGACGTGGTCGTCGACGAGCACGCCCGCGAGAACATGGAGGAAGTGCTGGAGAAGGTCCAGAACGGGCAGTTCGCCCGCGAGTGGATCGCGGAGAACCAGGCTGGGCGGCCCTCCTACACCCAGCTCCGGACCGCCGAGAAGAACCACGAGATCGAGGCCGTCGGCGAGGAGCTCCGCGGCTTGTTCGCGTGGGAGGAGTCGGCCGAAGACGACGAGGAGGAGAGCGCCGAGGTGACCGCCTGATGGGCGTACGCGGCGGCGCGAACCGGCCGGACGACACCGCACACCCCACGCGCCACACGGGTGAGTGCCGATGAGCGAGGGGACGCTGTACGACAAGGTGTGGGACCGACACACGGTGACGCGGTTACCCACCGGACAGGACCAGCTGTTCGTCGGGCTCCACCTCGTCCACGAGGTCACCAGCCCGCAGGCGTTCGGCATGCTGAAAGAGCGCGGGCAGGAGGTCGCGTTCCCGGAGCGCACGCACGCGACGGTCGACCACATCGTGCCGACCGGGAACCGCGACCGCCCCTACCGCGACGACGCGGCCGAGAGCATGATGGCGGAGCTGGAGGAGAACGTCCGCGGCTCGGGCATCGACTTCTCCGATCCGGACTCCGGCGATCAGGGGATCGTCCACGTCATCGGGCCGGAGCAGGGGCTCACCCAGCCGGGGATGACGATCGTCTGCGGCGACTCGCACACGTCGACGCACGGCGCGTTCGGCGCGCTGGCGTTCGGCATCGGCACCTCGCAGATCCGCGACGTGCTGGCGACGGGCTGCGTCGCGATGGAGAAACAGAAGGTCCGCAAGATCGAGGTCACGGGCGAGCTCGGCGAGGGCGTCACCGCGAAGGACGTCATCCTCACGATCATCGGGAAGCTCGGGACCGACGGCGGCGTCGGCCACGTGTACGAGTACGCCGGCGAGGCCATCGAGGACCTCGGGATGGAGGGGCGGATGTCCATCTGTAACATGTCGATCGAGGGCGGCGCCCGCGCGGGGTACGTCAACCCCGACGAGACCACCTACGAGTGGCTCAAGGAGACGGACGCCTTCGAGGACGACCCCGAGGAGTTCGAGCGGCTGAAACCCTACTGGGAGTCGATCCGGACCGACGACGACGCCGAGTACGACGACGTGGTCACCATCGACGGCTCGGCGATCGAGCCGACCGTCACGTGGGGGACCACGCCCGGCCAGACGGCCGGGATCACCGAACCGATCCCGGACCCCGACGAGCTGTCCGAGGAGGACCAGGACACGGCACGGCGCGCGCAAAAGCACATGCGCGTCGAGCCGGGCGACACGATGGAGGGGTACGAGATCGACGTGGCGTTCCTCGGCTCGTGTACCAACGCGCGGCTGAAGGACCTCCGCGAGGCCGCGGCGTTCGTCGAGGGCCGCGAGGTCGACGACGACGTGCGCGCGATGGTCGTTCCCGGCAGCCAGCGAGTCCGCGACGCCGCCGAGGCCGAGGGGCTCGACGAGGTGTTCAAAGACGCCGGCTTCGACTGGCGCGAGCCCGGCTGTTCGATGTGTCTCGGGATGAACGACGACCAGCTGGAGGGCGACGAGGCGAGCGCCTCCTCGTCGAACCGGAACTTCGTCGGCCGGCAGGGCTCGAAGGACGGGCGCACCGTGCTGATGAGTCCGATCATGGTCGCGGCCGCGGCGGTGACCGGCGAGGTCACCGACGTCCGCGAGATGGAGGAGGTGGCGACCGTATGAGCTCGCCCGAGTTCAGCGACGGCGAGTCGCCGGCCGAGAAGGTCACCGAGGTCTCCGGCACCGGGATCCCGGTCCGGGGCAACGACATCGACACCGACCAGATCATCCCGGCGCGGTTCATGAAGGTCGTCACCTTCGACGGGCTGGGGCAGTTCGCCTTCTTCGACCAGCGGTTCGACGACGAGGACAACGAGAAGGACCACCCGTTCAACGAGGAGAAGTACAAGGGCGCGAACGTCCTGGTCGTCAACGCCAACTTCGGCTGCGGCTCGTCGCGCGAGCACGCCCCGCAGGCGCTGATGCGCTGGGGGATCGACGCGGTCGTCGGCGAGTCGTTCGCGGAGATCTTCGCGGGCAACTGCCTCGCGCTCGGTATCCCGACGGTCACGGCCGATCAGGAGGAGATCGAGGCGCTGCAGGACTACGTCGAGACCGACCCCGACGCCGAGGTCGACATCGACGTGGCCGCGGAGACGATCGCCTACGGCGACACCGTGATCGACGCGACGGTTTACGACGCCCAGCGGAAGGCGCTCGTCGAGGGTGTCTGGGACACCACGGCGTTGATGGGCGCGAACGAGGGCGCGGTCCGCGAGACTGCCCGGTCGCTGCCGTACGTTCCGGACGAACACGTGTCCGAGACCGCGGCGGGGGACGAGGCGTGAGCCACGAGGTCGTCGTCATCGAGGGCGACGGGATCGGCCGCGAGGTCGTCCCCGCCGCCGTCGAGGTGCTGGAGGCGTTCGACCTCGACTTCGAGTTCGTCGAGGCGGAGGCCGGCGACGCGACGAAGGCGGAGACGGGAGAGGCGCTCCCCGCCGAGACGTACGACGCGGTCGGGGACGCGGACGCGACGCTGTTCGGCGCGGCCGGCGAGACCGCCGCCGACGTCATCCTCCCGCTGCGCGAGGCGGTCGACTCGTTCGTCAACGTCCGACCCGCGGTGGCGTACCCCGGCGTCGACGCGCTCCGGCCGGAGACCGACGTGGTGTTCCTCCGCGAGAACACCGAGGGCGTCTACGCGGGCCACGAGGACCGCCTCTCCGAGGACCTCTCGACGCTGACGCGGGTCGTCACCTCGTCGGCCTCGCGGGAGCTGGCGGAGTACGCCTGCGAGTTCGTCGGGGACGGGCGCGGCCCCGCGGGCGACCCCGACGAGGGGTTCACCGTCGCGCACAAGGCGAACGTGATGCGCGAGACCGACGGGCGCTTCCGCGAGGAGGTGCTCGCGGTCGCCGACGAGCGCGGCGTCGACGCCGACGAGGAGCTGATGGACGCGTTCGCGACGAAGCTCCCGCTCGACCCGACGCAGTACGGCGTGATCGTCTGCCCGAACCTCGCGGGCGACGTGCTCTCCGACCTGGCCGCCGGACTCGTGGGCGGACTGGGGCTGCTCCCCTCCGCGAACGTCGGCCACGACAACGCGCTGTTCGAGCCGGTCCACGGCACCGCGCCCGACATCGCCGGCGAGGGGGTCGCGAACCCGACGGCGGCGATCCTGTCGGCCGCCATGCTGCTGGAGTACCTCGGCCACGTCGAGGAGGGGACGCGCGTGCGCGACGCCGTGGAGGACGTGCTCTCCGACGGCCCGCGAACCGGCGACCTCGGCGGCGCCGCGGCGACCGACGAGGTCACCGCGGCGATCGTCGACCGGCTGTAACGGGCGCTTCACCGCGGGTCGCCCCCGATCGACGGGGCGGCCGCGACCGCGGGCGAACCACAAGACAAGAAACCCTGCGGCCCGTTCGCTCGAATATGAGCAACTACGAAGTCGCGATGGAAGCCGCCTGGTTGGTCCGAGACGTCGAGGAGACCGACGACGCCATCGGCGTCGCGGTCAGCGAAGCCGGGAAGCGACTCAACGAGACGGACAAGCAGTACGTCGAGGTCGAACCCGGCGTCACCGGCTGTCCGGCCTGCGGCGAGCCGTTCGACGCCGCGTTCCTCGCGGCGAACACGGCGCTCGTGGGGCTTCTCTTAGAGATCGACATCTTCAACGCCGACAGCGAGGAGCACGCCGAGCGGATCGCGAAAAGCGAGGTCGGCGGCGCGCTCCGCGACGTCCCCCTCGAAGTCATCGACGTTTTCGAGACCGAGGCGGACGACGAGGACGAAGACGCGGAGCGATAAGGGCGACCGCGGACCGCGCTCGGCCGACATCGGCGGGCCGAGACTCTCCGGCGGCGCGAGTTCGGTCGCTGCCGAAAGCTTTTCTAATAACCTTAAGTAATTAGTCGGCATGGAACTGCCGACGCCACAGGACCTCCGCGAGCGCCGGACCGCGCTCGACCTGACCCAGAGCGAGCTCGCCGACGCCGCGGACGTCTCCCAGCCCCTCATCGCGCGGATCGAGGGCGGCGACGTCGACCCCCGGCTCTCGACGCTCCGCCGTATCGTCAACGCGCTCCAAGAGGCGGAAGGCGAGGTCGTGCGCGCGACCGACCTGATGAACGAGACCGTGATCAGCGTCGCCCCCGACGACGCCGTGAGCGAGGCGGTCGAGCTGATGGAGGCGGAGGCGTACTCGCAGCTCCCCGTCCTCCAGAACGGCGTGCCGGTCGGTTCGATCAGTCAGGGGGACATCGTCCACGCCGGCGAGAACGTCGGCGACCACCCCGTGAGCGAGGTGATGAGCGAGTCGTTCCCGACGGTCGCGCCGTCCGCGACCGTCGACGAGGTCAGAAATCTGCTCGACCACTACAAGGCCGTGATGGTCACCGACGGCGGCGAGACGGTCGGGATCATCACGGAGGCTGACATCGCCGCGCAGCTGTCGTAAGCGACCGCTCCCGACCGATCCCTCTCACTCCTCCCGCCGCTCGGAGAGCCGCTCCCATATCTCCGTACACCCCGCGCCGTCCTCGACATCGTCGAGGTGGTCCGTGCCGTCGTCGGGTTCGGCGTCCCTCTCTCCCTCCGCGTTCGCTTCGTTTCCGACGTCTCTCCGTTCGTCGTCTGTCGCTCGGGAACTTCCTCGCTCGGTCATCGTCGCTCCGAGATATCGCCGAAGAGTTCGGGCGCGACGTCCGCGGACGCGTGCTGTCGGTACTCGTCGCCGGTCGGGTCGACGGGTCGATTGTCGGTGGGGCCGGGAACCGAATCGGTCATTACACCGTCGTAACCGGGCACGAGTCATAAGTGTCGGTACGCGTGTAAATCGAACCACTACTCTCGGATACCGGATTTCATGTCCGGTAATTCGGAGACTAATTTTACAGTGTATGGCGGTGTAGTCTGCCGGTTTTTCGATACTGGACCGTCATCGGTACTGTCGTCGGTTGCGAGCACCGTCACTCATTGGGTCGTCGCGGCCGAACTGCGTGCGTGACCACCCGTTTGCGCGTCCTCGACGACGGAGCGTGGATATCTGTCAACGACAGCCGGGAAGTGCGTGTCAGCGAACTGTGGCGGGTCGACGCGCCGGATCTGTGCGAGTGCGCGCTCGCGGACCTGGTCGTCGAGAACTTCCAGTCGGTCGGCGTCGACGCTTCGACCGTCGAGGCGCGGGTGTACGGCCAGTGTATCGCGTGCGGGGCGACGGGGACCACCGGCTGGATCCCGCTCGGGCGGGTACGCGGTGGCGAGTTCGTCGAATTCGACCGCTCCGCCGTCCGCCGAGTGCGGCGCTGAGGGTAGCGGCAACACGTGCCACGTTGGTGGGGCACCGGGAAAGGTTGACACCACGCCGTCAGCTATGTGGGTGTCGGCTGTAGGCCGGATCGATGCCAACCGACGTCGAGAACTGGAAATCGGAGGTGTACGGCAACGAGGTGCGCGACCGCCTGTTCGAGTTCGCCGAGGCGGGGTTCGACTCGATCCCGGACGACGAGCGGGACGCGTGGTTCGAGCGGTTCAAGTGGTGGGGCCTGTACCACCAGCGGAACGGACAGGAGGGGTACTTCATGCTGCGGATCGGCACCCCGAACGGCGTGCTCGAACCGGGACAGCTCCGCGTCGTCGGAGAGATCGCCGACGAGTACGCCCGCGGTCCCGGGACGAATCCGGTCTTCGGCGACGCGTACGCCGACTTCACCACCCGGCAGTCGATCCAGCTCCACTGGATCGAGCTGCCGGACGTGCCGGCGGTCTTCGAGAAGCTGGAGGAGAACGGACTCTCGACCCAGCAGGCCTGCGGGGACTCGTGGCGGAACATCGTCGGGAATCCGGTCGCGGGCAAGGACGGACAGGAGGTGATCGACGCGTGGCCGGTGATTCGTGACCTCAACGAGCGGTTCAAGGGGAACGACGACCACGCGAACCTCCCGCGGAAGTGGAAGGTGTCCGTGACCGGCTCCGCCGACGGCTCCGGGCAGGGCGACATCAACGACCTCGCGTTCGAGCCGGCGTACAAGGCGATCGGCGGAGACGGCGGCGAAGCCGGGGACGACGAAAGCGAGGGCGACGGCGACGAAAACGGGGACGCGGTCGGTTTCAACGTCCGGGTCGGCGGCGGACTCGCGCGCAACGAGCCGCGGTTCGCCCGCGACATCGACGTCTGGGTGCCGCCGGAGCGGGTCCCCGACGTGGCCGGCGGCCTCTCCGCGCTGTTCCGCGACTACGGCGACCGCGAGGACCGGTACAACGCGCGGGTGAAGTTCCTCGTCGACGAGTGGGGCGCGGCGGAGGTCCGCGAGACGCTCCAGGAGGAGTACGTCGACTTCGAGCTGGAGAGCGCCGGCCGCGACGTTCGCGAGGAGTACACCTACAACGCAGGCGAGGGCGAGCGCAACGACCTGATCGGCGTCCACGACCAGAAAAACGGAGCGAACTTCGTCGGCCTGAACGTGCTCGTCGGGCGGATGGGCGCGGCCGACGTGCTCGAACTGGCCGATCTCGCCGAGGAGTACGGCTCCGGCGAGGTCCGGCTCTCGCAGCGCCAGAACGTCATCGTCACCGACGTGCCGGACGACGCGCTCGACGAGTTCCTCGACGAGCCGCTGCTCGAACACTACTCGCCCGACCCGTCGCCGTTCATGCGCGGCTCGGTCGCGTGTACCGGCACGGAGTTCTGCTCGCTGTCGATCGTCGAGACGAAGAACCGGCAGGTCCGGTTCGCGCGCTGGCTGAAGGCCAACGTCGACCTCCCCGCCGACGTCGACGAGTTCCACGTCCACCTCTCCGGGTGTACGGCCTCGTGCGCGCAGCCGCAGATCGCCGACGTGAGCCTGCGCGGGATGAAGACCCGCAAGGACGGCGACCCGGTCGAGGCGCTCGACGTGGGTCTCGGCGGCGGCCTCGGGGAGGACCCGGGGTTCGCTCGCTGGGTCACCCAGCGCGTGCCCGCCGACGAGGTGCCGGGAGCGATCGCGAACCTGATAGACTCGTTTGCCGCCGAGCGCGACGAGGGCGAGTCGTTCCGGGCGTTCGTCGCTCGCCACGACGAGGACGAACTCGACGCGTTCGTGGAGCCGGAGGAGACCGACTACGAGGACCCGATGCTGCACAACACGAAGCGCACCTGGTACCCGTACGCCGAGAACGACTCGATGGAGGACGCGCCCTCGACCCCGGCGGACGACTGACGATGCCGGACCGCCTCATCCGCGTGAACGCCTACACGACCCTCGAACTCGTCGACGGGCGCGCCCGCGGCCACGAGTTCGAGACCGACGCGCCCGGCGTCGTGAACGTCACCGCGCCGCGGGAGGATCCCGAACAGGTCACGCTGGAAGTCGAACTCGACAACACGGCGGTCGACGACCTCGCCGCCCACGCCGACGAGATCGACCTCTCGCCCGCGCAAGCGAGAACGCTGGCCGAGGCGCTGGAGTCGACGGCGGATCGCGTCGAAGCCGCGAAAAGCGCAGACGACGACTCTTTATAAACGAACTACGCGGTGGCGCGCGCCTCCGAGCGCCCGAAGGGCGCGAGGAGCGCGTGCGAGGGAGTCGCGGGCGCGGGTTAGAGGCCCCCCCCCCGGAGGGGGGGGGGGGGGGGGGGGGGGGTGCCGGGGCGGTTTTAACGGGCCCGCGACGAGGCTGGGGAGGTGTGAGGTGCGGTCGCTGTGCGGTCGGGTGGGACTCAAAGGGGCAGCCGCGAGGCGGTAGTAGGCGACGTAAGCACCGCAGGAACGAGCGAAGCGAGTGACGAGGAGCGCAACGAGCGTACTGCCGCCTCGCGGCTGGGGCTTTGGAGGATTTCACCGTCGATCCATGCTCAGCTATTTATAAACGAGCGGCGGGGGCTTTGGAGGAGTTCACCATCGATCCGACGTTACGGATTTATAAGCGATCAACCGAGAATCGGAAAGGGTCCGCCGCGCGAGTAACGGTTTATCAGCGAGCGCGTCGAACCCCGCGAGAAACGGCCCTCACGCCACCGTTTATTTATAAACGATCAATAACGGTGTCGACAGCAACCACTTATAATTCTAGTCTGCGGATCGCGACGCTTCCCTCGTCGCCCTCGCTTTCCTCCACGTGCCCGATCACACGGCCCCCGGTCTCGTCGGCAAGCGACTCGGCGTCATCCGAGTCAAGCGCCGCGACGAAGCCGGTCCCCATGTTGAACGTCCGGTACATCTCCTCGTCGGGGACGCTCCCCTCAGACTGGACGAACTCGAAGACGGGCTGGGGGTCGAACGCCTCCTCGACGACGTACCGGTTCGCGCCCAGCCGCGTCAGGTTCGTCCAGCCGCCGCCGGTGACGTGGGCCGCGCCGCGCACGCCGCGCTCGCGCATCGGGTCGAGCAGGTCGGTGTATATCGCGGTCGGCTCCAGGAGCGCCTCGCCGACCGTCTCGTAGCCGTCGAACGGACAGGGGTCGGCGTAGGCGTGGTCGCGCGTGACGGCCTCGCGCGCCAGCGTGAGTCCGTTCGAGTGAATCCCCGACGAGCGCCAGCCGACCAAGGCGTCGCCCGGCTTCGCCCGGCCGTCGAACACGCCGTCCTTCGCGGCGAGACCGACGCAGGCCCCCGCCAGGTCGAGGCCGCGGATCACGTCGGGCATCACCGCCGTCTCGCCGCCGACGAGTTCCATGTCGGCCAGCTCCGCGCCGCGAGAGAGTCCCTCGCCGACCTGCTCGGCGAACCGCTCGTCCGGCTCGTCGACCGCGAGGTAGTCGACGAACGCGACCGGGCGGACGCCGGCCGCGACGAGGTCGTTGACGTTCATCGCGATGCAGTCGATCCCGACCGTCGAGTAGTCGCCGAGCGCCTCCGCGACGAGCAGCTTCGTCCCGACGCCGTCGGTCGCGAGCGCGAGGTAGCGGTCGCCGATGTCGAGCAGGCCGGCGTAGTCGCTCCCGGCGTCGTCCGCGTCGGGGTCGGATCCGACCGCGCCGATCAGCGCCGCGGTCGCGGCCTCGCTCGCGTCGATGTCGACGCCCGCGTCAGCGTAGGTGAGTTCGTCGCCGTCGGTCGCCCCGCCCGATCCCTCGTCGTCGCCCCCGTCGCCCTCGGACATGTGTGTGAGAGCACGCCCGCGGAGCAAAAACGCACCGTTCCCTTCGGGTTGGTGAGAGATGGGAAAGGCCGACGCCCTCGCGTCAGAATGGTCCGTTGAAGCCAATCTCCCGGACGAACACGATCCACACCGTGAGCAGCACGGAGACAGCGAAAAAACCGCCCCACACGGGCTTGCTCCAGTTCAGCACCGTCTTCCCGTCGAGGGGACCGTACGGGACGAGGTTGAACGCCGCGAGGAACGCGTTGATCGCGATCCCGCGGGAGCCGAGGATCGTGACTATCTCGCTGCCGACGACCCCGCCCAACGCGTACAGCGGAACGAACGCGACCATCAGCCCGAGGTTCACGACCGGCCCGGCGAGCGCGATGTGGCCGTGCTCGCGCGGCGTCAGTCGCCCGCGGTGGTGGACGGCGCCCGGCGCGGCGAAGATGAACCCCAACAGCGAACTCATCACGGCGAGAAACAGCATGCTGTTGTCCGCGCGGAACTCCGCGACCTGGTCGTAGTGGACCGCGACCACCTTGTGTGCGACCTCGTGGAGGAGGAAGGCGACCCCGGCGGTCGCGAGCGCGACGAACAGCGGCGGGAGCACGCCCGCCGCGAGGATCCGTCCGATCCCGGCCCAGCCGTTGACGAAGAACAGCATGAACGCCACGCCGAGCGCGAGCCACGCCACGAGCAGGTCGCGGAGCTCGGTGCCGCTGAAGTAGAGACCCGCGATCCGCCGCCCGGAGAACGTCCCGGCGTCGCTCATGCGATCCCCCCGAGGGCGCCGCGAACGAGGTCGACGCCGTTGATCGCGCCGTCGACGAGCAGCCGTCCGACGTCCTCGACGCCGCCGACCTCCGCGCCGAACATCGCCGGGATGACGTACGCCGCGAAGAGGAAGCTCGCGACGATGCTCCCGACGTTCGTCATCGCGACGACGACGATGAGCCGGAACAGCGGCACGTCGAGCATGGCGGAGACCAGCTCCGCGGGCGACCGCGTCTCGTCGCCGAGCAGGTCGTTGAGCGCGCCGATGTCGGCGACGTTCACGGTGAGGCTCCGAAGCTCGACGTAGCCGGTGAACCAGCCGGGCGCGAGCAGCGGGTTGATCGAGGTCATCCACGCGACGGCGCCGCCGACGCCGGCCGAGAGCCAGCGCGCGCCGGCGACCTTCGCGAACGCGAACGCGAAGGCGCCGTTGATCAGGAACCACGCCCCGAACAGCCGGATCAGGAACTCGTTTCCGGCGCCGCCGAGCGCCAGCAGGACGAAGAAGCCGACGAAGCCGACCGTGATCGCGTAGCCGATCGCCTTCTTCCACGGCAGCCCTCGGCCGGACTCCTGCCCGACCAGATCTTCCATCGGCGGGAGAGTCGCGGGGTCTGCGAGGTAGCGCTCGATCCCCGCTTGGTGGCCGGCGCCGACGACGGCGACCACGTCGTAGCCGGACTCCCGGAGCGCGACGAGCCGGTGGGCGATGAACGCGTCGCGCTCGTCGATGAGCGCCTCCGCGCCGCCCGGGGAGAACTGCCGGAACTCCTCCATCATCATCGTCACCACGTCCGTGTCGGTAAGGTCGGCGGCGTCCAGCTCCTCGATTCCGCCGGCCTCGGCGTCGACGTCGCCGCCGGCGAACGCGCCAACCGCGAGCGCGAGGAAGCCGCCGACGACCAGCCCGAGTCCGATACCGATCCCGAAGCCGCCGATGGCCGTCACGGCGAAGCCGCCGAGGTACGTCGAAACGAGACCGTCGGCAACGCCCGTGACTCCGGCGGCGGCGCCGAAGGCGAGTCCGGCGCCGACCGCGGCGTAGAGCCGTTGGTCCGGCGAGAGCGCGAGCGTGCCGACCTGGTCGACGACGATGCCGACCGCGAGCGCGACGAGGACGCCCCCGGCGACGCTCGTCAGGACCGCGTTCGTGATCCCGACGGCGCCGCCGAAGAGACCGATCGCCGGCCCGGCGAGGATCCCGACGACCAGGCCGCCGATCACGCCGGCGACGCGCGGGTCGCTGACGCCGAACGCCAGCCCGCCGACGAGCCGGAGCTTCTCCGTGATCGTCATGCGCGCCCAGAAGCGCTGGATCGTGGTCTGGATGTCGCGGTCGACGAGGGCGACGTCGATCCCGAGCGACTCGGCGACGTCGACGGCGGCCTTCATGTCGGCGCCCGGCTCGATGTCGAACCGCTCGCCGAGCTGGGTCTGGACGTACGAGAGCATCCAGTACGCGAGGAACTGGAACACCGTGTTCCCCTTGAGTAAGTCGCCGGCGTCGAGGTCGTCCGGGGTCTCGCCGTTGAGCTGGCGGTAGCGCCCCTCGTCGAGTTCGACGGCGACGACGTCGGGGCGCTCCCGCTCTATCGTCTCCTCGACCTCGTCGACGGAGCGCTCCGACACGTGCGCGGTCCCGACGACCGTGACTGTCCCGTCGTCGCCGGCGGGGTCACGGCGCGGCTCCGCGTCGAGGTCGCCGCCGTCGGTCCGCGGGGACCCGTCGGTCGACGGGGTCGCCTCGTCGCTCCCCCGTGACGTCTCTGTCATCATCCGTCGTACTCGGTCACCGCGTTTAGGGTTTGTGAGTCGGTGTCGGAACTCGACGTTGCCGCCGCCGACGCGCCGCCCCGTCCCCGACGATCCAACAAATTTGTATTCTCACGGGTCTCACTCCTTCGCATGTCCCGGCTGTTGCCCTCCCTGCCGGATACGCCCCCCGAAGAGCGCGAGCCGCGCGTCGTCGGCGTCGACGACGACGAGGCGGACGACCTCATCGCGGCCCTCGGCTCCGAGACCGCCCGGGCGATCCTCTCGACGCTCCACGACCGTCCGGCGACCAAGTCCGAACTCGCCAAAGAGGTCGATACCTCCCTTCAGAACGTCCAGTACCACCTCTCGCGGCTCGACGAGGCCGACCTCGTCGACGTCGTCGACACCGCCTACTCCGAGAAGGGCCGCGAGATGGACGTGTACGCCGCCGCGGACGAACCGCTCGTGCTGTTCGCGGGCGGCTCCGAGGAGTCGACCGGGATCAAGACCGCGCTCATGCGCCTGCTCGGCGGCTACGGGATAATCGGTCTCGCCGCGGTCGCGGCCCAGCGCCTCCTCGCGGTCGGATCGCTCGGCGGTCCCTCGGTCGGCGGCGACGCGGGGACTGCCACAACCGACGCGGCCGACGGCGCCGATGGGGCCGCGGCCGACGGTCCCACCATCGAGAGCGTCCCCGACCAGAACACCGCCGCCGAGAGCGCCGACGGCGCGATCGAACTCGTCGGCGACCCGCTCAGGGAGTACGCCGTCTCGCTCGTCGAGCCGGGGGTCGTCTTCTTCGTCGGCGCCGCGCTCGTGTTCACGCTCGCGTGGGCGTACTGGTATCGGGCGTCGAGCCGGTAGAGCCGCGATCGGGCGTCGAACCGGTAGGCCGCGCCCCGGACCGGGAGGCCGAACTTCGAATCCGGCTCGCGCGTGGGACAGCTATTCAAGCCGCCGCCACCACGTTCGGGTATGGAACACGAAGCCGAGGTCGTCGGGGTCGGGGCGGGGTCGGCGCCGAGCGGCGACGTCCCGGCGGTGATCCTGTCCGCGCGCGGCGAGTACGTCCCGATCTTCGTCAGTGGCGACCAGGCTCAGTCGATCGGGATGGCGCTGGAGGGCGAACCGTTCGACCGACCGCTCACTCACGACCTCCTCGTCGACATCCTCACCGAGTTCGGCGGCGCCATCGACCGCGTCCGCGTCGACGACCTCCACGACGGCACCTTCTACGCGAAGGTCGACGCCGAGCGCTACGACGACGGCGAACCCGAGCGGTTCGTCTTCGACGCACGCCCCTCCGACGCGCTCGCGCTCGCCGTGCGCGTCGACTGTCCGGTCGTCGTGACCGACGAGGTGATAGACGAGGCGGGCCGCCCGCCGGATTCGGTCCAGTTCGGCGGCGACGGCGACCCCTCCGAGGAGCGCTGAATCGCCGCCCGGGCCTGCGTTCCGAAGCCGGTCGTTCAAGTCGCCCGCCCTCCCACGACTGGCATGGACGAGACGGCCACGCTCGCCTCATCGCACACCGAGATGACGGAGATGCTGCTGCCGAACGACACGAACAACCTCGGTCGCGCGCTCGGGGGCGCCGTGTTACACTGGATGGACATCTGCGGGGCCATCGCCGGCATGCGATTCTCGAACCGACAGGTGGTCACCGCCTCGATGGACCACGTCGACTTCATCGCGCCCATCGAGACCGGTGAGGTCGCGATCATCGAGGGGTACGTGTTCAACACCGGCCGGACGAGCGTCGACGTGAAAGTCGACGTGCGCGCCGAGAACCCCCGAACGGACGAGACGCGCCGGACGACTACCTCCTACTTCACCTTCGTCGCGCTCGACGACGCGGGACGCCCGACGCCGGTCCCCGACCTGGAGTGTCCGACCGAGGACGAGGCGGCGCTCCGCGACGACGCCCTGGACGGGCGAGAGGAACAGCTCCGGCAGGTCGTCGAGCGCTACGATCTCTGATCCGACGCGGCCCGGAAGCCTACATCTCGGAGCCCGCGACGACCTCGACGGTCGCGTCCGTGTCGTCGGTCGCCGCGACCGCCGCCTCGTGGGCCGCCAGCGCGCGCCCCGCGAGGGCGTCGAGCGCGTCGTCGTCGCACTCGGCGGTCTCGTACCGGTCCCCGGCGGTCAGGTGACTCGGACAGCCGCAGTCCGACGCACCGAACCCCGCTATCGGCCCGGCCGGCAGCCGCTCGGCGACCGCGCACTCGACGTCGACGCCGACGCTCCGCACGACGCGGTCGACCCGCGCCGCCGGGTGGCCGAGCAGGTAGTCGACGTGCCAGTGGCGGACGTCGTGGTCGCCGCGCGCCGTCCGGCGGTGTCTGTCGACCCGGGAGAAGCCGCCGGCGCCGAGCGCGCTCCCCGTGTAGGCGTACGCGCCGGCCGGGAGGTCACACTCGCCGAGCGCGCCCGCAGACAGCGTCGCGTCCGCTTCGAGGTCGACGACGAGCGTGTAGCTGCCGCCCCCGGCGTCGCTCATCGAGCGATCACCGCCGGAGCGTCGGCCGCCGCGGTGTCGACCACCCGAGCGTCGACCGCCGGAGTCCCCGCCGCGCTCACGACAGCGCGGCCGGCGCCTCGTCGGCGGCCGACCGGAGCGAGGTCACCATCTCGCCCGCCTCGTCGTCGAGCGGGTAAGTGTCGTGGAAGTCCGCCGGGTCGCGGTCGCGCCCCGACAGCGCGCCGACGGCGCCGGCGATGCGGTCGTAGTTGTCGCGGACGAGTCCGCCGACGATCCCGGGCGTCCCGGCGCGCTCGGCCAGCTCCTCGGCGGCCGACCGGCCCGCGTACACCCGGCGCTCGACGGGGTCGACGAACACCATCGCGAACGGGCGCGAGCCGAACTGTGCGTCGAGGAACGGGCCGACCGGGTCGGCCTCCCACGGGACCGCGACGACCCCGTCGAGCCGCCGGAGCGCGACCGCCGCGACCGAGCAGTACGGGCAGTCGCCGTCGAAGATCAACACCGGAGCGTCCGCGCCGTCCGGGTCGGTAGACATGTCGGAGAATAGGGTCTCGACCGGCTTAAGCGGCCGGTCAGCCGAACTGGTTCGGGGTGGCCGCGCGGCGGCACATTCGGGTGCCGCGACGCGTCGAACCCGCTTAATGCGAGTGGCCGAGCGCCTCTTCGAGCGGCTGTCCGAACCGCTCCTCGAACAGCTCCGCGGCCGTCTCGTTCATCTCCGCGATGTCCTCGGGCACGTCGCCCTCGCTGTGGTGGACGATGACGTGCGCCTGCTGGGCCATCGCCTGGACGACCACGTCGGAGACGACCGCCGTCGCCGGCTCGCCCTGCTCGCTGAGGACGTCGACGAGTCCGGCGGGCAGTTCGAACGACTCTTCGTCACCGTCGGGACCGGCGACCGTGTAGGTCTCGGTTTCTCCCATACGCGTGGGTCGCGGTCGCGACATAAGGGTCTGTGGAAACCGGACGGGAGCCGCGCGCGGTCGCCGCTTCCGAGTGTCGCGGGGAGTCGCTCGCCTTCAGCCGTGCGCCGATATCGCCTTCACCGAGAAGCCGGAGCCGACGATGCTCGCGAGGTACACCGCGATGGCCGTGACGACGATCGACCCCCCGGAGGGAAGCCCGAGACCGATCGAGACGGCGAAGCCGCCGAGCACCGACAGCTGGCCGAATATCACCGCGAGGTACATCGTCTCGCGGAAGCTCCGGGCGACTTGCGAGGCGGCCGCGACCGGGACGACGAGCATCGCGGCGACGAGGATGACGCCGAGCACCTGCATCGCGCCGACGACGACGACCGCCGTCAACACCACGAGCAGGGTGTTGTAGCCGGTGACGTTGAGCTGGGCGACCCGCGCGGCCTGCTCGTCGAAGGTGATGAAGAGGAGCTGTTTGTACGTCAGCGCCACGGCCGCGACGACGATAAGGGAGAGCGCGCCCATCAGCCGCGCCCCCTCCGGCGTCACGACCGCGAGGTTCCCGAACAGGTAGCCTTGGATGTTCACCCCGGTCAGGCCGTCGCCGTAACTGATGATCAGCGTCCCGACCGCGAAGCTTCCGCTGAGCATGATCGCGATAGGCACGTCGCCGTAGGCGTCGGTGCGGTCGGTGAGCCACTGGACCACGAGCGCGCCGAGGATCCCGACGACGAGCGCGACGAGCAGCAGCGACCCGTTCCACCCGGTCGAGGAGGTGACGAGGATCCCGATCGCGACGCCGGCGAACGCGGTGTGCGCGAGCGTCTCGCCGATCAGCGCCATCTCGCGGTGGACGAGGAAGGAGCCGACGAGCGGGGCGACGACCCCGACGAGCACGCCGACCGCCATCGACTGCCACATGATCGGGTGTCGGAACACGTTCGTCCCGAACGCGGCGTCCATCCCGCGCCCGAGCGAGCGGAACGCGGCGTACAGCTCGCTCGCGACCGGGAGGTCCTGCGCCCAGTATAGCAGCACGAACCCGAGCATTCCGGCCGCGACGACCGCGGTGAGACCGATTCCGACGAGCTCCGCGGTCCGGCGGAGTCCGCGGTCGCGGCCGGCGCGGTCCGGACGGGAGCGGTCACGGTCGCCGTCGGTCTGCGATTCTCCGCTCATCAGTGGTGGTGGTGGACGACCTGTCCGGTCGTGCCGTACGCCTCCGCGAGGGCGTCGCTCTCGACGAACGACTCGGTGTCCCCGTGGTGATACAGCTCGGTGTTGACGCAGGCGATGCGGTTCGCGCGGTCCGTGACGACGCCGATGTCGTGTTCGATGAGGATGATCGTGATCCCCTCGTCGTTGAGCTCGTCGAGGAGCGCGTAGAAGGCGTCCCGGGACTCCGCGTCGACGCCGACGGTCGGCTCGTCGAGCGCGAGCAGGTCCGCGTCGCTCGCGAGGGCCCGCGCGATGTACGCCCGCTGCTTCTGTCCGCCGGACAGCTCCGAGACGAGGCGGTCGGCGAGGTCGCCGATGCCGACCGTCTCGATGGCGTCCGCGACGGCGGCGCGGTCGGCCGCGGAGAGCCGTCCCCGTCCGGCGTGTGCGAACCGGCCCATCGTGACGCACTCGCGGACGGTGACCGGCATCGCGCCGCCCCGGCTCGTCGCCTTCTGGGAGACGTAGCCGATCCGGCCGCCGTCGTCGAACTCGTCGACGGGGCGGCCGAACAGCTCCACGGCCCCCTCGTCCGGCTCGTGGAGGCCGAGCATGAGGTGGAGCAGCGTGGTCTTCCCGGAGCCGTTCGGCCCGACGAGTCCCAGGAAATCCCCCTCCTCGACCGTCAGGGAGACGTCTCTCACGGCGACGGTGTCGCCGTAGGCGAACGTCACGGCGTCGAGGTCGACGATTGCGCTCACTGCGTGTACCCGACGTGGGTCGGCCGCACGTTTAGCTCTTTTAGTCCGTCATCGCCGCGCGCAGCCAGTTGGGCCGGTGGTTCGCTGGAGGGGCGGCTCACTGCGCGCCGAACGCCCGCTCGAAGGCGGGGACGTTGATCTCGGTCATCTGTTCGAGGTAGCCGTACCCGGCGTCGTTCCACTCGCGGGTCGTCCCCCCGGCGGGCGTGACGGGGACCGCCTCCGTCGCGCCGCTGTTCTCGACGATCGACTCCGCGAGCCGCGGCGACTGGAAGCGGTCGTACAGCACGACCTCGATCCCCTCGCTGTCGACGAGGTCGATGGTGTCGGCGATCGCCGACTGCGTCGGCTCGTTCTGCGGCGAGACGCCGGTCGGCGAGTGGAGCCGGAACCCGTAGCGCGCCTCCAGGTACTGGAAGGAGTTGTGGCCCGCCAGCACGGCCACGTCGCGTGCGGCGCCCTCGGCGATCGACTCGAAGGCGGCGTCGACCGCGTCGAGTTCCCCCGCGTACTCCTCCGCGTTGGCGGCGTAGGCGTCCGCGTTGTCCGGGTCTGCCTCGCCGAATCCGACCGCGATGGTGTCGACCATCTCGGCCGCGAGGACCGGGTCGACCCAGACGTGGGGGTCGTACCGCTGCTCGGTCCCGCTGCCGCCGTCGTCGCCGTCGCCCTCTTCGCCGTGAGCGTGGTCCCAGTCGAGCAGCTCGTCTTCTAACCCGTCGAGCGCGTCGATCACCGCGACCGTGTCGTAGTCCGCCTCCAGCGTTCCGGCGAGGTCCTGCGCCCACGAGAACTCCGGGCTGTCGAGGTAGACGAACGCGTCCGTCGCGGCGACGTCCGCGGCGAGGTTCCCGTCCGGCGTCCAGCCGTGGCCCAGTTGCCCCACGTCGACCGGGTCCTCGAAGCTCGCGCGCTCGCCCGCGATCTCGTTCGCCCAGTCGTTGAGGGTGAAGAAGGCGGCGTAGCCGGAGTCGAACCCTCCGGTACCGCCGTCTGCGGCGCCGGAACACCCCGCCAGCGACGCCGCCGTCCCCGCGGCCGCGACTCCGGCCCCGCGCCGCAGCACCGACCGCCGTGAGTGAGTCATACCGATCTGTAGCGCCGGTTAACAGAAAAAGGTTATTATTTCACAACACTATATTAATAACTCGGCCGACGAGAGCGCCCTTGCTTAACAACTCGGCGTCCGAGACGCGGCGAGAGCCGCCGCGGGTCACTCGGTGAGGTCGACGACCGTCGCGTCCGCGAGTTCGGCGAGCGTCTCCGGCTCGACCGCGAACACCGCGCTCGGCGTCCCCGCCGCCCCGTAGACGGTGTCGTATTCGGCGAGCGTCGGGTCGAAGACGGTCGGGAGCGCGTCATCGTGACAGACCGGCGGGACGCCGCCGATGCTCCAGCCGACGACCTCGCGGATGCGGCTCGGGTCGCCCATCTCGGCGGCGTCGGCGCCGAAGTGGTCGGCGACGGCGTCGAGGGCCAACCGGTTCGTGCCGCTCGTGATCGCCGCGACGAGTGCTCCGTCCCGCTCGCCGCCCGAAAGCGACACGACGATGGTCGACGCGATGGCGCCCGTCTCGCAGCCGACGGCGTCGGCCGCGGCGGCCGCCGTCTCCGTGCCAGCCTCGAACTCCAGCACGTCGAGGTCGACCTCGTACCGTTCTCGCGTCCGTTCCTCGAACTCCGCCGCGCGTGGATGCATGCGATCCGAGCCGCGTCCCGCCGGTATCAAGCTCTCGGAGGCGGTGAAACTGCGCGGACTCTCGGCCGGTGTCGGCGGTAGTCAGAGGTCGTCAGCGGGTCCGAAGCTCGTCTTTGTCCTTGACCACGCGGGCGTCCCCCTCCCCCGACGTGACATCTGTCTTTAGTTAAGCGAGAAACCGCGAGATAGCGGCGGCTTATCGAGGCATCTTTCGGAAGGAATGAGGAAGTCCAGTCTGTGCACGACAA
>NZ_JAGGKE010000015.1 GCF_017873555.1 Halorubrum trapanicum | reverse complement strand
CCAAGATTCTCTCGTCGAGACCGCTAGTGTAACCGCTCTGCCACAGAACTCAGGCTTCAGAAACAGCTAGCCGAGGATGCTTTGTGAGGTACTGAATCTTCTCCGGGGACGTTCCCAATCCAATTGAGAACCCCAGAGGCAGTGGAATGCACGAAACCGACCGGGTAGTAGTTTCCCCCGGCGAGACGGCCGACCTGTTCAGTAGTTCGTTTCCGTTCGGTACAGAAACTGAGGACGGGATGGGATGCTCCCCAGACGGGAATAGTGGCCAGTTTACTGTTATCGTTGAGACACGGGTCGGTGGAAATCAGGTCTCAAGCACCTACAACGTTCAATACACTGGTTCCGACGATATGACTGATTGTGAGGTCACGATCACTGAGGTATAACGATGGTCGATCTCATTGATGTCGTCCTTGAGGGTATCAAGGGCGTCGTTGAGTGGTTCATTGGGCTGTTCATGGACGGTCTCAGATCAGGGTATGAAACTCTGACTGAGGGAATGTTCGGGACACCTACTCCAGAGACGAACGGAGCTTTTGTCTTCGGTGAACCGACCAATGCACCCTGGCCAGCGATTCACGATGCTCTCATCGGCGGCGAAATCATGCTAGTTGCCCTCTTGCTCCTTGTGATGAGCGTTCAGGGCCGTCACACGGTTCGGATCTTCAATATTGGAAGTACCTACGAAGCCCGAAAAACGAAGAAAACGGCCTGGGTCGGTGCTTTTCTAATCATTACGTGGTACTGGATTGGGACTCTCGCGCTCTACCTCGTTGACGGATTCACTATCGCCCTGATGCCGGAGCTTTCCTCGGTTACGGAGGCGATGATTGGATTCTTGGAAGTATCTATCACAAACCCAGGGCTGGGATTATTGTTTGCCGTGATTGGTGGAATCTCGATGTGGGCGTTGGAGGCGCTGTTCTACATCCGGATGATTCTGCTGTATGTCTACCTGTACGGAATGCCGATTGCATTTGCACTGGCCTACGGAAATATTCCGGTCGTATCCGATATCGCGATGGGGTTTTGCAAACGGTTTGTCCCGTTGGCTGTCCTCCCGCTCCCGGCAGCGATGGTCCTCAAGGGGTACGACTTGATCTACGGCGGTGGGACGCTCACGCCAGGAACAGCGTTCCTCAAATATCTCGTCGCTGCGTCCCTCCCGCTGGTCGCCCTCTACATCACGTGGAAGACGTTCAAATACGCGACTCCGCTGACGGCCAAAGTCGTCGGCGGTGCAACGAAAGGCGCAGCACTCGTTGGCGGTGTCGCCGCTGGAGCCTACGTCGGTGGCGCCGGCGTCGCGACGACCGCCGCTCGATGGGGGCCGAAAGCCGCCGCTGGCCACGCCGTCGCCCAAAAAGCGGCTGCCCGCGGTGGGCATGGAGGAGACGATGGCGGGACGCCATCGTACCGTCGAACAGAGAATGACCCTGGTGGAGCGACAGCGGAATCGGCGAGTGACGACCGTGGGATGGAGTTTGATCGAGGAATCCACTAACAATGTCAGCAGATCAAGACGCGGCCGCACGGCGCATCATGGATCAGTTCGGCGAGGAGAGCCGCATCCCGTATCTCAATATCGAGGAAGGGGACGTCGGCATGCTCATCGCCTTCCCCATTATTGGGCTGTTTATCGCGGGCCTCACCGGGATCGAATCACTGGCTCTCCCGTTCGTTGCTGGCGGGCTTGGCTTTGGCGTTGCCGTCATCTACGTCTCACCAACCCACCAGAACGCCTGGACGTGGACCAAAGACGTCTATCGGTACCTCAAACGGCCTCAGGTCACGTTCAGTGCGCCCGCCAACGCCGACACGGGTACCAACGAGTCAGAGCGCAACGAGGGCGGACTCGCGAACTACACGCCGTTCAAGCCGGACGAGCGAACGCAGGATCTCACCAACATCAAGCGAGCGTGGCCGGGCGCTGGTGCTATCCAGCGTGAAGACGGCTCGATGGAGGCATTCATCGAGATCGATCCGGCCAACATGGACTTCGCAATGTCCGACGACTGGGCACAGCTGCAAGACGCCGGAGAAGAGTTCGCCAACAAAGAGCTGGACTCGAAGCTCAAACTCCACGCCACAACCCGTTCCTTCCCGGTCGAGCAGATCACCGAGACCATCGAGGAGCGCCTCACTGACGAAGACGTTACGGAGAACCCGATCTTCCGGGAACTCCTCGAAGAATATCGGGAAACACGGCCGAAGGAGATGCGTGACCGGGGCATTCAGCAGGTCCGGTACTACATCGGCGTTGAAGTCAGCCCGATAGAAGTGTACGACCGCTTCCGCGACGAGGGCACCCCCGCCGAGAAGCTGACCCAGTTCCCCGTCATCGGGTTCCTGTTCAACCCGTTCGTCACTCGCCGCGAGGACCTCACCGACGTCGAACGTCGTGCGCAGATGTTCGAGAAGCTCGACAGTCGCGTGAACGACGTTCGCTCCGAGTTCATCCAGCAGGCGTCGGGGTGGTCCGCACGTCGACTCAGCACGGTCGAGCTGTTCGTTCTGAATATGGACTTTTGGAACGGCCGCGAACATGACTACGACGAGGCGGAACGTGTCGTTCGCGACCAATCGATCATCGGCCACTCGCGCCGGGAGGACCCACACGATGCGTAATGTGATCCTCCAGACTGATGGTGGCGCGCTTGGCTCCGTCACCGGGTGGCTCCAGAACCTGACACCAGCAGAGAGTGCAGTACTAGCCCTTGCAGTAGGTCTCGGCCTTGGCGTCGGCGGTAAGTACCTCTGGGACCGCTTCACTGCGGATGATGAACCAGACGTGGACTTCACCGATATCCTCGACGAGGAGACACTCGAAGAAGGCGAGGCCGAACGCAAGCTCCTCGACGACATCTCCGAGTCGCACAAGACCGTCACCGCGCCCGGAGCTGTCGAGTGGGAAACGCGAGCCGCACGGGTCGGCGAGCAGTGGACGACGACACTGTACATCGCTAACTATGCCGACTATCCCAACGACGGGTATCTGAGCGACCTCTTCGAGATGACCGACGTGCAGTTCGATCTGACGGCCCACATCACGCCGAAGAACCAGGAGCGGGCCCGGAACGAACTGCAGGACATCGCGGACGACCTCCAGGTCGATGCTGACCTCGAACAGAGTATCCGGAGCGCGTATCTCCAAGAGCGCGCCAACGAGGCCGCAGCGACGTACAAGGCTGTCGAGAACGGCGCGAACGTCTTCGACCAAGGGATGTTCATCACGGTCCGGGCCGACGAGAAAGACGAGCTCAGAGATGCCGTCCAGAAGGTCAAGAGCGCGCTCCGCGACGATCCGGCGAACCTCACGCCGAAGACCGCAATCTGTCGGCAGGATCTCGCTCTCCAGTCCGCCGCACCCATCGGCGACAACGAGTTCGGGCGGACATCGATTGCGCTCGGCGGCGCCGTCGGCGCGTTACTCTCCTCGCCGCACAACGCGACGATTCTCGAGGAGGGCGGCGTCGAGTTCGGGATTCACAAAGACAATCAAAGCCCCGTGGTCATCGACCCGTTCGCCCGGGACAACGGGTACGCGATGTTCACCGTGGGCGATACCGGCTCGGGGAAGTCGTTCAGTTCGAAGCAGAACTTCATCCGTTCCATCGAGCAGAGCAAGGACCGCATCGGCATCATCCTCGAGCCGTTGAACAACTGGGCAGGAGTCGCCGAAGCGCTCGATGCCAAACGCATCACGGTCGGCGGGACACTCGGGCTGAATCCCTTGGAGATCCGCGAGACACCCGAGCACGTCCAGCGGGCGATGGGTGAGGACGCGAGCCCGTTCAACGAGAAGCTCGACGACGCGATGAGCTTCCTTACCAACTTCTTCGCGCTCCGCGGGATCTCGCTGGGTGACCGCCGGACGACACTGGAACTGGGTCTCAAGCGAGCGTACAAGCGTAACGACATCACCGACGACATCTCGACGCACGGCAACCCGAGTCCGACCATCCGGGACATGATGGACGTCTTCGAGGACATGGTCAACGATCCCGAGGAGTTCGTTGTCCGATCCGACGAGGAGGCCGGGAAGATCAAGGAGGATGCGACGTGGCTCCTCGACCAGCTCCGCCCCTTCGAGGACGACGGTCGCCACGCCAACCTCGGCCAGGAATCCGACTTCGACATCCGGGACGAGAAGGTCATCTATCTCGACCTCGCCCAGCAGGAGGGGAGCGTCGACAGCAGTACGGCGCTGACCATGCAGCTGCTCATCTCGCTGGTCTACGAGCGAGCGAAGGTCTCGGAGAAGGAGGTCGTGTTCTACATCGACGAGGCCCGCTACATCATGCAGGACGCCGCGAGTCTGGCGTTCCTCGAAACGGTGTTCCGGCACCACCGCCACCACGACCTCTCGATCCGACTGGTCACGCAGACCGTCGACGAGTTCTTCGAGCACGCCGAATCTGAGGCCATCCTGGACCAGTGTGCGGTCAAGCAGTTCCACCGCCTCGACGGGATGGACAAGGAGTGGGCCGACGAGTTCGGGCTGAACTACGCGCAGATGCGGTTCGTTCAGGACGCCGTTCCTGGCAACGAGGACGCCGGTTTCTCCGAGGCCCTCGTGGGCGTCGACGGCGAGTGGCGCGGCATTCAGGTCAAAGCGATGCCCAAGGAGAAGCAGGTCATCGACTTCGAGCCAACCGAGCAACGGCGAGACTCACTCCCGGGGACTGGTGAGAATGCTGTGGACGCGGAGGTGCAGGCGTTCCAAGACGATATTGAAAGCCGAGCGACCGACAACGGACAACGCCCACCTGAGCAGACGCCAGCAGAGACTGATGGTGGCGCAGCGGGAGGTGACGGCGATGCGTGAGTACCTTCGCGTGACGCCAACCTCCGAACGGCTCAATCCGGAGCGTCTGCCGCAGGCACTGGAGAGCCTCCACAAACTGACCTCCACGGACTCGACAGGGCTAGCTGACAAACTCAATCCGCTACATAGCGACACACCGCTACGCTTCGAATTCCTCGCGCTCAGCGAGGGGAAAGATGACCTCGTCGAATTCTACTACGGTGCCGACGACCATCTGGATACCCTTGAGAAGCGGCTCCGGTCGGTCTATCCCGAGACGTTCGACATCGAGCGTACCGAGGTCGACATCGCATCCCGACTCGTACAGCCTGTCGAATTCGACCGCGAGACATTCGTCGAGCACTATGAGGCGGGCGACCTCCAGTACGAATTCGACCCTGACGAGCAATACGAACGTGGCACTGACGACAACAAACAATCGGGGCCAGGGGACGCCGAATCGGTCGCGGATGGAGGAACGGTCGGTGACCAGTCTGCCGACCACATCATCGAGATCGGCGATACTGCCCTCGAACTCGCCCCACCAGATGCGATTCCCGAGGATGAGCCACTCACGACGCTTGCCAAACCAACGGTAACATCGGAGGGGACGATACTCGCGCGGCCAGCGACCGAATCCGTCTCCCCACTCGGCGTGCGGTGGCAAGGGTCGGCAACTCGGAAGCAAGACTGGATGACCTCACTCTCGCCATTTACTGCAGACGACGAAGCGGAACTCCCAGCCGTCGATCAGCCAGGAGGTGCGCTCGCGTCGCTCGTCGACCACCTAATGGAGGCGACAGCACCAGTAGCATTCCAAGTCGTCTTCCAGCGACGCGAGAGCTGGCAGTCCGATGCCGACCTTCGCAAGGAGGACGTCATCGACGGCCGAGACACACTCGCTCAGGAGATTATTGGCTCCCTCTTCGAACTTGACGATCAGCCGGAGAACCGGGACAGAAACCAGCTGAGCGACGCGGTTGCAAAACGTGTCGCAGCAATCGAGGCGAAAAATCCGAAGCGGTCGTTCACCGCGAACATCCGAGCAGTCGGGATTCCATCCGGTGGTAACGGTCGCGATGATCTCGATGAGCGGATACAGTCACTTGTCCCAGTATTCGACCCGCTTGACGGGCCGTACTACCAGGTTGCAGCCGAACGAATACGTGACAGCGGCTTGCGGGCAGCCACAAAAGAACGGAACGCACGAGCGGCGCTGCAGCGGCTCTTGGATCGTGAGATCACGACCGGTCGTGGGACGACCCGACCGGAGTTCGTCCTGAGTGGTCGAGAACTCGCGCACTTCGTACTCGTCCCCTCCTCGGAGCAGCTTACTGTCGAGGGGGCACGTGGGACGCGTGCGGAACAGCAGAGTCGGAATCCGTTGCCCCGTCCGC
Source organism: Halorubrum trapanicum (assembly GCF_017873555.1). Lineage (GTDB taxonomy): Archaea > Halobacteriota > Halobacteria > Halobacteriales > Haloferacaceae > Halorubrum > Halorubrum trapanicum. Next base: position 45,340 of record NZ_JAGGKE010000015.1, on the reverse strand, counting down.
ACCAGGACCTTATGGGTGAGTTCCGAGACGGGATGGCAATCGGGTATGCCCTCGACGACACCGGCGAGGCCGAAGACGTGCCGACACACATTCCACCCGGACTGTTGCCCACTCATTACGGCCGGTTCGGAACAACCGGCTCTGGGAAATCGAAAGCCCTCATCAACGATATGCTGTCGCTGTACGACAACACCGAGGGGCCGACGATCCTCATCATCCCGAAGAACGACGATATGGCCCAGAATTATATGCGAGCTCACGCGCGTCGGTTCGGAATGACCGACCTCGAAGAGAACGTCGTCCACTTCCCAATCCCGGACGTCCTCCCCGGGTTCTCGTTTTTCGATCTCGAACCGTCGATGGAGAGCGGACGGCGCCGCGAAGACGCCGTCCAACGGAAGGCCGACCACTACGAAGAGATTTTGAAGCTCGTGATGGGAACCGACCGCTACGAGCGGGCGACTGTGGCCCCGACTCTCATCAAGACACTCATCAAGGCCCTGTTCGACGAGGAATACGGCCGTGAAAACGGGCTGTACCGAGCGTCGACGGACTATTTCGCCCACCGACAGCTCGAACACGTCGTCGACCAGCTCTGGGAGGCCGGGCCACCGAACGAAAACATCGGCAACGCCCCACGGTCGAGCGACGAGGAGGTCACGCGGACGATTCGACGGCAACTCCAGTTAGATCCGAACACCTTCGCGAACGTGATGGGTGGTGTCGGAAACCGCCTTGCGTACATTTCACAGGATACGCACCTGCGGCAGATCTTCAACAATACCGAGAACCAGTTCGACTTTCGGGATGTCCTCGATGAGGATACGGTCATCCTCTTCGACCTCGGCGACCTGCGCGACGACGCCGCCCGGATTATGACCGGTGTGATCCTGACGAATCTCGATGCGGCCCTCAAAGATCGCAAACAGGCGCTCTCCCAGCACCCGGACGACTACGTCGTGAACTTGCTCGTCGACGAGGCAGCGTCGGTCGTGGTCTCCGACATCATGAACGATCTCCTCGAGAAAGGGCGGGGCTTTCGCCTCTCTGTTGGTCTGTCGATGCAGTTCCCCGAACAGATGGAGGCTGAAGGTGGGCGGAAGATCTACCTGAATGCCCTGAACAACATCGGCAGTTCGCTCATCGGGAAAATCAACGTCGACCGGGAACTGGCACGAGCGATGGCCCACGAAGAAATGGACCCTGCGGATTTCGCCAATCGGATTCGTTCGTTGCCGCGCGGAGAGTGGATCGCCAGCCTGCCAAGCCCGACGTTCGGTGAAACGGGGCCGTATCCGTTCAGTCTCGAACCCCTCCCGATCCCACCGGGCCACCCCGAAAGCGAAACCCCGCTCACTGAGCGTGAAGAGGAGCAGTTCACTGAGACGCTCTCCTCGATGCACGAGCACATCAGTGACGAACACGGCGTGCCGGCCGCAACAGACGCCTCAACAACGAGAACACCGACCAACGAACACGAGGTGCTCGATATCGCGAGCGACGACCTGGACGTCGCGATTGCGACGGTGGTCCGGAGTCTCCAGCTTCGAGAAGGATGCCGTGAGGAGAACGGCTGGGTGGCCGTCGAAGCAGTCGACGACGAACTCAGACGACTCTTCGACGACGTTGACGCCGAGCCGCCGTCGTATGATGCACTCGCGGACATCCGAGAACGATCACGATACCTCGATACGACCGTCGATATCGACGCCGACGAGCTCCGCATCCGGCTCACTGACGCCGGAGAGGATGTCTCGACACCCGATACTGGTAGCGTGCAGGCCGCTGGTGGGAGTGCCCACGACGCAGCACTCCTCCAGATCGAAGAAGAACTCACCGCACTCGGTTTCACCGTCTCGATCCTCGCACAGGATGGCAGCGAGAAACCTGACGCGAGGGCGAGCCACCCCGACGTTGCCGACCGATTCGCCATCGAAGTCGAAACGACGACGCCCGACAATCCCGCGAAGGTACTCACGAATCTCCGGAAGGCCCAAGCAGCAGGGGATATCCCACTGTTTGTCGTTCGACCAGGAAACGACGAAACTGAGTGGGCCAAGCGTGTCGACGGCATTCTCACGCCACCCATCCGCACCCTTCAGAATGACGAGACGCGGTTCTACACAACTGACTCGAATCTCACGTTCAACGGCGGGGCAACCGAAGAAGGTGGAGTGACGGCCGTGCGACCGGCGACCGACGACGAGAACGGGACCCAGAATATCTGGCAGCGTGATGGCGCCGAGATCGTCCTTCGTGATGCCAGCGGGACGGAACACATCCGCCTCCCGTCGCTTGAAAAACTCTCGAAGGACCGTGTTCCAGCCATCTACAGCTACGACCACGCTGCCGACGAGTACGTGGTATACGAGCACGGTGAGCAACACATCTACGAGACGAAATCGAAGTTCGAGGACGACTGGGTGCGTGTCAAGAAGCCATTCGTCCCCGAAGCCGAACTCCCCGTCCCAGATTACACACGTTCGACGTACGGCATCGTTATCCTTCACGATGAAGCGGAATCGGTTGTGTATGAAGACGGTGAGAAGCGGCCACTCTCGACAATCACTGACGAGTCGCTCCGTCCGGTATCGCCCGAATCAGCGGCCGCTGACGAACCACCCAGTCAGACCGACCAGGCCGATGAGAAAGTCGAGGAAGACCAATCGCCACCGTCGTTCGAAGCGTTTGTCGACGAATATCTCGTCGAAGACGCGGATGAAGCCGTGCCGAAAGACGATGTATTCGGTCTCTACAACGACTGGGCAGAGGCACACGGCATCGACGATCCGCTGAATAAGAGTTGGTTCACCCGGAAGCTCAACACCCACATCAAGGTGGACTCCACGAAGAAGCGAATCGACGGAGAACCCGTCCCGCATTACACTGGTGTCCGCATCCGATCTGAAGAGGACTTTCAGCCATGAAACGGACGTACACGCTCCAATTCCCGATATCATCGGGACTTCTTGAGACCTGTTCCACCCAAGCTGAATCATGACCTCATCCAATCAAACTCGAAGGTCGGAAATCACCCGACGGCGGCATGTTCCACCCAAATCCTCAATGGGTGGAACACCAACGAACCGAGCGAAATGGGTGGAACACGCTCACGTCCAGCGATTTTTAACCTGCTATAGCGGGTGTTCCACCCAACAACCAACTAAGATAGAACGGGGGGTCCCCGTTGGGACCAAGGGATTGGATCGCGACGTACAGCAGAGAGCGTTCTGTGCTGGCTCAGAACCAGTGAGAGCCATGCGAGGTGCTACGTGAGGATGAGTGACCCTATCGTCAACGAGCCGGAGGCGATTCCGGAGACGTTACGCGAACGCGACCAGTGGGTGTGCTGGCGCGAGGAGGAGCGAGACGGCAAACCGACGAAGATTCCGGTGACGCCAGGGGCTGGGGGGTTCGCGTCAGCAACAGAGTCGGAGACCTGGGCGAGTTTCGAGGCAGCACTCGACTACAGCGAGACAGAGCACGCCGATGGTATTGGGTTCGTGTTTACTGACGACGATCCCATCGTCGGCGTCGATCTGGACGACTGCCGCGACCCGGAAACCGGCGACGTCGACGACGCAGCGCTGGACATCATTGAGCGACTCGACTCCTACACCGAGGTGTCACCGTCCGGTACCGGCTATCACGTTCTCCTCAGGGGTGAACTCCCGAAGGGCCGGAATCGGCGAGGGAGCATCGAACTATACGACACAGCACGCTTTTTCACCGTCACTGGCGACCACGTCGAGTGGACACCAACGCGCGTTGCACGCCGGCAGGACGCGCTCACAGCGATTCACCGCGAGTACGTCCAGGACACAGAGCGTGACACAGCCTCCGAGTCCGAACAGCGTGATGGCACTGACGCCCGGTCACCGACGACCGACGCAGCCGACGTCGACGTCGACCTCGAAGACGAGGACCTCCTCGAAAAAGCGCGAAACGCATCGAACGGCGAGAAGTTCGAGCGGCTCTGGAACGGGAATACGGTCGGCTACGACAGTCAGTCCGAGGCCGACATGGCTCTGTGCTGTTTGCTTGCATTCTGGACCGGCGGCGACCAGACGCAGATGGATCACCTGTTCCGCCAGTCGGGACTCCACCGCGAGAAATGGGACGAGGTTCACTACGCTGACGGGTCGACCTACGGCGAGAAGACCATCGAGCGAGCGATTGCGACCACATCGGAGTTCTACAACCCGGACGCCGGCGACGACGCCGCAGATCCCCACGGCACACCTGACGAGGTCACAGCTGGCGGGACACCTGACGAGGCAGACCGGAGTCGTGCATACCTGACGGAGAAAAACCGACTGTTGAGCGAGCGCGTCGACGAGCTCGAAGCAACACTCGAACAGAAGACGGAGCGGATCAAGACTCTCGAAGCAGAGGTCGAGCGGCTCACCGGCGAACTCGCAACCCGTGACCGGGAGACTGCGCAGTCTCACGAGGAAGACTCCGGTACTGCGAGAGAGACCGATGACGATTCAGAATCACCCTCTATGTTGAGTCGATTCTTCGGTGGCCAGTCCGAGTAGTAGCGCCGCATCACCTTCATCCGAGAAGCCCTCCCTCGAGAGTTCTGGTTCCGCGAGATAGAAGTATTAACCAACGTTCTCGCTATATTGCGCTGTTTGTTGGTTAACTACGCTCAATCTCGCCGCAAAATGGGAGCTATCGCAGGATACTGTTGTTCGGGAAACTATTCCTTGAAGTAAGAACTATATCCTTAGACCTGCAATTCTGAGTATGTCCGAGACAGACGCCGCCGATGGGCCACCTCCCTTTGAGGATGCGTTCGCCAGCGACGACGTCGAACAACGCATCTACGGCACCATCCTGCAGACCCGCGAGCCGACGACGGCAAGCGCGATCGCCGACAGCGCCGACTGTGACCCCAAGACCGCCCGAAAGTATCTGGGCTGGTTCGACGATCTCGGCATCGTTACCCGGCACGACGGCCACCCAGCCACCTACGAGCGTAATGACGCGTACTTCGAGTGGCGACGCATCAACCAGCTCGCAGCCGACCATTCTGTCGAGGAACTCCAGGACCGCGTTCGTGAGCTGACGACGCGCATCACCGAGTATGAGGAGGCGTACGACGCCGCGTCACCGGCCGTCGTCGACGCCGTCGCCGCCGCGGAAGCCAGCGACGAACGGACCATCGACGACGTGTACAGCGACCTCGCCGACTGGGCGACCGCCCGCGAGGAGCGTGACCGCTACGAACGCGCACGCCAGCAACGCACGGGTGGCGAGCGCGAACAGGCATCCGGGTAACCCGCTCGATGGTGCCACCGACAGGCGATGGCGGGAGCCCCGCCCCCATCGATCGCCCCATCCTCGAGTTCCTTCAGACACGGCTCCAAGCCACCGGACAAGTCTCCCGAGCGGCCATCACGGATGCAAGTGGCCATCTCGAGCTTCAGGTCGTCTTTGCATCATCGTACTACCCAGCGCCCGTTGACGAAGCAACCCTGACTATTCGCTGGTACACGAACGACGACTTCAAGATCCACTATCGAGAGACTCATTCGGAGCACACCTGGGAATGCCGATGGGATCGGCATCCGAACCCCCACAATACGCGCGATCACTTCCATCCCCCGCCCACCGCCCCGACGCCCGGTGACGATGACTCCTGGCCGACCGATCATCGTGATGTCCTGCGACTCGTCCTCGACGAGATTGAAGACCGGATCGCAGTACTGTGGAACGAATAAGCGACTGCCCCCGCAGTGGCGTTTATCGCGCCGACCAAGGGTGACGGCGCTCAGCGCGATGGGCACCACCAGGAGAGTCGTCGTGGTGTCCAGCCTGGAGTCAGCTGAGTGCAGTCACAGGTGAATCCATGTCTACGTTTAGTAACTCCGAGACAGCGAGTGCATCGCCGTCAGAAAACCACACGAGCCCACCCCGAGAGACCGAGGACACAGAGCCACAGAGATCCTGGCCAGACGATACGAGCAGCGAGGATGGAACACCAACGCTCAGGATGGACCAATGTCCGGAGTGTGGGAACCGTCGCTTCGTCTCAAAACTCCTCGTGTACGAGATCACAGGCTACGACGAGGGCGGCGAGCAAGAGTTCCGCCGCCAGCACGTCCGGGCAGAGTTCGAATACACCTGCAGCGAGTGCCAGACGACACTCCGGACGCTTCCCGCAGATCGCCGCGATTACTACGACGAAGTCGCGGTCCTCGAAACGGAACGGCGGGCAGCCCTCCGTGATCAACTCCGCCAGCTGGGGCAGCAGTGCTGGCGGCGTCTCGCAGCGCGAACGACGTGGCTGGCACTCGGACTCGTAATACTCGTGACCGGCCTCGTGATCGCACTCTAACAGTCCGAAAGAAGAGAGCCTCCCCGCTATCGACTCTTGCAATCCGCCGAAATACGCAGTGTGCCATCGACGGTGGAGAGCTAGCCCATCAGCAGCAGGAGAGGAACGGGTTCGGCGTACGTGCCCGGGAAGAGCAGGGCGCAAACGGCCGGGCGAGCTGGCCGCACGTGATCGTCGTTCGCGCCCGCAAAGGGGCGAGGCGCGCTCGAAGCGCGTCCAGTGAGAGCTTCCATGACTGGACCTGATATCCTCGACGATACGACAGACGACTACGAACGACTCGAAACCGAACTCGTTGCCCAGGACCGGGATGGGGCCCGGGTCTCGACGGCGGACGTCGACGAGCGGAGTGCCCGCCGTCTCGTGGGTGATCTCATTGAAGACGATGTGGTGACGCCGGTCCCCGACCAGCGGGTCCTCGTTCACGGGCCGAGTGGCGAGGCCTTCGACTCGATCACCCAGCTCGCCGTGTTCCATCGCGGATGGAGAGCCGCCAGAGACGCGGAGGACAACTGATGCAACAGACGCTTTCCGGGTGTGCGTTCTGCGAGACGCTGCCAGGGTCAGAAATGGGCGAGGCGCATACGTGGGGGCAGGACGAACGGGTCACCCACCCAATCTGTGTCGACTGTGCCGTCCAAGAACGGCCGGATCCCGAGGAGCACGATCACCACGCCTGCGACGGGTGTGGGCTCGTCGTTGACACGCTCGCAGCGCTCACCCGGTTCCGTGTGGAACTGGGGCACCTCGAAGGCCCGTTGCAACTGTGCGAGCACTGTAGTCCAGGGGGGCTCGCAACGTACTGGACGCGTGATCTCGAAGAGCATCTCGTAGCCGAGTGACGCTCGACCGAGTGACGCTCACATCGTACACACGAAAACGGCTAAGTGCGTTGGCTCACAATGTACACATTATGAGCACCGATAAGAAGCGCGTGCAGTTTCGGGCCCCCGATCGGCTCATCGACCGGGCCGACGCACTGGCCGCAGTCCTCGGGGAAGACCGAACAGACGTCCTCGTGACCGCGCTTCGGGAGTACCTCCAAGACGCCGCTCACGACGACGCACTCACCCAGGAGATCGCTGCCGCCTATTACGACGATGAGATCACCTTCGAGCAACTCAAAGCGCTCGTCGGCGCCGAGGAGGCGGCAAACCTCCGAGTGTTGAAACAGCAACTGGACGAGGACTTCGTCGACGAGGTCGCCGACGCTTAGATGTCGCGGCTTATCGCAGACGCCTCCGCCCTCGTGAGTCTCGGGATCGTTACTGACGACGATCCTGATCCACTCGCACTCTGTCTCTCCCGGTACGAGGTCGTCGTCCCAACGGCGGTCATCGATGAACTCCGAGAGATCGCCTCCTACGATGACGTCCATGGCCACGCCGCGTCCGCCGTCCTCGACCAAACGGAGTCATTCACGACACAGTCGGTGGACCTCGATGCCGAGTTTCCGCTCGATGACGGTGAGAACGCGGCGGTCACGCTCGCGAACGATCTCGATGCTGCACTCTTCCTCTGTGACGAGTTCAACCAACTTGGCTTGATTCACGCCTCACTCGCTGATACCCGACTCGTCACGACACCGACGCTACTCTCGGTTCTCGTTCGAACTGAACACCTATCAGCTGCCGATGCCCGGTTGCTCCTCGATGCGATCAGTGACGCCCGTAGCTGGGGCGCGAACAGTTACGTGCAGCGAGCTCGCTCATTGCTCGAAGAGCCCTGACACCATGGAGGATCCTTCGAAGTGATTTGGAATGTCCGATAACGACGCTCTCTACGACGTTTGTGAACGAACGAAGAATCCCGAGCACGCATCAGTTGATGACGTGGTCGAACTCATCCTCGAACGCGCACAGCATCCCCGGACGGAGCACCGGGACGCGCATCTTGACGAGATGATGGCTACTGTCGTCGATAGGTACGGGACCGGCCCCGTCCGAACCGTTATCCATCGCATCCTCGTCGACCACCACCCCTTTCGGACTGCTACGCATGACCTCGAGATGCGTAACGTCGACGGTGTTCGTATCGGGACAGCAGCCGGCCAGTTCCTTACAGAATTGAACGCGCAGCACGACGATTGAAATACAGTTTCTGAAAGCCCTCGGCCGCTCGGCATCCCGCGACCACCGCTGCGCTCCTCGTGCCTGTGGTGCTTGCGGGGTCGGGGGACGACCGAGACGGCCTCGCCCTTTCTGAGTCCGCCAGGACGGTAGCTGGATCGCCGAGTGTCGCGGCCAGCTGGACAGGTGTGTACGTGACGGCCCGCCCCGCTCGCCGCTGCCGCCCTCCGCGTCGCTCGCGACCGACCATTCCGGGCGTGCGGGCGCTCTCCGCACCGCCCGCGCCCGTTCCGGGCTAAAATGCATGTGCCCTCGGCGCCAGCGGGTATCCCCGTCGGTTGCGCCCCTTGCGGGCTTTCGCGTTCCAGCGCTTGGTGCCGCCTGCGCTGTCGCGCGCCACACCGCGGCGCGCGTTCTCGACGACAGTCGCTCTGGACACGAACCCGCACATCGGGCCGGACACGAGCGGGCATATCCCGCTGGCCGCTCGCTCCGGGCGGGTCGGCGCGCGGTGCTGGATGGTCGTCCGCCTCGGGCGCGCTCTCGCTCGCGCCCACAGGGCGCTCGCGAAGGCGCGAGCGAGAGCGCGCAGACGAGTCTGTCGGTCGTTGTCGTCGAGGAAATCCGCGATGTTGTAGCATCGCGGTGTCGGGCGCGTGAGCGCCTTCGTCGGAAATCACCTGTGAGTGATTCCAATGTCAAGTAAGAACGTCACCACGGATGTAGTTTCGGTCGATGAACAGGCTTTCGAGAAACACGATGACGTCGAGGTCGACGAGGACGGTTTCGAGGTCGTCGACGAGACGCCGGAGTTCCGGGCGACGGTCGACATGGAAGTGCAGGCGAAAGTCGATTCCAACCATCCGGACGCGCGGGTCGAGGAAGGTCCGGATCACCTGTTCGGGAAGACCCTCGAACAGGAAGAGCGCATCGAGGCCCGGGAAGCCGAGCTGGAGCACATCAGTGCCCAGGCGGAACTCAGTAAGCAGGAGGGACGCGCGAAGCGGACGCGGGAGGTCGTCGTCGAGCAGTGTGGCCGGGACGAGCCCGAACCGGTGGAGCGCACGGATCCCCGAGAGAAGCTGACGCAGGAGGAACTCGCGGCGGTGAACAAGCAGGCGATGCGGATCAGCGACGAAGTACAGGGCGGCTGGTCGAGAGCGGTCGTCGCGAAGCAACTGGCCGAGAAGGTGCAGCGCGGGCGGGACGTCACGAAGGCGGTGCTGGAGACCCTCGAGGAACTAAAGGCGGCGCCGGGGGCGATCGTGCCCATCGCGGACGTGCCGGACGTCCCGGTCGGTGAGGTGACGGTCGAAGGCGAGATAATCGAACTCTGGTCTCCCAGCAGTAGCGCCATTCAGCAAGTCGGGCTGATAGCGGATGATAGCGGGAAAATCAAGTTCACCTGCTGGGAGAAATCACAGCAGACAGTGGTGCGTGAAGGTCAGACAGTGCGGTTTCGGGCAGCAGCCAAGAACTGGTACGAAGGTCGGTGCTCAATCGCGCTGACTGGCTGGTCGGATATCCACTTCCCGGAGCGCGGCCGCTGGTGGGAAGCATAGCCTGCTGACGTAGTCTTCTTTTTTCTTACGCGCCGGACCGACCCAGACCCCACCGCCCCACCCTCCGCTCCGTGCTCGCGTCGCTGCGCGCGCAGCCACGACCTTGAGCTGACATTCCACGAACTGTGGCTGGGGTCGAGAGATCCAGCGAGTGGTTCGGCACGGTCTATCTTGCGCCCGGAGGGGTACGGGCGCGACAGTATCGCGTCCTTGAACCAGCTATGTCCGAGGATACGAACGAGTACGTATGTGAATTCTGCGGGGAAGACTTCGAAACGGGCAGCAAGAAAGCCGGACACATCTCGTGGTATCACCGCGATGATCGCCAAGAAGAGGACTTGATAACTGAACTCCAACGGCTTGCCACCGAGAAAGGCCACCCGCCGGAGATGAGCGAGATGAACACCGGGGGAGAATACTCGCGAAGTACGTATCTGAGCCACTTTGGAACGTGGAATGACGCTCTACGGGCAGCAGATCTCGAGGTCAAACGCCCCACGAACGTCCCAAAAGACCAGATTATCGAAGCTATTCAGGCGCTTGCCGATCGACTCGGCCATCCACCAACGGTCGACGAGATGAACAACCACGGGAAATACTCGCGGAAAACTGCCAGCAAGCGGTTTGGAAGCTGGAACGACGCCCTACGGAGTGCTGGGTTCGAACCACATAATGAGGAAATCCCACGAGAGGACCTTCTTGCAGAGATTCATCGACTCACTGAGGAACTCGGTCACGTCCCAGCAATTGCTGATTTAGACGAACACGGACAGTACTCGATCAAGGGCTATCTTCGAGAGTTTGGTGGGTGGGATGCAGCAATCACGACCGCAGGCTACGAGCCACATACCCCGTATTGTGGCTCTGATCATCCGCGGTGGGTCGGTGGAAAAGAGCGGGATCGCTTGTGGTATGGTCCGAAATGGAGTCAGCAGCGTGAAAGAGCGGTACAACGAGATGGATTCGAGTGCCAGCGCCCGAACTGTGACCACACACGGGCAAGCCACCGAAACCAGTACGGACGCGACCTCCACGTACACCATATTGTCCCGCTGCGGTCATTCAGAGACGAAACCGGTGAGATTGACTACGAACAAGCGAATGCACTCGATAATCTAGTCACCCTCTGCATCGAGCATCACGCTCGATGGGAGCAAATTTCACCACTACAACCCGATGTTCGCCATTCATAGCCAGCCATTCACGTCAGCACTTTCCTTATCCGCTAATCCACCACCAACGGTTGATTAGGACGAATTCGTAGTCCGTGGTGTTTTTTGAGCCCTCAGAAGGGCGGAGGGCGATACAATTTGTCCTCCAAAAATCAGTTATGAGTGATCAGCAGACAACGACAAGCCGTGAGCGACTGCGAATGCATCTCGTGCAGGCCCTGACCCGTACTGAATCAGACGAGGTTGAGCACCATCTCAGGGCTGCGCTGGAGGAATGGGAGAACCAACCACCAACACCGCTGCAAGAGTGCCCCGTCTGTGAGAAATTCGGTTTGCCAGAGCGGATTCGACAGCACTCATGCGACATATAATAGTACCAGATTTGATCAATCCAGTAGAACCGTCTAGCTGGTGCTGGGGCGAAAACTGCATCGAGTACGAAAGAATCAATTGAGTATCTAACTAACCCCCAAACATGGGTCCCGAAGTTTGGTTCATCCTCCTCCTGTTCCTGCTAGTTTCAGTACCCGTGTTTGTCGGTGTAGTCGCATTTATCAATCGCGCTACTGGCGGCGGGAAGGAAAATGAGATAGAGGAACTAAAACAGCGGGTAGAAGAACTTGAATCTAAGCAGGACTAACTATCGGACTCGATAGTATTTCTGCACTGGCAAGAGTAGTCGAAACTAAACAGAAAGAGGCCAATTATTCATCTATTGAATTCTCCCTCGAATTCCCAGAATGCGGCCGCTGGTGGGAATAGCCGGGGCGACGCCCCCTTTTTTTGCTGGTGTGTACGCAGTCACCGCCACCTCCCACCACCTCCACGGTCCGGGCTGCTCACGGCGCTACGCGCCGTTGCGCGGCCGGGCTTTCGCCACCGCAGTCCATCGGTGTCAGCGCCGTCCTCCGTGGTGTGTATTTGCCCCCCTGATGGGTGAGGGGCATTCCGAGAGGCGCGATTTGCGTGTATCCCCTCGTGTGTATTCATGGCAACCAGAGACATCTACGAGACGGCGTTCGACGAAGACGTCCAGACGGAATCGAGTGCGAACCAGTGTCCCGAGTGCGACGGCCGGGTCACCACCAATGCGATTGAAACCATCTGCGAGGACTGTGGGCTGGTCATCGACGAGCAGCGGATCGACCACGGGCCAGAGTGGCGAGGGTTCGACGAAGACGAACGGGAGCGAACGGGCGCTCCGTTGACGGCGGCACGACACGATCGAGGGTTGTCGACGGAGATCGGCCGCGGGACCGATGCGAACGGGAACGAACTCTCAGGACAGAAGCGACGGCGGCTCGCTCGGATGCGGCGTGAACAGACCCGTGGGCGGTTTCAGTCGAAAGCTGAACGCAACCTCGCACACGGGCTTAGTGAAGTCCGCCGGATCAGTAGTGCGCTCGAACTATCCGAGACGATCCGTGACCAGGCCTGCCAGCTATTCCGCAGCGCTCAGAACGAGGATCTCCTGCAGGGCCGCTCAATCGAGGCGATGGCCGCCGCGAGTGTCTACGGAGCGTGTCGGTGCAACGGGCGGCCGCGAACGCTCGACGACATCACCGAGTCGGCGCGCGTCGAGCAATCGCGGGTGACGAACGCATACACGACGCTGAATACGGAACTCGGCCTGCCAGCCCAGCCCGTGACGCCGAGTGCGTTCGTTCCGCAGTTGGCCTCGGAGCTCGACGTCTCCGATCAGATCCGGCAGCGGGCTCGGCAGTTGGCGGAAGCATCCGAATCGACCGGAGCAACAACGGGGGTTCGGCCATCCGGATTCGCTGCAGCCTGTCTGTACAAGGCCGGACGCGAAGACGGAATGTGGCTCACCCAGTCAGACGTCGCTGACGTTGCGAACGTCTCGGTGGTCACCGTGCGGACCCACCGCGATGCGCTGGACGAACTGGCTGTCTAACGCCCACACTGCTGATTTTCGGTTGTATGTCTGTAGGCTGATTGATGTGAGAGCCATTATTTAAACCCGAAGACGAAGCATGATACGGCCAGATCACTCTATGACCGACCAGTACGCCGACTACGAAGCCCTCCGACCGCTCGGCGAAGCGACCCACGTTCCCGACGACCAACTCGCCAGTAGTAGTGGTGAGCTCCGGCGGCAACGCTCTGGTGGCGTCGACGCAGGCTATCCAGACGACCCGACAGCAGCTGCGACCGAGTGCGATTCCTGTGGAGCGTCGATCCCCGCTGGCCAGTCGAAGTGCCGGTTCTGTCTCACGAACCATCTCGAAGCAGCCGACGAGCAGGGCACGTCGAATGCCGAACGGACTCTCCTCCACGTCATCCAGCTGCTCGTTGAGGCGTCGACGTTCTACGGCGCCGTCGCGAAGGGATCTGCTGCGGCCACCCTCCTCGCGAGGGCAGATGATGACCCAGTAGTCGATGACTGCAAGCTAATCTATGATCTCGACGAAGAACCGGCCCCACAGCTTGTCGATCAGTGGCCCTCGCTCCCCTCGGCGACACGGGTCACGTCTGAATGTGGTAATCAGCTGCTCGCGGCTGCTCGTGAGCGGACGGCGTGGACAGAGACGACGCAGTCCTGTCACGACGGCGAGCACACGACGTTCCTCTACGAGGAAACCGGGAGTGGGGTTCACTCCGAAGATCGTCTTGCAAGCCTACGTGAGGACGCAGACGACGACCTCTGGCTGGTGCCGGCGATTGCGCTCCAGGAATCCGTTGGCAAGACCGATACCGAACAGCCACGACGCGAGCGCCCAAACAGAACTCACCTCGAGTGTCGGGAGTGTGATCGGGAGACTAAGCATCGATTTCGCGAATTCGAGGCTATCCCCGACGACGAGTGGACCGGGCAGCCCATGTGGGAGTGTCAGCGGTGCGGGACACCTCGCTATGGGCCCGAACCCGAAGCCGGTCAATAGAGACGGTGACAGTTTAACCAACTAATCCCGATATCGATTCGTCCTGTTGGTTAATTGGAGACTAGTTCGAGATCACTCCCGGACCGCCCCGCTGACTGCCCGCCGGTGTTTTTTCGCGCCGTAAATTGGCGGAGGCGCACACATGGACCCACGAGACACCCCAGGCTATCGACTCCACCGCGCGCTTAGCAGCCTCTCCAGTATCGACGCCGACCAATTGGGGCCCGCTGATCGAGAGCGAATTAGCACCGCGACGACGCTCCTCGAGCAGGTGGATGTTCTCACCCAACCGAATACGACGAGGGACGGTGACGCTAAAGAAGAATCCTGACAGCACGACGCGTCGGCAACGCAGTATCCTGTGGCCGTCACAGCGTGAGCGGTTGTTCGCCCCCTTGAAGGGGTGCGGGGGCGCGAGACCGCTCCCGAGAACAACCCATGGCAACACTCCAAGCCGCAACGACATCGACCGGCGCGCTCGTATCGGATCCACAGGCAGTCCGCGAACTCTGTGAGAACCACTGCTTCGGGACGCTCAACTGGGAGGTGGACGACGACGGCGAACTGATCATCTGGGGCTACGACAGCTTCGACGTGTACGAGGCTCGTGAGAACGGGCTTCCTGACTACGACGGTGGCATCGTCACCCACGAGTTCCTCCGGTCGCTCGCAGAATATCTCGAACCGGACGAAGAATTCGACATCCAGACAGCCGGATTTACCAAGTGCCGCTTTCCCGTGCTGGCCAAACGGTACATCATCCGCGACGGTGAGGTCCTGTACGCGGACCTCAGTTTCCCCGACCCGATCGACGAGTAGCGTTGTTCGTCCCCCGGGAGGGGTGCGGGGCGATCCAGTCGTGGGTCGTCCTCCGAGGTGATTGTTCAATGGGCCACCGCGCACTCGTTGCGTACGAACGAACTGACGGACAGTACACGCTCCACTACTCTCATTGGGGTGCAGCGAATCTCAAGCTCAAGCACCGAATATCGGCTGAAACACCGTTCGGTGGCGACGACACCGACTCGAAGTGGGCGAAACAGCTGCTGGCGGAACTGGCCGATGGCCTCGAGGTAGATGCCGTCGATGGCTACCTCGCCGGTGAAGATCGCCCGTCGACGGTCGTCGAGCCGAAGCCCTGCGCCACCGGGCTTACCCTCGACGAGATCGTCGCGGACCATCTCGACTATCTCCACCACGAGGCGTTCTTCGTGGTGTCGACGACATTCGAGGTAGCCGCCTACCGGACACTATGGTTCGGCCTCCAGTACGACTCGGAGACAGTCGAACAGGGAGAGACGGTCGGGAACGGCGCGCTCGCGACGGTGCGCTGGTACGACGGCGAGCCGGTCGGCGACGGCCACCTGCAGGGACAGTTCGCGGCCCTCAAAGACGTCGTCGGCGATATGCTCGACAAGGGTGTGTTCACCCAGTCGACCGCTCGCCAGTACCTCACACAGAAGCTCGGCGAGTGGGTCGGCGAGCGCCAGGAACTGCGCATCCCTGGTGGTGAATCACCGTCGAAAACTGCGTCAGTCGACCGATTATAACGCCAATCCCTTTCTGAGTCCCCACGAACGTCTGGATATGTCAGATCGGGCTGATGACGAGGTGCGAGTATGGCTCGTCGAACGTACCTACTCCGATGATGAACAGAACCTAATCATCCTCACCTACGCGACACCCGACGGCAAACAGTATTATCGGAAAGAGCGGGCACTCACGTCCTTCACCGATATTCGAGATACGACAGCGGCAGTCGATGCGGGGCCCGGCAATCTCGGCACGGTTGATGACCCCGATCTCCAGGACCAATACGCGGCCGAAGCGCAGCGAATGCAGGAGGTCCACGACCCGAACGACGTGATCTGATGCTCACCAGTAGACGTAGTCCCGTGCCATTGGTTATGTCGGAGGAGGCCGTAGACGGGGTATGCGCGAACTCGTCTTCGCCCTCGAATACGAGCCGGGGTGCAATAGGGTGGCGGATGCCCTTGCCGACTACCCCGACGCCCGTGTCCGCTCGCTTTCGTTGCACGCGACTGCCGACCAACTTTGGCGAGTCGACCATGCCACCGGCACTCCGGACGCACTCGACGCCATCGAGGACGCGTTTCGAAACAGCGACTACTACGCCGACTGTCTCGCCACCGAGGACTGCGGCGCCACCCAGACCACCCGCGTCCTTGACCGCACGGACGACACGCTCGTCCTCTACTCCGACTGGGAGCGAACCCCCACCTGCGCCTCGGTTCCCCACATCGCCCGCGACCATCTCGGGGACGGCGTGCTGTTCGAGACCCGTCATGAGGGCCGCCACTACACGTGGCGACTCATCCACTCGGGCGACGGCGACGTGGCGGCATTCTTCGACTCCCTCGAGGTTGCCGTCGAAGAATGCGCTCAGATGGAGATGCTCCGCACCGCGGACACGACGACAGCAGCTGGAGGAAGCGACGAAACACCGAGCGGATTACCCCCGGCGCAGGAAGCCGCCCTCCAAGCCGCCGTCGAACACGGCTACTACGAGTCGCCCCGCGAGGTCGATGTCGGCGAGTTGGCCGAGCATCTCGACGTGCCTCGGTCAACACTTACCTACCGGCTCCGTCGGGCGGAAGAACATTTGGCGAAGCAACACGTCGCCGGCGAGCGGGTAGCGGAAGAACGGCTGGCATCGCACTGACACCGCGGTTGGAATATTCCAACAAAGACATATCGAACTCCCGCTCCTACCGTGAGGTGATGACAGAGAATTCCGATGTGGATACAGCGGGACCACCGAACGGCGGCGGGCAGCGGGAGTTGACTGCCCGTCTCACGGTCCCCGAGATGGACTGTCCGTCGTGTGCGCAAAAAGTCGACAAGAGCCTCCAGCGCGTCGACGGCGTCGTTGAGGCCACGCTCCAGCCGACCACCGGGACAGCTACCATCAAGTACGATCCGGACCGGACTACCAAAGCCGACGTCGTCGCGGCGATCGAAGCCGCCGGCTATGACGTGATCGGCGGAGCAGACGACGAAACCGACGAGTCTGCCGACGGCGTCGATATCGCGCCACCTTCGGAGGTCTGGACGAGTTCTCGCGCGAAGAAGACGTGGCTCGGCGCAGCGTTCGTCATCCTTGGTCTAGTCTTCGAGTTCCTTCTCACCGGCCAGAACGTCGCGATAGCGAGCATCCTCGACTACCCGCTACACATCGCAGATGTCCTGTTCCTCGGTGCCGTCGCGGCCAGTGGCATCCCGGTCGTCCGCAGCGGGTACTACTCCGCGAAGAACCGAAGCCTCGACATCGACCTCCTGATGGGGACAGCGATCATCGCCGCAACCGGCATCGGCTACTTCGTCGAGGCCGCGACGCTGGCCGTCCTGTTCAGCATCGCCGAACTGCTCGAGGACTATGCGATGGACAGGGCACGGGATTCTCTGCGCGAGCTGATGGAACTCTCGCCCGACGAGGCGACCGTCCGTCGCGATGGTGAGGAAGTGACCGTTTCCGTCGAGGAGGTCGACGTTGGCGAGACCGTCGTCGTCCGCCCTGGCGACAAGATTCCGCTCGACGGGACGGTCATCGAAGGCGAGAGTGCAGTCGACCAGTCGCCGATCACGGGCGAGAGCGTCCCCGTCGACAAGACCACCGGCGACGAGGTGTACGCCGGCGCGATCAACGAAGAGGGGTACCTCGAGGTAGAGGTCACCTCGACCGCTGGCGATTCGACGCTCTCGCGTATTATCGAAATGGTACAGGGCGCACAGGCGAAGAAGACCGAGTCTGAGCAGTTCGTCGACAGCTTCTCCGGCTACTACACACCCCTCGTCGTCGTGCTGGCAATCCTGACCGCCGCTATCCCGCCGCTGGTTATCGCTGATCCGGTGGCGGTGGACCTAGCCGGTTACGGGTTCACCTTCGCGGGCGACTGGCAGACGTGGTTCATCCGTGGGCTCACGCTGCTGGTGATCGCCTGCCCGTGTGCGTTCGTCATCTCCACACCCGTCTCGGTGGTGTCGGGCATCACGAGCGCCGCGAAGAACGGCGTCCTGATCAAGGGCGGAAATTACCTGGAAGCGATGGGCGAGGTCGACGCCGTCGCCGTCGACAAGACCGGGACGCTCACCAAGGGCGAACTCGCCGTCACCGACGTCGTTCCGGTGGGTGACACTACGGAGGACGATCTGCTCCGTCGCGCCGCTGGGCTGGAGCAGCGCAGTGAGCATCCCATTGCTACGGCGATTCTCGCCCGTGCTGAGGAGGCGGGCGTGGGCAACCTGCCCGACCCGACGGGTTTCGAGAGCCTCACTGGGAAGGGCATCCGCGGCGAGATCGGCGGCGAGACGTACTATGCGGGCAAGCCCGCGCTCTTCGAGGAACTGGGCTTCGACCTCGCTCGGGCACGCCGCGAGACGGACGGCGGCGTTATGACGGAAGAGGCGACCGAGGGCGAGAACGGGGCGTTCGCCGAGGATGCCCTCTCCGCGCTGGAGCGGGAGGGCAAGACTGTCGTTATCGTCGGGACGGAGTCGAAACTGCTGGGTGCGATCGCCATCGCCGACGAGGTTCGCCCGGCCTCGAAGCGGGCCGTCGAACGCCTGCACGAGCTGGGCGTCGAGCGCGTGGTGATGCTCACCGGCGACAACGAGGGCACCGCCCGCGCAATCGCCGAGCAGGTCGGGGTCGACGAGTATCGCGCAGAACTCCTGCCCGACGAGAAGGTCGACGCTGTCGAGGAGTTACAGGCAGAGTACGGTGATGTCGCGATGGTCGGTGACGGCATCAACGACGCGCCCGCGCTCGCCACCGCGGAGGTCGGCATCGCGATGGGCGCGGCCGGCACCGACACCGCTCTCGAGACGGCCGATATTGCGTTGATGGGCGACGACGTCGGGAAACTCCCGTACCTGTACGACCTGTCGCATACGGCCAACGGGGTGATCCGGCAGAACATCTGGGCGAGTCTCGGCGTGAAGTTCCTGCTCGCGCTGGGCGTGCCACTGGGGCTGGTCAGCGTTGCGTTGGCGGTCGTTGTCGGTGATATGGGGATGAGCCTCGGTGTCACCGGGAACGCGATGCGGTTGTCGCGAATCGAGCCCGATCGGTTCTCCGACACCTGACTCTGCGGCGGGAAGTGCGGGCAGGACGCTCCTCTTTCGCGACTTTCCTGCGCTCTATCGAGACAATTTGCAGTTTGTCTGGGGCAGTAGAGACTGAGCCCCACCGCAGGCTCTGATTTGATGCCCGAGAATCCAGACGACGATCCACTCCACGATTGCGAGTTAAGTCCCGACGCAGTCCTCGGGACGCGCACCTTCCACGATGTCCTGTTCACTGACGATACCGAGACGCCGGTAAACGTGCTCACCGGCGAGACACCCGCACATTCGCAGGCGACCGTCGAGGAAGCGAAGGCGTTCGCTACGAGTATCGATACGGACACACCACAAATCGCGCTCCCGGCCTCTGTCGAGACGCAGATCGAAACCCAGAGCCAACCCTACACGGCGGCCGCGTTCTTCCACTTCAAGGCGACCGGGTCGCTCGAACTGCACCGTGCCTACCACGCCGCCTACGACTCCGACGCGTTCAGCACCGACTTCGAGGCCGACTACGAGTCGGGCGACCTGACGATCACCGTCGAGCAGACTGCCGATTCCTGAACGCGGTCTCCCGAAGCGAGGTTTTTCGAGCGCCGGCGATGGGTGCCGGCGCACCGAGCAGACAAAGCCGAGCAGCGCCCGGTGAGTCGGCGCTCCGAGGTGAACAAAGATGCATATGGTCATCTACGCGTTAGTCGAGGCACCGACACGGCACGACGCTCTGGTCGAAGGGAAAGCAGTCTTCGACCGTCTCGTCGGGGCGAATCCCCACGGCTGCGCCGTGTTTGATTACTACTGTACTTTCGACGAGGAGGATACGACGGTCGCCGGGAAGGCTCGCTGGGGAGATCTGCCGACGGCAGCACCGATAAACTCAGAGGAGGGTGGTGAACTGATCGACCGGGCTTGGAAGGCCACGAAAGAGGAGTTTCAGCGGAATCTCGACCGGGTGAAGGAGGCGCTCGACGAGCTCAGCGACGAGGCGATCATGCGCGACGAGGATCTCGCCCGACATGCGTTCCATCAGGTCGGCGCCTACGAGGGACCATCAGTCCCGATGTACGACCAGCACGCGATGGGGATTCGCCACCGCGATCAGCTCGATCGTGTCCTCGAGGAAGACGAGGACAGCCAGACGCTCTGGATCGTCCCCGCAGACGTTCACTTCTGACTGACAATGCCCAGAATCACCAATTGGTCCCGGGAGAGTCGTACACCAACACTCGCGTATCGGAACACCGAGACCGGAGCACGCGCCGTCCTACACCGGACGCCGGACTCATACCGGTACAAGTGGCGCGGGGCGATCCTCGTCGACGGCTACCCGGTCTGGTCGCGAGGCTTCGAGACGAAGGAGGCGACGACGTTCCGAGATGCACTTCGGGAGCGGCCAGCGCCCGAACTGAGCTGTCCGGAGTGTCCGAACGATGACGTTCTCGTCGGCGAGAAGACAGCTGATGGAGCGACGGTACAGCGTTGGTACGACTGCCCGGACTGTGGGTACGAAGCCCCATCGCGCATCGTCTACGGCCCTGAACGCTGAGAACGTACACACGCAGGGTGTTTTTCGGCCGGGGCGGAGAGAGTGACCCGGTCGAACCGGGTCGGTCCAACAATGAGTCTCGAAGTACTCGACCGACACAGCGAGGCACTGTTCGAGTTCCTCTGGTGCCCCGTCTGCGGGCAGGAAGTGTTCACCCACATTCCCTTCGAGGGAGTGTTCTGCAAGAACTGTAACACGCAAGTCGTCCTCCGAGAGTCCCGAGAAAAACCGTGGCTACGAGGAGGCTGTGCTCGCGTGCTTCGATACCGACTCGACGTGGAACCTTCACGTCGACGAGAAGCTCCGTCGCGACCTGCCTGACGGCTCGGCACGGGTGAAAATCCTCGGGGCACCGGGGGCCTACAAAGTCGACTGGTGGAGTCCAGCACCTGGGGAGGATTGGGAGCCGGTCGAGCGTGGTGAATTCGACGACGTGGAGGAACCAGACGAGGTGTCACATCTCGCGTAACGGATTGCAATCCCGCTACGACTGTGTGGTGTTGTTTCAGCGCCGGCGATGGGTGCCGGCGCACACGCGCCGGCGAGTACCGATGTCGACACGGAGCCAACTCCGATTCGTCCAACGAGTCGAACAGACCGATGAGACAGATGGCAGCGCCGACCGCGTCGCGCAGGTGTACCGGCATTCGGACGGCTACCCGGGGAGCGTCCTCCGAGATCTCGCACAGCTGAAAGAGCTGCTCGATGCGACCCGCGCCGAACGCGGACCGGGCTACACGGCGGCGACCTTCGTGTTCCTCGACAAGCTCTCGACGGTCGACCTCTATCTGGATGGCGACCCAGAGCGAACGATCGACGCGGCTCAGCCAGCGGATCTCCTTGAGCCATCCAATATGGAGCATCTCGACCAGCCGCTGTTCCTGCTGGGCCACGGCGTCGAGAATCCGGCCGACGGCATCCACGGCGACGAGGAGTACCTCTACGTCGTCGAACTCCCGACGGAGAACCCGTTCGACGAGCCGACCGAGTGGACCGTCAAAGTGAGCGGTCACTCCGCGTTCCCCCGCTGGGACGGCCCGACCGACGAGGCCTTCGAGCAGGCGAGCTGGCAGTTCCACGGGTCGCTCGAGGACGCGCTCGCAGAACTGGTTCGGGACGAAGCTATCGTCAAGTAAAATCCCAAATCGTATTTATATATTTAGGATTTAGAAAGACCCAGATGATTTCGAAGGCCGGACTCGCTGTGCTTGACGCGCTGAGGACCGGCCGTGAAGCAACACCGGAGGAACTCGCGACCGAAACCGGATATTCACGAGAACATCTGTACGACGTACTCGACGAATTGCTCGCAGGGGGAATGCTCACAGAAACCCGTGGGTCCAGCAATCAGCGTCGTGTCCGCATCGCGGAACATCCCGTCGCCGAAGCGTATCGAACGCTGCAGTCGGAGTTCAGCCACGTGGACTGGACGGAACTGCTCTCCCCAGCCACACTCCGCGTGTGTTGGTATCTCGATAGACCACGTTACATCGCTGATATCGCAGACCGGCTCGGAATCACTCGACAAGGCGTCCACAGCGCGTTATCGCCGCTCAAGCACCGAGCACTACTCTCCAGATCCGATCCGAAGTACGCCCTTCATGACGAGGTCTCGCCGCTGTTGGCGTTCGCTCAGGCCGCCGTAGAACACGAACATCGAGCACGAGTCCGGGAAATCGCCCCCAGTGCCACGATCGCGTGGTGCGATCCGAAGCGAGCACTCGTTCGCCTGCAGACCGACGAGGATACGGACGCACTCCAAGCAGCTCCGGACTGGGAGATGACCGGACTGGGCCGGTTTGCAGCGTATGGTCTACAGTTTTTCCTCGCCGGCGAGCCTCCGTTCTGGTATGCTCCGGACGAGGAGCTAACGCCTGCTGAAGTCGTATGCCATACGCTCCTTCTGGATAGCGGATCCCGGCGCGTCAGCTATTCGATGCTACTGATCGAGGCGGAGGACATCGATCAGGAGACACTCGTCGAGACCGCACGGTGGTACGACCTGGAATCCACTATGAAAGCGTTGTATCGGCCACTTCGGGGCGACTTCGACAGGACAGATGATCTGCCAGTCATCCTCCCAAAGAAGGACGAATATATGGCACTCAAAGAGCAGTACGGAGTCTCCTAACAGTAACCCCGCAGCCTAGCGGAAAATTGCGACGGGTTAGATGATGCCGCCGATCACGAGTAGTCCGACGACGAGCAGCAGCGTCGCAACCACGCTCCCGCCAGCCAGCAGCTTGTTCTCCATCGCCTTCTCGTGGATCGGCATCTCGGCGTACTCCTCGCGGAACGCCTCGAGATTCTGTTCGTCGTAGAAGTACTTCGTCTTCAGCGCGAACCGTTCGGTCACCGCACAGCCGGTACAGACCGGCTCCCCTTCGAGCCGTTCGGTCTTGCTGTGGGTGTCGCAGGCGATCGCCCCGCAGTTCGGACAGTAGGTGTACGTCTCGTCGACGCCACTCGTCTCGCAGTGGACGCACCGATGGATGCCGTCCTCTTCGGTCACTCTGGACGGCCCTGCCGCGTAGTACTCGTAGGGATAGGTGTACTCTCCGAGGTCGGTCGTCTGTCGAACCTCAGGTAGATACACCGGCTCAATCGATTGCACTGAGATGTCCGAGAGATTCGGCTCACACGTCTTGTTGTACGTGACGTTATTGTCGCCGGTGTAGGTCACTGTCGTCGTGTGGTAGTCCTGGAGGCGGTCAACAGCCCACTCCTTGTACTCCGTTTGGGTCTGGCCGAACCGGCGCTCATCGACGTCGTCGAATACCTCGGTAAACTGCCCGCTATCGAGGGGAACCGTCGCGTGGAAGTTCTCGGTGACCAGCGTCGCGACATCGTCGTTGGCCACCTTCGGATGGCCGCGTTCAGCGTGGACAACGAACTGTGTGCGGTCGTTGATCCGGTGGATGACACCGACGGAGGTCTCGAATACAGCGTTCGTGTCGGCGGTGATCGCAACCACCGGTCGGAACGTCACTTGCGAGTGCGGCACCGGCAGATCCGCAGCCTCGATGTTCTCGATGTCGCGGAACGCCTCCTGGACAGGTGCGTCGACATCCGCCGCCGGGTCGTACGGCCGGAGCGTCTCGTCACAGAGGATCTCGATGCGGCCGTTGTAGAGATCGAGACCGATCTCGTCGGCGATCTCCCGGAGGTCCTCGCCGTCGATCAGCTCGATGGGAAAGGGATCATCGTTCCGCTGGAGCCGATCTGCGTACTCCTCGGCAGGGTTCGTAAATCGACCTGTGGTGGCGACCATCCCTCGCTTCGGGCCGTCGAAGTCGAACGTCGCGATGGCCGAGTGCAGCTTCTGGACGACCGGCCGGCCGACCGTCCCGGTGTGCTTGCACTCGACGATGATCGCCCGTCGCGTGCCGTCGACGATCTCCTCCATGATGACGTCGCGCCCCTCGTCGGCCGTCCGCTCGGCCTGGCGGACGTTTTCGTAGCCGAGGTTCCGGAAGACGTCCTCCATCAAGTCCTCGAACTCGAATCCCGAGAGGTCGTCCAGTACAGCCATTCCGATATACCTGGACAGTACGTTGCAACTGTCAAATACGTTGCCGAACGCTTCGCCGTCCTGTTTATGAACCCCCGAGAGGGGTGCGGGGGTGATCAAACGAGCCTCCCGCGAACCAACCTATGAGTGGAATCAGCGACCCACGCTCACACGTACAGTCACGGACCACGGCTGATCCCGACGTCATCTACGTCGGTTACCGTCGTCGAGGCCGCGCCATCGTCGAGAAGCAATCAGACCAACAACAGCTCACGCCAGAGCGGAGTCTCGAGCTGGCGAATCACAGTCCTTCGGGCTTCGAATGGGGATATGGTGGCAGCGGGCCGGCCCAACTCGCACTCGCCCTCCTGCTCGATTACACCGACGATGAGGAGGTAGCGCTTGCGGAGTACAAGGCGTTCAAGACCGAAGTAGTGAGCCAGCTAGAGTGTACAGGACCCGACGGCTGCTGGCGACTCACCGGACGCGAGATAGATGCTACCCTTCATGAGATAGTCGACGACCCAGTCGCACCGTCCGTCAACTAACGATCACAGAGCGCAATCAATGTCAGAACACACTCAGCAGCCTCGTGTGGACTCAGAATCGCAACAGAACCGTGAGCGTCAGGTGCCAACCGAGTACGTCGAGCGAAGCGATGTCGGCGTCTCACTCACCGTCAAACTCACTCGCGGTACTGGCACCCGCGATCAAGACAAGATCACGGCCAAAGTGAAGGGTAAGACGCTCGAAGACGCCCGCGAGGATATGGAAACCCTCCGCGAGTATATCCACGACCTCGCTGAGGACACTCGCCAGATCCAGCCAGCCGACCCACACGAATAGTACTTTTTTGACTATTGCACAGAATTGTGTAGCCGCAGGATGTACGAAGTGTGCGGTGAGAAGGAACTCAAGGTTATCCTCGCGCTTGATCCAGGCGATTCCATCTCAGGCGTCGCGCGGAAGATCGACGAGAACCGGGAGACGATCCGTCGCGTCGTGAATAGCCTCGAGGAGGCGGGATACGTCGCGTACGACGATGGGCTTCATCTCATCGATCAGACGCTCCGAGACGCCGGTCTCGAGTTCCTGACAGCGTCAGCGGACATCTCGCCGCCGTCGATCTCAGAAGCCTATGTCCTCCCGCAGTTCACGGGGATGGAGTATGCATACACTGGCATCGATGCGGTCTACGTCTGGACTCGCGGTGGCTACCAGGTCGCTCGCGACCCAGAGGACTATCCGCTGTTCATCGCCGTCCACGAGTCTGACCTCGATGCCTGGACGGCGTTCTTCGATCGGTTCGAAATCCCGACTGCGGAAGAACGCCTGCCTGCTGCCGACCTCGATGGTTCGATACAGGTGGTACTCAAGCCGCGGCCACAGATCGAGGCCGAGATGGTCGACGGACGGCCTGTCATCCCACTCGAAGAAACTGTGGCGTTCGCAAACGAGCACTACGCGCACTTCCAGTCAGCGCTCGACATGCTCGGCCGTATGTACGACAGCGTCGACACTGACGCGAACTACCGCCAAACTGACGTGGAGTTCTGACAGGAGATTTCTTCGACTGGGAGGGGCCTGGCCGCTGTTTGTTGCCGCCTTGAGAGAGCGGAGGCGAACAAAAATGAGCGATTCGTCAGATCTATCCGTCGAATCAGACGCTCTCACACCGAAACAGCGTCTCGAACCGCCAAATACCCGTCTCATCAATGCTGGTATCGCGACGATTCATGACATGGAGACGCTGCGAGCCTGCGTCGCCTACGAGAATGCGAATCAGCAACGGATCCCGATTCTTCGCCGGCTCAAAGATCGGGCCAGCGAAATTCGCGCAGAAGACAATTGACGCAGCACTCGGGGATGTCTGTCGGAGCCTCGGTGGGTGGAGGCTCGAATGAGATGAGCGATCAAGCCGAGATCGAAATTCAACGACAGACCGCATTCGGCGACGATGGCCAACTCGAAGTAACTGAAACGAGCGTCGAGACCTCACTCGAGGACTTCGGTGCTGACGTGGATCATCGCGACCGGGATTCACGTCTTGATCGGCCCGAGGCCAGTGTGTTCGGCGTCGACGATCGACCCGCAGTTGAGCAATCAACCGAAGGAGATCAGTCAACACTCTTCGCTGATACGGACGAGGATCAGCAGACCCTCGCTGGCGACGATGCAGCCGCTCGCTGTCTATTCGAAGAATAAACAGTCCCTATTGATTAGTTATCTGTAGAAATGTTATAGTTTGAACTATAATAGTCTGAGTTCTAACTTTGAAGCGACGCTGAGGGGTTAATAGCCGGTGGTAGTTTTTCGACCCCCAGCAGGGTGCGGGGAATCCGAACGCCCGCATGCAACCGATGGAGATGAATTCGACTACCGACCCACGAGCAGTCGTACAGGATGCGAGTGAGCGATGGCAGGCGAGTGCAGACTGCGTTGAGTACGTCGGAATGCGTGTCGACGGAACGCCAGTGGTCCTGAACCTCACCGCACACGAACGCCTCTCCCCAAATCGAAGTCTCGGTCTCGTGCGGCATAGCCCGGCGGAATTCGACTGGGGCTATACGGGAAGCGGACCGGCACAGCTCGCCTGTGTGCTCCTCCTCGATTACACCGACAACGAAACTGTCGCCCAGCAACACTACATCCAGTTCCGCAACGACGTGGTCAGTCAGCTGGTGTGTGATGGCCCGGCCGACTGCTGGCACCTCACCGGGGAGGATATCGAGGCGGCACTCGCCGAATTCGAAGAGTACCGAGCACTCACGCCAGATGGTGGGGCGCCGTCATCGTCACTGCCGGCGAATTGGAGTGCGGTGAGCCGGACAGATCGGACAGTCTTCCAACGTCGAGATATCGACCACTACGTCGTCCGCGCCAAAGGGAGCGAAGAGTGGTTGATCATACTTTGTGCGCAGGGGGACCGGGCGTATCCCGCCCCGCTTGACCATCGAACACTTCCGGTCGAGAACGACCCTGTCTCTGCCGTTCAGGCACTCGTCGCTGAGAGTAACGACCTCGTCGAGCCAGAGGAGGCCAACTGATGGAGAAATTCCGACTTTCGCGAGCAACGTACCAGCTCATCGAACGCGCTGTCACGGCGCTGGAGTGCATCGGCCGAGAACTCAAGCGATACAACGACCGGCACGAGCGAACAGCTGGGAAAGACACAGACGAGACGAATCCCGGCGAATCATGACTGGCGAAGCGACGCTTGATGACTTCGAGAGCGAGACATCATCCGGAGAGTCCGGCTCGCTCTCACTGGAAGAGCGACTCCTCACCCCGATCTCGCCGTCAGTGGGACTTCGGCTGATTCCCGGTCGTGGTGATCCGCTCTATCTCCAGAACCGGGGCACTGAGCGGTATCTGTTCCGCGACGAGCACAACCGATGGTTCATCCTTCAACCCTCGGCGAAGGACTCAGAAGAGGCGTTCGTCCGCTGGGTGTATCTCCCAGCAGACCGGCCCGAACGGCTGGCACAGTCGGCGCTTCGTCGACGGACAGTGATCGGCTATGATTACGTTCAGCGGTCGGCCGCACCAGATCCAGTCAGATCGACGGTGACGGCGATGTTCGTCACGGAACCGTGGTCCGACACCGCCTACGAGTGTGGGTCGTGTGAGGCGCTGTTCGACACGGCACAAGAGCACGCCCTGCACTGCTGGGACGCACATCCGTGGGTGCCGAATCCTGAACAGGTGCGCCGTCGACGCCACGCCGACGAGTGAATTGAAGAGCCGAAGCCAGGTGTCGAGACCGTCCAGATGTTTAACCAACAGTACTGGATTCGTGGGCGGGGCGTTGGTTAAGAGTGGTTGTTTTTGCGCCCGTGAGAGGGGCGCAGGGCGCGTGATGAGAGCGCCGTCGCGAGCGACGAATTCGATTTCGAGGTGACTGCAATGAAAGACCCAGAATCCAGAACCGTGTTCGCTGGCGTCGACGGACGAACCGATACAGAACTACCCGACTGGTACCGCCGGAAGAAAACGGTCGACGAACCGAAGTCCTTCGCCGAGACGATTCGTGACCTCCCGCAGGCCGTCGAGACGACAGTCGCATACCGGAATCCCTACTCCGACGAGTGGGTCGAAACGGAGCGCTTCAACGCCCTGGTCGAGCCGACAAGAGCGCGCGACCACGCGACAGACGGCGAGCCCGACGCAGACCCACTATTTCACGTCCCCACGGACAGTTACGCGATCATCAACCCGGTGGATGTGTACAGGCCCTTGGAAGAGGTCCTTCGCGAGGAGACCATCGACGGGTCGCCGCTCGGGAACGTGATGTTCGGCGAGATCCGGCGCTACCGGGGCGGCGGCGAGGTCCATATGGACGTGATGTTCGACGGCCTCGAAGTCCGGCTGCCCGGGCGGTCAGACCCGATCACGATGGGCGTGACCTCCGGCTACGACTTCTTCGGTGAGCACGCCGTCTACGTCGAGGGATTCGCTCAGGACGGGTACTGCTCGAATTCGATGCGCTCGCTCACCGACAAGGAAGTCATCAAGCACGTCGGGGACGTTCGGGACTTCCGGACCTGGTGGGAGGAGATTCTCGCCCAGGTCGAACTCGTCGCCGACGACCTCTTCGAATTCATCCGAGATGCGCAGGAGATCGATCTCGAGTTCTCCGAGCTCCCGTTCACCGTCACCGAGTTTTACAGCCTGCTGGGATTCCCGGACTATCTCGCAGAGCGTGCTGCCGAGGATGCCGAGGCGAACGCTGCGTCGCCGTTCGAGATCGATATGTGGACGCTGCACTCCGGCGCGACGTACGCGCTCACTCACTTCTTCCAGGGCAAGGAGGGTGCGTCGCTGGACGGCTACGTCCGCACGGCCAACGACATCCTGTTCAACCCCGAGGGTACCATCGAGCGCGTCGAGCGAGCCTACGAGGAGCAGCTCGAGGCGGACGGCGACGACGGGTCGCAGGCGTCGCTCGCCGGCGAGCGTGCGCTCGCGAGCATCGAGCGCGTCAGCGATGATCTACAGGAGAAGGTCGACCAGTTCGAGGAGCGTGAAGATGCGCTGCGTGAGCGGTTCCAAGAGGCGATGGGCTGATTGTCGGAGCGGCGTTCACTGAAACTGTCCTCAAACAGCCGTTTACGTGAGCGGTTCCGGTTCCTCGTTATATTCGACGACTAATTCGACATCATCAGGACCGAATTCATCGCGTTCCGCTTCCAGCGTATCAAGAGCGTCTTTAACCGGGAAGAAATCCGGCTTCTCGAGTGCATCTTCTGTGGCCCAAGCGTATCGAATCGTTTGCTCCGAATCGATGAGGAACACGGCACGCTGTGGAACGCGCTCGTGGTTCTCCCATTCGTCATAACAGACATCATATGACTCGGCAACCCGCCCGGAACTATCACTAAGTAACGGGAAATTGATGCCGTATTCCTCGGCGAATGCTCGGTGGGCGTAGACGCTGTCCCCAGAAATTGCCCAGACATCGAGCGCCGGCGTCAGCTGAAACCACTCTGCATCGCGGATCGCACACAGTTCGTTTGTACAAACAGGACTGAAATCAAATGGGTAAAAAACTAGCAACGCAGCCCGATCATCCGCAGTTGTCTCATCCAAGCTGTACTCGGTTTGTTCTCCGTCACGGAGACCTGGAAGAGTGAATGACGGTGCAGACGCTCCCTCGTTTATCATGCGTCACAGTAGCACACGAAGAAAGGATAGTCTTGGGGCTAACACCCCCACCTGAATGGAGTAGCCTCAAATGTGGGATGAAATTCACTGGAATCCGTACGTCAGGAGTTCGCCGTCGCCCACTCAAGAAGGGGTTCTAATCTCGAACGAATCTCATCCCCTTCGTCAGTTAGCGCGTATTCGACGCGTGGCGGAATTTCGTTGTACTGCGTCCGTGAGACGATCCCTGCCTCCTCGAATTCGTCGAGGCGTTTCGAGATTGTCGACGTGCTCGCTGTAGGGAGGTGCGCCTCGATCTCCGCGAACCGCAGCGAATCGTGTGCGCCGATGATACTGACGAGTTGCATCGCGTATTTTCGGCTCAACGTGTCGATAACTCCTGTGAGCGGACAATAGCACGTCCCCTCAACATCGCACGTTGGCGCCGGTGAAGTAGTATCTGCCATAGCTTCGTGGCCTCCAACCTACTCTATAGCTTCGGACTCTGGAGTATAAGAACTTCCCGTCGTAAAGTTTCGGTATAGATGACTCACACATCCGACTATGATCTCGTGATTCTCGGCGGTGGCGCCGCAGCTTTCGCCGCGATCACTGAAGCGAGCCGACGGGACCTCTCGACGGCGATGGTGAACACCGGCTTGCCCATCGGCGGAACCTGCGTGAACGTCGGCTGTGTCCCGAGTAAGCATCTGCTTGCCGTCGCCGAGAGCGGCGCTGCAGCGTCGGAGAATCCCTTCGACGCCGTTCGAGACCCTGAGGAACCGACTGTCGACTGGGCCGACGCACTCGACGGGACCGACGACCTCGTCGAGGGATTCCGGCGGGAGAATTACGTCGATGTCGCCGAGCACTTCGAGACCGACATCTACGAGGGGTACGGCCAGCTGGTCGACGACACAACCATCGAGGTCGTCGACGGCGCCGACGAGGGCGCGCGCATTACTGGAGAGAAGGCGCTCGTCGCGACTGGCAGTTCACCGTGGGCGCCGCCCATCGACGGCCTCGAGGAGGTCGATTACTACACGAGCGAAACCATCCTCGAGGAGCGCGACCTCCCCGAGAGTATCCTAATGCTCGGTGGTGGGTACATCGCGCTGGAGTGGGGCCAGATCCTCCACCGTGTCGGCGTCGACGTGACGATTCTCCAGCGCTCCGAGCGCGTCCTCTCGGACATGGAAGGCCAACTTGGTCGCGAGATGCAGCGTGCATTCGATGAGGAAGGCATCGAGATACTCACCGATAACGACTTCCGGCGCGTCCGCAGGCCAGCAGCTGACGGCGGCGCCGAAGCGATCCAGTCGGGCGTCGCCGTCGAAACAACCGTCGACGGCACTGAGCGAACGGTCACCGGCGACGCGCTGTTCGTCGCGACCGGGGTCCAGCCCAACAGCGAGGAGATCAGTCTCGAAACGGTAGGGGTCGAAACGAACCCCGATGGAACGATTCGTGTCGACGAGTACTTCCAGACGACGAATCCCGACATCTACGCGGCGGGCGACGTGATCGGCGAGCCCGAACTGGAGACGGTCGCCGCCAAGGAGGGCAATCACGCCGTCAAGAATGCCTTCGGCAACGAGGGCGTCAGCATCGACTACGATGCAGTCCCCGCAGTCGTGTTCACCAGCCCCGAAGTCGCCGCCGTCGGGACGACCGAACTCGAGTATATGGACGAGCACGGCACCTGTTCGTGCCGGACCGTCCAGATGGCGGACGTGCCGCGGGCGAAAGCCGTGAAGAATACTGACGGCCTCGTCCAGGTCGTCAAACACCACGAGACCGACGAAATCGTCGGTGTCCACATGGTCGGGCCGCGTGCCGCCGACATGATTATGGAAGCCACGCTGGCTGTGAGGTTCGGACTGACCGTCGACGACATCATCGATACTGTCCACCCGTTCCCGACGTTCTCCGAGGCGTTCAAGCAGGCCTGTCAGGCGTTCCGTCGGGATACGTCCAAAATGAGCTGCTGTATCGAGTGAGGTCAGTCGTCGGTCGAGAACACGTCCTCGAGCGTGCCGCTCTCGCCCAGTTCGATGAGGGCACGGTTCAAAAGTTCGCGAACGATGAACTCCTCGTAGTGCTGGGTATCGCAGTATTCACAGGGTTTCATCTCGCGGGCGACCGCCTCGATCTCAGTACCGTGGTCCGCGTACAACGTCTCGATGAGGGATGTCAGCTCCTCGGATGCGGTGGACTGCGCCCCTGCAAGGGTTTCGTCGGCACCCTCCGGGAGCTCGTACGAGAAGACTCGCGTGTTCGACTTGTAGTACTTCCGCGTCCCCCCACCAGCTTCCTCGAGACGGGCGATCTCAACCATCCCCGCGTCCTTCAGGACATTCACGTGGTGGCGGACCGTTGTTTCCGCCTTCTCCTCGCCGCGACGATGCAGTTCGTCGTGAATCTCCTCGATCGTCAGTTCATCGGTCGCGAGCATATCGAGGATCTTCGCCCGGACGTCGTTCTCCAGCGCCTTCGCTTTTTCCGGGTCTGTCGTCACGACTTCGCGGATCGGCACATCAGATTCGAGGAGCGCCATTCTTGTGAGGAGATAGGCGAACAACGACAGTAAGAGTAACGCCACTCTCCCGACATCGGTATTAGGACTTTGATACCGCTATAATTATTGTCGTAATGATTTTCCGCGTCGCGCGATAACCACCACTCACGATGGGAACGACACACGAACAATTCAACGTCGGGGGAATGTCCTGCTCGTTCTGTGCCGAGAGCATCGAGAAGGCCTACGCCCGGACCGACGGCGTCGAGGACGTCGACGTGAGTCTCGCCCACGAGGAGGTACTCGTCCAGTACGACGATGACCGCCTGAGCGAGGTGGCGGTGAAGGACACACTCCGGGACCTCGGCTACACCATCCGAGATCCGGACAAGGCAAAACGATACGAGCAGCAGCAGGCCGAACTCACCGACGGGAAGCGGCGTCTCCTCATCGCTGGCGGCGCATCTCTCGTTGTCGCAGCCCTGATGGGGTGGATGATTCTCGTAATGGGACGCTTCGAGTCGGCATCGCTCGCGATGGACCTGGTGACGCTGGGGCTAGCGCTCGGGACGATGTTCGGTCCCGGGCGCTACATCAAACAGAAGGCGTTCCAGAGCCTTCGTCGGAGGATCTTCAACCAGCACGTCCTCCTAGAAGCGGGCGCCTTCGCCGGGCTCCTCGGGGGGTTACTCGGCCTGTTTGTCTTCCCGAGCTTCCCGACCGTCCACTTCTTCGCCGTCGCCGTGTTCATCACCACCTACCACATCCTCTCGGAGTACACCAGCCTCATCGTCCGCACGCGGGCTTCCCAAGCCGTCCAAGGCCTTCTCGACCTCCAGCCCGACACGGCACGCCGCGTCAGTGATGACGGTGACGTCGAGGAAGTCCCCCTCGACGACCTCAACGTCGGCGACTACGTCCGGGTCAAGCCTGGCGAGAACATCCCCGTCGATGGGATGGTCGTCGAGGGAGAGTCCACGGTCGACGAGTCGGTTGCCACCGGTGAGTCCATCCCCGAGGAGAAAACGGTCGGCGACACGGTGATCGGTGGCAGCGTCAACGAGACCGGGACGCTGCTTATCGAGGTGACTGCAACCGGGGAGGACGCGTTCCTGAATCAGGTGGCACGCGAGATCGAGGAGGCGCGGGCGATGAAACCCGGCATTATCCAGCTCGCCGACCGCGTCCTCAAGTACTTCGTCCCAGGCGTCTTGACGATTGCCGCGCTCTCGTTCCTCTTCTGGGTGGTCGCACCGCTCGCGTGGGGGGCAGACCCCAATGTCCAGCGAGGGGCGTTCGCAGCGCTGGCGGTCCTCGTCCTCGGCTATCCGTGTGCGCTTGGGATGGCAACACCGCTCGCCCTGATTCGGGGTGGCGGGAAGGCAGCGAACCGTGGCATCTTGATGCGCTCCGGCGACGCCTTCCAGATTTTCCCCGACGTCGACCACATCGTGCTGGACAAGACCGGCACGATCACCGTCGGCGAACCCGCCGTCAGTGCGGTCGTCGGGTTCAACGCCGACGAGGAAGACGTACTCGCGACGGCGGCCAGCGCGGAGGCCTTCTCCGAACACCCGCTCGCCGATGCGATCCTCGAGTTCGCTGACGAGCGAGATGTCGAGTACGCGGATCCCGACGTCTTTGACTCGGTGACCGGCAAGGGCGTCCGAGCGATCGTCGGCAGCGACGACGTGTTGGTCGGGAAACCCGGATGGCTCAGCGATGAGGGGATTGACCTTTCGAAGAGGAGCGACGATATTGAGCGACTTCAGGGCCGCGGCCTCACCGTTGCCGGAGTTGTTCGTCACGGTGACCTACTCGGCCTGATCGGCATCGGTGACGAAATCAAAGCAGACGCCGCCGAGACCATCCGGCGGATTCGCGACGCCGGCATTACGCCCGTGATGATCACCGGGGACAACGAGCGCACCGCGAACGCGGTCGCCGAGGAGGTCAGTATCGACCGCGTCATGGCCGACGTGTTGCCCGACGAGAAACGCGAGGAGATCGGTCGCCTGCAGGAAGCCGGCCACCGCGTGGCGATGGTCGGCGACGGCATCAACGACGCGCCGGCACTCACACAGGCGGACATCGGCATCGCCATCGGCGCCGGGACCGACATCGCCATCGAATCGGCGGACATCGTCCTGATGGGTGACCGGCTCGGCGGCGTGATGGACGCCTATGAGATCGGGAACGAGAGCTATCGAAAGACTCGCCAGAATCTCGTGACGGCCTTTGCGTTCAACGGCATCGGCGTCGCCGCCGCGACCACGGGGCTCGTTCACCCGGTGTTCGCGATGCTTGCGATGGTGTTGTCCGTCTCGGCCGTCCTCGCCAACAGCTTCGCTGGTCAGCTCCTCTCCGGTGAGGGTGTCAACACCGAATTCGCTCTCAAAGAACGCACCGACGGCGAGCGTGGAGACGGCCGAGTGACAGCCGATTAAGCCTTTACGTCATAGCCAGCCTGTTCGATTGCCGCGTTCACGTCGTCGTCTGAGACTCCATCCTTGAGGACGACGTCGACCGTGTCAGCGTCGTGGTCGGCCTCGACCCGATTTACACCATCGAGGTTTCGCAGGGCGGTCTCCACGTTCTGTTCGCACCCGTTGCACGACATCCCGATGACGGCGATCGTCTTTCGCTCCATACGGGCCTGTAAACACTCGCGGGGGATGACCATTACGGTAACTGTTGTATCGGTTTTATCTCTATTAGAGGCGGGGCGTCATCGTCCGGAGAGTTGTTTGTGTCGGCCCCAAAGGGGTGGAGGCTCTTCGAGAGGAGGGGACCACTGACGACGAAGAGTAAGTCCTGTCCTTAACCAACAATCCCCGCATAAGTTTCCCTGTTGTTGGTTAACAGACTGTACCTCGGTTTGTCAGGCCCCCAGAAGGGGCGCGGGGCGGCCAACAGCGGCCTCGTAACTCCAATCATGTCCCTCGAGCTGAGCTCCAGCGCCAGCACGGCGAGCGACATCGCTGCCGCCAGACAAGCCGACATCGTGGCGTTCCTCCATCGAGCGCCGTTCACTCTGGATGCCTATGAGCTCGGTTTCCTTCCCGGCTTTCGGGAGGACTGCGGGTATCAGGAGACCCAATATCAGAATCTCACCCTCCCCGTCGGGATGCTCGACAACGACTTCCAGAACCCCGATCTGGATCGATTCGTCGAGCGGTTCTTCGAGTACGAGCCACAGGTCGGTGTCATCGGCGACATCTACGAACCTACTGACGTTGACGCCCACATCGCTGCTGCTCGTGAGATTCAGGACAGCTTTCCCGATGCCGAGGTCATCATCGTCCCGAAATCCCAAGCGGTGATTGACACGATCCCAGATGATATCATCCTCGGCTATTCGCGAGGGTACGCCGATCGCCTGGCGCACGAGTTCTCCGACCCAACCGATTGGAGAGGGCGGCGCGTCCACATCCTCGGTGGGAGTCCGCCCAAGCAGCTCGACGCCATTCGACAGCTGACCAGGCCGACACTCACCGACGAGCCACCAGCCGACATCGTCGGCCTCGATTGGAACGGGCTGCATCGCGGCGCGCAGTTCGGGGAGTTCTGGACGGCTGACGGCTGGGATGATAGCGGTCGTGACGCCTCCCACGTCACAGTTCGGAAGACGGTGCGACACAGTCTCGCCCGCATCAAGGCCTTCTGGCAGTCCCACGGCGTCTGGCCTGACTCAGCGCCACATAGCGACATCCTCGAAATCGAGTACGAGGGGCCGTCACCAACCGACCTCGATAGTGCTGCGTGTACCGAATGTGAAGCGAACGTCTGGACGACTCGGCGCGGTCCCTTCATCGCGGAGTATGATACCGGCGTGCTCTGTGGCTACTGCAGCTACGAGTGCTACTTCTCGCATCGCCATCGGAACAACCTCGAGGAGATCGCCGGCGAGCAGAGCGTGTACATTCCACCGGCGTGACGCTACGAGTGGTTTTTCGCGCCCCGGAGGGGGCGAGGGCTCGATCCAAAAAGTCCTCCGAGAAGGTGATTTTCCGTGAGTCAACAACAGCGTCCGAACGATGTCTCGATCGACGATATTCCAGTCGACGTATCGAACACCCAATCAGGCGAGGTCGACCCCGCTGAGGTACCCGAGGAAATCCGATCGATCACTCGTGGACTCGCAAGCGAGCAACCGCCGACGAATCCGCTCGTCGTCCTGAAGGCCGCCCGCTGGTGGTATATACATGGCAAGGGCGGAACCGATCCCGCGTTCCAGTGGGCGATCGAGTGGGTTCGACACCTCGCGACGGACACGCCGAGCGATGTCGACCAGTTCGACGCGTTCCTCGAGTACCTCGTCACGGTCGGCTTCGCTGACGAGAAAGTAGCGCTCCGATAGCAGCCCCGATCTAAATCCCCCGAAGTCGCGCCGACGTTTATTGTGCGCCCCCGAGGGGTGCGGCGCGTCCTGACTTCTCGGAGACGTCGTCGTACTCGATGTGATGCAATCCATGATGACAGCCAGTGAGTCGGGAGTCTCGTTCGAGGAGACCGACACCCGACACGACGAGATGCACAGTACCATCGAAGACTGGATCGACGAGCTCGTCGCAGACGTCGACGAGGCAAAAGCCAGCCAACAGTTCCAGGAGTGGCTCGATGTCCAGTCCCGATTCCACGACTACTCCCATCGCAACACCCTCTTGATCAAGCTCCAGTGTCCCGAGGCAACCCGCGTAGCGGGCTACAATACGTGGCGATCGGAGTTCGACCGGCACGTCCAAGAAGGCGAACAGGCGATCTGGATCTGGGCACCCATTATTACGAAGCAGTGCCCCGAGTGCGAGAACTCACCGAGCTACCACGAGCAAAGCGACTGTGACTACGACGAGACACCGGCCGAGGAGTGGTCCAAAGGACTGGTTGGATTCAAACCAACTGCAGTCTTCGATGTGTCTCAAACCGAGGGCGAACCGCTCCCCGAGCTGGAAACCGAGGCCACTGGTAACGCCGACGACCTGGTGCCAGCGCTCCTTGATGCGGCAGCTACTCTCGATGTCGACGTCCGTGTCGTCGACGCTGCTGAGTGGGAGCATGACGACGCGAAAGGCGTCTGCAAACACCGGAATCTCGACGAGTGCCAACCCGTCGTCGAAGCGAAAGATAGAGCGAATCAGGCCGACCTCGCGGTGACGCTGATTCACGAGTACGCCCACGCACTGCTCCATTTCGATGTCAACGACGAACCCGAGCGCGCAAAACGCGAGGTCGAAGCCGAAGCCGTTGCGTACATCGTCGGGCGGTATTTCAACCTGGATACGAGCGGGTCAGCGTTCTATCTTGCCGCGTGGCAGGACGACGATGCGGAGAGCATTCAGGAGCGTCTCGGCCGGATCAGTTCCACCGCGCAAGAGATAATCGGGACGGTCGCCGAGGACTGAACACGCCTTCTCCAGCTGTTAACCAACGGCTTGGGGTACTATCCCACTCTGTTGGTTAATTCGTTCGGCGTCCGACCCTGCGCGTTTCGATCGATTCCAAGACAAACCCCACCGACAGTCGATGTTATCGTTCAGAATCGATTCGGCGCTGCTGGTCACGAAGGAACTCAACGACGGCATCGATATCCTGTTCGGGAACCGTTTGCTGTTCGAAGACTCCTTTGAATGCATCTGCGAAATCCTCCGACGTGAGGCGGTTGAGGACAGTCTCGATGCGACCAGCGAGCTTCTCGGACTCTCCGCGATGCAGATGGGTCGCGATCCGGTCGAAATCCGCGCCAGCAGCCAGCACCACCAGATCCCGAGAGTCTGCCTTGCGGCCACTGTGGAGTTTCACCGCGAACAGCAACTCCCGTTCCGGAATCCTGGCTGTTACCGGGCGCCCGGTTCGCAGTTCCTCGGTGACAGAGTGCTGGGCCAGATAGCGATACGACCATTCAGCTTCCGTCTGGCGACAGCCCAGCGCGTCCACCATCGCGTCGAACTGAACCGGATTCCCGATATCTTTCGTAAACCGGATAGTCCGGCCCTCGTAGAGTTCGTTTCGCTCGACATCGGCCGTTTTCTCGTAGCCGCGGTCGGTGAGAAGGTCCGTGTAGTCGTCGACCGCTTGGGCCGGAATGACGACGTCGACGTCCGTGGTGAAGCGTTGATTGAACGCCGCGATCGCCCACCCACCGACGAGCACGTACGGCAGGTCAGCGTCGATGACTGCCTCCAGCGTATCCAGTAGTTCGTCTTCGCGTTCACCGAGGCTCATGCATTGAGACGCGGATCCTCGTGGGACGCGTCGATATCGCGGTCGTACTCGTCGGCGATCATCTCCAACGCCGGCTCGTAGTTCACCCGGTACTCCAACATGTGCTCGATCGTCTCGTCCAACGGAATAACCGGATTGCCGTCGACCCACTCGCGAGT
This sequence comes from Halorubrum trapanicum, assembly GCF_017873555.1. Lineage (GTDB taxonomy): Archaea > Halobacteriota > Halobacteria > Halobacteriales > Haloferacaceae > Halorubrum > Halorubrum trapanicum. The sequence continues at coordinate 6,605 of NZ_JAGGKE010000015.1, read as the reverse complement.
GATGCCCCCACTCGTCGGGAACAACACGTACGAGACGGTCGCGTCGGAGTCGGTCGCGTCCGGCCGCTCTTCGATCCGGCTCGGAATCCCGAACTCATCGAAGAACGCCGTCCACCGTTCGATATCACGGTCGGCAACCTGGATGAAGATCGGATAGTCGTCGTGGCCGCGGGCGATCTGATAACCGCCATGGGTCCAGACGTAGACGCCGTCGATTTTCGTGTACGCAAAGGGCATCCCGGCGAAGTGCGGAATGACGTAGCCGTCGTCGATCGAGGGGGGAACAGCGCGAGAGATGGCCGCGACGAGATCGTAGTAGCGATCCCTGACAGCGTAATTCTCGATGTAGACGCCGCCCTCACGCCGGATGAAGCCTGCGTCCTCCAACCGCTCGATCCAGTCGTAGACCCACGAGTAGGAGCCGTCGATCTTCTGGGCGATTCGACGAATCGAGTCGCCCGGCCGGGCCGCGACCATGATTTTCGCCGCGGTCACGTCGACGTACTCCATCATCGCTAGTTATCGGTATCGCATCTAACGGTATTAGTCTTGTCCCCCGTATTCCCTATGACGTTATCGCTATACAGATATACCATTCTTGGCTCCGGTAATCCGATCCGGCTCAGAATTTGAGCGGAGATGAATTAACCAACAGAGGATACGATGGATCGCTATTCGTTGGTTAAGTTTTTCAGCGCCCGCCGAAGGGCGGAGGCGCACTCCTGTCTCCACCGACCTATGACCGACCGATATCTAACGACCGTTCTCGACGAGGCAGAGCGAGTCGCAGAGCACCATGAGCAGGTCGCCCAATCTTCGGACCATCCGGAACACGAGTATCTCAGGTACGCCGTCCTTCGGCTGCTCGAAGGAGAGGCTGACGACACATCGGTGGAAGTACCGCAGGTTGACGGCGTGACTGTCGGCTACGGAGAGGACGACGCGATGTGCAACAGTTGGGACGACGACGTCGAGTGGTGGGAGACGGTTCCGCCGCAGGAGGAGTGTACTCGGTTCCGGGTGTTCTACCCCGACGAGTACGACGCTGTTCCGCGAGTCATCGTCGACGTGATGGCAGCACTCGGGGCGTGGCGTGTCTGGACTGGGAGCGCTGCCGCCTGTGGCTCCTACGACCATCGCGAGCGGCGGGAAGTCCACTATCTGTGGCCGGAGGGCCATCCAGTTGAGGCCCTGCTTGCGGATCGTCTCCAGGATCCCAAGGCTGCGGTTGCTCCAGACGGCGGCCGCACCGGCGACGTACGCGATCGGATGGTCGTCACGGAGCACTCAACCCAGCACGACGACCTCGAGCCGCGAACCAGACGTGCCGTCGACGAATCGATGGCCGTCTCGCTGCTCGAAAAGGGTGGCCGCTATGAGGTCCGATCGGCGTCCGGAAACTGGTATGAAGTCGACGTGATCAGCGAGTCGTGTACGTGTCCAGACTGGCGGAAGCGTACGCCCGAGGGCGGCTGTAAACACCTCCGGCGAGTCGATCAGGAGATCAAGCAGGGGCGGGTCCCACGACCTGATGGGCGTCTCCCCTCGAACTCGTAGGATCGCCCAGCGTTCGAGATCTCCCGAGGCTACTGTAACATCAGACGAAACTCCTTGATGGAGAGTTTCGAGTATTGATACAGCTGCTGGAGAACCGGTGAGAGCCGTTGGTAGCGGCTTAACCAACAAAACTATGCGGTTTGCGCCTTTGTTGGTTAACACAGATCGGCCCATGTCCTACGAGCCACCGACGCCCCCAGCGGACCTCCCCACCGACGTCATCGACACACTCAACGACTATTCACCCGAGCTGCTCCGAGACGTTGCCCACTATGCCGAGGACCTCGCCGAGCATCGCGAGCGCCAGGCCCGCCTTGCCGAAGCGGAGGAGGAAGACGAGATCGACGAGCGACCCGATGACCTCCCCGATGATGTCCCGACGAAGGCGACGATCACGATCAAGGAGATCAACGATAACCGCTACTACTACTGGCAGTGGCGGGAAGGAGATCGCGTCAAATCAAAGTACAAATCCCCAGTAAATCCGGACGAGTAGACGGACTAGTACCTCAGTCGGATGGCCAGTTGTTCGGGGAGACACCCCGTCTGCGAAGTGAAAGACGCAGGGTACGAGAGAAGTCCCGAGTTGATGAGTGAGGATCCGGTCACTGTCGACGAACTCGTCGAGAAAGCCGACGAGTATCTGCACGAAGCCTCACCCACACCGGAAGAATACGAAGCGCTGAAACAGAGTGTTGCGGAGCTCACGCCGATCTTCTCAGCTGAGAATTCGTACTTTGTCCTCGGCAGCTACGGGAAACCCGAAATCCGTCCTCTCCAGCTCGTAAAAGATCGCCTCAACCGACAGCCCGGTGCGTACGCGTTCCTGATGATCGACATTCGAAGCGAGTGGACGAATACCTACCTCAAGTTCCGGCTGCTCGCCGATCATACAGACGTCATCCTGGGCGTCACCGAACACGCCCAGGGCTGCTTCCTCGTCGAGCAGGGCTACTTCACAGCCCTTGAGGAGTACTTCGCGAAGACGCACGTGTTCAAACACGACGTACAATACGATAGATGTGGACGCGATCGACACAAACGTAGCCGTCGAGAGTCCCTACAGTGGAATGCAGACCGCGATCTTCGAGATGCTCAACGATGCTAGGCGTCTCTGCCGGTGGACGACTGAGGACGACCTCGTCGAGTGTACCGAGGCTCTCGTGAGTGATCAGGAATACCCGTAGACAGAGACGAATCGGTTACTCCCACCCCCGACGTTTCTGTCGTTTCTCCACGAAATCCTGTTCACCGATGGCCCAGACAACGAATGAACTCGAACAGGAAGACATCCCCCGTTTTCGAGTAGTAAGTGCGGGGTGAATCCGTGCAAGATTGGGTCTTCGAACCACGAACCCTTACGCGATAAGTAGCCCACTGAAGAGCGATTGCAAATGCTCGTAAATGAAATTTCGTTTAAATGCTGTCAGACACTCCACTATTGCCAGTAAAATCGGAGGACAAGACGCTATTTGATGAAATTGGCAACGGTGGTCCTGATAGTAACTAGTCGGATTGATTAGAACAAGGAAGTTACTGGCAACACCGGAGAGGGTACTGGAGAAACTGGCACTGACGGTTGCGCGGTTACTGGCAAAAGTGGAGAGGGTATTGGCAGTACTGGTGTTGGCGGTTGAGAAGTCACTCCAGAACCCGATGCCGCTTGGCAGTTTCACGAATGTCGTTGAGCTCACCTAGTTCGCTCTCGAGTGCGTCGAGGGCCGACGACAGAGAGACATCAAGCTCGTATTCGTTGTAGTTCCCGCGTCCACTCGACGAGTCGACCAACCGTAAGATCCCGTGGAGGCTCAAATCCGACAGGTGGTCGTGTACTCGCCTGCGTTTCAGTGGTTCACTGCCGTGATTACGAAGAACCTCTCGATAGCGCTCATAGATCAGTTTCGTCCGTTCGGGTGTTTCTCCCTCTGCCGCTAGCTGACAGACAGTCAGCAATACATATTGCCCCTGCCGGGTCAACGAATGCATCCCTTCGACAACCTGTTGTCGTTGGATCTGATGCTCGGCCTCCCGAACGTGGTCTTCGGTGATTTTCGCCTCTCCACCCGCCATCGCGTCGTTCTCGGCGATATCAGCTGCTTTCCGGAGTAACCGTAATGCCTGCCGAGCAGATCCCGAGTCCTGTGCAGAGAATGCTGCGCACAATGGGATTACATCTGATTCGAGGACATCGTCGTAGAGCGCGATATCGGCTCGGTGCTTGAGAATATTCTGCAGTTCAGTCGCGTCGTACGGAGGGAACAAGATTTCCTCTTCGCAGAGAGTGTCCTTGACTTTCGGAGAGAGGTTTTCTCGGAACTTGAAGTCGTTCGAGATGCCGACCACACCGATTTTCACATCGAGATCCAATTGCGAGCGTGCTCGTGGAAGCTCGTACAGAATATCGTCATCCGAGCCGATGTTATCGATCTCGTCCAGAACCACGAGAATAGTCCCACCGATCGACTCAAGGTCGTTGTAGAGTTCGTTGAAGATGCGTTTTTGTTGATACCCGGTTTCGCTCATCGGTTCGCGCGAAGACGAGACTGTGGTGAGAGGGTGAGAAGGAGAGCGAATCTCGTTCACGAGATTGACCGCTACCTGATAGGATGTGGTGCAGCCAGTACAGTTGAGTTCAATAACGTTGAGATCGACGTCGTCGTACTCTCCGGCGGATTCTTGCAGCTCCTCAAGAAGATCGTGCGTAGCAGCTGTCTTCCCGACGCCGGTAACGCCATAGAGAAAGACGTTGTTCGGTTGCCAGCCCTGAATGACGGGACGGAGAGCGGCCGCATATTCGTCGAGTTCTTCGTCCCGCTCCTCGAGTGTCTCTGGCTGGTAATCATCCCGGAGGACGTCTTTGTCTTGGATGATGAACGATTCTCGATTGAATCGGCCCATAGGCGGACTCAAGACGAAGAACCATCATAAAACCATGGGTTCCAGTATCACCACTAACCCACCACTCGAACCAATTATGCCAGTGTCGCATCCACTTATAAAACACACACACTCCACTATTGCCAGTAAACCTTTGCAACAACTGGAGGGGGGTCAACGACCCCCTCTCTAATTAGCGATACTCTTAATACATTGTACGTTAAACCATACCCGCACTAACGAAAACTCCACTAGTTGTAGTAGGTTTAGATAACAGTAACTAGACTAGAGACGTGACAGTTTCTGCCCTCCCGTCCATTCTCCCCTCGTTACTGGCAATGGTGGAGTGAGAGAGGTACTTAAACGACGGTATTATTGGCAATACTGGCAACTCTGGTCGCCCTCTCCCTGCTACCATCGTTGCCTGGCCGATATTCCAGTCGAAATCTACCCTTCCCGACACCAGTCGATGATGACCGTGGACCTCTTTCGGTTAACCAACAAATCGTATGTATTAACCGTCTGTTGGTTAACTGCTCATGGCTTATGCTCGATTCGCAGTCGGCACTCAGTACTAGTATCCCGTGATTTCGGCGTTTCGCGATTCCGCAAGGGTTCGCTTGATTGCCGCTCGATCTCACCCAATCGGAGACAGGATATTACTGCATCGGCGACGCAGCTTCCGAACCGACGAGTGAGTACTCCCGGTCCCGGCTCGTGCCTTCCGCATCGACGAGGTTGTACTGGACCATCTTGGAGAGATACGTCCGCACTGTCCGTTTTGTCCGAGGATCGTCGACCTTCTCGGTATAGTGGTCGTGAATCTCGCTCGGCCCGAGTGGCTCGTGATCGCGAACAATGTTGTAAACGACGCGCTGGTGTGGCGTGAGTGAATCGATGCTCTTCTGCTTAATCTGGGCCCGGGCATCCTCGGCGGCGTCCAGGAGGATGTCGTTGGTGATCCGCTCCTGGTTCTCGCGGTCAGCCTTGCCGGCGGCTGTTCGAAGGATGCCGATAGCGAGGCGGGCATCGCCGGCGGCCGCGTCGGCGATCCGGTAGAGCTGGTCGTCGGTGATGACGTCCTCATCGAGGCCCCACTTCGCCCGCGCACTCAGAATGTCGTACAGCTGCTCGTCGTGGTACTTGTCCATCCGGACGTGTTCGCTGGAGCGCAGGCGGCTCACAAGGCGGTCGTCGACGCGGCTGAACAGCTCCTCTTCCTTGTTCGCGATGCAGATGATCGCGAACTGCGGGAGGCTGTGGAGGTCGTAGATGACGCTGGGGTCCTCCAGTTGGTCGACCTCGTCGAGGATGACGACGGTTCGCGGGCCGTCATGCTGCTGGAGGCGATCGACGAGTTCGTTGTGGGGCGTCGACTGCCGGTGGATGTCGATGGTCGCGCCGAGATCGTCGAGGATCTGGTAGAGCGTACGAAATCGGGTGTAGTTGCGCCAGCAATTGACGTAGGTGGCCTTGACGTCGAGGACCTCTTCCCGGAGTCGTTCGGTAACGAACTTCGAGATGCAGGTCTTGCCGGCGCCGCTGGGTCCAGTGACGATGGCCGTGTCGGCGGGTTCCCCGTTCGTGATGGGCTCAAGAACGCTGGAGAGGTGGTTGACTTCGGCGTCGCGATGCTCAACTTCCCGAGGGACGAACCCGGCGCGGAGAACGCGAGCATCGCGAATCATCTTTGCTTGATAGACTGGTTTTCTGGCTAGTACTAAAAACGTGATCGGGTTGCTTCCGGAAAGAACCCAATTAACCCCATCTCAATCCCTTTCGCCCTCGATGTGATGCGGTTCGTTATGCGGAAACCGACCGTTTCCGGAAACCCTTGAGGTCGAACATAACGTGGTGTTTCTCCGGGAATCCTCCGGCAATCCCCGCTCTTCGGCGCTTCAAAAAACGGGATGTCATAGTCTCTGCTGTTGTACGTGCCAAGTATCCGGGCGCCGGAGTCGCACTTATCAGCCATCTCCGGCAATCGAACCAATACGAACAAATCATAGTAATGACCAGGAGGACGACGGCGCACGACGCGACGACTGGTTAAGGGATAGAACAAAGTATCCCGTACATCCGTCTTTAGTTAAGCCTCACACCTCGGTTGTGTAGCGGTAGCGAGCGTCTCTTGTAAGATTGGTCGTTGCTGGTGGATCTTTTGAGCGTCT
>NZ_JAGGKE010000014.1 GCF_017873555.1 Halorubrum trapanicum | reverse complement strand
GGCCCGCCCCCCCCCGGGCCCCCGCCCCCCCCCCCCCCCCCCACCCCCCCCCCCCCCCCCCCCGCGGGGGGGGGGGCCCCGCCGCCCCCCGCGACTCCCTCGCACGCGCTCTCGCCGGCGGCTTCGCCGCCGGCTGTCAGAGAGACCTTCGGTCTCTCCCTACTCGCGGCCGCCTTCGGCGGCCATTCGGAGGCGCGCGCCGCCGCGGGTTACGTATAAATAGCCGATATCGACTTGTGTACGCAAGCCTCGCGATTGACACCGGACATTATTGTCCCCGCCGCCGACGTGGCCGACATGGACCAGATTGCCTTCGGTACGGACGGCTGGCGCGCGACGCTCGACACCTTCACCGACGAGCGCGTGCGGATCGTCGGGCAGGCCGTCGCCGACCACCTCGCGGCGGCGGGTCGCGACGAGCCGGTCGCGGTCGGCTACGACGCCCGCGAGACCTCGGAGGGGTTCGCCGAGAGCCTCGCCGAGATCCTCGCCGGTAACGGCTTCGACGTGCTCCTCCCCGAGCGCGACGCGCCGACGCCCGTCATCGCCCACGCCATCGTCTCGCGGGGGTTGGCCGGCGCGTGTATGGTCACCGCCTCGCACAACCCGCCCGAGTACAACGGCGTGAAGTTCATCCCGCACGACGGCGCCCCCGCGCTCCCGGACGTGACCGAGGACATCGTCGACCGGCTCGCGGAGCCGGACCTGCTGCCCGAGAGCGAGCGCGGCGAGGTCTCGCGCGTCGACCTCGTGAGCGACCACGCCGACGCGGCCCGGGAACTCGTGGGCGCCGACCTCTCCGGTCTCACGGTCGCGTACGACGCGATACACGGGAGCGGGCGCGGCGTGACGGACGCGCTCCTCGAATCCGCGGGCGCGGAGGTCGTCCGTCTGCGCTGCGACCGCGACGTGACGTTCGGCGGCGACTCCCCCGAGCCGTCGGCCGAACACCTCGAGGAACTGACCGAGCGCGTCACGGACCCCGACAGCGACGTGGACCTCGGAGTCGCCAACGACGGCGACGCCGACCGGATCGCCGTCGTCACGCCCGAGCGCGGCGTCCTCGACGCCAACCTCTTCTACGCCGCCTGCTACGACCGCCTCTTGGAGACCGATTCGGGACCCGCGGTCCGCACCGTCTCGACGACGTTCCTCGTCGACCGGGTCGCGGAGGCGCACGGCGAAGAGGTGTACGAGACCCCGGTCGGCTTCAAGTGGGTCGCCGAGGCGATGGGCGAGCACGACGCGCTGTTCGGCGGCGAGGAGTCGGGCGGATTCACCCTCCGCGGCCACGTCCGCGAGAAGGACGGCGTGTTGATGGCGCTGCTCGCCGCCGCGACCCACGCCGCCGAGCCGTTCGACGCGCGCGTCGACCGCCTGCTCGACGAACACGGTCACATCGCGGCCGGGAAGGTGTCGCTCGACTGTCCCGACGACCGGAAGGCGGGGGTCCTCGACGAGCTGGAAGACCACATCCCGGAGTCCGTCTGCGGCTCCCCCGTCGCGAAGGTCGTCACGCTCGACGGGTTCAAGCTCCTCTTGGAGAACGGCTCGTGGCTGCTCGTCCGCCCCTCGGGCACCGAGCCGAAGCTTCGGGTGTACGCGGAGTCCGACTCGGAGGCCGCCGTCGACGACTTACTCGCCGAGGGGCGCGACCTCGTCGAACCGCTGGTCTGAGGACGGGACGGGCCGACCGGCGATGACCATTCGGAGAGCCGCCCGTCCACACGAGTTTCAGTTCCACCTTGCGTTCGGCTCGTTTATTTATAAATTAATCTCGTAGCGTCTCGTACGGCCGTTCCCGGCCGAACCGACCGATGATCGACGAGCCACTGCCGACGCCCGAGCGAACAGACGCCGAATCGAATCCGACCGACGAACGGGCTGACCGCGACGCGAACGGCCCGTCCCGCGAACCGACGGCGACCGACAGGGAGCCTCGGGAGGAACCGGATCGAGCCACCGATCCGCCGCCCGACCGGATCGACGGCGACGAGGCCTGCGAGTGCGACCCCGAACCGGACGGCGGGGACGACGAGTCCGACGGGACCGACGGGCGCGAATACCGGCTCGAACGGCTCCGACTGTGGCGGACGGTCGTCACGCTCGCGGTCGTCGTCGCCCGCCTCGTCCGGTCGCTGTGAGCGGCCGGTCGCCGCTCCGATCGGGTGCCTTTTTAGGTGATACCGCCCAAGCTGAACGTATATGTTCAAGGCCATCGTGGGCGCGTCGACGTTTCAGGACGCGCTCGATTCGGTGAGCGTGTTGGTCGACGAGTGTAAGATCCGCCTGAACGAGGAGGAGCTCTCCATCCGCGCCGTCGACCCCGCGAACGTCGGCATGGTCGACCTCACGCTGGAGGCGGCCGCGTTCGAGTCGTACGACGCCGACGGGGGCGTCATCGGCGTCAACCTCGCCCGCTTGGAGGACATCGCCGGGATGGCGAACTCGGGCGACCTGATCCACCTCGAACTCGACGAGGAGACCCGCAAGCTCCACATCGAGATAGATGGTCTCTCGTACACTCTCGCGCTCATCGACCCCGACTCGATCCGCCAGGAGCCGGACATCCCCGATCTCGATCTCGCCTCCGAGATCGTCGTTGAAGGCGCGCAGCTCGACCGCGGGATCAAGGCCGCCGACATGGTCTCCGACCACATCCGACTCCGCGTCGACGAGACCGACGAGGCGTTCTTCATCGAGGCCGAGGGCGACACCGACGACGTCAACCTCAAGCTCGACCGCGAGGACCTCATCGCGCTCAGCGCCGGGGCCGCCGACTCGCTCTTCAGCCTCGATTACCTCAAGGACATGAACAAGGCGATCCCCTCCGACGCCGAGGTCACCGTCGAGCTCGGCGAAGAGTTCCCCGTCAAGCTCCACTACGGCTTCGCGGAGGGGCTCGGACAGGCAACGTATATGTTAGCCCCCCGCATTCAGAGCGACTGAAACGCCCGAATTCGGCGTTTTAGCGGTTAGCCGAGATCGCATCGTTCCCCGTCCGCGTCACTTCTCTTCGACGACCGGGATCGACACCGTCACCCGCGTCCCGCGCGGCTCCCGGTCGGCGTACTCGACGTCCGCGCCGACCGCGGCGGCGCCCCACGCAACGACCCACAGGCCCAGCCCCGACCCGTGTTCGAGGGCCGTCTCGCGGCCCGACTCGACCGCCTCGACCTCGTGGTCCGGGATGCCCGGGCCGTCGTCCTCGACGGTGAGGACGAAGCGGGCGCCGCCGTCGCTGTTCGCGGCTCCGTCCCTGTCCCGATCCGCTTCGCGGCGGAGCGAGGCCCGCACCCACGTCCCGCCGTCCTCGCGCTCGACGCCCTCGCCGTCGTGGTGGTTGACGGCGTTCTCCACGGTGTTCTCGACGACCGCGCGGAGCGCGTCGGGCCTGACGCGCGTGGTCCAGTCGGCGGCGTCCGCGTCTCCGGCGGCGTCGGTCGGCGCTTCCCCCTCGACGTCTAGTTCGACCGTCGCCGCGTCGTCGCGCTCGCGGGCGTCCGCGACGACCGAGTCGAGGAGGTCGCGGACGTCGGTCGGTTCGGGGTCGGTGTCCGCGAGGAGCCGCTCGACGGTGCCGGCCTTCTCGCCGAGCGCGGCCAGCGCGCCGGCGCGGCGCTCGACGGCGTCGGCCATCCGGACCAGCTCCGGCTCCTCGAGGCGGTCCCGGAGGATCTCGCCGTAGCCGTGGACGACGCCGGCGTCGTTGCGGAGGTTGTGGCGGAGAATTCGGTTGAGCACCTCCAGCTGCTGCCGGCGGCGCTCGCGCTCGGTGACGTCCGAGAGGACGACCGTGTACCCGACGTGCGTCCCGTTCGGGTCGGTCAGCCGGGAGACCGACACCGCGTAGGTGCGGCGACCGGTGCCGGCGACGGCGTCGATTTCGACCGTCTTGCGGGAGCCGCCGGCCGCGTCCTCGTCGGCGCCGGACTCGCCGCCGCTCGGATCGTCGGCGTCCCCGTCGCCGGTCCGGACCGGCAAGTCGAGGAAGTCGGCGAGCGGGCGGTCGCGGGCGGTCTCGGCGTCGACCCCGAGGACCGCCTCGGCGGCGGGGTTGAGCCGGACGACGCGGCGGTCGAGCGCGAGCGCGACGACCGGGTCCCGGAGGTCGTCGATCGCCGTGCGCTCGGCGGCGCGGCTGGTCGTCGGGTTGCGGTCGAACATCTCCGCGCGGTCGAACGCGTACGCGTCGAGGACCATGTGCGGGACGAACATGACCGGCGCGAGCTGGAGCTGCGGGACCGGGCCGAGCCCCAGCGTCCACGCGACGAGGGCGAACCCCGGCGGCAGCGAGCTCAGCGCGACCGCGGCGCTCTCCCGGCGGTAGAGGGGACCGTAGCTGAGCAGCGTGTCGACGAGGAGGAAGACCCCGCTGGCGACGAGGACGGTCTCGACGGCGACCGTCAGGTACGCCCACGGGCCGAACGCGTACGAGACGGTCTCGACCCCGAATGCGGGGTCTCGGCCGAACTCGGTCCAGAACGCGCCGTGGAGGGGGTTCGTTGCGAGGAGCACAGAGGAGAGGAGACCGAATCCGGCGACCGCCGCGAACAGGCGGCTCCGGACCACGTCGCTCCGTCCCGTGTACTCCAGGGCGAATCCGAGGAAGGCGATCCCGGTCCAGATCACGCCGAGCCACATCGTCGCCTCCAGCGCGGCCCGGAGCGTCGGGTCCGCGACGAGCAGCCCGACCCCGTAGGAGCAGCACCACGTCGCCTGCGCGGCGAACACGCCGAGGAACCAGTCGACGCCGGGGCGACCGCGGTGTTCGCGGATCGCCCACGCGAGCGCGAGCGCCCCCGCCCCGCCCGCGAGCGAGCCGACGGCGGGCCACGCCGGGACGAGGTCGAAAGCCATGTGTGGAGTACGACGGCGACGGAGCGCGTAAAACTGTCGCGCGGCGACGGGTCCCTCGTCGCTCGCGCGGTCCGCTTAGATGTGCCGCTCGATGACGCGTTTCGCCGACTGCCCCTTCTCCTTCCAGCCGTACCCCTCGTCGTACACGTGGCGCTTGGCGTCGACGAGCTCTTCCGGCGTCGACTCCTCGAAGCCGCCGCGGTCCCACGCGCCCGACTCGTGGAGCCACTCGATCACGTTTTCGCGCGTTTCGGGCCACGAGAGACCGACCATCTCGTACCACGCCACCATCGCGAAGACGGCGTTGTCGTGACAGCCGGGGACGGAGCCGTGTTCGTAGACGGTCCGCATCGGCTCGCGGGTCGGCTCGGAGACGCGCTCCTTGAACTCGGCGGCGGTGAGCAGGCGGAGCCGGTCGCCGTCCTCGACGACGCGCTGGTCGCGCCGGAGCGCGCCGAGCGCGGCCTTGTGAAGCCCGCCCCAGTCCGCCGGAATCGCGTCCCGCAGCGCCGCCTCCGAGAGACCGTCGGGCTCCGCGGACAGCACCGACAGGAGGTCCGTGTACGCCTTCTCGACGGTCGGCCAGCTCACGCCCTCGAACTCGCAGTCGGCGTCGTGGAGGCTGTTCGTCGTCCGACAGCCGGGACACGGGTAGCGGAACGTCGGCACGACGCGTCGCTTCGACGCCGCGGGAGTTAGGGGTTTCGCGACGATAGTCACGAACGTTACTGTGGTTCCGAAACGTTTACTCGCCGTCCGGACGCGACTCTACACGGTATGACAAAGGTCAGCGTCATCGGTGCGGCGGGGACCGTCGGAGCCGCGGCCGGTTACAACCTCGCGTTGCGAGACGTGGTCGACGAGCTGGTGTTCGTCGACATCCCGGACCAGCGCGAGACGACGATCGGACAGGCCGCCGACGCGAACCACGGCGTCGCCTACGACTCGAACACGACCGTCCGGCAGGGGGAGTACGCGGACACCGCCGGCTCGGACGTGGTCGTGATCACGGCCGGGATCCCGCGCAAGGAGGGCCAGACGCGGATCGACCTGGCGGGCGACAACGCGCCGATCATGGAGGACATCGGCTCGCAGCTCGCCGAGCACAACGACGACTTCGTCACCGTCACCACCTCGAACCCGGTCGACCTGCTCAACCGCCACCTGTACGAGGCGGGCGACCGCGACCGCCATCAGGTGGTCGGCTTCGGCGGGCGGCTCGACTCCGCGCGCTTCCGCTACGTCCTCTCGCAGCGCTTCGACGCGCCCGTGAAGAACGTCGAGGCGACAATCCTCGGCGAGCACGGCGACGCGCAGGCCCCGGTCTTCTCGAAGGTGCGCGTGAACGGCCGCGACCCGTCGTTCGACGCCGACGAGAAGGAAGAGATCCTCGAAGACCTCCAGGAGTCCGCGATGGACGTGATCAGCCGCAAGGGCGCCACCCAGTGGGGTCCCGCCACCGGCGTCGCGCACACCGTCGAGGCGATCCTGGAGGACACCGGCGAGGTGCTCCCCTGCTCGGTCGTGCTCGACGGCGAATACGGCTACGAGGACACCGCGCTCGGCGTCCCCGCGAAGCTCGGCTCGGACGGCGTCGAGGAGGTCGTCGAGTGGGACCTCGACGGGTACGAGGCCGACCTGCTGGACGAGGCCGCGGAGAAGCTCTCCGAGCAGTACGAGAAGATCGCGTAGCGGGGAAGCCTCGCGAGGGGCACTCGCGGTTTCCCACCGGATTTTTATCGCTGCCGCGCACTCGTCTCGCTATGAACCGCGCCGAGATCGATACCGACGACCTCCTGAAGCTCGTGTTGCTGCTCGTCGTGGCGTGGCTTCTGTTGGAGATCGTCGGGGCCGTCCTCGATATCGCCTCCTGGCTGCTCGACGCCCTCCCGCCGCTGATCGGGATCGCGCTCGTCGTCGTGATCGCCTTACACCTCGCCGACCGGATCTGAGGCGACGGCGACGTGTTCAGCCTCAACGTCCCGCTGCCGCCCGGGGTCGAGCGGATCGCGGGCGATCTCCACCCGAAACTCTCGGGCTTCGACCGCGTCCGCGACCGCCACACCCTCGTCTGTAAGCGGTTCGGGGTCGGAGACGTGCGAAGCGGGGATCTCGAGGGAGGCGAGGGAACAGCTGAGCGAAGCCCTCCGCCCCGGCAGGAGGCCCTCGACCGCCTTCGCGAGCGCCTCCGCCGCCCCCTCGCCGAGACCGAGTCCTTCGAGGTCGCCGTGACCGGAATCGGCGTCTTCGACGCGCCGCAATCGGGGTCGCGACCGGTGGTCTATCTTGTCGTCGAGAGCGGAGAGCTGATTCGGCTTCATCGACGGCTCTGTGCGGCGTTCGGCCCGATCGAGGGAATCGAAGGCGACGAGTACGTGCCACATATCACGCTGGCGCGGGGCGGGAACCCCGAACCGGGGGCGGTGGCCGACCTCGTCGACGCCGAGTTCGACCCGATCCGGTGGCGCGTCCACGCGCTCGACGTGTGGGACCCGGAGTACCGAGAGGTCGTCGCGAGCGTCGATTTATGAATAGTCGGTGACAGGCTGTGGTTGACTTCCTCCGAAGCCCCAGCCGGGAGGACTCGCGCGGCTCGCTGTCGCCCGAAAATCTTCGATTTTCGGGATGACGAGAGAGCTTCGCTCTCTCGAACCACGCGCTTCACTCAGTCGCTCACCGCGTTCGCTCCCTCGTTCCAGTGCGTACGTCGCCGTGCTTCGTCCTCCCGGCTGCCCCTTCGAGTCCCACCCCGCACCGCACAGCACCGCACCTCACACCTCCCCAGCCTCGTCGGTGGTCCTCCGCTTCGCTCCGGACCACCGACTCCCTCGCGCGTGCGACTCGCGCCCTCCGGGCGCTCGTCGGCACGCGCCGACCGCAGGGGTACGAGTGTATACGTGGACGACGGTCGAGACCGGCTACGCGTCGTCGACCCCGCTCGGCTCGTCGACCGCGTGGTGCGGCCCAACCGGGCCGTGTGTCGGGCAGACGCCGGCGATGGGGGTCTCGTTGAGGCGGCAGGCGTGCTGTGGCTCGCGACCGCGCCGTGAGTGAAGGGGTTCGCCAGCGTTCGCTGGCGCTGCCACGTCTCGCCCTCGCTCACGAGGAGGCCGTTCCCGAACGGGGGGTCATCGAGCGGTCCGGGCGGCGTGACAGACAGACAATTTCTGGGGTCTGAGGGGTTAACGTTCGGCGGGGCGCGAAGCACGGACGGGAGAAAAGCGGCGGAGTTCGGAACGGGACGGAGTCGGAAAGAGACCGGAACCGAGCGGGACGGAGACCGGAACGAGACGGGGAGGTCGCGAGATCGCGGAGCGGCGGGAGTTACCGCGCGTCGAGCTGTTCGACGCGGGCGATCAGCTCGTCGACGGCCGCCTCCTGGTCGTCGGTGGCGTCGACGATGCGGTCGGTCGCCTCCTCGGTGCGGTCGGACCGCTCGCGGACCGCCTCCAGCGACGAGGTCAGCTCCTCGACGGTCGCGGCCTGGTCGTCGGTGGTGCGCGCGACCTCCGCGACGCCCGCGGCCGCCTCGTCGACCGCGTCGGCGATCTCTTCGAGGGAGTCGAGCACCGTCTCGATCTCGGTGCCCGCGTCCTCGATGCGGTCGTGGGAGCGCTCGACGGCGGTCGTGGTCTCCGCGGACTGCGCCTGGAGCTTGTCGAGGCTCTCCGTGATCTCCTCGGTGTAGCCGCGGGTCTCGTCGGCGAGCTTCTTCACCTCCTCGGCGACGACCGCGAAGCCGTCGCCGCCATCGCCGGCGCGGGCGGCCTCGATGTTGGCGTTCAGCGCGAGCAGGTTCGTCTGCTCGGCCACGTCGGAGATGACCTCGATGACCTCCTCGATGTCGTCCATGCGCTCGGAGAGCGCGCCGACGCTCTCGACCAGCTCGTCACCGATCTCGACGACGTCCTCGGTCGCCCGGCGCGCGTCCTCGCTGGCGTCGAGCCCCTCGTCGGCGGCGTCGGCGGCCGCCACCGCGGCGGAGTCGACCTGATCGGCGGTCGCGGCGACCTCCTCCATCCCCGCGGAGAAGGACTGCATCTCCGAGACGCTCTCCTCGAGGAGCTCGTTCTGCTCGTCGACGTTCTCGGCGATGTCGGCGGCCGCGGCGCTCGCCTCGTCGACGGTCGCGTCGAGGTCGCGCGCCTTCTCGTGGACGCCCGAGGAGAGCTGGTCGAGGTTCTCGGCCATCCGGTTGACGACGTCGACGACGCGGACCAGGTCCTCGCCGAGGTGCTCGAACGAGTCGCGGCGGCTCGCGCGGGCGTCGAGGTTCCCCTCGCCGATCGCCTCCGCGGTCTCGCGGACCTCGGCGACCAGCTCGCCCGTGGCGTCGCGCTCGTTGACGTTCTCCGTGCGGTCGATGACGACCTCGGTGACGCCGACCAGCTCGTCGCCGTCGTACATCGGCGTCGCGGTGAACTCGATGTGCTTCTCGTCGCCGTGGCGGTCGATCATCGTGCTCGTGTCGCGGTAGCGGGTCCGCGCCGCGCCGCACCGCTCGACGCCGTGGACCGCGTCGGCGTCCTCGGGCGCGTCGAGCACCTTGTCCGCGAGGGTGTCGGCGCGCCGGCCGTCGGGGTAGAACAGCTCCGAGGCGTAGTCGTGGCCGAGAGCGTCCGCGCGGTCGACGCCGGTGAGCGCCGCGAGCGACTCGTTCCACTCGGCGACGTTCCCCTCCTCGTCGAGGATGAACGTCGGGACCCCCGTGGCGTTGAACACCTCGGTGAAGCCGGCACGGGCCAAGGCGCCGGTCCGGTCCGCGCCGTCCGCGTCGGCGACCGCGTGGTCACCGTTCCCCTCGCCGGCGGCCGCGTCGCCGGGCGCCTCGTCGGTCGGCCCGTCGAGATCGGGGGCGTCTTCGACGACGACGCCCCCGTCGGGGACCGACCGGGAGTCGCTCCCCCGCCCGAATACGTTCCGCAGACGCTCGCGAAGTCCCGTCATGTCTACGTCACCGTCTCCCAACCGGCATCATAAACCGCACGCCCCGGTGTTCACGTTTGATAATCCGAGTTCACGACGGAGCGGGAGGAGAACGACCCGGCCCGCAGCGTTCAAACGCGTTCGGCGGCTACGGCGATCCGAGACCGATGGACGCCGACGCGGTGCGCGAGCGGGCCGGAAACCTCCCGACGGAGCCGGGGGTCTACCAGTTCCGCGAGGGCGAGACGACGCTGTACGTCGGGAAGGCGCTCGACCTCCGCGACCGAGTCCGGTCGTACGCGGATCCGCGCTCGGGCCGGATCCGCGGGATGGTCGAGCGCGCGGACCGGATCGAGTTCGCGGTCACCGACACGGAGACGCAGGCGCTGCTCCTGGAGGCGAACCTCATCAAGCGGCTCCGCCCGCGGTACAACGTCCGGCTGAAAGACGACAAGTCGTACCCGCTCGTCGCCTTCTCCGACCACGAGGTGCCGCGGATCGAGGTGACCCGCGACCCCGAGGCGGGCGCGGTCGCGTACGGTCCCTTCACCGACGTGGGGCGCGTCGAGACGGTGGTGAAGGCGATCCGCGACGAGTACCGGCTGCGGGGCTGTTCGGACCACAAGTACGAGGGCCGAGACCGGCCGTGCCTCGACTACGAGATGGGGATCTGCTCGGCGCCGTGTACCGGCGAGCTCTCCCCCGAGAGCTACGCCGAGGACGTGGCGGCCGCGCGGCGCTTCTTCGAGGGCGAGACCGGCGTCCTGGCGGACCCCCTTCGGCGGCGGATGGAGGCCGCGGCCGAGGCGAACGAGTTCGAGCGCGCCGCGAACCTCCGCGACCGCCTCGAAGCCGTCGAGGCGTTTCACGGCGAGGGCGGCGAGGCCGTCAGCGACCGGAGCGACGACCGCACCGTCGACGTGCTGGCGGCCGCGGTCGAGGGCGACACCGCCCGCGTGGCCCGGCTCCACAGCGAGCGCGGCCAGCTGGTCGACCGGACCCGGCACCGGTTGGACGCGGCGGCGGTGGGGGACGCGGGCGAGGGGGAAGCGGGCGAGGGGGAAGCGGGCGAGGAAGAAGCGGGCGAGGGGGAAGCGGCGACCGCCGGCGGCGCTCCCGCAGACCCCGACGCCAACACCCCCGCCGCCGTCCTCGCTGCGTTCCTCGCGCAGTACTACGCCGAGCGGGAGTTCCCGGACGCGGTCCTCCTCGCCGAGCGGCCCGCCGACCCGGACGTGGTCGACTGGCTGGAGGGCGAGGGCGTGGCGGTCCGGGTCCCCGGCGCCGGCCGCGAGGCGAAGCTCGTCGAACTCGCCCTCAAGAACGCCCGGAAGCGCGGCGGCCGCGACGATCCCGCCGGCGCGCTCGGCGAGCGACTCGGAATCTCCCGCCCCGCCCGGATCGAGGGGTTCGACGTGAGCCACGCGCAGGGGACCGCCGTCGTCGGCTCCGACGTGTGCTTCGTCGACGGGAGCGCGGAGACCGCCGACTACCGACGGAAGAAGCTCACCGAGCGCAACGACGACTACGCCAACATGCGCGAGCTGATCCGGTGGCGCGCCGAGCGCGCGCTCGACGGTGAGGACGACCGTCCCGACCCCGACCTCCTCCTCATCGACGGCGGCGAGGGCCAGCTCGGCGCCGCCCGCGACGCGCTCGCGGAGACGGGCTGGGACGTCCCCGTCGTCGCGCTCGCGAAGGCCGAGGAGCTGGTCGTCACGCCGACCGGCACCCGGCGGTGGGACGACGACGCGCCCGAGCTTCACCTGCTCCAGCGCGTGCGCGACGAGGCGCACCGCTTCGCCGTCTCCTACCACCAGACCGTCCGCGACGAGGTGAAGACGGTCCTCGACGACGTGCCCGGCGTCGGTCCCCAGACCCGCCGCCGGCTCCTCCGACGGTTCGGGTCGGTGGAGAACGTCCGCGACGCCTCCCGCGAGGACCTCACCGACGTCGACGGCGTGGGGGACGCGACCGCCGACACGATCCGGGAGCGTTTATAAATGAACGAAGCGGTCGGCGCGTGCCTCCGAGTGGCCGCCGGAGGCGGCCGCGAGGAGCACGCGCGAGGGACGCCGCGAACGCCCGGAGGGCGTGAGCGGCGAGGCTGGGGAGGCGTGAGGCTGCGGTGCCGTGCGGGGCGGGGCTCAAAGGGGCAGCCGGCGAGGCGGGCGCAGGCGAAGCAAGCACCGCAACGAGGGAGCGAACGAAGTGAGCGACCGAGTGAGGAGCACAGCGAGCGTGCGCCCGCCTCGCCGGCTGGGGCTTTGGAGGTGTTCACCGGTGATCCGTTATCAGCTATTTATAAGTGAGCGGCTGGGACGGAGGCGTACACCCTCGATCCGGCATCGATTATTTATAAATCGCCTCTCCCAATCTCATATTCGTAATGCGAGCGTTCTTCGCCGTCGACCTCCCGGACTCGCTCGCGCCGGCCGTCGCGGACGCGCAGGCCCCGTTCGCGGACGCGCCCGGCGTCAACCCCGTCGACCCCGAGCAGGCGCACGTGACGCTGAAGTTCCTTGGCGACGTCGCGGAGGGCGACGAGGACGACACCCCGGACGCCCCCACGGTCGACGACGTGATCGAAGCCGGCGAGCGCGCGGTCGACCGCGCCGGCGTCGACCCTTTTAAATGCGCTGTCGCCGGCCTCGGCGTCTTCCCGAACCGGGAGTACATCTCCGTCGTCTGGGCCGGGGTCGACCGCGGCGGCGACGAACTCGCCGCGCTCCACGAGGCCCTCGAAGCGGAGACGACCGCGCTCGGCGTTGACCCGGAGGATCACGACTTCACGCCACACGTCACGCTGGCGCGGGTCGAGAACGCGGCCGGGGCCGAGGCGGTCCGGGACGCGCTCGACGGGGAGGAACCCGAGATCGGGTCGTTCTCGGTCGACGAGATCCGACTGGTGAAGTCGACGCTGACCGAGTCGGGACCGGAGTACGCCGTCGTCCGAGAGTTCGGTCTCGGATGAGCCGAGGCGGCCTTCGCCTCCCGAGAGATTCTCACCGCTGATAGCCGCGGCCGTACGTTTAACGTGCCGGATCGGTGAGGGGTTCACAGATGGACGACGGGCCGCGAACGGCGGGAGGTGCGGGGTCGGCGAAGAGCGGCGGAGCCGAACGCGGCCGGAACGACGGTCCCGACCGCGACGGCGGTTCCGACCGCGGTCGCACGGACGGGGGTCGCCCCCCGGCGCTGGCGCGGCTCGACCGGCGGTTCGACGCGTCGACGCGGCGCGAGGCGGCCGAGGCGCTCGGTAATCCCTCCAGTTCGATGAGCGCCGACGCGGGTCGGATCGTCGAAGAGCTGTTCGAGATCGCGCTCGACGACCCCGACGAGGCCGTCCGCGCGGCGGCGATCGAGTCGCTGTACTTCCACGGCGACGACCACGTCGACCGACTGGCGCGGCGGATCGCCGAACGGCGAGGTCCCGACGACGGAGACGGGAAGCGGGAGGCGAGACGCGGGGCAGTCGAGACGTTCGCTCGGTGGCTGGAACACGACCGGGCCGCGTATCGGATGGTCGGGGCGACCGGGCTGGCGGCCGCCGGCGGTGAGGGCGCCGCACCCAGGCTCCGCGAGGCGTTCGACGACGACGACGCGCGGGTCCGCGCCCGGGCCGTCAGGGGGTACGCGCGGGTCGGCGGCGAGGCGGTCGAGGCGGTCCGGCCGCTGGTGAACGCGCCGAACGACCTCGTGCGCGGCGCCGCGGCCGACGCGCTCGTCGCGATGGACACCGACGAGGCGGTCGAACTGCTCGCGCTCGCGGCGCGGCGCGGCAACGAGCGGCTTCGCCTCACCGTCGTCGACCGGCTGGGAGAACTCGACCGACGGGACGCGACCGGGGTACTGATCGGGGCGCTACGGGACCCCTCGGAGGCGGTGCGGCGGACGGCCGCGAGATCCGTCGCCACGGTGATCGCCAAGGCGGGGGCAGTTCCCGCGGGCGACGTGCGCGACCGCCTCCTCACCGAGCGGCCCTTCGAAGCCGACGGCCTGCTCGCCGTGTTCCGATCGGTCGCGACGGAGCGAACCGCTGGCGACCGGGCGGGAGGGAACGGGGGTGCGACCCCCGGGTCGCGGGAGCGCGTCGACGCCGAGACCAGGCGGTACGCGGCGTGGCTGTACTGCGAACTCCTCGAGGCCGCGGACCCGGCCGCCGCCGACCGGTCGGCCGCGGTCGAGTGGGTGGTCGACGCGCTCGATCACCGGGACCGACTGGTGGCTGACCTCGCCGCCGCGTACCTGCCGCGGATCGTCTCGGAAGACGCGGTCGGAGAGACTCCAGCCGAGGAGGCCCCACCGGACGGCGCGGCCGAGTCATCGCTCGGCGTCGACGTCGAGCGAAAGCTCCGGTCGCTCGCGAGCGACGGGACGGTCTCCGAGAGCGCGCGCGAGCGCGCCAGAGCGGTGTTACGACGGTTCAAGCGGGCGGTCGTGGAGGCGGCCGCGGACCGCCACGTCGAGTACGTCTACGTTCGCTGGCCCGCGGACTACACGGAGAGCTACGAAGGGTAGGCGGGGGGCGGGGCGGCAGAGCGTCCGAGCGGCGGCGCCTACGGCCGACGGACGAACCGACCGTCGTCGACGGCGACCGTCAGGTCGATCGTCTCGTCGAGGAAGTTCAGGACGGTGGCGACGTTGCGGTCCGCGTCAGCGTCGACGTACAGCTGTAACACGCCGCCGGCATCGTCGAGGCGCGCGGCGAGCATGCGGACGAAGGCGACCGCGCGCTCGACGTCGAAGGCGGCGACGATCTGGTGGAAGACGCTCACCTCCAGCGAGACGCGCTCGCCGGACTCGTGGTTGGCGTCGAGGATCCGCGAGACGGTCTCGCCGACCTCGTCGGGGGAGAGGCGGGGGTCGAGTTCGACGATCTCGACGTCGAGATCCTCGAAGTCGACGTCGGGGGTCGCCTCGAAGTCGTACTCGCCGGTGCTGACGATCACCGTCCGGCGGGGCCACGACGCGAGGCGCTCGTCGAGCGTACGGACCAGCCGCTCCGGCGTCGGCGTCACGGCGACGACGAGTCCCGCGGCGCCGTGGAAGTGCGACCGGAGCGCGTCGGCCTCGCCGCCGGTCGGCGGGGCGTCGACGCGGACGACCCCGTCCCACCCCATCTGGTCCGCCACGTGAACCCCGTCGGCGATCCGATCGGCCACGTGGTCGTGGAGGTGCGACTTGAACTCGGCGACCGCGCCGTCGGTGTCGTAGGCGGTCTTGGCGGTGGCGCAGTACGGGCAGTCCCAGCTCACGCGGAAGTCGGACTTCGAGAGCGCGTCCGAGTGGTGGGCGAGCAGGTGCGACCCCGTCACTTCGGCCATCTCCGAGCGGTCCCGCGTCCACGCGACGAAATCGCATCGGCCACACGCCCAACGGCTCACCATGATCGAGAACGTGTCTGCGGGGACCCGTCGGAGACACATGTATGTTGTGTTATGTGTATGTTGTTACCGTGTTCGTCGACCGCGACGGCGGCGACGGTCGCGCGGGAGAAGACGATCACGCGAGGTCGCCCGATCCGTCGTCGGATCCGTCGATGTCGGCGGCGAACCCCTTCTCGTCGGCGTGTTCGACCCTGACACGGGTGACCCGCGTCGCGGTCGCGCCGGTGACGGTGAGCGTGACGTCGCCGACCGCGACGCGGTCGCCCTCGGCGGGGAGCCGGCCGAGCTGTCGGGTGACGAGTCCCGCGACGGTCTCGGCGCCCGCCGCCGCGGGGAGCGAGAGACCGAGCGTCTCGTTGAGGTGCGACACCGTCGTCCAGCCGTGAACGACCGCGGCGTCGGACGCGACGACGTCGACGGCGTCCGTCTCCCACCGCCCGACCAGCTCGCCGACCACCTCCTCGAAGAGGTCCTCCAGCGTCGCGATCCCGACGACAGCGCCGTGTTCGTCGACGACGATCACCATCCGCGCCTCGCTCGCGCGCATCTCCGCGAACAGCTCGTCGAGGGGTTTCGTCTCGGGGACGAACGTCGGCTCCCGCAGCGCGCTCGCGAGGTCGGCGCCGGTCTCGTCGGCGCGGATCGCGTCGCGCACGTCGACGGTCCCGACCACGTCGTCGCGGTTCTCGCCGTAGACGGGCATCCGGGTGACGCCCTCGCTCGCGGCCCGCGAGAGCGCGTCCGCGGGCGTCGCCGTGTCCGGGAGCGCGACCACGTCGGTCCGGGGGACCATCACCGCGGCGACGGTCGTGGTCTCCAGATCGAGGACGCCGCGGATCATCGCGCCCTCGTCGGGGTCGAGCGCGCCCGCGGCCTCGCCCGAGCGCACGAGCGTCGCGATCTCCTCGCGGGTGAGGTACGACTCGATCGCGGACTCGCCGCCCGTGAACCGGTTGACGACGCCGGAGAGCGCCTCGAACACGTACAGCACGGGACGAAGGACGCGCTGGATCGCGACGACGATCCGCGAGACGCGGAGGGCGTGTCGCTCCGCGTTGGCGACCGCGTACGACTTCGGCGCGATCTCGCCGAAGACGATGACGAAAAGCGAGGTGACGAGCGTCGACCCCGTGGCCGCCTCCCCGCCGGAGAAGCCGAACCGGACGAACACCGCGGTCGCGACCGACGCGGCCGCGATGTTGGCGACGTTGTTGCTCACCAGGGCGGTGACGAGGAAGCGGTGCGAGTCGTCGCGCAGCGCCGACAGCGCCCGGGCGCCCGGGACGTCTGTCGCGACGAGCGAGTCGATCCGGTGGGTCGGCACGGAGAACACCGCGAGTTCCGAGCTGGAGAAGAAGGCGCTCACCGCGGTCAGCGCGAGGATGGCGCCGACGCCGACGAACGCGATCGTGAGGTCCATGTCCCGGACATGCGGCCGCGTATAAAAGGCAGTACCGACGGAGAGGGAACACAGGACCGACGCGGAGAGTGTACACGAACGCGCACTCTCCACCGGAAACGGAGGGGTCGATACCCACGAGCGCGGATCCGTCCGAGCGGCAAAACGGCGCGATTCGGAAAGCGTTAACCCCGCGCCGCGGGTGCGTTTCGGCATGAAGGTACTCGTGACCGACCCCATCGCGGACGCGGGGTTGGACCGACTCCGAGACGCCGGCCACGAGGTCGTCACCGACTACGAAGCCGAGGGCGACGCGCTGCTCGCCGCCGTCGCCGACGCCAACGCGCTGATCGTGCGGTCCGGAACCGACGTGAACGAGGCCGTCTTCGAGGCCGCGACCGACCTCGTCATCGTCGGCCGCGCCGGCATCGGCGTCGACAACATCGACATCGAGGCCGCCACCGACCACGGCGTCATCGTCGCGAACGCGCCCGAGGGCAACGTCCGCGCCGCCGCCGAACACACCGTCGCGATGACGTTCGCCGTCGCGCGCTCGATCCCGCAGGCGCACGGCCGCCTCGTCGGCGGGGAGTGGGCGAAAGGGGAGTTCCTCGGCACCGAGGTGAACAACAAGACGCTCACCATCGTCGGCCTCGGCCGCGTCGGCCAGGAGGTCGCCAAGCGGCTCGACTCGCTCGGGATGGATCTCGTCGTCTACGACCCGTACATCTCCGAGGAGCGCGCCGAGCGGATGGGCGCCGAACTCGTCGAGGACCTCCACGACGCGCTCGCGGCCGGCGACTTCGCGACGATCCACACTCCGCTCCTCCCGGAGACGGAGGGGATGATCGGGGAGACCGAGCTGGCCCAGCTCGAAGGGGGCTACCTGATCAACTGCGCCCGCGGCGGCATCGTCGACGAGGACGCGCTCGCAGAGGCGGTCGACGACGGCGTCCTCGCGGGCGCCGCGCTCGACTCCTTCGCGGAGGAGCCGCTCCCCGAGGACTCGCCGCTGCTCGACGTCGAGGAGATCGTCTTGACGCCGCACCTCGGCGCCTCGACGGAGGCGGCCCAGGAGAACGTCGCGGTCGACACCGCGGAGGCGGTGCTCGCGGCGTTCGACGACGAGCCGGTCCTGACCGCGCTCAACGCGCCCTCCGTCGACGAGACCGCGTTCCCGCGGATCGAGCCGTACATCGACGTGGCCGAGACCGCCGGGAAGGTCGCCGCGCAGCTGCTCGACGGCCGGATCACGGAGGTGGAGACGACCTACGAGGGCGACATCGCCGCGGAGGAGGTTGACCTCGTCACGGCGTCGGCCCTCAAAGGCGTCTTCGAACCCCTGGAGTGGCAGGTGAACGCGGTGAACGCGCCGCGGCTCGCCGAGGAGCGCGGCATCGAGGTGACGGAGTCGAAGACCCGACAGACCGACGACTTCCAGAGCCTCGTCCGCGTCACCGTGCGCAACGGCACCGACGAGATCGCGGTCGAGGGGACGCTGTTCGCGGGCGAGGACGCTCGTATCGTCCGGATCGACGGGTTCCGGGTCGACGCGGTCCCGTACGGCCACATGCTCGTCGCGCGCAACACCGACGAGCCGGGCGTCATCGGGCTCATCGGCACCGTCCTCGGCGACCACGACGTGAACATCGCCGGGATGTTCAACGGCCGCGAGACGCAGGGCGGGGAGGCGCTCACCGTCTACAACCTCGACTCGGCCGTCCCCGACGCCGCGCTCGAGGAGCTGCTCGCGGACGACCGGATCGTCGAGATCACCGAGATCACGCTGGACGGCGCCGACGGCCGCGCGGACGAGTAGTCCGCGTTAGTACGCGGCGACCGGGACGAACGGCTCGAAGTCGTCGACGTTTCGGGTGACGGTCACCCTCTGATGTGGTCGAGGACCGCGTCGGCGTCGTTCGGGACCGGCTCGGGGTCGCCGCCCGCCTCGTAGGCGGCGTCGGGGTCCTTCAGGAGGTGGCCCGTCGTTAGGCAGACGACCTGCTCGTCGTCGGCGACGACGCCCTCGCGGCGGAGCTTCCTGAGGCCCGCGAGGCTCGCGGCGGAGGCGGGCTCGACGCCGACGCCCTCCTCGGCGAGGTCGCGCTGCGCGTCGGTGATCGCCTCGTCGCTCACGGCGACGGCGGTGCCGCCGGTGTTGCGGATGCCGGGGATCGCCTTCGGCGCGTTGACGGGGTTGCCGATGCGGATCGCGGTCGCGCGCGTCTCGACCTCCTCCCAGCGCCGGACCTCGTCGTTCCCTTCCTCGATCGCCTCGACCATCGGCGCGGCCCCCTCGGCCTGGACGCCGGTGAGCTTGGGGACCTCGTCGACGTCGAGCGCGCCCGACCCGACGAGTTCGCGGAACCCCTTGTACAGCGCCGCGGTGTTGCCGGCGTTGCCGACGGGGAGGACGATCCGGTCGGGGAAGTCGCCGTAGTCGGCGTGGAACTCCTCGAGTATCTCGAAGCCGATCGTCTTCTGGCCCTCCAGGCGGAACGGGTTCAGGGAGTTGAGCAGGTACGCCTCGCCGCGGGCGGCCAGCTCCTGTACGATGTCGAGGCAGGCGTCGAAGTTACCGTCGACCTCGAGGATCCGCGCGCCGTGGAGGCTCGCCTGCGCGATCTTCCCGGCGGCGACCTTCCCCTCCGGGAGGAGCACCAGCGTCTCCATGCCGCCGCGACCGCCGTACGCGGCGAGCGCGGCCGAGGTGTTGCCCGTGGAGGCGCACGCGAGCGCGCCGACGCCCAACTCCTTCGCGACGCGGACGCCGACCGTCATCCCGCGGTCCTTGAACGAGCCGGTGGGGTTCATCCCCTCGTGTTTGATCCGGAGCGCGTCGACGCCGACCGACTCCTCGATCCGAGGGACGCGGTGGAGCGGGGTGTCGCCCTCGGGGAGCGTGACGCCGAGGTCGAAGGGGAGCGCCTCGCGGTAGCGCCAGACGCCGCGGTCGGGACCCTCCGAGGGCGCGCCGGACCCGAACTCGTCGAACGTCGGCGGGTCGTCGTACCGCGCTTCGAGCAGGCCGCCGCACTCGTCGCAGGTGTACCGGACCGCCTCGAAGGGCGCGAACGTCTCGTCGCACTCGATACAGGCGAGCCACGTCCCGTCGACGGCGCAGTCGGGCGCCGCCGGGACCGGGGCGTCGATGGCGAGATCCATTACGTCGAGGTCCGTTCCGCCGCGGCTTAAGACGGGCGGTCGGAACGGACGTTGCCGGCCGAAACGAAGGTGTTCGGCCGTCGACGGCGGAAGCGAAGGGACCGGGCGGTCGTCGACCTCAGTCGACGATGATCTCGGAGCTGTCGTCGCCCCCGTCGTCACCGGAGCCGAGGCGGTCCTGGTAGCGCTGGATCCAGTCGGCGAAGCAGTCGGGACAGAGGCGCTGGGTGTCGATGTTCGCCCGGTCGACGCTCAGCCGGACGGTACGCGAGAGCGCGTCCGTCGTCGGCTCGCCGCAGGCGTCGCAGGGTTCGGTCGTCGGCGCGTCGCTCATGTCGTCCCGGTCGCGGCCGCGGCTCTTAAAAGTACGTCGGCGAAGTCGGAGGGTCGCGGCCGTCGACTCGCCCTCACACCGTCCGGAACGCCCGGTCGCCGGCGTCGCCGAGTCCGGGGACGATGAACCCGTCGTCGTCGAGGTGGTCGTCGATGGCGACCGTTAACAGGTCGGCGTCGGAGACCGACTCGCTCACGCGCACGAGTCCCTCGGGCGCGGAGACCGCCGAGAGGACGAACAGGTCCTCGAAGTCGTCGGCCTCGTCGAGGACGTGGTCGAGGACGGCGCACATCGTCGAGCCGGTGGCGAGCATCGGGTCGGCGACGATCACGGTGTCCTCCGGTCGGATCTCGGGGAGCTTCACGTAGTCGATGGTGATCGGGAACTCCCCGTCGTCGGTCATCCCCGCCTCCTCGTCGCGGCCGGCGGAGATGACGCCCTGTTTCGCGCGGGGGAACGCCTTCAGGAGTCCCTCGACGAACGGGGTCGCGGCGCGGAGGACGTTGATGATAACCACGTCGTCGAGTCCCTTCACGCGCTCGCCGGTCGTCTCCTCTAAGGGGGTCTCGACGGGGACGTACTCCGTCTCCATCGCGCCGTCGATGATCTCGTAGCCGCAGATGCGGCCGAGCTTCACCAGCCCCTTTCGGAACGCGACCTGCTCGGTCTCGACGTCGCGCAGCCGCGAGAGGGTGTCCGTCGCCAGCGCGTGCGTGATGAGGTGCGCGTCGTCGCGGTCTTCGATCGTCATTGTCCGAAATCCAGCCCGGAACGGTCTTAAAACGTGGCGAATCGGGAGGCCAGCGCGGTCGTTCGCCTCACCCCGCCAGCGTCGAAACGCGCGACCGGCGGCACCGAAACTCGCGACCGACGGCACCGAAACGCGCGACCGGCTGCGCTCGCCGCTACCGAAGCACGGTCACGTACGTCAGCGCGAAGAGGAGTATCGCCAGCGTCGCGACGTTGCGCGCGGAGAAGGCGGCCGTGCCCAGCAGGTCGAGTCCCCAGACGACGATCCAAGCGAACCACGTCGAGAGCACGGCGTTCATTGCGAGCAACACTCGCGGGTCCCCCGACGAGCGCTCGAGGCCCTCCTGGATCCCGCGACCGTCGGCGGCGTCCCCGTCGTCGGCTTCGCCGCCGTCGCTCCCTCCGCCGTCGTTCATACGCCGATTGGCGGCTGTGTGCCACTTAGCTCTTGTCCGTCCGTCGCGCACGGGAAGCATGGTCGATCCGCCCCGCCTCCGCAGCCGCCGCGGCGAGCCGGTCGACGCAGCGCGCGCCGGGAAGGGCGGGCGACGACGGCTCGGAGGGGTCGGACTGGTGTGACGACTGCGGCGTCCGCGTCCGCGACGTCGACGACGAGGAGTTCGACCGCGACGCCGAGGAGACGCCGGCCCGTCCCGACTGCGGCAACGCGATGCGCTTCGAGCGCACGACCGGGAGCGACTGCGCCTGCTGAACCGGCCGACGCCCGGCCGATCGCCCCGAGCGAAGCCGTCGCCGCGCCGCGGTCAGGGCTCGCGGAGCGCGACCTCGTCGCCCTGTTCGGTCGGGAAGGGAGCGGGGTCGACGGCGACCGGATCGTCGCCGACGGCCGGGTTGCCGAGGTCCGCGAGTTCGGCGTCGGTCAGGAGCGCGTCGTCGAGTCGGTCGACGAGCGCCGCCTCGTCGACCCCCCTGCCGATGACGACGAACTCGGTCCGGCGGTCGCCGTGCTCGTCGTCCCAGTCGAGGTCGGGGCGGTTCGAGCGCAGCATGTCGCGCTCGACCGCGGGGAGGCTCGCGATCCACGGGCCGAGCGCGGTGACGCGGACCGACCGCCCCGCCTGCCCGACCTGCTGACGCTGTTCGGTGCCCGCCACCCAGAGGGTGCCCTTCGACCGGACCACGCCCGGCGGGAGGTCGCGGAGAACCGCAGCGATCCGCTCGGGGTGGAACGGTCGGCGCCGGCGGTAGGTGAAGGAGTCGACGCCGTACACCTCGTCGGGGTGGCGGTGGGCGTGGCCGCCCTCGTCCGCGTCGGGGTCATGATCGCCTTCGTCGTCGGCCACGGCTTCGTCGTCTGCGGCGGCTTCGGCCAGCGCTCGCTTCCAGCCCGGGAGGTCGCCGAGTTCGCGCTCGTCGAACAGGCCGACGCCGAGGAGTCGGTCGGGGTCGACCGCGGAGAACTCCGTGACGACCGTCTCCGCGTCGGGCTGGAGCGCGCCGACGAGGTCGACCGCCTCGTCCAGTTCCGCGTCGGAACAGCGGTCGGCCTTGTTACAGACGACGAGGTTCGACACCTCCACCTGCTCGACGAGGAGGTCCGAGAGCGGTCGGTCCTCGTCGGCGGCCGCGCCGCGCCGCTCCGGCGTCGCCTCGCCGCCGAACGCGTCGAGGAACCGGCGGGTGTCGACGACGGTGACGAGCGCGTCGACCCGGTACCGGGCGGCGGCGCGCGACTCCGCGGTGAACAGCCGCGCGACAGGCGCCGGCTCGGAGATGCCGGAGGACTCGACGACCAGCGCGTCGAACTCGCGGGAGTCGGCGAGCCGGACGACCGCCGACTCGAGGTCGTCCTGAAGCTCACAGCAGATACAGCCGTTCGACAGCTCGGTGACGCCCTCGACGTCCACTTCGGACTCCTCGGCGATCAGCCCCGCGTCGACGTTGACGTCGCCCATGTCGTTGACGAGGACCGCGATATCGCGGTCGCCGGCGTTCCGGAGGAGGTGGTTCAACAGGGTCGTCTTGCCGGCGCCGAGACCACCGGAGAGCACGGTCACCGGGATCCGATCGTTCATACGCTCGGGTGGGCCACGACGCTCTTCAAGCCCCCGGCAGCGTCCGCGAGGGACCCGGGCGCGTCGAGGCCGCTCCGAGCCGATACGTTGATAGGCAGTGGTCGTCGAACTCGGCACATGGTTCTGTCCGCCGCCGCCGTCTCGCTGGTCAGCATCACGATGACGGTGCTGATGGTCGTCGCGATGCTGTATCTCGTCTGGGGAGCGCTCGACAGCGACATCCACAGCCCGAGTCCCGACAACGGGGACCGACCGGAACTGGACGACACCGAGGACGCCGACGAGGCGTCGAGCGAACTCCCGGACGGCAACACCGCCTGACGCTCTGCGTCCCGGCGGCGACCCGACCCTCGCGACCCGACCGCGACCCGACCGCGACCCGACCGCGACAGCTTTTAGCACGCGAGGGATATCATGAAGGACGATGACAGTAGCCGATCGGATCGAACGGTTCCGGGCGGTCCTCAAGGAGTGGATCCGTGGCCTGTACCACGGCATGGTCACGCACCCGGCCTACGAGAAGATCGAGAAGGAGGCCGAAGACACCGAAGACGAGTTCATGCTGGCGTGTTTCCCGGACGCCTTCGGAATTCCCTCGCCGGTGTCGTACTACACCGCCGAGCTGCTCCCGTACCTCGAAGACGAGTTCGAGGCGTGGGAGCGGCGGCTGTGGGACCGCCAGAGCCTCATCGAACGAAAGGGCCAGCAGTACCACTTCTGATGGCCGGACGACATCTCTCGGAGGAGTGATGGAGCAGTTCGTCTTCTTCGGGGGGAAGGGCGGAGTCGGAAAGACCACCGTCTCGTGTGCGTACGCGCACCGCTGCGCGCGCGACGGGGTGCGGACGCTCGTCGTCTCGACGGACCCGGCGCACTCGGTGTCGGACGTGTTCGATCAGGAGTTCGGCGACGCGCCCGAGCCGGTGGAGGGTCTCGACGGACTCGACGCGATGGAGATCGACCCCGAAGACGAGATGCAACGGCACCTCCAGGAGATCCGCGAGTCGCTCTCGGAGCAGGTGTCGGCGGCGATGGTCTCGGAGATCAACCGCCAGCTGGAGATGTCGCACGGGACGCCGGGCGCGTACGAGGCGGCGCTGTTCGACGCGTTCGTCGACGTGATGCGCGAGGAGAGCGAGCCGTACGACCGGGTGGTGTTCGACACCGCGCCCACGGGATCGACGCTGCGCCTGCTCGGGCTGCCGGAGTTCCTCGGCGACTGGATCGACCGGCTGCTGTACAAGCGGAAGCAGTCGATCGACCTGTTCGAGAAGGCCGCGATCGGCGACAGGGAGCCGCGGCGGCTGCTGGAGGGTGACCCGGTCTTGGAACGGCTCCAGCGCCGCAAGGAGTTCTTCGAGTTCGCGGGCGAGACGATGCGGACCGAGGCCGCCTTCTACCTCGTGTTTAACCCCGATCAGCTGTCGGTCAACGAGACGGCGCGCGCGATCGAGGGATTCACCGAGCGCGACCTGCGCGTCCGCGGCCTCATCGCGAACAAGCTCACGCCCTCGCCCGACGACGACGAGACGGGGAGGGGGGCGCGCTACCTCCGGGAGAAGGCCGAAACCGAACGCGACCGCCTCGCGCAGGTCCGCGAGGGGTTCGAGCCGCCGCTCGTCGCCGAGATCGAGTCGCGCACCACGGAGGTCCGGGGCGACGTCCTCGCCGACGTCGCCGAGTCCCTCGACGTGGAAACCTGAGGCGGGCGGACGCGAGACGCCGCGACGCTCCCGTCGCCGAGAAGGCGAGGAACCGCCGAGAGCGGAGCGGTGCGGAGCGACCGCGCGTGCGACCGATCGCCCGCCGATCCGAGATGTTTTCACCGATAAGAAGTGGTAAAAACCAGATCGCTGCGGTGAGCCGGAAGTGTCCGCCTGGTATCGCCGATAAACATCATGAACAAAAGCAATATTTAAGTTCAACATAGTGAATCGGTACCACGAGGCAGGGGACTCATGACAAGTGTAATTTGGATCGTCGTCGCCGTGCTCGGCACGTTCACCGTCGGATACATGGGGTATTCGAGGTACCTCTCTCAGTTCGTCGAACTCGACGACGACCGGGAGACGCCGGCGCACAAGTACGAGGACGGTCAAGAGTACGTACCGGCGAAGAAGCCGGTGTTACTGGGGCATCACTTCTCAAGTATCGCGGGCGGGGCGCCGATCGTCGGACCGATCACCGCCGGGGCGATCTGGGGCTGGGTCCCGGCGCTTTTGTGGGTCGCCATCGGGAACCCGTTGATGGGAGCGGTTCACGACTTCATCTCCCTGTCGGGTTCGATGCGACACGAGGGGAAGTCGATCGGCTACATCATCGGCGAGTACGTCGGCGAGCGCGGGAAGAACATGCTGCTGTGGTTCGCGTTCATCACCATCATCCTCGTGGTCGCGGTGTTCGCCTTGGTCGTTGGCATCGTGCTGAACGCGTTCCCGTCCGCCGCGACCGCGAGCCTGATCTACATCGCGCTCGCGCTGCTGTTCGGCGTCTACCTCTACCAGCTCAACGGCCCGTTCGTCCTCGGGACCGTCCTGTTCGTCGCGGGCGTGTTCGCGGCCGTCTGGGTCGGCGTCAACAACCCGATCGCGCTGTTCCCGGCCGTCGAGACCGGCGCGTACCCGGACGGGACGATCATCCTGCTCGGCTTCCTGGGGAACGGGGCGTGGCTGCCCGGCGCCGTGATGGATCCGGCCGCGACCCTCACGCCGAACGTCGCCGGCTGGGTGCCGGTCATCCTCCTCTACGCCGCGGCCGCCAGCGCGCTCCCGGTGTGGGTGCTGCTACAGCCGCGCGACTACCTGTCGTCGTTCCTGCTGTACTCCGGCGTCGGCGGCGCGCTCCTCGCGATCGTCCTCGGGACGGTCGGGTCGGCCGCCGGCATCGGATCCATCACGCCCACCGAACCGCTCGTCGTCTCCGACAGCATCAGCGCGTTCAGCGGATTCTGGGGGATAGAGAGCCGCCCGGGCGTCTACCCGCTCTTCCCGATGCTGTTCATCACCATCGCGTGCGGGACGATCAGCGGCTTCCACTCGCTGGTCTCCTCCGGAACGACGGCGAAACAGCTCAACAAGGAGAGCGACGCCCGCCTCATCGGCTACGGCGGTATGCTCGGTGAGGGACTGCTCGCGTCCGTCGCGCTGGCGACGCTCGCCGTCGCCGGACTCGGGTCCACGGTGATCGAGGCGGGCGGGGGCATCGGCGGCGCGCTCCCGAACTTCGCGACGGGCGGCGGCATCATCCTCACGAGTCTCAGCATTCCCGCCAGCTTCGGAGCGCCGTTCATGGCGCTCGTGCTCGTGAGCTTCCTGCTCACCTCGACCGACACGGCCGCGCGCCTCGGCCGCTACATGATGGAGGACATCGTCGGGATACAGGGGAGCGGCACCGAGAGCGGGTTCGGCGGCGGAGCCAGCTCCTTCGCTCGCGGCCGTTACACGAATCCGATCATCCAGTGCCTCATCGCGTACGTGCTGGTCATCTCGGGCGAGTGGCTGACGCTGTGGGGGCTCTTCGCGGGCGCCAACCAGCTCCTCGCAGCGCTCGCGCTGCTGACCGGGACGGTCTGGCTCGCGAACTGGAACAAGTCCAAGCAGCTCGTCTCGACGGGCGTGCCGATGGCCATCATGGTCACTATCACCGTCCTCGGCCTGTCTTGGATCGCGTTCTACGAGAACATCTACAGCGGGCTGCTCCAGGGCGGTGCGGCGAACCTGGGCGCCCAGATATCGCTCGTCGTCCAGACCGCGCTCGCGTTCGTGCTCATCTACCTCGCGCTGTCGCTGGTGCGGATCGGCTACGGTAACATCACGAGCGCGCGGGGCGACAGCGAGCCGGCGGTCGAACCGAGCGACGACTGACCGGCGGCCACGTCGGTCCGCGGTTCCTCCGATTTTTGCGCGAAAGCGACCGAGTCGCGACCCTCAGCGCCAGAAGCGCTTCGCGAACCGCGAGAGGAGTCCCTCGTCCGGCGGGTCGACCCGCTCCCACAGGCGGAAGGCGGCCGCGGTGTCGGCGTTCTCGCTGGCGACGAGGTCCTGGCGGTCGGGCGCGACGACGACGAGGTTCACCTCGTAGTGGCCGTAGTAGCCGAACTTCAGGAGCGTCCGGTCGCGGAACCCGTCGACGAACGCGGCGACGTCGTCGGGGATCCGGTCGACGACGAGCGCGACGGTGACGTCGGTGCCGTAGTGCTCCTCGTGGGCCTCCACTCGCTCGTCTGCGACGTCGTGGGCGAACGCCACCAGCCGCTCCAGGCCGTCGACGCTCGGCGTCGACGCCCGCCGCGCGAAGACGTGCTCCATCATGTCGTGGTCCGCGTAGCTCAGCGAGGGGTGGAGGAACTGCTTCTGGTTTCGCACCCGCATCTCGGCGGTCATCTCGAACCGCTCGCCGGCGACGACGACGTCGCGGTCGAGGTCGTAGCTGTACATCAGCCGGTCGGAGACGCGGTCGAGGTACTCGTCGTCGTAGTCGGGGACGGCCTCGCAGATCTCGTCCGGCAGCTCCTCGGGGTCGCGGCGCGGGGCCTCGCCGGGTGCCGCGTTCTCACTCATCGTCGGCGGCCGCAGACTCGTCGGGATCGTACGCGACCGCGTCGCCGTCGGCCGGCGGCGCGCCGATCGCCAGCACGGTCACGGGGACGTCGGCGTCGGCCGGGTTGTGCGCCCGCTGCGGGCTCTCGGGGTCGACGACGAACAGGTCGTCCGCCGAGACCTCGTAGGTGCGCTCGGGCGTCTCGACGGCGAGCGTCCCGTCGAGCACGTAGAACGCCTCCTGTTGGGTCTCGTGATAGTGGTACGCGAGCGGGAGCTGTTCGCCGGGCGCCGCCCGGAACCGGTTGATCGCCGCGGCGTCGAGGTCGCCGGGATCGGACAGCTTTCGACACTCGCAGGGGCGGTCCGGTTCCGGCTCGACGGCGTCCGCGTCGACGACGCGATATCCCATGTGAACACGTTCCACGGAGCGGGTGAAAAGGTCGTCGGGAGCGGAGCGGGGGTTCGCCGGCGCAGCGAGGCGCTCGCGACGGATCGGGGTTCGAAGCGTCGCGCGTGAGACGCGGTTTTAACATCTGCGGTACCGTATCGCACGGCGAGAGACATGACAGAAGAGTCGAGCCGGTCGGACCGCGCTTCCGACGAAACGATCGAGGTAGAGGCGTGCGGCCGCTGCTCGATGTCCACCGTCGTCGGGGCGGTGGCGAACGAGCAGTCCCTCGAGGAACGGGCCGAGCGCGACCCGTTTGCGGGCGAGCGAATCGAGGTCGACGAGTCGTCGGTCCGACGCGTCTCGCCGGCGGGGGTCCTCGGCGACCTCAAGGAACGACTCGACGAGCTGGGTCGACGGATCGCGTACCGGAACTGACCCGTCCCGACGACGCGTCTCGCGGCGCACGCCGGTTCGAGGGAACTTATACGCGTTCGTGCCGTAACTGGGGCAACCGATGGAAGAGAGCATCTCCGGCTTCAAGGTGCGCGGCGACTGGGGCGACGTCGTCGAGCACGGCGAGCGGATCGCCCTCGCGCTCCGGGAGGTCGGCGTCGACGGCGACGCCTACTACGAGTTCGACGAGTGGCGCCCCAAGACCCACGAGCGCATCGACGAGGACGTCTCGGAGAAGACCGCGGCGCAGGCGTCCGTCGACGAGGGGGAAGGCGAGCGCGCGGGGCAGTCGCCCGGCGACGACCTCCAGACGGCCGGCGAGAAGCTCACGGAGTCCTACGAGAAGGTCGAGGAGAACGACACCGAGAGCGCCCGCGAGAGCTGGGGCGAGTCGATCGAACACGTCGCCCGCGCGGCCGACTCGGCCAGCCGGAAGGCGCTCCGGAAGGTGGAGGACGCCGTCTACCGCAACGTGATGACCCAGATGGCGCCGTACTACTTCGACAACGAGCTCGTCAGCGCCAACATCCAGGAGGTCGCCCGCGCCGAGGACGGCGAGACGTTCGTCTTCGAGGTGAACGTCAACGACGACGAGCTGAAAGGAGAGGTGTCGGACGTGCTCGACGACTACGAGTCCGAGATCGACCGCTGGCACGTCGAGACCGAGAAGCGGACCGACGACGTCGCGGCCGCCGAGGGCGTCGAGCCGCCCGCCGAGGAGGGCGGCCCGGACTCGACGACGACGTGACGGGGGCGAGGCTGGCGGCCGCGGGCGCGCCGTACCGGTCGTTTTTAGCTCGTCGGCCACCGAACCGAAGCCATGAGCGAGGTACTCCGGGTCGAGGCGGGCGAGCTGTCCGTCGACGAACTCATCGACGAACTCAACGACGGGCAGCGGATCCTCGTCGACGTCGAGGTCGCCGGCGCCACCCACGAGGTCGCCCTGCGGTACGACGGGGAGACGTACCACTGCGACACGCCGACGAACCTCCACCGGCACGCCGACGAGTCGGGGATGCGGGGCTGTATCGACCAGATGGGATACGCGACCGAGGAGTGACGCGACCGACGGACGGAAACCGACATTTAACCTCGCCGCGGGCGAACCGATCGCCATGAGCGACCCCGAAATCGAGGACCTCGTCGGCGACCGGTCTCCCTCGTTCGAGCACGTCCTCTCCTGTGTCTTCGGCGTGCGCGACCACGAGAGCCGCGCATATCTCGCGCTGTTGGAGTACCCGGGCAGCACCGTCTCCGAGCTCGCCGACGCCCTCGACCGGGACCGGTCGAACGTGAACCGGTCGCTGTCGACGCTCCGCGAGAAGGGACTCGTCGAGCGTCGCCGCCGACTGCTCGACTCCGGCGGCTACGTCTACCAGTACACCGCAATTCCGGTCCCGGAGGCCAAGCGGCGCCTCCACGACGCCCTCGACGAGTGGGTCGCGGACGTCCACGACGCCATCGACGCGTTCGACCCCGACGAGCGCTGAGTCCGTTTCAGGGAGCGAGGACGTCTATTCCTCCGCCTCGTCCGACTCCTCGCCCGCGGTCAGCCCGTCGTCCTCGGGGCGGTCGAGCGCGCGCTCGGCGTCGTGGTGCTCGGAGTAGCCGTCGAACCAGCGGGCGATGCGCTCGATGCGGTCGACGATATGCGCCGGCTCGCCGGAGCGAGACAGCTCGTGGCCCTCGCGGGGGTACCGGACGAAGCGCGTGTCGACGCCGTTCTTGCGGAGGATCCGGTGGTACAGCTCCGCCGTACAGATCGGGGTCCGCGTGTCGTCCTCGGAGTGGATCAGGAGGGTGGGCGTGTCGACCGCGTCGGCGTGGCCGGTCGGCGACTGCTCCCAGAGCCACGCCGGCTCCTCGGACGGGACCGTGTCGAAGTCGCCCTCGACGAGCTT
Source organism: Halorubrum trapanicum (assembly GCF_017873555.1). Lineage (GTDB taxonomy): Archaea > Halobacteriota > Halobacteria > Halobacteriales > Haloferacaceae > Halorubrum > Halorubrum trapanicum. The sequence goes on along the minus strand of NZ_JAGGKE010000014.1, from coordinate 45,999 downwards.
GTAGGCCGCGTCGGTCGAGCCGTAGAAGCCCGTGAGGTCGTAGACGCCGCGCTGGGAGACGGCCGCGCGGAAGTAGTCCGTCTGGCCGACCATCCACGCGGTCATGAAGCCGCCGAAGGAGCCGCCGGTGACGAAGGCGTTGGACGCGTCGATCTCCGGGCGGTCGGCGACCGTCTCGACGCCCGCCATCACGTCGCGCGCGGTGACCGCGCCCCAGTCGCGCTCGATCGCTTGCGTGAACGCCTCGCCGTAGCCGGTCGAGCCGCGCGGATTCGACCAGAAGACGGCGTAGCCGCGGGCCGCGAGCGTCTGGAACTCGTGCCACATCGTCCCCGCGGTCGACCACATCGCGTGCGGGCCGCCGTGGATCTCGACCGCGAGCGGGTACGGGTCGTCGGTATCAGTAGCTGATTCCGGCGGCGTCAGCAGCCACCCCTGGATCTCGACGCCGTCGGACTCGAACCGGAGCTCCTCGGGTTCGCCGATCGTCCGCTCGCCGAGGTAGTCGGCGTTCAGCTCGGTCAGGCGGGCCGTCTCGTCGGCCGCGGCGTCGTAGGCGAACGCGTCGCCCGGGTGGTCCCACTCGCTGGCGGCGAAGGCGACCGTCACCGACTCGGGACCGGCGTCGGTCTCGCCCCCGACGGTCGCACTCGAAACTGTGCCGGGCCGGAGCAGGCGCTCCGGCTCTCGGCTCCCGTCGGCGGGGACGTGCCACAGCGCAGTCTTCCCCTCGTCGGGCGTCGCGAAGTACAGCGTCTCGTCGGCCGGTCCCCACTGCGGCGCCGTCCCCCGGCCGAGGCCGCGGTCGAGGTCGCCGGTGAGGTCGATTACGTCCCCCGAGTCCGCGTCGAGGACGCGGAGGTCCGTCGGCTGCATCGACACCTGGTCCGGCTCGGCGTGGGTGAACGCGACGCGGCCGTCGGCCGTCGCCGCGAGGTCGGCGCCCCAGCCGGTCGTGGTGTGGACGCGCTCGGTCTCGCCGGTCGCGAGGTCGTGGGCGCGGATCGCGATCTCGACGGAGTCGTCGGGGTCGTCGCCGACCGCCTCGGTGTAGTACAGCGTGTCGGCGTCGCCCCACGACGGGGCGGCGAAGTCGGCGTCGCGGTCGGTGACCCGCGTGACCGCCCCCGACTCGGCCGGGTCGGGGTCCGTGACGCCCCCGACGGTCGCGTCCGCGTCGACGACGTACACGCCGGGGCGCCGGCCGTCGAAGTAGCGCTCGGCGGCCCGGTAGACCGTCCGGTCGATGACGCGCGGGTCCGGGTGCTCCTCCGGCTCGTAGTCGTCCGGCACGGCGAGGTCGCGGTCGGCCTCCCGATCGTCGGCGGTCACCGACTGGACGAACGCGATCCGCTCGCCGTCGGGCGACCACGCGATCGACGAGACGCCGCCGACCACGTCGGTGACGCGGCGCGCCTCGCCGCCGTCGACCGGGAGGACCCACAGCTGCTGGCGGTCGTCGTCCGCGCCGCGGGTGGAGGTGAACGCGATCCGGTCGCCGGAGGGACTCCAGCGCGGCTCGGCGTCGGACCCCTCGGGAAGGGTGAGTCGGCGCGGGTCGCCGTCGCCCGCGGCGTCGACGAGGTACACCGTCGTCTCGTAGCTGTCGTCGTCGTTCGGCTGTCGGCGCACGAAGGCGACTCGGTCGCCGTCCGGCGAGATTCGGGGGTCGGACGGGACCGCGATGTCGTGGTAGTCGGCCGCGGTGACGCGCTCCATGCGCGTCAGTCGGACGGGGGAGTCAAAAGGCGTCGGGAGCCGGAAAGGCGGACGGGCGGTGCCGACGGGGCGGTTCGGCGGCGGTCAGTCGTCGCCGTTGTCGAACGCGAGCGAGACGCCGTCGGTGTCGACGGTCGCGCCCGCGGCACAGACCGGGTGTTCGAGGTCGGCGCCCAGCAGTTCGGTCGCGACCGACGCGGCGTCGGTCGCGGTGAGGTCGTACGGCTCGGGGGAGTCGGTCTCGTAGGTCGCGACCACGGTCGGCTCGTCGACGGTCTCGACGAGCAGCGCGTCGCGGCGGACGGTGCCGATCGTCGCCGACTCCGCGCCGACGACGCCGGCGACGCGGGGCGTGTCGTAGTCGTCCTTCTCGAAGTCGAGCGCGAGCAGCGCCGACGCGAGCGCGTCGCGGGCGGGGTACCCCCGTTCGAGCTTCTCCGCGATCGGGTCGACGTGCGAGCCGTTTCCGAGGACCGCCAGCGGCTCCCCGGTCGGGGTCTCGACCGCTCGCGCGCAGTTGTACGAGACGTAGGGGTTGTCGGTCTCCGGCGCGTCCGGCGTCGGGCCGACGGTGAGCGTCCCGCCGCGGTCGCGGACGCGGCGGTTCGGGAACGAGCGCGAGGAGACGCGATAGCCGCCGATCCCGGGCGCGACGACGACGAATCGTCCGACGTACATACAGCTTCGTGCGGATTGGGTCGTGTAAAGCGCATCGATGTACGCACGAACGCGATCCGACGGCGGCGCGGTTCGATCGGGTCGCCGGCGAGGCGACCGCGACCTCGACAGCGACGGCCACCGCCGGCGCGGGGCGACACCGTCAACCGATCGCACGGCGGCCGCAACGCGCAACGCTTACAAACACGTACTGGCTATCGGTGAGTACGCAGTCCATTGGGGTAGTGGCCAATCCTGTTGCCTTCTGGGGGCAACGACCCTGGTTCGAATCCAGGATGGACTACTTCTGCCGTCTTCGCTTCGGCTGGAACCGATAGGTGCCCCTGTCCCGCGGTTTCCAGTTGAAACGAAGGGGTGTGGGCCGTCGGTTCGCGAACCCGTCGTCACTTCTCGACGTCCAGCAGCGCGACGCGCTCGCGAACCAGATCGGCGAGGTCGCCGTTCGTCGCGGCGAGTTCGCGGTCGGTGACGCCGTAGAACTCGCGGACGCGGGTCTCGTCGAATCCGACTCCGATCGCGTCGCCGTCGGAGTCGTCAGCCGAATCGACGGCGAGCGCGTGGATCGCCTCGCTCGCCGCGTCGAGGTCCGCGGCCGATCGGTCGGAGCCGGACACGTCGCCGAAGTCGGCGAGGAGAACGACCGCGGCGCGCTCGCCCTCCGAGACGCCGAGTTCGAGGGCGCGGTCTATCTGCCGGCTCCCGGCCGCGTACAGCATGATCTCGACGCCGGGGTCGCGCGCGACCGCCTCGCTGCGAGCGATCGCCCGCGCGGCGAGGCGCGCCGCCTCGCGGAGCTGCGTCGCCGAGACGACGAGATCGGCGTCGAACGCCTGGACGACCGCGCCGGTCTCCGCGGCGACCTCGTCGAGGTCGGCGAGGAACGCGTCGAGGTCGTCGATCGCGAAGGTTCCGGCGACGAGGCGGACCGCGGGGTCGGGCGCCGGCGCCCCGTCGGCGTCGACCGGAAGGTCCGTCACCCGAAATCACCCAGACTGGCCTGTCCGTCGCCGTCGCCGTCGGCGTCCGCGCCGGCGGTCGCCGCCGCCGAGGCCGACCGATCGGGGTCGACGCCGTCGAGCGAGGGGTCCTCGCGGCCGGCGTTCTCCAGGATCCGCTCGGCGGTGCGCTCGCGGCCGCGGAGTGCGCCCAGCACGACCGCCTTGTCGGCCTCCCGGAGGTCCGCGCGGCTCTCGATGCCGGCCTCGTAGAGGCGGCGGGCGCGCTTGCGACCGACGTTCCGGACGCCCGCCAGATCGAGCAGCTCCTCGCGGACCCCGTACTCCAGCCGCTTGCGGGCCTCGCGCACCTGAACGACCACGTCGCCGTCGATACCCTCGACGTCGCCCGCGAGCGTCTCCGCCGCCCGGAGGAGCCACTCGGCGGTGTCGACCTTCCCGCGGATGTCGCCCGGGCCGACACCGTAGCGCTCCGCGATCCGGTCTTCGTCCACCTCGTTCGCCCAGTCTTCGAGGAGCCGGGCCGTCTTCAGCGCGGCGAGCCAGTCCTCGAACCGCACGTCCTCGTACTCGGAGGGCACGTCGCCGAGGAACTCCGTCTCGCGCTCGTAGCAGACCTCGGTGTACTCCTCGCGGTCGCCGGACTTGAGGTACAGCTCGTAGGTGTCCGGGGTCCGGCTGACGAGGTGGTAGAGACCGAGGGGGGTGACCGCGGGACCGGTGTTGGGGTCGCCGGATTCCGCCTCCCCGGTATCCCCGTCGGCGTCGCCCGCCTCGTCGCCCGTTCGGGTGTACGTCGTGAATCCGGCGTCCTCGCCGTCGGCCGCAGCGTCGTCCGCCGGAACGAAGTCGCCGCCTTCGGCGTCGGGTGTCGCGCCCGCGCCGTCGACGACGGTCCGGAGCCCGTCGAGTATCTCGGCCGCGCTCATCGGGTCGAGGTAGAGCCGCGAGACCGTGTGGCCGATCCCGGTCGCGGCGAGGCCCTCGCTCCCCCCGTCGCGGTCGCGCTCGACGAAGCCGTTGACTTCGAGGTAGTCGAGGACGGTGTCGGTGACCGCGGCGAGGCGGCCCTCGTCGTCGGTCTGGGCCGCGTAGAGGGTGTTATCGAGGAAGGAGAGCAGCCCCTCGCGGGTGGCGGCGAAGCCGGAGGCGACGGTGGCGAGAACGTGGGTCCGGAGGGCGGGTTCGGCCGCGAGCTTCGAACGGACCGGTTCGGCCTCGGCCCAGACGTACCGGTCGAACAGCTCCTCCTGCGTGTCGGCGTCGTTCGCGAGCAGCACCGCCTCGCCGTAGGGGTCGAGTCCGGGGCGGCCCGCGCGGCCGCACATCTGGTGGACTTCGAGCACGTCGAGCGGTTTCATGCCGCCGAACTCACCGTCGTAGCGGCGCCAGTCGCGCACGATCACCCGGCGGGCGGGCGTGTTGACGCCGGCGGCGAGCGTCGGCGTCGCGGAGACGCACTTGATCAGCCGGTCGCGGAACGCGTCCTCGATCAGGCTCCGGTGCTCGCTCGCGAGGCCGGCGTGGTGGAACGCCGACCCCTGCTCGACCGCGTCCGCGAGGTCCTCGGAGGTGTCGGTGTCGGAGACGCCGCGGATCTCCTCGGCGAGGTCGCGGAGGCGGTCACGCTCGTCGCCGGTCAGTCTGGGGGCGGTGACCTCGCCCAGCTTCCGGGCCGACGACTCCGCGTTGCGCCGGGAGTTGACGAAGACGAGCGAGGAGCCGCCCTGCCCGTCCTCCTCCGTGTCGAGGGCGTCGGCGACGAGCTTCGCGGTCTGATCCGCGCCGCGCTCGACGGGCACCTCGCGCTGGCTCCCGTCGTCGAAGTTGATCGCGTTGCCGAAGTGGACGCCCGTCCGGAGTTCGATGGGGCGCCAGTCGGACTCGACGAGCTCGGCATCGAGCCAGTCGGCGATGACGTCCGCGTTGCCGACGGTCGCCGAGAGCGCGACGGTCTGGAGTCCGGGGTTCACCTTGCGGAGCTTCGCGAGGGTGACTTCGAGGGTGGGACCGCGGTGCGAGTCGTCGACGAGGTGGACCTCGTCGCTGACGACGCAGGTGAGGTCGTCGATCCACGGCGCGCCGTTGCGGATCAGCGAGTCCACCTTCTCCGAGGTGGCGACGATGACGTCGCGGCTCGCGAGCCACTCGCCGTCGGAGTCGTAGTTGCCGGTGGAGACGCCGACCGTGACGCCGAACTCCTCCCAGCGCTCGAACTCGGCCTTCTTCTCGCTGGCGAGCGCGCGTAGCGGGACGATGTAGAGGGCCTTGCCGCCGCGCTCGATGGAGGAGAGCATCGCCAGCTCGGCGATCAGCGTCTTGCCGGAGGCCGTCGGGACCGCCGCGACGAGGCTCTCGCCGTCGGCCACGCCCGCCTCGACGGCCGCCTCCTGGGGCGGGTACAGCTCCGCGACGCCCTCCGCTTCGAGCGCCTCGCCGACGCCCGCGGGGAGGCCGGCAAGCGAACTCGGTTCCATTACCGGAGCCTGGGCGCCGACCCGATTTAAACCGTCGGAACACGGCGGTGAGGGGAGCGAGTGGGCGCGGCCGCGACCGTCGACGGCGACGTACATCTTATAAACCGATCCGCGGTGGCGCGCGCCTCCGAGCGGCCGCCCCCGGCGGGCGCGAGGAGCGCGTGCGAGGGAGTCGGCCGACCGGAGGGAGGCCGACGAGGTTGGGGAGGTGTGAGGTGCGGTCGCCGTGCGGGGCGGGATCCGAAGGGGCGGCCGGGAGGCGGGGCTTCGACGGCGTTCACCCGGATCGATACACCAGCACCGGTTTGTCAGCAACTAACCGATCGCACGGAAGCGCTCACACCACCTGTTCGCCGTCGTCCTCGTACACCTCGATGGCGTCGACCGGGCACGAGCGCGCCGCGAACTTCGCGTCGAGTTCCTCGTCGTCGGGTACCTCGACGACGAACAGGTCCTCCGATTCCTCCTCGCTCCCGTTTAAGTCGGCCTTCCCGTCGTTCAGGTCCTTCTCGAAGGCGTCCCACTCGGCGACGCACTGGAACATCCCGACGCAGGTGTCGCGGTCGAACTCGACGTACATGGCTCCCGGTTCGGCGAGCCGATACAAAGCGGTGACGACGAGCGGCGCGGAGCTTCAGCGGGTGTGAAAACGGGTCGGCGGCGACTCCGGTGCTCCCGCTGGGTTCGTCGCCGGCGCTTCGCGCCGGCTGCCAGAGGGACCTTCGGTCCCTCCCGCGGGAACGCACCGCTCCGCACAGCACCTCACGCCTCCCCAGCCTCGTCGCTCGCTGCTCGCGGTTTCACCGCTCGCGATCGAGGTGCTCGCTTCGCTCGCACCTCGCACCGCTCGCGACTCCCTCGCGCGTGCGGTTCGCGCCCTTCGGGCGCTCACCGGCACGCGCCATAGTGGATAAATAAACGAGCGCGTCGACTCCCGCTCGGTTCGATTTATAGGTGTTCGGCCACGTCCTCGGCGAAGTAGGTGATGATCAGGTCCGCGCCCGCGCGCTTGAGCGCGGTGAGCGATTCGAGGGCGGTCGCCTCCAGGTCGAGCCACCCCTTCTCCGCGGCGGCGTGGAGCATCGCGTACTCACCGGAGACGTTGTACGCGGCGATGGGGCGGTCGAACTCCCGGCGCAGGTCGCCGACGATGTCGAGGTACGGGAGGCCGGGCTTCACCATCAGCACGTCGGCGCCCTGCTCGGCGTCGAGTCGGGCCTCCCGGAGCGCCTCGCGGCGGTTCGCGGGGTCCATCTGGTAGTGCCGGCGGTCGCCGAACGCGGGCGCGCCGTCGGCCGCGTCGCGGAACGGGCCGTAGAAGGCGGACTCGTACTTCGCGGCGTAGCTCAGGATGGCCACGTCCTCGTGGCCCGCGGCGTCGAGCGCCTCGCGGATCGCCTTCACCTGTCCGTCGGTCATCGCCGAGGGGGCGACCACGTCCGCGCCCGCGGCGGCCTGCGAGACCGCGGTGCGCGCGAGCAGGTCGAGCGTCTCGTCGTTCTTGACGGTGAGCGTCGGGTCCGACTCGGCGGTCTCCTCGATGACGCCGCAGTGACCGTGGTCGGTGTACTCGCAGAGGCAGACGTCGCCGATGACGGTGGCGTCCGTCTCCGCGTCGATCCGCCGGATCGCGCGCTGGACGACGCCGTCGTCGGCGTACGCCCGGCTCCCGGACGCGTCCTTCGACTCGGGGACGCCGAAGAGGATGACGGACTCGACGCCCGTCTCGCGGATCTCGGCGACGCGGTCGACCGCCTCGTCGACCGGGACGCGCTCGTGGCCGGGCATCGTCTCGATGGGAACGTGCTCGTCGGTCGTCGCGTCGACGAAGACGGGCGCGACGAGGTCCGACGCCGAGAGGTCGGTCTCGGCGACGAGCGGGCGAACGCCGTCGGTCCGGAGTCGGCGCGGCCGGTCGGTGAGGTCCATGCCGACCGGTTGGTCCCGGGCGGACTTTTAGCGTTCGTCTCGGTCGCAAGCGACTCGGCCCGGCCCGGAGGTCGCTCGGCGGAGGGGAGCCAGCCGCCGCGCTACTCCGACGACTCGATGTCGATCCGGTCGCGAAGCTCCGCGAGCTCGTCCGACTCCGCGAGCTCCTCGACCCGCTGTTTGAAGTGGGTCTCGCAGAGCCCGACGACCACGCCGCGCTGCTCCGCCTCGTACGTGGCCTCCCGGTCGCAGTAGTGACACCGCATGCGCGACACTCCGGCCGGCGCGGGCTTAACGCTGTTCGTCGGGCGCCGCGGCGGGGGCGTCCTCGGCCGCGAACTCCTCGACCGAGACCGGCTCGGGCAGTCGCTCGCGGACGGGTTCGAACGCCGACCTCGTCAGCCCCGCCTCGCCGAGCGTCCGCTCGTGGGCGTCCGTCCCGCCCGTCCTGAGCAGGTCGCTCTCGGCGGCGACGCGGTCGATCCGCGCGTCGTCGACGGCGCGGCCGTACGGGTAGAAGCGCTCGACCGCGTCGATGGCGGGCGACTCACGGGCGACGGCGAGCGCCTCGTCGACGCGCTCGTACCGGAACGGGTGGGCGAGTCCGACGAGCGCGCAGGCGTCCGCGAGCAGGTCGAGGCCCTCGTCGAGCGGCGTCACCTCGCGCGCGACGTAGCAGGGACCGTCGTTCCCGATCAGCTCGTCGAACGCCCCCGCGTAGTCGTACGGCGCGTCGGACTCGTCGATGGCCCGGGCGATGTGCGGTCGCCCGAGGCCGGCCCGGGGTTCGAGGTCGAGGTCGACACCGAGCCGCTCCTCGACCGCGTCGAGGATGGCGGCGCCGCGCTCCCGGCGGTCGCGCTGGAGGCGGTCGGTCTCCGCGTCGAGCGCGTCGGTGTGTTCGACGCCGTAGCCGAGGAGGTCGAGCCGCTCGAAGCCGGCGTCGACCCGGAGTTCGATCCCGCGGACGATCCGGACGCCGTCGCGCTCGACGACCGGCGCGTCGAGACCCGGGTGGATCCGGTCGTGGTCGGTGACGGCGACCCAGTCGACGTCGGCCTCGCGCGCCGCGGCCGGCACCTCGTCGAGGGTCAGCGTGCCGTCCGAAACGGTCGTGTGCGCGTGGAGGTCGGCGACGACGGGACCGTCGGGAGGGGCGGAATCGGCGGACATAGACGTGAACAGGCGTGCCCGACACTAAGCGGCGGCGGTTCGGAGCGAGCCGTTCGGTCCAATATAAGGCGGTATAAGGTATCCCCTCCGACTAAGGTCGTACATGGACAATCATTAAGAACCATCGGCGGTTTCCACTCGTTGATGCGCTTGAACGGCGTCGACGACCGACTCGAACGGCACCAGTACCCGACCACCTCTGAGGAGATCATCGCGGCTCACGGCAACGCGACCGTAGAGCTCGCGAACGGGTCCGAGCGGCTCGGCGACGTCTTAGAGCGGTTCGGCGACCAGACGTTCGAGGACGCGGAGGACGTGTTCACCACGCTCCGGGCCGGCGTCTGTCACCGCGGCGTCGGTCGGCGGTTCTACTCGGACCGCGACCCGACCACCGACGCGGAGGACGGACCCTCGCCGGTCTCGTTCTGACGCCGCGAACCGCGCGGAGTCCGCACACCGTTCTTTCGAAGCCCGACCGCGGAGCGCCGCCGCTCCGCGAGGCTACGAGAGGCCGTCGACGACGCCGGAGAGGTCGAGCGGGACGGACCCCTTTCGATACCCCTCGACCGAACCGTCCGGCTCGGCGCGGTACACGACCGCGGGCTTGTGACGGACCGCGGGTTCGGCCGCGCGCACCGCGGCCCACTCGTCCGTCGGGAACGACGAGCAGTCGACGAACAGGGTGACGCCGCCGGCGTGGGCCGCGAGCTGTCCGCTCGTCTTCGTCTCGGCGGTGTCGCGGACGGCCGCGACGGGGTCGTTCGCCGAGCGCCCCGAGGTCGGCTGCGGGCGCGTCACCTCGACGAGTTCGCCGGCGCCCGTCTCGGGGTCGGTCGCGCGGAAGTCGAGCGAGTGCCCGGTCGTCACTTCGATTTCGGGAGTGATATCGTACCCCGCCTCCGTGAGGATCCGGGCCGCGGTGAACTCGGCGATGGCCGCGCTCATCCGGACGAGATCCGTCGAGGCGGAGGTGCCGAGCTTCCCGGCCATCGTCTCGCGGTAGTCGTCGAGCACCCCCGGCCGCAGCGTCTTCTCGACGAATCCGGTCCCGGCCTCGCGGGTCGCGTCCGGGAACCCGGCTGCGTGGTCGCGAAAGAACGCCCGGCTCGTCGCCGCGCCGTCCTTCGAGCAGAACACGGGGAGGAAGTACCACGAGACGTGTGGGTAGTCGGTCAGCCACGGCTCGTCGTCGTGGAGTCCGGCGAGTAGCTCCCGCTGTGCCCACCGCGAGACCGGGTACGGCGCCTCGTCGAACCCGTACTTCTCCGTCCGCCACAGCTCGCTCGGCGTCTCCGTGTTCCCGAGCCAGTATCCGACCGGCCCGCCGTCGGCGCCGGGCGGGGGGTCGGCGTCGTCGTCGGTCCAGCAGAACAGCGCGAACGACCCGTCGTCCATGTCGAACCGGCGCGCCTCGTAGTCCGGCGGCGGCGCGAACCACGGGTCGCCGGCGGCCGCTCCGAGGTTCTCGTCGAGGGGGCGGCCGATCTGCGACCGGACGCGGTCCGGACTCCACCGGCCGGGCGAGCGCCTGAAGCGGAGCGGTTGTGCCACGGGCGTACGGTGTCACGCCGCGAGGTTAATCGATCCGGTGAACGGAGGGGAATCGTTCACGGCTTATGATACTTTTGCCGACAGGTATATAACAGGAAACGGCCAAGTGTGGGTGTACCATGTCAATGGGTGCCTATGACGAGGCCGAACACGAGCGTCGCGAGAAGAAGACCAGCGAAGTCGACGCCGACTTCGACGCGGAGCGGCCCGAGTACTCCGGTTCCTTGACCTACGACTCGGGCGACTCCACGGAGGCACTCCTCGACAAGTTCGAAGAGCTTCAGGGGAAGTGACGCGGCCGCGGCGACGCCGCGCCTTCTGACTCCGTTCTCGAAACCCGGATAGCGACGCGTCGCGAAGGCGGCTCGGCTGCCGACCGCGACGACGCGCGGGTAGCGACGGCTCTCACGAGCGACGGCGCTTAGGTGAGCCAGATCGCCACCGTACAGACGACCGCGACAGCGGCGACGTGGCCGACGACCGCACCGAGCAGCACGGGTTCGGTGAGCAGGAACGGCACGAGCGCGAGTTGGACCGCCGAGAAGCCGATGTTCTCGGCGTCGAGCCGCCTGACCGTCGCCCGCTCGTCGGGCGGAAGGTCGACGTGGACCGCGCGCCACAGCGCGACGACGGCGCTCCACCACGAGGTGCCGATGCGGTACGTCAGGTCCCAGAGGACGAGCAGGGTGAGGTAGACGACGGGGAGCGGCGGCTCCGGCCCGAACAGCCGGTCGATGAGCGTCGGTCCCGCGGCCCCGTCCCACGCGAACAGGTACGTCACCAGCGCGATGAACGCCAGCACGCCCAACACGATCTCGATGCTCGACCCGAACAGCAGGCGCTTGTGTTCCGCCGGCGTCCCGAGCAGCCGGTTTTTGGCTCCGAGCCGGTGCATCTCGACGCTACCGACCGCCGCGACGACGACCGCGACCGTCCCGGCGGCCACGGCGTCCCAGGTCCCGTAGTACCAGCCGAGCGCCACCACGCCGACCTCAAAGATCGCGAACTGGAGCGCGACCGCCAAGGTGCGGGAGATACCGAGTCCGGGGATCCCGCCGACGAGGCTCTCGTACACCCACGTCTCGCCGTAGTCGCGGCTCACGGTGAGACCCCGGGCAGCGCGCTCAGCCGCGACTTCTCGGCGTTGCGCGACTCGGTCAGCGCCCGTGCGACCGCGAGTTCGAACGGAGTGCGGTCGACGGACACGAGCTCCCGGATCCGGTCGTCCTCGACGATCACGGTGTTCCGGAGCCCCTCCACCAGCGAGCGGGCGAGGTAGGGGTTCACGTCGGTGACGAGTCTGAGCCACCGGGCCGACAGCTCCGGACTCAACACCGGCACCCTGACGATCCGGAGCCCGCCGCCGAGCTGTCGCCGGGTCCGGCGGAGGATCTCGGCGTAGGTCAACACCTCCGGGCCGCCGATCTCGAAGGTCTCGCCCGCGGTCTCGGGGACGCCGAGGACCCCGGCGAGGTACGCGACCACGTCGGCTATCGCGATCGGCTGGCACAGCGTGTCGACCCACTTCGGGGTGACCATCACCGGGAGCCGCCGCGCCAGCCCGGCGATGACCTCGAAGCTGGCGCTGCCGGCCCCGATGATGATCGCGGCCCGGAGCGTCGTGAGCGCCGGGGTTCCCTCCCCGAGGATCCGTTCGACCTCGCGCCGGGACCGGAGGTGTTCGGAGAGGTCCTCGCGGTCCTCGCCCAGCCCGCCGAGGTAGACGAGCCGGTCGATCCCCGCGGCCGACGCGGCCTCGGCGAAGTTCCTCGCGCAGTTGCGGTCGCGCTCCTCGTACCCCGGGCCGCCGTCCATCGAGTGGACGAGGTAGTACGCGGCGTCGACCGGCTCTCCGTCGATCTCGAACGCGGGCGGAAGCGTCTCCGGTTCCAGGAGGTCGCCCTCGACGACGGTGACGCCGTCGGGTGCCGCGTAGCCGTCGGCGTCGCGGACGAGCGCGACCACGTCGTGGCCGCGCGCGAGGAGCGTCGGGACGAGTCGGCTCCCGACGAACCCGGTCGCGCCGGTGACGAGCACTCGCATACCGTTCCCTCGGACGGGACGACAATAAGCCCCTGCCCGCGCGGATCGGCTCGCGGACCGATCGCTAGAAGTGCCCCCGGGTTCCTCGTCCGGTATGCGCGCAGGCGAGTTCGAACCGGTTCGCGGCGTCGACGACCTGTACGTCCACGACACCGGCATGTTCGACACCGACGAGTACGGCGCCGTCTACGTGTACGACGCCGAGCGACCGATCGTGATCGACACCGGGACGGGCGCGAACCGGGAGGCCCTCTTCGAGACCATCGAGGCGATCGGAATCGACCGCGAGGAGCTCGCGTGGATCCTCCCGACCCACGCTCACCTCGACCACGCCGGGGGGACGGGGTACCTCGCGGAGCGCTACCCGAACGCGGCAGTTCGAGTGCCCGAAAAGGGCGTCCGCCACCTCGTCGACCCCGGGGCCCTCGTCGCCGGCACCAAGTCGGCGGTCGAAGAGCAGTGGGAGTACTACGCGGAGCCGAAGCCGGTCCCCGACGACCGGATCGAGGGGGTGAGCGAGGGCGATCGGATCGATCTGGGCGACCGCAAGCTCGTCGTCCACGAGGCGCCCGGCCACGCCCCCCACCACGCGGTCTACCACGATCCCGACGCGGAGGTCGTGTTCTCGGCCGACGCCGCGGGGATCTACGTCCCCGAGATCGACGCGGTGACTCCGACCTCGCCGCCGCCGCAGTTCGACTTCGAGCAGTGTCTCGACGACATCCGCCTGATCGAGGACCTCGACCCCGATACCGTCTGTTTCGGCCACTTCGGACCGCGGGACTGCGACGCGGACCTGATCGGCGAGGCGAAGCGGGCGTACGTCGAGTGGGTCGAACGAGTCCGAGAGAAGCGCGCCGAACTCGACGACGACGAGGCGGTCGTCGACCACTTCGAGGCGGCGAGCCGCGACATCGACTACTGGAACCCGGAGCGGGCGCGCGCGAACACGAGCCTGAACACGCGCGGCGTGTTGACGTACCTCGACCGCGTGGACGACGAGGAGTGACTCGCCGGCGGCGACGCGGCGGTCCGGCGAGACGCGGCGGCGACGCGGACCCGTCGAGAGAAACGCCCTAAACCCCGCCGCCCGTAGCCCCACCCAGATGGGCATCTTCGACACGATCCGGGCCGTGCTCGGGACCAGCGCCGAGACCGACGCGACCCGCGAGGCGGACCCCGAGGACCTCTTCGGGATGTCGACCGCGTACATGACGATGGAGGCGGACCTCGGCTACGACCACTGCGGCGAGGCCGCGCTGTGTTTCTCGGGCGTGGACAGCACCCGTTTCGACGACGCGGTCGGAACCGTCGAGGCGATCTTAGAGGCCGGCGAGATCGACACCGGGACGGGGTTCCACCGCCACGAGGACGACCACGGCTACCAGTGGTTCGTCCTCGAAGACGACGACCCCGAGGACCTGGTGACGAGCGTCCACTTCGCGGCCGACCAGTTCATCGAGGATGGGTTCGGGTCGCGGCTGCTCGCCGCCGTCTTCGGCTTCGAGCGCGACGGTACGGACGCCTACTGGATCTACTCGTTCCGGCGCGGGGCGTACTACCCGTTCTCCCCGAAGGGGACGAGCGACCGGAACCAGCAGGTCGAGTTCAAGCTCCAGTCGGTCCTCGACGGCGAGCTGGGCCTGGAGGACGACGAGTCCTACTGGTACCCGCTGTGGCCCGACGCGCGCGGTAACCACCCGTGGGAATAAGATGTCGCGGCGCGGGAACGAGGGGTCACGGGAATGACGGGTGAGTCCGCGAGAGAGGCGTCAGAGGGACGGAACACGCCGAGAAAGCGGATCCTCCGCGGGATCGCGGTCCAGACCGCGGTCGTCGCCGCGGCGGTCCACCTGCTGTGGGCGTGGCCGCGGCTCGGGTCCCCGCCGGACGCGCGCCCCTACTTCTTCATCGCGGGGAGCGCGCTCGCGGTTGCGGTCGCCGTCGCGACGCTACGCGCGGGTGAGTACCGCCGGCTGTACGCGCTCGGCGCGGGCACGCTCGGGACGTTCCTCGGCGGGTTCCTCGCGTGGCACGGGACGGGCGCGGCCGCGGCGCTCGCCGCGGAGCCGCTGGCGGTCGCCGCGGCGGTCGTCGAGGTCGTCGGCGTCGGCGCCTACCTCGCGCTGTACCGGCTGGCGCCGCCGACGAGCGTCGTCGTCGAGCGCCAGCGGGAGGACGACGCAGAGGTGGCGGAGAAGAGAGCGGAAGAGAAGGAGAAACGAGGGGAGGAGGCGCCGTGACCGACGCGTACCGGACGGTCGCCGAGCGCGCGACCGCGCGGTTCGAGGTCCAGGGGTCGGAGTTCTTCGGGCACGTCGCGCCCGTCGACACGGTCGAGGCGGCGGAGGCGTTCGTCGAGGCGGTTCGGGGCGAGTACGCCGACGCGACCCACAACGTGCCCGCGTACCGGGTCCCCGCGGGCGAGCCGTCGGAGCGCGCACCGGGGTCGGAGCCGATGCTCAGGGAGTACTCGTCGGACGACGGCGAGCCGACCGGCTCGGCGGGCAAGCCCGCGCTGAACGTCCTCCAGCAGCGCGAGGTCCGGAACGTCGTCGCGGTCGTGACCAGGTACTACGGCGGGACGAACCTCGGGGTCGGCGGGCTGGCGCGCGCCTACTCGCGCGCGGTGAAAGAGGCAGTCGACGAGGCCGGCGTGATCGAGGAGCGCCCGCACCGCACCCTCGTCGTCGAGACCGAGTACGACGACTCGGGGACGGTCCGGGGCGTGATCGAGTCGACGGGCGTCGAGTTCGACGCCGACTACGGCGAGCGGGTCCGGTTCGACCTCCGGGTTCCGGTCGCGGAGGTCGAGGCGCTCCGCGAGCGGCTCAACGACGCCACGAGCGGACGGGTCGACATCGACCGCTGACGCGGTCAAGAAATCGGTCTACGAGAACTTCCGAACCGTCATGTCGAGGGTGTCGAGGTCGAGGATGGGCGCGTAGCCGGCGTCGGGGTCGATGTTGACAGACTTCTGGAAGTCGGTCTGGGCCTGCCAGCAGCCGGAGTTGACCGCGAGGACGTTGTGGTACTTTCCCCACCCGAGCTTGTGGACGTGGCCGGTGTGGAACACGTCGGGCACGTCCTCCATGACGAGGTAGTCGCGCTCCTCCGGCGCGACGCGGGTGTGGCCGCCGAACTGCGGCGCGACGTGGCGCTTCTTGAGGAGCTGGTACATCGCCTTGTGCGGCTCGTCGTAGCTCGCCTTCTCCTCGGGCAGCTCCGCGATCACCTCGTCGAGCGAGACGCCGTGGTACATCAGCACCTCGACGCCCTCGACCGAGACGGTGGCGGGGTTCGAGACGATCTGCGCGTCGTGGACGTCCATAATCGACCGGATCTCGTCGTTGAACCCGGGCTGCGGCTCGGCGAGGCGGACCGCGTCGTGGTTGCCCGGGATCATCACGATCTCCGTGTCCGCGGGCACCTCCTTGAGGAGTTCCGCGAAGGCCTCGTACTGCTCGTAGATGTCGACGATCTCCAGCTCCTCGTCCTGGTCGGGGTAGACGCCGACGCCCTCGACCATGTCGCCCGCGAGCAGGAGGTACTCGACCGGGTTGGCCTCGGACGTGTGGAGCCAGTCGGTGAAGGAGTGCCACGCGTCGGCCATGAACTCGTCGCTGCCGACGTGGACGTCGGAGATCAGCGCGGCCTGGACATGGCGGTCCGCCCCGCCGGGGCGGTGGGTTCGGGGCACGTCGGGGAAGTGGAGCGAGTCGGCGAAGAGGATGCCGGCGTCGTCGGCGAGGGTCCCCTCGACCGCGAGACACTCGTCGAGCAGGATCTCGTCGACGACGTCGGCGAGGCCCTTGTCCTTCATCACGAGGGCGGGGAACGTTCCGGTGGTGTCCTCCAGCTCGACGAGCCAGTGGCCGGATTTGGTGGAGCGCACGTCGTTGACCAGCCCGATCATCGCGGCGTCGCTGCCGCCGGGCATGTTCGCGATCGCCTCGGCGGGCCGGTGGTTGACGCGGCCGCGGAGGATCTTCGAGAGCCGCTCGTAGCGGTCGCGGAACGTCGTGACGAAGTCAGAGTACTCGCCGGTTCCCGTGCTGTGCCCGGTCATGTCGTTGCCGACTTCCAGGTCGCGCAGGTCGGGATTGCGGGGAGGTTCGGAGTCGCGAGAGCGTTCGGGATTGGCGGCGAGAGAGTCAGTAGTTTCGGGGTCGGCAGTCGCGGAGGCGTCGGGAGCCGTGGAATCGGGCGATTCGGCGGCCGCAGCAGTTTCGCCGTCCGCCGTCGCGGCCGCGGAGGCCGTCTCGGTCCCTCCGACTCCGTGATCCGTAGACCCCTTCGTTTCGACTGGAGATTGTCCGGTTTCCGCGGGTGAAGCCGCGGATCTCTCGGTGTCAACGGTGGCCTCGCGGACGTGGTCGGCGGTGATCCGGAGGGCCTCGTCCGGGGCGTGGTCGACCGCGGCCGCGACGGCGGCGGCCGGGTCGGCCGCGCCCGCGAGCAGGGTGATCGCCTCGCGCTCGGCGTTGTAGCCGCGCTCGGCGAGGGCTTTCGCGATGCGGGCGTTCGACTCCAGCGGCACGCTACTCGAAACGGGGGTCGCAGCCAAAACCGTTCCGGAGGCGTCGGACTGGGTCGCCGGTCGTGATCCGGAATCGAGGTCGGCCTCCGCACCCGGAAGCTTATGAACGAAACCCGCCAATGCCGTCGTAATGGACGAAGGGGATCGGCCGACGGACGCGGACGAGTCGGCCGGTCGAGACGAGCGGACGGAAGGCGGGTCCGAGAAGAGTCGCGAGGAATCGAACAGCGAGACGCCAGACGGATCGAACAGCGAGGCGCCAGACGGATCTGACGACAGGGTTCCCGACGGTGACCGCGAGGTCGACGCCGCGGCCGAGACCGGGCCGGTCGGCGAGCCGGATGACCCGACCGAGGAGCGAGACGAACCGGACCTCGCGGCGGAGTCCGGATCCGACGCGGAGGAGGTAGAACCTGACGACAGACCCTCCGACGTCGACGACGCTTCCTCGGACATCGGGGGAGAAACCGTTCCCGAGAGGCGATCTGGGGGTTCCGAAGCGTCGGAGAACGGTGCCGACGAGTCGCTGCTGTACCGGTTCCGTCACGACCGCGACGGCGCGTTGATGTGGCTCCGGGAGATGCTCTCGAGCGTCGGCGTCGTCCTGCTGGTCGGGCTGCTGCTGTTCGGCGTCAGCGGCGTCTGGCCGCCGATGGTGGCCGTCGAGTCGGGTAGCATGGAGCCGAACATGCAGGTCGGCGATCTGGTGTTCGTCACCGAACCCGGACGGCTCGCGCCGGACGCGGCCGAAAACGGCGTCGGCGTCGTGACTCACGAGGCCGGGGAGACGGTCGACTACCGGACGTTCGGATCCTACGGCTCCGTCATGATATACACGCCGCCGGGGCGGACCGGGTCGCCGATCATCCACCGGGCCATGTTCCACGTTACCGAAGGAGAGAACTGGTACGACCGCGCCGACGAGGAGTACCACAACGCCGTCGACTGCGAATCGCTCGCCAACTGTCCGGCGCCCCACGACGGGTACGTCACGCTCGGCGACAACAACGGAGCCTACGACCAGGCCAGCGGTCTCTCGCCGCCGGTCAGGGCCGAGTGGGTCGACGGGGTGGCCCGCCTCCGGGTCCCGTATCTCGGGTACATCCGCCTGATCGCGACTGGGCAGGTGGAGCTGAACGAGGCGATAACGGGGGCGGTCGGAAGCGGCCTTCCGGCGGCGGAATCGGGACTCGTTTCGTCCGCTCCGGCGTAGCACTCGTCGAAGGGTCGTCAGCGACGTAACGCTCGCGAGGGAGATCAGCGACGTAACGCTCGCGAGGGGGGTCAGTTATCGAACCGCGCCTGAACGAACGGCTGCGCGTTCTCGATGTCGCCGAGCCGCGAGTCCGACAGGAGGACCGCCTCGGTCTCCTCGACGGGGACCGAGAGGCCCATCTCCTTCGTCCGCCCGTAGCGGCCCTTCGAGACGACGACCGCGTTGACGATCCCGAGCATGTCGAGTTCGCTGATCAGGTCGGTGACGCGCCGCTGGGTCAACACGTCGGCGTCTATCTCCTCGCAGAGCCGCTTGTAGATGTTGAACACCTCGCCGGTGTTGATGTTGTGGACGCCGTTCTTCTCCAAGAGGATCACGGCGAACAAGACGATCTTGCTCTGGGTGGGGAGGGTCCGGACGACCTCGACGACACGGTCGAGTTCGATCTTGTCCTGCGCCTGCCGAACGTGCTTCTCCGCGACGATTTCGGCCTGCGAGCGCTCGGCGAGTTCGCCGGCGGTCCGGAGGAGGTCGAGCGCGCGGCGGGCGTCGCCGTGCTCCTGCGCCGCGAACGCCGCGCAAAGCGGGATCACGTCGTCGGTGAGGGCGTCGGGCTTGAACGCGGTGTCGGCGCGGTGCTGGAGGATGTCCCGGAGCTGGTTGGCGTCGTACGGCGGGAAGACGATCTCCTCCTCGCCGAGGCTCGATTTCACGCGGGGGTCGAGGAAGTCGGTGAACTTCAGGTCGTTCGAGATACCCATGATCGAGATGCGCGAGCGGTCGAGCTCGGAGTTCATCCGCGAGAGGTTATACAGCGTGTCGTCGCCGCTCTTCTCGACGAGCTTGTCGATCTCGTCGAGCATGATCACGACCACGCGCTCGTGGTAGTCGACCGCCTCGAAGAACGTCGAGTAGACGCGGTCGGTGGGCCAGCCGGTCATCGGGACCTCCTCCATCTCGTCGGCGTCCTCTTCCAGCGTCTCGATGCGGTCGTCGAGTTTCTCGACCGAGTCGAACTCGGTGCCGGTGAGGGCGGCGGTCGCGTCGCCGCCCGGGTCTCCGTCGGCGTCCGTCGCGTCGTCGCGGAGGCCTTCGAGGCGGTCGAGACGGTCGGAGATCACTCTCTGGTTCTCCTCGATGAACGTGTTCGCGAGCTGGGCGAGGACGCGGTACTGGGTGTCGGTCACCTCGCAGTTGATGTACTCGACCTCGCAGGGGACGTCGTACTTCTGGGACGTGGACTCCAGTTCCTGTGAGACGAATTTCGCCGAGGCGGTCTTTCCGGTCCCCGTCTTCCCGTAGATGAGGATGTTCGAAGGGGTCTCACCGCGGAGCGCGGAGACGAGGATCGTCGCCATCCGGTTGATCTGGTCGTTGCGGTGCGGGAGTTCGTGCGGCGTGTAAGAGGGTCGGAGTACCTCCTTGTTCTCGAAGATCGGCTCGCCGGAGAGGAGGTCGTCGAACAGCCCCTGATTCTCGTCGTCGTCGTCGAGAACGACCTCGTCGAGGTCGACGTCGGGAGAAGACCGGTCGCGTCCACCGTTGTCGATCCCCGTCGTTTCGGGTGCGGCATCGGACGAGGGATCGGAATCGGAATCGGAATCGGACGAGGGATCGGAATCGGAATCGGAATCGGAATCGGAATCGGCGTCGAAGCGGTCGTTCGCCCCGGTGGACGACGGCGCGTCGGATCCGACGGGTTCGATGTTCGAGGAATCGAGATCCGACCCCACCTCGACGTCGAGGTCGGTATCGAGACCGGAGTCGGAGTTGGGGTCGGCGTCGAGATCGGAGTCGGCGTCGAGATCGGAGTCGGCGTCGAGGTCGGAATCGGCGTCGAGGTCGGAATCGGCGACGAGGTTAGTGTCGTCACCGCGGTCAAGTTCGGTTTCAGTCGGACCGTCGGAATCGCGGTCTCCGACCGCGGCGTCGCTGGTCCCGGAGTCGTTGCGATGATCTGGGCCGTCGCCGTCGTCCGGTTCGGTGCCGTCGTCAGCCCGCGGTGTGTGATCGCCTTCGTCCATGTGAACCCCTCCGTTTCAGGTGGAGACAGCCAGGTAAGTCGGTTCTCACGCCGTCTCCGGTCGGAAATACGGACCAGTGGTCGAATCGGAGACCGACCACGTCCAGTTGATACACTCGAAGCAGATGAAGAGACGGTACAAAAGTGTTCCTCTCTGGAGTTGAAACGGTCCTCTTCCGCCCAGCGTCGTCCTACTTCCGGGCAGATTCCAGTCGATAGGGAGGTGTCCGGACCTATTGAGGGGTATTCAGACCGATCGACGGCGCGTGTCGATCGACGAAGGAACAGGAACGACGGGAGAGTTTCCGGTGGAACGACGCCGCGAGTCGGCCGACTTTCGCGGTACGTGGTGTTCCCCCCGTCACGGAAGTCGCGATCGGGCCGTTCCCGCGGTCGTGTGTCGTTGCCCTCGGATTCATCTCGTTCTCCGGTTCGGCGTCCCCGATCCGTCCTGCCGTCGGTTATTCCCGTCAGGTCGTCCGGCTTCCGTACCGTTGTCCCGTCGGATGGATCGTGTCGATCCGATGGACCCCCACACCCCTTTGTTTCGGGTGGAACGGAGAATAGGTGGGGTGGGGGCTGTGGGCGGGTTATTGGTACCGGTGGTTTTAATACAAAGTCCTTTGAATAGTACCCTTGATAATCCTCTCGGGATTATATTAGTAGAGGAATTGTTGTTTTTGTCTGTGTGTACAGCGATATTTAGAACTACTGCGCGGACCTCCCTCAGACAGCAGCCGACCACCCACGGTATCTCCGGGTTCCAGTCGAAACAAGGGGGTGGGGGAGGAGCCTCGACGGACGCCGACCCGTCACAACCGCTGTCCATCGGAACCGACGGTTGCCACCAAGCCTCGCCGAACCCCAAACCTCGCCGAACCCCAAACCTCGCCGAAGCGAGTAGCTTGCCGAGCCGAGTAACCAGTCGAATCGGGTAGCCCGCCGAACCGAGGAATGTCACGGTCGACGCCGATAGTTTTACCATCCGGTAAACAAACTGTGCGTACACGCATGAGACGAATACCCACGTCAGGCGGGGTGATTCGGTGACCGACACCGACGGTACCGGTACCGACGGCTTCAGCAACGGGGAAACCGGCGACCCCGCAGGCGGCGGGAAGATCCTGGAGGGCATCACCGTCCTCGACCTCTCGACGTTCGTCACCGGCGGCTTCTGCTCGGCGATGCTGGCGAATCAGGGCGCGGAGGTCGTCAAGATCGAACAGCCCGGCTACGGCGACGCGGTCCGTCACTCCGGTCCCCCGTTCATCAAGGGCGAGTCCCCGTACTACTGGACGCTGAGCTACGGGAAGAAGAGCCTCGAACTCGACTTGAAGAACGACGACGCCCTGGAGGCGCTGTACGAGCTGGTCGAGGAGGCGGACATCTTCATCCAGAACTTCCGCCCGGGCACCGCGGAGCGGCTCGACGTCGACTACGAGACGCTCACCGAACACAACGAGGACCTGATCTACCTCGCGATCTCGGCGTTCGGACAGACCGGCCCGTGGCGTGAGCGGTCCGGATACGACCTCCTCATTCAGGGAATGAGCGGGATCATGAGCGTCACGGGGGAAGCGGACCGGCAGCCGGTGAAGGTCGGCCTGCCGATGACGGACCTGATCACGGCGATGTGGGCCGCCTTCGGCGCGACGACCGCGCTGTACCGGCGCGAACTGACCGGCGAGGGCGAGTACATCGACCTCGGGATGCTCGAAGCCACGCTGCCGTGGCTCACCAAGCAGGCCGGGATGGTGTTCGCGGGCGAGGAGACGAAGCGCATGGGGACGAAAGACCCCGTTCTCGCCCCGTACCAGACGTTCGAGACGAAAGACGGGTTCATCAACATCTGTATCCTCAACGAGAAGCTCTGGGGCGAGCTCTGCGAGGCGCTCGACCGCCCGGATCTCCCCGAGGACGACCGGTTCGAGCAGAACGCCGACCGCGTGGAACACCTCGACGAGCTGGAGACCGAAATCGAAACCACCCTCGCGGACAAGACGACCGACGAGTGGATCGAGGTCATCGCCGAGGACGCCGGCGTCCCCGCCGGTCCGGTGTACAGCGTCGAGGAGGCGCTCGACAGCCCGCAGATCGAGGCCCGCGGCACCGTCACCGAGATCGAACACCCCGAGCTCGGCGAGGTGCCGGTGATCGAACACCCGCTCAAGTTCCGCAACGCCGAGAGCGGCTTCGAACTCCCGCCGCCGCTGCTCGGCGAACACAACCGCGAGGTGTTCCGCGAACGCGGCTACTCCGAGGCGGAGATCGACCGCCTCGCGGAACTCGGCGTGTTCGGCGACGAAGCGGACGACACGAACGCCGACGGTAACGAAGCGGACGCGGACGGCGACAGCTGATGGACCCGAGCGCGACCGGCTCCACCGGCGTCCGCGTCGCCGGCGTCGGGATGACTCCGTTCGAGAGCGACTCCGGGCGCTCGCTCACCGACCTCGCCGCCGCGGCCGCCGAGCGCGCCCTCGCGGACGCCGCGGTCGACCCCGCGGACGTCGACGCGCTCCACTTCGGCAACGCTCTCGCCGAGGCGCTCGACGAGAGCGCGGGCCTCGCGAACGCGCTCGCGGCCGCCCTCGGTCTCGACGGCGCGTCCGCGGACCGGATCGAGAACACGAGCGCGACCGGTGCGAGCGCCTTCCACCGCGGGGTCGAAGGCATCGAAGGCGGCGCCGCGGGAGGTGCGGAGAGCGATCGCACCGACGTCGCGCTCGTCGTCGGCGCAGAGAAGATGTCCGCAGGCGACACGAGCGACGTCACCGAGGCGATCAGTCGACTCGTCCACCGCCGCGAGTACGCGCAGGGGATCACGCTCCCCTCCTTCGGCGGACTCGCCGCGGGCGCCTACCTCGGCCGCCACGACGCACCCAGAGAAGCCCTCGCCGCGGTCGCGGCGAAGAACCACGGCAACGCGGTCGACAACCCAGTCGCGCAGTTCCGCAAGCCGATCGACGTGGCCGACGCGCTCGACTCCCCGGTCGTCGCCGCGCCGCTTCGGCTGTACGACTGCTGTCCGATGTCCGACGGCGCCGCCGCGGTCGTTCTGACGCGGGGAGGCGATCGGGGTGACGACGAGTCCGTCGCGGACGCGGCCGACCCGGACTCCGAGACCTTCCGTGCCCCCCGCGTCGCCGGCATCGCGAGCGCGACGGGGACCCACGCCGTCGCCGAACGACCCGACCCACTCGCCATCGACTCCGTGCGGACGGCGGGCGACCGCGTCTTCGACCGCGCCGGGATCCGCCCCGACGACGTCGACGTCGCCTGTATCCACGACGCGTTCACGGTTCTCGAACTGATCGAACTCGAGGAGCTGGGCTTCTACGAGACGGGAACCGCCTGGGAGGCGACGCTCGACGGCGACACCGCGCTCGACGGTGACCTCCCAGTCAACCCCGGCGGCGGACTCAAGGCCCGCGGCCACCCCCTCGGTGCGACCGGACTCTCGCAGATCGTCGAACTCGTGTGGCAACTGCGCGGCGACCTCCCCGAGACCCGGCGCGTCGACGGCGCGGAAACGGGATTCGCGATCAATGTCGCCGGCTTCGGGAACAACAGCGTCTGTACGGTGTTGCGCGCGTGACGGTCTCGAACCAGGGGGTGCGCGGTTCGACCGATGACGGCCTCCCCGCCGACCACGCCTTCGTCTGCGACGACTGCGGTCGGCGCTGGTACTACGACCGGCGCAGCTGCCCGGACTGCGGTCGCTCGTCGGCGGACGCCTCGGCGGTTCGACTCGAAACGGGGGCGGTCGTCGCGACGACGACCGTCGAGACCACGCCGCCCGACGTCCGCGCGCCGAACCACCTCGCGCTGATCCGGTTCGACGGGGTCCGACTGATCGCGCAGGCCGCCGACGGCGACCTCTCTCCCGGCGACTCGGTGCGGTTCGACGGCTCCCACCGACTCCGCGAGGGCCGCGATCGAACCGATCCCCGGCTCGTCGCCGTCGAGGATCCGTAACTCACGGTCTCACCCAGACGGCCGTGGGGATCCGTCGCCGACACCCTTGGCCGCCGGTTCGGGCTTATCGGCTTCCGGGAACGCGAGCAAAAGATACTTTCTGGACGGCCGAACCGCCGACTGTGAAGTCCGGTGTATCGGGCCGATAGTCACGCGTCGGTTCGGAGACGACTCCCGCAACTGAGAACCCTCACGTCAATGTCCGACACGGCGAAAACGCGTCCGAGACGACGGGTGAGTGCGACGCAACCGAACCGTACCGGTTCGCGGGGGGTGACCTCCCCGTGACCTTCGTCGACTCCCTCCTCGGCAGCGGGGTCTTCGTGATGTTCCTCGCGGTCGTCGTGGGGATGGCGTTCGGCCGCATCGACTTCGGTCGCGGGATCAAGTTCGGCGTCGCCGGGCCGCTGTTCGCGGGACTGGTGCTCGGTCACTTCGGATTCACGGTCCCGAGCGCGTACTCGGGACTCACGCTCGCGCTGTTCGTCGCCGCGGTGGGACTGATCGCGGCCCACGAGATCGAGGGCACGGTCAAGACGTACGGACTCAACTTCGTCGCGATCTCGGTGCTGATGCCGACGATCGCGGTGATTCTCACCTACGTGTGGACGGTCCTCGTGTTCCCCGACGCGTCGACCGGACTGATCATGGGCTCGTTCTCGGGGGCGCTGACGAGCAGCCCGGGCCTCGGATCGGCGGTCGAGGCGCTCCCGGAGGCGGCCGCACAGCAGTACCAGATCGGCCACTCGGTCGGCTACGTGATCGGAGTGCTCATTATCGTGATGTTCCAGCAGCTCTACCCGAAGCTGAGCGGGATGGACCTCGACGACGAGAAGCGGCGCTTCTCCGAGAAGGTGAGCGACATCGCCGAGGAGGAGACCGACGTCGAGACGGTCGCGTTCAGCGTGCTCGGCTTCGCGCTCGTGCTGGCCGTGGGGTCGGTTCTCGGAAGCGTTCCGATCCCGCTCGGCCCGATCGGCGTGATCACTCTCGGAACGACCGGCGGCGTGCTCATCACCGCGCTCGTCCTCGGGTATCTCGGAACGGTCGGCCCGGTCACCATGCGCATGGAAACGACGATCCTCTCGGAGATCCGCGCGTTCACGCTCGCGATGTTCCTCGCCGTGGTCGGGATCGACGCGGGATCCGGGCTGGTCGACACGATCGCTGAGTACGGCGTCGAGATCGTCGTGACCGCCGGAGTCAACAGCGTCGCAGCCATCGTCGTCGGACTGGTCGTCACCAGGTTCGTCTGGGAGATGGACTGGATCCACGCCGCCGGCGGCATCACCGGCGGGCACACCGACACGAAGGGTCTCGCTGCGGCCATCGACGCGACTGGCGCCGACGAGGTCGCAGCGGGGTACGGGAACACCTACCCGTTCGCCCTCCTCGCGATGGTGATCTACGCGAAGATCTTGGTGGCCGTCGTCCCGCTCTAATCTGCCGTATCTCTCTGTTTTCCCCTCACGGCGTCGCTCCGTCCCGAACCCCGCCGGGTGAATCCTACTCGGTCCGTTCGAGCGATTCGAAGATGAACTCGTCTATCGCCTTCCGGGCCTCCTCGGGCGCGTCCTCGTGGCCGAGCGAGATCCGACGACCGCGGGCCGCGTGGATGACGTCGGTCACCAGCTGCCCCATCCGTTCGGCGTCGACGTCGCGGAAAACCCCCTCCTCGATCCCCTCCTCGACGACCTCGACGATGCTGCCGCGGAGCCGCTCGTAGTGCTCGTTGAACACCTCGCGGTGCTCGCCGTCGTTTTGCGCGTGCGTGTACAGCTCGTGGTACACCTTCATCCGGTCCCAGTGGCTGAACTCCTCGAACTCGGGACCGAACAGACACTGGTCGACGCGGGCGCGGAGCTCGGTCCGCGGGTCCGCGTCGCCCTCGACGACCACGCTCCCCTCGTACTGGTCGATGATGTGTTCGAGGAACGAGGACATGAGGTCGTACTTCCCGTCGAAGTGGTAGTGGATCACCTGCCGCGTGAGGTCCATCTCCTCGCCGATGTCGCGCATCCGGAGGTCCTTGTACCCGTGTTTGCTCAGCGCGCGGAACGTCGCCTCCATGATCACCTCCTTCGTGTCCTTGGAGGACACCGTCCCATTGGAGGAGTCCCCGTCGGCGCCGGTCTCGGAACCCTCCTCGTCGGCGGCGGTCTCGTCGGCGGCGGTCTCGTCGACGCCGGCCTCGTCGACGCCGCCCTGTGATTCGCTCATACCGACACTCTACGCCTGAGGTACATAATACGGTTGCTCCGATCGCAGTTTCTTTACCGCCCGGTAAACTTTTAACCTCTTGGTCAAACCCTATTATCGAACATGACACAAACGATCGTGCGAAACGGGACCGTGGTCTCGCTCGACCCGGACGTGGGGGAGTTCGACGAGGCCGACGTCCTGATCGAGGACGGCGAGATAATCGAGGTCGGGACCGGACTGTCGGCGTCGAACGCCGAGGAGATCGACGCCGCCGGCAAGATCGTCGTCCCCGGGTTCGTCGATTCGCACATCCACCTCGCGCAGACCCAGGTACGCGGGATCGCCGGCGACTGGTCGCTCATGGGCGAGTACTTCGACGACATGCTCGGCAACATCACCGGGCTGTACCAGCCCGAAGACATGTATCTCGGCGGGCTCTTCGGCGCGTTCGAGAAGCTCTACACGGGGACGACGACGGCGCTGGACTGGTCGTACCCCAACACGCTCGAACACGGCGAGCGCGCCGTCGACGCGCTACAGGACACCGGGCTGCGCGCGGTGTACACCTACGGCCCGCCGGGCGACGACGCGGCGAAGTGGTGGTTCGAGAGCGACGTCGGCCTCCCCGAGGAGAACATCCGCGCGCTCCACGAGGAGACGATCCGCGACGACGACCGGCTCAGCCTCGCGCTCGGGCTTCGCGGCCCCGACTTCTGTACCGACGAGACTGCCCGCGCGGACCTGGAACTGGCGCGCGACCTAGGCGCGCTCTCGACGGTCCACATGGGGGCCGCGCTGTGGCCCTCGTCGGTGTACGGCGACGACTATCAGGGGTTCGGCGCCATCGAGGACATGCTCGGTCCCGACGTCAACGTCGCCCACGGGAACCACTTCTCGCAGGAGGACATCGACCACGCCGTCGAACAGGGCGTCTCCTTCTCCTCGACCCCCGAGGTCGAGATGCAGATGGGCCACGGCATCCCCGTCACCGGGAAGGTGCTCGAGGCCGGCGGCCGCCCGGCGTGGGGCGTCGACGTCTGCTCGAACGTCAGCGGCGACATGGGCACCCAGATGCGGATCGGCATGCAGCTCCAGCGCATGTTCGACAATCAGGCGGTCCTGGAGGGCGACGAGGAGGTCACCGAGGTCAGTATCTCCGCGCGCGACACCCTCGAAATGGCCACCATCGAGGGCGCGAAGGCGCTCGGACTCGACGACGAGATCGGGACGATCACGCCCGGCAAGCGCGCCGACCTCGTCGTATTCGACGCGAGCGACTTCATGACCGCGCCCTGCCACAACCCGGTCCAGACGGTCGTGTTCCAGTCCGACCCCTCGCACATCGACACCGTCCTCGTCGACGGCGAGGTCGTCAAGCGCGACGGCGAGCTGACGAACCCGAAGGTCCGCGAGGAGTTCGACCGGTTCGTCGCCTCCGGCGAGCGCCTGCTCGACGAGGCCGGCATCGACGCGTAACCCGCACCGAGCGTCCGCCCTCCGTTTCGAGTCCAGCGGAACCGTCCGCCGACGAACCTTCCGAGCCACCGACCCGACGACAACTCACACGACACCCAATGCGAATCGGACAATACACCGACAGCGACACGACGCGAACAGACAGCGAATCCACGGCCGACGCCGCCGGAACCGACCCCTGGGTCGGCGTCGCCACCGACGACGGCGTGGTCGACCTCGCGACCGCCGGCGCCGCTGCCGGCGTCGATATCGGTCCGAAGACCAGCGACCTGCTGGCCGACTGGGAGTGGCGCCGCAAGGCCGACCTCGCGGTCGAGTACGCCGAGTCGACGGGCGTCGGTCTCCGCGACCCCGCCGACCTCGACCGCGCCGCCCCCGTCGACGACCCGCAGAAGGTCGTCTGCGTCGGGCTGAACTACCGCGACCACGCCGAGGAGGGCGACAACGAGATTCCGGACGAACCGGTCCTCTTCTCGAAGTTCCCCACCTCCGTCGTCGGTCCCGAGGACGCGGTCCGCTGGGACCCCGACTACACCGAGAAGGTGGACTACGAGGCCGAGCTGGTCGCGGTCATCGGCGAGCGCGCCCGCCGCGTCGACCCCGAGGACGCCCTCGACCACGTCGCGGGCTTCACCGTCGGCAACGACGTCTCCGCGCGCGACCTCCAGCACGGCGACGGCCAGTGGGTCCGCGGGAAGAGCCTCGACACGTTCGCCCCGACCGGTCCCGACCTCGTCACGACCGACGAGGTGGGCGACCCCCACGATCTGAACATCTTCGCCGAGGTCAACGGCGAGCGCCTTCAGGAGTCGTCGACCGAGAACCTGATCTTCGGCGTCGACGAGCTGATCTCCTTCTGTAGTCGGGCGTTCACCCTCGAACCCGGCGACCTCGTGTTCACCGGCACGCCGCCCGGTGTGGGGGTCTATCGGGAGCCGCCCGTGCTGCTCGGGGACGGCGACAGGGTCACGATCGGCGTCGAGGGCGTCGGCGAACTGACGAGCGAGTTCGAGACGGAATAGTCCTCGACACCGGACTCCACCGTAATCTCTCGATCGCTCGATTATAACTGATTAACCGGAAATCGGCAGAGAAAAACCGCCAAAGCCCCAGCCGCGAGGCCGCCGCACGCTCGCTGCGCTCCTCGTCGCTCGTTTCACTCGCTTCTGCGGTGCTTACTTCGCCTGCGGCGGCCTCGCGACTGCCCCTTTGAGTCCCACCCCGCACCGCTCCGCACAGCACCTCACGCCTCCCCAGCCTCGTCAGTCGCCGTCGCTTCGCTCCGGCGACTGACTCCCTCGCGCGTGCGACTCGCGGCCTGTGGCCGCTCGCAGGCACGCGCCACCGCAGTCTCCTCACTCCGTCAGCCCGAACACGTCGCGCGGGTTCTCGTACACGACGGTCCGGATGTCGTCGACGTCGATGCCGTAGCGGTACAGCTCGAAGACCGCGCGCTTCACCGCGTACGGGTCGGTTCGGAGGACGTTCGCGGTGTCGGTGTCGATCATGATCCGCTCGGGACCGTACTCGTCGATGGCGTTCGCCACGTCGGCGGCGTCGACGCCCACGAGCCACGAGTGGCCGATGGTGTAGCTCAGGTAGCAGTCCGTCTCCTCCATGAGGTACGCGGTGTTGTTCGCGTCCGCGTGCGAGGCGACGACGCGCTCCTCGTCCAGCCCGGCGTCGCGCGCGGCCTCGACGTCGCGTTTCACGGCTTCGAGCGCGGGGTTCTCGCCGTCGAGGACCGGCTCGGTTCCGAGGCCGGCGTTCTTCTCGTACCCGGGGGTGACGCCGAGGTCGTCGCGGTACTCGCGCTTCGCCTCGGGCGTGGTGTTCGGCGTGTGGAGCAGGACGGGGAGGTCGTGGTCGTCGGCCAGTTCCATCTGCGTCTGAACGACCGCCTGCTGTTCGTCCACGTCCCAGCGCTTGACGTGCTGGGTCGGGGTCACGCCCGTCTCGCCGACGGCGACGACCTCGTCGAGCGCGCAGTAGTCGTCCATCGCGGCCAGCAGCTCGTCGGGGTCCTCGATCCGGACGCCGGTGTGGACGCCCAGCCCCAGTTTCGCCTCGAAGAAGTGGTTACGCTCGATCGCTTCGCGGCGGTTGATCGCGTCGTCCCACAAAAAGCGGATGTCGCTGGCCTCCACGGGCTTGTAGGGGGTCCAGTGGTACCCCGAGGACACCATCACCATCGACCGGCAGCCGGAGAGCGCGTACCGCTCGCGGTCCTCCCACGAGAGCGTGTGCGCGTGGTTGTGCGGGTCGATCCACGGGATGTTCAGCAGCTCTGTCGGGAGTTCGGGCGGCGACTCGCGGTCGCCGACCGCCCCCGAGGGCGACTCGTCGAGGGACGCGGCGTCGGTCGGGCGGACCGTGGCGTGCGGCGCGGGCATGAACGCCCCGTCGCGGCCCGGCCACTTAGCGTTTTACAGATTGGTAAAACTTTATTATGCGTCCGACTGACACACGGATATGACACTGTTGATCGGGACAGATTCCGGTCTGTACCGAACCGACGACGTCCCCTTCGAGCGCGACGAACTCGACCCCGTCCTCGACTGCGGGGTCGTCACCGCGGTGAAGTCGTGGGACCACACCGAGGGCGTGTTCGTCGCCTCCTCGACGGGCGCGTACCGCTCGCTGGACGGCGGCGAGACCTGGACCGACCTGGCGGTCCCGCTCGGCGACCGGTTCTGGCACGCCGGGCAAAGCGAGGTGTGGTCGATCCTCGAGACCGCGGACGGCGCGCTGTACGCCGGCACCAACGACCCGTACGTGTTCCGCTCGGTCGACGGCGGGGAGACGTGGACCGAACAGAAGGGGTTCCGCGAACTCCCCTCGCGCGGCCACTGGGAGTCGCCGATCGACCCGCACTACGCTCGGCTGCGCGCGCTGGAAGCGGTCCCCGGTCGCCCCGAGCACCTGATCGCCGGCGTCGAGGCCGGCGGGATCCACGTGAGCCGCGACGGCGGCCGCACGTGGTCCGACCGCCGCGACGCCATCGTCGACGACGTTCACCAGGTCCTCCCCATTTCGGAGGACGTGTGGCTGGCGGCGACCGGCTACCTCGATCACGACCTGGAGAACCTCGGTCTCGGCCACGCGGTCGGCGAGGGCGGCCTGTGGCGGACGACCGACGCCGGCGAGTCGTGGGACCGCCTCGACGTCGGCAGCGACTTCTCGTACATCCGCCGGGTGTTCGTCCACGACGGCCGGGTGATCTTCTGCGGCGGCGAGGAGGCGCCCCCGGCGTGGGTGAACGACGACCACGAGGTCGCCTTATTCGAGTCGACGAACTTCGGCCGCGACTTCGAGCGCGTCTCCTTCCCCGGCGAGCCCCACGAGATAATCGAGACGTGGGCGGTCCACGACGGCGACGTGGTCTGCGGCTCCGGCCTGTTCGACGTGCCCGACGAGCGCGACGACGTTGCGGGCCGGATCATGCGGCGTCTCGACGGCGAGGGCGACGACGGACCGACCTACGAGACGGTCGGGCGCGTCGACGCGAACGTCAGCCGGATCGAGGTGGTCTGAATGGCGGACGAATCCGCGTCAGAAGATGCGGACCGGAGCGACGATGCCCCCTCCCTGCTCGGCCGGTCGCTGTACGGCGGCGTCCTCGCGTACATGGCCGTCGACGGCTTCAAGAACAACGACAAGCGCGTCGCCGTCGCCGAGGAGAAGGGCGTCCCGATGCCCGACCTCCTCGTCCCGTTCGTCACCGGGATGCTGTTCGTCGCCAACCTCGGTATCGTCCTCTGGCGGCTCCCGCGGGCGGCCGCGGGCGCGCTCGTCGTCTTCTTCCTCGGGACGACGCCCGCGATCCACGACTTCTGGACGATGGAGGGAAAAGAGCGGCACGGGAACAAGATCAACTTCCTGAAGAACCTCGCGCTGCTCGGCGGCGCCGTCGTCTTCCTCGACGCCGCGAGCGGGGGCGACGAAGGGAGCGAGAGCGATGCGGTGGCCGAGAGCGACGGGGACGGCGAGGGCCACGACGGGGAGCGCGGGCGCGACGGGGACGGCGAGGGCCACGACGGGGACGGCGAGGGCCGCGACGGATAACCCCGGATCCGAATCCCCTTTCTCCCCCGAATTTCGGGTTCGTCCGGCGTCGACGCTCCGGATCGGGGATGTCTGACGCAGTTCTTAAGTGAGAGGGGCGTGGAGCGTACCGTAATTCCCCGAACGGGCGTCGAGCGTCGGATCGAACGGCGTCGCAGAAACGAACGCGGTGTTCGGGAAAACCACACGGACTGGAGGTCAGGATGGGACTGCTCACGAATCTCAGAGACAGCATATCGCGGGTCACAGACGGCCTGTTCGCGGCCGACGAGCCCAAGCGGATCGGGATCTACGGACCGCCGAACGCCGGTAAAACGACCCTCGCAAACCGGATCGCACGCGACTGGACGGGTGACGCCGTCGGCCCAGAGAGCCACATCCCCCACGAGACTCGCCGGGCCCGCCGGAAGGAGGGCGTGGAGATCGAACGCAACGGGCGGACGGTCACCATCGACATCGTCGACACCCCCGGGGTGACGACGAAGGTCGACTACAAGGAGTTCTTGGACCACGACATGGAGAAGGACGACGCCGTCCGCCGGTCGCGCGAGGCGACCGAGGGCGTCGCGGAGGCGATGCACTGGCTCCGCGAGGACGTCGACGGCGTCATCTACGTGCTCGACTCCACGACGGACCCGTTCACGCAGGTGAACACCATGCTGATCGGGATCATCGAGTCGCAGGACCTGCCCGCGCTCATCCTCGCGAACAAGACGGACCTGCCCGGGTCGGACGTCCAGCAGATCGCGAACGCCTTCCCGCAACACGAGACCATCCCGCTGTCCGCGCTGGAGGGTGACAACATGGACGAAGTGTACACCAAGATAGCGGAGTACTTCGGCTGATGCCCGGCCCGAAAGCCAACGTCGACGCCGCGGACGATCCGGACGACGCCGACGACGGCGTCCGGATCGACATGATAAGCGGCGCGCGGATGGAGGGGCTCACGAGCATGGAGAAGATCCGGCTCATCCTCGACGGCGTCCGCGACGGCAATATCGTCATCCTCGAAGAGGGCCTCTCTCCGGACGAAGAGTCGAAGCTCATCGAGGTGACGATGACGGAGATCAGCCCGGACGACTTCACCGGCATCGAGATAGAGACGTACCCGAAGGCCGAGGCGGGCGACCAGAGCTTCCTCGACAAGCTGATGGGCCGCGAGTCGACCCAGAAGCTCACGGTGATCGGCCCGGCGAACCGCATCGAGACACTCCACAAAGACGAGAACCTCATCAGCACGCTCGTCTCCCGCAAGTAGATGCCCCACCAGTGTACCTCCTGCGGGCGGACGTTCCCGGACGGCTCCAAGGAGATGCTGTCGGGCTGTCCCGACTGCGGCGGGAACAAGTTCCAGTTCAAGCCCGCCGGCGCGACCGAGGACGCCGGCTCCGGCGGCGAGACCGGTCGGGCGTCCGGGTCCGCCCCCGAAGCGTCCGACCGGACGCCGCCGGCCCCGGACGATCAGCCGGCCCCGGACGATCAGCCGGCCCCGGACGATCAGCCGGCCCCGGACGATCAGCCGGTCCCGGACGACGGCGCCGCCGACCCGACTCCGGGCACTCCCGCGGACGCGACCCCGGCGGACTCCCCGCCGAGCGACGCGCCAGCGAGCGCCGATCCGTCGCCCGAAACCGACGGCACGGAACAGATCGCGGACCGGAGCGACGAGGACACCGCGCAGGCGAGCGCGCGCTCCGAGGTGGTGTCGCCGGACGAGCTCGACCGCGCGAGCCGCGAGGTCGACGCGGTCGACACCCCGGAGCCGCCGGCGGACGACGAGACCCAACCCGGAATCGACGCGCTCCGCGACGAGCTCAACGACCAGTTCGAGAGCATCCGCATCGTCAGCCCCGGGCAGTACGAGCTGAACCTGATGGAGCTGTACGACCGACAGGAGTACATCATCTCGCTCCAGGAGGACGGCCGGTACGTCATCGAGATGCCCGACGCGTGGGGCATCCAAGACGAGTAGCGGCCGTCCCGTCCTCCAGCACCCGTCCTCTCCCCCGGCCTGACCGCCGGCTGCTGATCTCGGTGATCGTCCGTTCCGTTTTCGCCGCCGTGCGCCCGTCTCTTCGAGCGGTTCGGCGGTTCGGGCGACCCTTGTCGAAGAAGGTACTGTTATCCGGCTTCCTCCGCTACGGAGTCGCATGTTTACCGATCGCTTCCGCCGACCGGGCCGGGACTCCGGTCCGGGCCGCGCCGTCTCGTTCTCGCCACGTCGACCGACCGGGGATCGACTTCCCCGGTCCCTTAGCGAGGTATCCGTATGCGCGTAGTCGCGAAGTTCGGCGGCACGAGCCTCGGGAGCGGCGACCGGATCGAGCGCGCCGCCGACTCGGTCGCGAGCGCGGTCGCGGCCGGCCACGAGATAGCCGTCGTCGCGAGCGCGATGGGGTCGACCACCGACGAACTGCTCGACGACATCACCTTCGAGACGGACGACGCCGACCGCGCGGAGATCGTCTCGATGGGCGAGCGCACCAGCGTCCGGATGCTGAAGGCCGCGCTCTCCGTCCGGGACGTCGACGCCGTCTTTCTCGAACCCGGCCACCCGGACTGGCCCGTGGTCACGGACGAGCGCGGCGAGGTCGACGTCGCGGAGACGAAGCGGCGAGCGCGGAAGATCGCGGCGCGGCTCGACGGCGTCGTCCCGATCATCACCGGGTTCCTCGCCGAGGATCACGAGGGCAACGTCACCACGCTCGGGCGCGGCGGCTCCGACACGACCGCCGTGATGCTCGGCAACTACATGGACGCCGACGAGGTCGTGATCGTCACCGACGTGGAGGGCGTGATGACCGGCGACCCGCGGGTGGTCGAGGGCGCGCGCAACGTCGGCCAGATCACCGTCGACGAGCTGCGGAACCTCTCCTTCCGCGGCGCCGAGGTGGTCGCGCCCTCCGCGCTCTCGTACAAGGACGAGGGACTCGACGTCCGCGTCGTCCACTATCAGCACGGCGACCTGCTCCGGGGCGGAACCCGGATCGAAGGCGAGTTCGAGAGCCTGATCGACATGCGCGAGGAGCCGCTCGCGTGTCTCACCATCGCGGGCCGAGCGATCCGAAACCGACCGGGGATCCTCTCGGAGCTGTCGAACGCGCTCCGCGCCGAGGAGATCAACATCGACGCGGTCGCCTCCGGGATGGACTCGGTCACCTTCTACGTCGACGTCGACGTCGCCGAGACCGCCGAGGCGCTGCTCCACGAGTCCGTCGTCACCGACGAGGCGCTCTCCTCCGTCACCGTCGCCGACCCCATCGCCGTCATCCGCGTCACGGGCGGCGAGCTCCCCAACCAGTCCGGCGTCATTCAGGAGATCATCGCGCCCATCGCGGACGCCGGCATCAACATCATCGACCTGATCACGAGCGCCACCTCCGTCGCGGTGTTCGTCGACTGGGACGACCGCGAGGAGGCGCTCGAAATCGTTCAGGGCCGCTTCGACTGACCGAAGCGCCCCCGGCTCTCAGTCGCTCTCGTCCGGGTCGAACCGGTACCGCGTCGTCGACGCGCCGTCGATCCGCGGGCCGGAGCCGACCGCCTCGAACCCGACGGTCTCGGCCGCGCCGTCCGCGGTCCCGTCGGTCGGGAGCACGGCCTCGACGCTCATTCCCTCCCGGGCCGCGAACCGTACCGGCTCCTCGAACAGCCGCCGGACCGCGGCGGGGTCGCCCTCGACGTTGGTCACGTGGACGACCCCGTCGCGGGCGTCGAACGCGACGAACCCGCCGACCGCGTCGGCGGGGGTGTCGGCCCCCCCGTCGTCGGCACTCTCCGCGGACGCGACTTCGGCAGTCGTCGCGACGCGCACCGACCGGTCGTGGATCATGTCGCGGACCACGCCGCGGGGGCGCCCCGTCATCGACGCCAGGGCCGCGGCGTCGGTCTCGACCGCGTCGCGAACTCGCATACCTCCGCACTCTCGTCCGGCGACATAAAATCGCCGCCGCTCAGTCGCCGCCCAGTCGCCCCCCAGTCGCCGCACCCGACAGGGTTCCGCGCGCGACCGGCGCCGCACAGTTGGCGCGGACCGGTTGATTTTAACGACCGGCGGACGCAGGGACGACCATGTCCAAATCAACCAAGATCGTGGTCGGCACGGTCGGCGTCTCGGCCGTCCTCTCGGTGCTCATCATCCTCTCGTACGTCCTCGGCTGATGTTCTCGACCCGGTCGCTCGACGACGACCTCGCGGCGGTCCGCAACCGGTACGCGCCGGGGTCACCCGTCCTCGACGTCGAGTCAGACTTCGAGACGCTCCCCCCGGCCGCCGCGGAGGATCTGGGTCTCTTCGCCGACGCGCTCGATCCCGCGTCGTACCCGGCCGAGTGGCTCCCGGCAGAAGTACCCGATCTGCTCCGGAAGTACGCCGGTCCGGCGTTCACCATCGGGCTTCCCGGTGACGGGACGGTCGTTCGGACCGCACAGACCGATCCACCGGCCGTCCTCGTCAAGCAGCGCGCGGAGGGGACCCCCGACGACTTCCTCGCGTTTCTCATCGCCGAGCGCCTGGTCCAGATCGGCTGCGAGCCGGGTCCGGCGGCTGTCGGTGGCGGTGACGCCGCGAACGGCAACAATTCGACCGGTCTTCCCGAGTCGTTCCTTCCCTTCTTCGGCGCGCGCTACCGCGACCTCGACGCGGCGATCCGCCGTCCCGACCCGGAGACGGGGGCGTCGACGACGGGGTTCGGGCCGACAGACGTCTTCCAGGTCGCGAACGCGCTGTTCGACGCGTGGGTCGGTCTCCACGCCCGCGACGAGTTCGCGTCGTGGGACGGGGAGTTCCCCCGCCTGTTCGACGCGTGGGTCGACGCGGGCGACCGACTCGCCGGTCGGCTCGGGGGTCTCTCCGGCGAGGTCGCGCGCGGCGACACCGACTTCTCCGACGCGACGGAGTACGCCTGCTCGGCGGTCAAACACGAACTCGACCTCCCGGCGCCGTACGGCGCACTCGACACGGTCGCGTACCGGGAGCGCGGCGCGCCCTACGCCGTCGCGTGGGCGGAGAAGACGTTCGCGGCGCTCGTCGACGACGAGGGGTAGGGAACCTCAGGGAAGGCCGCGGCGGACCCCCTCCTCAGACGTCGACGACGACGTTCCCCTCGCCGTCGAGGTCGATGACGCCGTCGAACAGCTCGCGGAACCGGTCGAGCGTCGCGACCTCGTGGACCTCCTCGGAGAGGTGGAAGATGCCGACCGCGTCGTGCTCCTCTAAGAGGGCGAGGATATCGGCGGCGGCGTCGTACACCGCGTCGTCGTCGGCGTAGTAGGCCATCTCGGTGAGCGAGTCGACCGAGACGCGTCGCTTCCCCTCGTTCTCGGTGAGGAACCGCTCGACGCGGTCGACGACGCCGTCGAGGTCATCGGGCGCGGAGACGTAGTAGACGTCGTCGGCGGTGCGCCGCGAGTAGCCGCGCTCGACGGAGAGCGTGTCGAGGATGGTCGCCTTCGTCTCGTCGACGTCGTAGTACTCCAGTTTCTGTTCGACCTCGCGGGCGGTGGTCCGGGTCGAGACGACGAGGAACGCGTCGGTGTCGGTCTTCAGGAAGTCGGTGTCGATCCGGTCGGTCTCGCCGATGCTCGGGTGGACGAGCAGGAGTCCGGTCCCGCCCGGTATCGTTTCCGGCCCGTTCTCGACGGCGAGGGAGTAGTCCATGGGATCGGAACTCGCCGGATCGACTTAACGGTGCGGGCCGGGCGCGTCCGAGACCGTCGGACGCTGGCGGGTCGATCCCCGCGTTCGGTCGCCGCTCGTCCGCGTTCGGTCGCCGCTCGTCCGCACTCGTTCGGAACTCCCCGGCGTTTCGTCTGGAGATTGTGACACGCACGCGACGCCGATCCGCACCCCGCCTCCAGCAGTCCCTCGCGGCGGTCGGTTTTTTTGCCCCGCCCGCCGTCGGTGCGTTCGATGCCCGGGCACGACTCCGCACGCGACATCTACCGGCAGGCGCTCCCGGTGATCGCGGTCAGCCTGATCGCCGGGCTGTTCGCGGGGACGATACTCGCCTCCGAGACCATGCGCGCCAACATCGCGGAGGTCCCCGGACTGCTCCTGTTGTTGCCGGCGTTTCTCGCCACTCGCGGCGGGGTGTACGGCTCGCTCGGCGCCCGGCTCTCGACGGGGCTACATCAGGGGATCATCGAACCGCGGTTCCGGCTGGACCGGCGGCTCACGAACGCGATCGTCGCGTCCTTTCTCAACGGGATGACCGTCTCGGTGTTCATCGCGGTCGTCACCTACCTCGCGCTCGTCCTGTTCGGCGACGGCGGGAGCCTGTTCCAGCTCGTCGGCGTGATGGCCGTCGCCGGCTTCCTCTCGGCGGTGCTGATGATCACGGTGCTAATCTCAGTCATCTTCGTCGGCTACCGGCGCGGACTCGACCCCGACAACGTCATCGGGCCGGTCGTCACGACGCTCGGCGACGTGTTCGGCGTGTTCTTCCTCCTCGTCGGGGTCGCCGTCGTGGGGGCGGTGTCGTGACCGACCCCGAATCGACGGCGATCGACGAGTGGTCGATCTGGCGGATCGTCCGCACGATGATCCCGCTTTTGGCCGCGCTGTCGGTGTTACAGCTCGTCTCCGGGACCGTCTTGGAGACGTACGAGGCGGTCCTCCTGCGGTACCCGGCGCTTCTCGTCTTAGTCCCGGTCCAGATCGGGACGGCCGGCAACCTCGCGTCGATCACCTGCTCGCGGCTCACGACCCAGCTGTACCTGGGGACCTACGAGCTCAGTCCCTCGAACCCCGCCCTCCGAGCCAACGCGGGCGCGGTGTTCGGACTCGCGGCGACCGTCTTCGGCGCCGTGGGCGTCGCCGCGTGGGCCATCGGACTCGCGCTCGGCGGGTCGCTCGCGCTCGGCCGCGTCCTGCTGATATCGCTCGTCTCCGGGCTGTGTCTCGCGGTCCTCGTGGTCGTCGCCAGCGTCGCCGCGGTCGAAATCTCCTATCGGGTCGGACTCAACCCCGACGACACGACGATCCCCGTGGTGACGAACCTCTGTGACATCGCCGGGGTGCTGATCCTCTTCGCGGTCGTCTCGGTCGTGCTGTGACGACGCGCCGGGAACTCCTCTTTCAGAACACACTGTCGGCGGTCGCCGCGCCGACGACGCTGAACACCGCGCCGACGGTGACCGCCTTGAGCGTCGTCGCCCACAGCTCCCGCCCGGCGACGCCCTCCTCGATGAGGAACGTGTCGGGCGCGTCGAACAGCACCGCGAGCAGGAGCACGGAGCCGAACGCGACGATCATCAGCGAGAGGAACCGGGCGGGGACGCCGGCGATCTCCTGTTCGCCGTCCGGGTCCCGGTCGGTGTCGGCGCGGTAGAGCGCGGCGTAGCCGATCAGGGCGACGATCCCGGCGGTCGCCACGCCCTGAATCCAGTGCATGCCGGCCGCCAGCACCCACACCTCCTCGGTGACGACGAACGGCCCCGCGAGCAGGAAGCCCCCGACGGCCTGCTGGGCGGAGTCCGCCAGCCGGTACTTCGGGTGGCGGAGCGACTTCGGCCGCTTCATACCACGTCCACGCGCGGGCGGCGAATAAAACGTCCCCGCT
This sequence comes from Halorubrum trapanicum, assembly GCF_017873555.1. Lineage (GTDB taxonomy): Archaea > Halobacteriota > Halobacteria > Halobacteriales > Haloferacaceae > Halorubrum > Halorubrum trapanicum. The sequence goes on along the minus strand of NZ_JAGGKE010000014.1, from coordinate 6,412 downwards.
TCGCGGTCGGTGACGGCGGCGGGCGCGTTCTTCACCGCCGCCCCGCTCCGAACGCATTTTCACCCGTCCGCCCGTCGACTCCCGTATGAGTGTTCGCGAGGAGTTCGACGAGTGGGCGGCGACGGGGAAGGACCGCGGCATGGAAGACCGCCACTGGCACACCGCGAAACACGTCTTAGCGCGGATGCCGGTCGAGGCGGGCGACGCCGTCCTCGATCTGGGCACCGGGTCCGGCTACGCGCTCCGCGCGCTCCGCGAGCGCGGCATCGGGCGCGGGTACGGTCTCGATGGCGCCCCGGAGATGGCCCGCAACGCCCGCCGGTACACCGACGACGACGCGGTCGGCTTCACCGTCGGTGACTTCGACTCTCTCCCCTTCGCCGACGGCTCCCTCGACCACGTGTTCTCGATGGAGGCCTTTTATTACGCGAGCGATCCGGTCCACACGCTCGAAGAGGTCCGGCGCGTGCTGCGCCCGGGCGGCACCTTCTACTGCGCCGTCAACTTCTTCGAAGAGAGCGAGACGAGCCACGAGTGGCAGGAGCACATCTCGGTGGACATGACCCTGTGGTCGCGCGCCGAGTACCGCGAGGCGTTCCGCGAGGCCGGGTTATACGTCGCCGAGCAGGACGCGATCCCGGACCGGGAGGTCGAGATTCCGGACGCCGACGAGTTCCCGACCGAGGACTACGAGACGCGCGAAGCGATGGTCGACCGCTACCGCACGTGGGGAACGCTGTTGACGGTCGGCGTCGCTCCCTAACCTGCCCACGGTCCGACCGTCCTTTTTAAGCGTCGCAGGCACCCATCGCCGCGTATGACCACGGTCTGGCTCGTCGACCGACAGTTCGACTCGAAGGGACTCGTCCGGCTCACCTACGCCACCGAGGACGGCGAGCGGATGCACACGAAGGAGCTGGCCGAACAGCGGCTCGTCACCGGCGACGGGGTCACCGCCGGCCGCGAGGTGGAGGAGACCGCGCTCGGCGAGAGTCCGGACGACGAAATCGAGCGGTTCGCGGCGGAGGCGTCGAAGATGGCGGCCGAACACGACCTCGACGACCGCGTCTGATCGCGCTCGGACGCGCCCAACCGCGCTGCCGCGCAATTCCGCCCCACACAACCGAGTCCGTTAAGGGGGAACCGGCGGAACGTGTGACCGAAATGCCCAGTGGTGAGTACGACCCCGACGCCGTCGAGCCGCGTTGGCAGCGGCGCTGGGTCGACGAGGAGACGTACGCCTACCCCGACGACCCGGTCGACCCGAACACCGTCTTCTCCATCGACACGCCCCCGCCGACGGTGTCGGGGAGCCTCCACATGGGCCACCTGTACGGGTTCACCCTCCAGGACTTCGTCGCGCGCTTCGAGCGGATGAACGGCGGCGAGACGTTCTTCCCGTTCGGCTACGACGACAACGGCATCGCCTCCGAGCGCCTGACGGAGAACGAGCTCGACATCCGGCACCAGGAGTTCGAGCGCCGTGAGTTCCAGGCGAAGTGCCGCGAGGTCTGCGCCGACTACGAGGAGCAGTTCACCGAGAACGTACAGTCGCTCGGGATCTCCGTCGACTGGGACCACACCTACCAGACCATCGAGCCGCGGGTCCAGCGGGTCTCCCAGCTGTCGTTCGTCGACCTCTACGACCAGGGCCGCGAGTACCGCGAGAAGGCGCCCGCGATCTGGTGTCCCGAGTGCGAGACCGCCATCTCGCAGGTCGAGACCGAGGACGACGAGCAGGGGAGCCACTTCAACGACATCGCCTTCACCGTCGCCGGGAGCGAGGGCGGTGACGGCGGCGACGCCGAGGAGTTCGTCATCTCGACGACGCGCCCCGAACTTCTCCCGGCCTGCGTCGCCGTCTTCGTTCACCCCGACGACGACGAGAACCAACACTTGGTCGGCGAATCCGCCGAGGTCCCGCTGTTCGGCCACGAGGTGCCGATCGTCGCCGACGAGCGCGTCGACACCGACACCGGCTCCGGCATCGTGATGTGCTGTACGTTCGGCGACCAGAACGACATCGAGTGGTACCAGGTCCACGACCTGGACCTCCGGGTCGCAATCGACGAGTCCGGCCACATGACCGAGGTCGCCGAAGGGTACGAGGGGATGCACTCCTCGGAGGCCGGCGAGGCCATCGTCGAGGACCTCGACGAGGCGGGCGCGCTGCTCGACCGCCGCGACATCACCCACACCGTCAACGTCCACGAGCGCTGCGGGACGAGCGTCGAGTTCCTCGTCACCGAGCAGTGGTACGTCGAGATGCTCGACAAGACCGAGGAGTACCTCGAGGTCGGTCGAGAGATGGAGTGGTCGCCCGAGAAGATGTTCACCCGGTACGAGCACTGGGTCGAGGGACTCCAATGGGACTGGCTCATCTCCCGCCAGCGCTCCTCCGGCATCCCGTTCCCCGTGTGGTACTGCGACGACTGCGGAGAGACCGTCGTCGCGGAGAAGGCCGACCTGCCCGTCGACCCCCTCTCCGACGACCCGCCCGTCGAGGTCTGCCCCGAGTGCGGCCACGACGAGTTCGAGCCGGAGGACGACGTGCTCGACACGTGGGCCACCTCCAGTCTCACCCCCCTCATCAACGCCGGCTGGGACTGGGACGAGGCGGCCGAGGAGTTCACGATGGCACATCCCGAGCTGTACCGGTTCGACCTCCGCCCGCAGGGCCACGACATCATCAGCTTCTGGCTGTTCCACACGCTCGTCAAGTGCTACGAGCACACCGGGGAGGTCCCGTTCGAGGAGACGATGATCAACGGGCACGTCCTCGACGAGAACCGCGAGAAGATGTCGAAGTCCGTCGGCAACGTCGTCGAGCCGGAGGCCGTCCTCGAGGAGTTCCCGGTCGACGCCACGCGCTACTGGGCCGCCGGCACCGCCGTCGGCGACGACTTCCCGTTCAAGGAGAAGGACCTGCGCGCGGGCGAGAAACTGATCCGGAAGCTGTGGAACGCCTCGAAGCTGGTCGAGTCGCTCGCGCCGGAGCCGTTCCCGACAGAGCCAGAAGACGGACTCCGCGAGCTCGACCGCTGGCTCCTCGCCGAACTCGACGCCGAGGTCGAGCGGCTCACCGAGCTGCTCGACGACCGCGCGTTCTCGAAGGCCCGGGACCAGCTCCGGAGCTTCTTCTGGAACACGTTCTGTGATGACTACCTCGAGATCGCCAAACAGCGCGACGACGACGCGGCCGCGTACACGCTCCGGACCGCGCACAGCCGGTTCCTGAAGCTGTTCGCGCCCCTCCTCGCGCACGTCACCGAGGAGCTGTGGCACGACATGTACGCGGACGCCGCGGACGATGCGGCTGACGCGGCCGCCGGCACTTCCGCCGCTGAGGGGACTCCTCTCGCCGACGGCGCGAGCGAGTCGATCCACCTCACGGACTGGCCCGAGCCGCTGGGGGTCGAGGCCGACCGCGACGCCGGGACCGCCGCGACGGCCGTCGTCGGCGCGCTCCGGAAGTACAAAAGCGAGAACCAGCTCCCGCTCACCGCGGCGCTCGACGCGGTCGAGGTGTACGCCGACGTGCGCGGCTTCGAGGACGACATCACCGGCGTGATGCACGTCGACGACCTCGCGGTCCACCCCGACGGCGACGCGCCCGTCGAGACGGTGATCACGGGGATCGATCTGGATTACGCCACCGTCGGCCCGAAGTACGGCGACCAGGTCGGCGACATCGAGGCGGCGCTCGCGCAGGGCGAGTACGAACTCGACGGCGACGAGCTTCACGTCGCGGGCGTCACGCTCGTCGACGACGAGTTCGCGGTCGAGGAGGAGCGGCAGTACCAGGGCGAGGGCGAACTGCTTCAGGCCGACGACGTCGTCGTTATCGTCCGCAACGAGGCGTAGTCGTTCCTCTCTCTCCGTTTTCCGACCCGGTCACAGGTCCGCCCCGACGGCGTCTTCCACCGAGTCGAACCCGTCCCGTTCGAGCAGTTCGAGAACCCCCTCGTTGATGTCGCGCGCGAGTCCCGGCCCCTCGTAGACGAGTCCGGTGTACAGCTGGACCAGCGAGGCGCCCGCTCGTATCTTCTCGTAGGCGCCCGCGGCGTCGGAGATCCCGCCAACGCCGATCACCGGGACGTCGGTGCGCTCCGCGACGAACCGAACCCGCTCCGTCGCGAGCGACTCGATCGGCTTCCCGGAGAGACCGCCGCGCTCGGCTCGGTTGTGGTTTCGCAGCGAGTCCGGCCGCGACGTGGTCGTGTTGGTCGCGATGACGCCGTCGAGGTCGAGGTCGTCGACGACTCCCAGTGCGTCCGCGACGGCCGGCTCCGGGAGGTCCGGGGAGAGCTTCACGAGCAGCGGATCGGCGCCGGCGTCGTCGAGCGTTCCGAGGATGCGCTCCAAGGCGGCGCGGTTCTGGAGTTCCCGGAGTCCGGGCGTGTTGGGGCTGGAGACGTTGACCACGAAGTAGTCGCCCGCGTCCGCGACGCGCTCGTACGTGTACAGGTAGTCGTCCGGGGCGTCGGCGAGCGGCGTCGACTTCGACTTCCCGATGTTGATTCCGACCGGTACGTCCGGTAGTGGGTCGCGGTCGAGCCGTCTCCCGACCCGGTCCGCGCCCTCGTTGTTGAACCCCATCCGGTTGACGAGCGCCTCGTCTTCCGGGAGTCGAAACAGTCGGGGGCGCGGATTCCCGGGCTGGCGCTCGGCCGTGACCCCACCGATTTCGACGTGCCCGAATCCGAGCGAGGCCAGCGCTCGCGGGACGTGGGCGTTCTTGTCGAAGCCGGCGGCGACGCCGACCGGATTCGGGAACGTCGATCCGAACGCGTCGACCGCGAGCCGCTCGTCGTCGACGGCGTATCGATCGGCGAGCGCGGCGGCGACCGGCGTTCCTTGGACGCCGCCGAGCAGTCGATGAATCAGTCCGTGTGCGGTCTCCGCCGGAAGCCGGAACAGCGCCGGCTTCAACAGATCGTACGCGCCCATCGTCTGAGTCTCGTCACGAGCGACAATCAATCCGCCGACCGCGGTCCGCGCCGCGGTCGCTCGGCGGCGAAGATACGGCGAACTCCCGCGATCCGCGTCAGAAGTCGTGTTCGAGTTGCTCCGGGTTGGCGTCCGCCTTCTGGATGATTATCTTGCCGTCTCGGACCCGGACGAACACCTCGTCGCCGATGTCCATGCCGGCGACGGCGAGCTCGTCTTCGTGGAGGTTCACGTGGACGTTGTGATACTCCCCCTCGTCGTCCTTGGCGCCACTGGGGCTGAGCTTCTTTTTGCGGACCATCGCGGGTGTGCTTGTCGCAGTTCGCCATAGCAGACACATAAGTGTTGTTTACCGATACTACCTCTCACTCGTCGTCTCGCACGCCGTCGACGTCCCGCGAACCCGCGCCGGATCCGAATCGTCGTTCCTCTCACGTCGGACCCAAAACCGCTACCAGCGACCGAGGTAGTATATAAATATTGTGCCGGACAGCTTTCATTTCCCCGATATATTTATTACACACTATGTGCTGGAGTCACACGGAGGCAAAACCATGGTACGTGAAGACGGTAAGCGAAACTTTGCCCTTCGAGAGGAAGACGGATCGGAACCGAGCGAGTTCTCGGGAAATATGCCGCGTCAGGCGGCACTCAAAGCGGCTCGAACGCTTGATCCGGCTCCTTCGGAGGAGGAGGCGCAGCGAACGACGCTCCGCCTCCGCGAAAAGGGGACCCGAAAGGTCCACGAGTACGAAGGCTGGGCTTGGAAGGACAGTGCCCCGGAGGTCGACGAGGCGGACGACGACTTCTGGCTCAACGACCTCAGCGATATCACGAAAGCCAACGTCTCAAAACAGGGTATCGAGTACCTCGACGAGGAGTAGTTCCCATCCGAACGCTCCGGTTCCGATCTCTCGTTTTCGGTCCTCGTCGAGCCGAACGTCTCGGGCTTGATCACTGTGTCGGCGCAGAGATGCCATCTCAGACAAACGGTCTCCGATTCGGTCCGATCCGGTCGGTTGTCCGTTGCTTCTCGGCATGAAACCGCATGACGTGGCGGAGATGGTTCGACGGGGTTAAATACAACCGGGGCATTTGAAGAAATGCGAAGAACGCATCGCGGACTCGGGCCGTTCAACCCGGCCCGGTTTCGCTGGACCCGAACCAGTCCGATGGGTTTATGACCCGTCGAACTGTACGTTCAGGTCCGCGAAAGATGAGGATCGCGCCCCCTGCGCTCCGGCGTAAGCGGCGATCTGATGTGAGCCGTGGTCGTTCGGTGCCATCCAAGCCGCTGGTTGGTTCCGGACACCACACAGACCAATGCAATGGTGTGTCAACACTACGTTGACACCCGCCAACACCCTCTTCAGGCCGGGAATCAGGCCTGAAGGATATTCATTCCGGTTGATCCTGCCGGAGGCCATTGCTATTGGGATCCGATTTAGCCATGCTAGTCGCA
>NZ_JAGGKE010000013.1 GCF_017873555.1 Halorubrum trapanicum | reverse complement strand
TTGTCGTGCACAGACTGGACTTCCTCATTCCTTCCGAAAGATGCCTCGATAAGCCGCCGCTATCTCGCGGTTTCTCGCTTAACTAAAGACAGATGGAGTGACCGGGTCGCTTCCGGAAAGGAAGCACTTGTAATTGGGTTCTACCCGGATACTGTATCGCTGGCAGGCGATTCTGCTGGAATTGCACCTCATAGTTTTCCGGAAATTCCAGGAAACACGAGCCTTCCTGAATAGATACCTATCTTCGCGGAAGATAACCGATTAACTACCAGGGGCTGTAGGTCAGCGTATGGTTGAGGTTCCAGAGTCGCTCCAGAGTCTGTTTAGCGCAACTGTAGAAAAACGAGGAGAGACATATACACTCGAAGTTCCGCAAACTGAGATTGATCACGGCGCTATCTCTCCTGGTGAAACATACCGGATCGGCGTACTCACGCAACGACAATCCTCGACGAAGACAGCTGACGAACGCACAGCACAGGAGCAGCCCGCTCCGTCCGAACGAAATTCTGGACCACCTACCCCACCGGTCACTGAAGGGGAAGTCCGTGACGTGACGATCGAGACAGTCGGCGATCAAGGCGATGGAATCGCGAAGGTCGAACGCGGCTATGTCGTTATCATTCCAGGTGCGCAGCCCGGTGACGAGCCGACCATCGAAATCGACCAGGTCCAAGAGAACGTCGCATTTGCCAGCGTTGTCGATACCGGCCCTCAATCACTCTAACTAGGCTCATAATCCGGTGTCTGCCCGGCAGGGTGGAGGAGGCGCAACGTTGAAGCCTGCCGGGCTTCATATTCTATGTACGAAATGCAGGTATGAGTTCCACACAAGAGACCCAAACTATACGGCAGGGACTTTCGACCCGTGAGAGCCGACTCCTCTCGCATCTCGCCGCGGAGGGCCACCAAATCATCTCGATCGACGATATCGAGGCGACACTCGAGGTCGCGCCGAACACCGCCCGCGAGATCGCCTCCCGACTCACCGAGAAAGGGTGGCTGGATCGGCTGCTCCCCGGCCGATATCTCATCATCCCACTCGCTGCCGGTGAAGAGGCCGTATATACGACCCACGAGTATCTCATCGCCTCGCACGTCGCTGAGCCGATGTACATCGGCTACTACAGCGCCCTCAGCCATCACGGGCTGACCGAGCAGGTTCCTCGAACCGTCTACGTCGTCACCCCAACGCGAGCCCAGAGTCGCGAGATTCACGGCGTCCCCTATCGCGTTGCGACGGTCACCGAGCGGAAGTTCTTCGGCTACGAGCCGACGTCCATTGAGGGGACCGCCGTGAACATCGCCGACTTGGAGAAGACGCTCGTCGACTGTGCCGACCATCCCGAGTACTGCGGTGGTATCCGAGAACTCGCGAAAGCAATGGTCGCCGCGGACGACCAGGACTGTTCGTGGGCGACCGTCGGTGAGTACCTCCAGCGACTCGACAACGGTGCGGCGACCAAGCGAATCGTCTACCTTGCCGACCAACTGGATATCGACCTCCCAACGCGTGAGACGCTCGTCGCGTCGTTCACGAGCGGGTATTCGCTGCTCGACCCGACGCAGAGCGAGCAGGGATTATACGACAGTGAGTATCGCCTCCGAATTAACGTTGACCCGGGCACGCTCGGTCCGACGGAGTCCTGATTCTAATGATCAGTCAAAACCGACTCCGTGTCCTTGCCCGTGAGCTAGGTGTCCGCCAGGGCTATGCTGAGAAGAACTACGTCAACTCCTGGATTCTCTGGGGTATCTTCACGAGTGACTTTGGCGAGAACCTCATGTTCAAAGGTGGAACGGCGCTGAGCAAACTGTACTTCCCCCAGTCGTGGCGATTCTCAGAGGATCTCGATTTCGGCGTCGAAGGTCAGTACAACGAATCAGAAGACGACCTCCGTGATGTCCTTGACACAGTTACCGAGCGCTCCGGGATTGAGTTCACCATCAGCGAGCACCACGAGTCCCGCCAGCAACACTATCCGACACACTACGTCGACATGAGCATCCAGTATCGGGCGGTGCTTGACCATCCGAATACGACCAGTCTCGACGTGATGGTCGACGAGTACGTCGCATTCGACTCGGTTCACCATACGCACTCCTACGAGGATATCCCGGAGTTCGAACTGCAGGCGTATAGTGTCGAAGAGATCTTCGCGGAGAAACTTCGGGCGATCTTCCAACGGGGTGCTGCCAGAGACTACTACGATCTTTATCAGCTCTTAGAGACCGAATCTGTTGAGATTGAGTTCGACGTTGTCCTGCCTGCCTTCGAAGCAAAGTGCGACCACGACGACCTTGACGTCGATCTCACCACAGGTCTGCCGGGTGACCAGCGCGAGGACATTCAGCGCCAGTGGGAAACCTCACTTCCAGACCTGACCGGTGATCCACCGCTGTTCGATACTGTTTGGAAGAGACTGGACGAGGCCGTCATTGACAAAGGGACGGAGTAGGTACGAATCCTCTCGCCTGCGGCACGTACTAGCCCTGCACTATTAGGGGTATTCTGAAATCGGATACTATTCTAAGATAGCATCCTATTCATAGAGATTTTCTATCGATACTACTTATGCTATTTTAACAATTCAGGCTACCTTTGCTACTCATACTATTCATGCTATTCTTACTATTCAAACTATTCGGTCTATCTTGGCGATTCGGGCTATTCACTGCCCTTAGTTATAAGAGGGGATAGGGCACTATTCCAGAATAGCATGGCGGGAACGAATAGCGGGAATAGCATAGATAGCACGAATAGCCCAAATAGCCCGTACGAATCCGTGGATACAGCGGGGAATTCTCGGGCTGTCTCAGTCTGCATGCTGAAGGGTGGCGTTGGCAAGTCAACCATCGCAGTGAATCTCGCGCGTCAACTCGCCACCCACGACCATGATGTCCTCCTCATTGACCTCGATCCGAATGGACACGCTTCAGTCGGTCTCGGGTTCGATGACCACTATCACAATACAGACGAGGGCATCGGTGAGGTATTCTTCGATGAGGCAGATCCAACCTCAGTCGTCTACGATACCGAATATGAATTCGATATCCTTCCCTCGAGCGAGGATCTCGAGCAAGTCGAGCGAGAAATCGTCGTCGGTGACGTCTTCCAGCCGTCTGCTCTGTTGAAGCGCGAAGTCGTTGAGCCGCTGCTGGGCGACGAATACGACTTCATCGTCACGGACTCGCCCGCATATCGCTCGCGACTGACCGACAACGCTCTCGTCGCGACGTCTAATCTTGTTCTTCCACTAGCGCCCGGCAACGAGGCGATGTCCGGACTGGAACGCACTATCGAGCGCCAGATTGCTCCGCTGCGAAAGCACATGGACGTCGACGTCCTCGCACTCGTCCCGAATATGCTGGATGGGCGTATCGACCAGCAAACGCAAGATCGCCAGCTCCTCGAACGGCTGAACTCCCACAACAGCTTGCAGGACCGTATTCCGAACTTCGCTCGAATCACGGATTGGGAGGCTGTGGGCAGCGGCGACATTAGTCCGACACCAGGTATCCGAGACCGAACGAGTATCACGAAAGCGTACGGTGAACGCAAACCGCTATTGGACTACGACGCCAACTGTGATCAACTGAAGAATTTCGACGAACTCGCGCACATCGTCGAGGCCGGTGAGGTGGTCCGGCATGGCTGACGACGGTGACCCGTTCGCAGATCTTAGTCAGACGCTGGATGACGATGCTGACGATCAGGACGAGACGAAGAGTGAACAGGAACCGCGCGAGCCACCCGCCTCAGACACGACAACCGAACACGTCGACGAACCGGATGAGGGGGACGTCGAGGAACTGGACCCGATGACAGATACTGCCTTTTCATACGAGGCAGCCAATCAACGGCCGTTTTACGCTCGCGAAGAGACTATCGAGAACTTCGATTCCTGGCTGAACTACGAATTAGAGCGCGAGCTAAGTACTCGCGGCTATCAGAATATCGTTGTCCGTGAGATGACTGATGCGTTGCTGCGCACGGTTGTAGAGGAAGACTTGGTTGACGAGGTGGCTGAACGGTTCGAGCAAGAACGAAAGAATGCGATTTCAAAATAGTCTGAATAGCATTCTATTTCTTTTCAAGGAGAACGACGGGGGGATGTCCATCTCTTCAGGAAGGAGGTTTACTGGAATAGGTCAAATAGCATGAAAAGTATTCTATTCATATATGCACCTCCACAAGGGCACGGGACGCATGAATTCTGGATGCGTCCATCGCTGCCCGACGAACTATATTCGCGTATCTGACCAGAGAGAACGGGTTTCTACGTTATAGATCGGTAAAACAACTCGAAAATGGACGCCCACTGGTAGTTGAGACTGGCCGTCTCAATGTATACGATTCTCGAACTGCTTCGACGAGGCTACGGGCGGAGTATCCCCTTCAGCCATTTCGTCGCTTTCACACCTAACACTCATTACGATTGACACCGTATTTCTGCTCAACGATGTCCATCGACCGAGATACCTTCGAGAAGACGAGCGAGGACGAACTCGAGGAACTTTCCGTCCCGGATCAGGTGCTGGGATTTCTCGCCGCCAACGATGATCGCGCGTTCAAGGCCCGCGAAATCGCCTCTCAGATCGGTCTCGATGAGGGCGCGGTCAGCACCGCGCTCTCGAGACTGAAGGACCGCGATCTCGTCGAACACAAAGCGACGTACTGGGCGATAACCGACGACACAGAGCGACTCGACGGATACAGCGGGTACGAACGAGCGACCGCCCTGTTCAACCAGCGACTCGGTACAGAGGACAAGGAGTCCTGGCGCGAACACGCACCCGAGGAACCACATCCGAGCGTCGAGGACGAACAGTGACCGACGAAGAGACACCGATTTTCGAGCGTGACGACGTCGTCTACGGGGATGATCCGTTCAAAGGTGAGAGAGATGCTCGGCCATGGATCATTCTCTCGAATCACGAAGGCCGTCCGTTCTACGGCGATCAGTATATCGCGCTCACGTTGACGTCGAAATCTTGGATGGACGGCCTAATCGACATCCCCGGTGAGAGTTGGCTTCGTGGTGGGATCCCGGATGAGAGTCGGATTGTTCTGTGGGGAGTCCAATCGATCGTCCGCGAGGATATCGATTTCTGGCAGGGCCGCCTTGACAGCGATCTATGGGAATCGCTGATAGTAGCGATTATCGTTGATCTCCTTGATCGTGATCTTCGACGGGACATCATCTGGGAAGTCGTCTAGTCACTCCTCACCTTCGTTTAAGCTTGTCCCCTCTTCAAGCCAATCGACCTGAGCCGTGAGTTCCTTTCGCCGTTGGCGTTTGATGATCGTTGAGTCAAGTACATCTCCGATGATCGCAACGTCAAGCGCGAACTCCGTCGTTGCGACCACTTCGCTCCCGTTAGGATCTGATGTGACGGTGTACGCTGTCCGCATCTCCTCGAAGATGCCCTTGCGCTGTTCGTAGGCGAGGTCGGCGTCAGGACGGTCAACGAGTTCAAGCGTGAGTTCGATAGTCGCGATCCCCATTTCGTTCGCGACGCGAACCGTTTCGCCGTCTACGTGAACCTCATCGAACCCCGACGCTCGCATGAACTGATCGAGTTCGTTCATCGATTCGCGGACAACAGTCGGAGGCGCGTCGATCGTTCGCGAAAGCGTTACCGAATTCATGGGTCGGACTTGTCTTTCGAAAGCGGCCGAAACTCTTGTACTGGATTGGTGAGCATCCGATAATTCAGATCTCAATTCCGTCTCGTTTCACGGATGTCCCGAACAAGTTCGGCTGAGGGACCATCTTCCTTCGCGACCGTACTCGATCCGAGAGATGGTTACCGAAATCGACCTGCGGGATTCCTCGCCTCGCGAGTTCCAAGACCGGATCGACGACGCGTTCGACGAGATTGAGACGGGTACCGAAGTCCTCGTTATCTCTGATCGAGACATCGACGCTCATCTGCTTCGGTACCAGATCGAACGGAACCGTGCCCTCGACTGGGCCCACGAGGATCCTGACGCCGAACCGCGCGAGGTCGGGGTGTCCAAACAGGAACCACTCGGTGACGGGGAGTTAGGGACGTTCGACGTGCGTGATCTGATACCGCAGCGGCGACACGAGGTGTTACTCGATACGTTCAATCGCCTCGGATCTGGTGAGGGGTTCGTGCTGGTCAATGACCACGACCCGAAGCCGCTCTACTACGAACTTCGATCGATGCACGGCGATGTCATCGACTGGGAGTATACAAGTCGTGAGTCGGGTGAGTGGCGCGTCAAAATCGTGAAGACCGACGCTTCGATAGCCGACAACGAGGGCGTAATCACGCGATACGATGTCCGGGAGATCCCGAAGCCGGATCGCCACGAGACGATCCACCACCGGTACGGCATGATACCCGATGGCGAGACGATGGAACTCATCGCTCCGCACGAGCCGCGACCGCTCCGTCGCGAGTTTCGGGAGCAATATGATGACACGTTCGACTGGGAGGTAGTCGAAAAAGAGCCCGGTCGCTGTCGGGTACGGATCACAAAGTCTGAACGAAGTGAATCCACAGCTGACGGTGAGGATCCCACATCCGCGATGTCTGACAATGACGAGGTGTCCACGGAAGCGTCCGTCGAGATCCCAGAGAGTACGGCTGAGCTCGACGTCCGCGACCTTCCACCCGCGCAACGACACGAGAAGATCTTTGAGACGTACGCAGATCTCGACGACGGAGAAGGATTTACCCTCGTGAACGACCACGACCCGAAGCCGCTGTACCACCAGTTCGACGCCGAGGCTGGCCCGGAGTTCTACTGGGAGTATCGCAAGCGTGACCCCGGCGAGTTTAGAGTATTGATTGGGAAGGCCGAAACGCATGACGACGACCCGACTGCCGCGGAGGATCCAAACGCACCGTTCTGACGAGGCTGTTTCGAAAACGGACTGATCCGGAGCGAGACCCGAATCGCGGTACCGATCACGCAGTGGCCGTTGCCCTGGGGGGACCAGATCCTTTCAGAACGGAGCGTCCGGCGATCCGCGGCTCGGTCCCTCGTTTTTCATCGAACGTTCCATCGGGTTCGACCCGATTTCGGTGTCGCCCTCCGGATCGGCGGTCACGTCTCCCGTCTCGAGATACGTCTGCTCGAGGTCGGCGAGCTGCTCGTTGATCGCCTCGCTCTGGTGGTGCATGGGTGCCGCGCGGACGCGGATGAGGTCGTACTCATGTCGTTCAGAGAGCCCATTCCACGCGCGGAACGACCCGATCGTCAGCGTGTGGGTCTGTGGACAGAATGGAGTCGTCGGCGTGAACTCGGCACGGAGTACGCGGTCGATGTCGTCCGCCTCGACGGCGTCATCAGCGTCGTCGCGTTCGACGGCGTAGCGGTAGCCGGCGCTCGTGTGCCGCGTGTCGAGATTCAGCCGGGCGAGATTGTAGTTGAACGTCATATCGTACACCTTTCGGTCCTCGAAGCAGTCGCGCGTGAGACGGTGAAACGCGACGTGGTCCGCCCCGGTGAGCAGATCATGAGGTTCGAGGAACTCGCCCGGCCTCGGGACGTGATCCGAAACGAACTCGTCGTACCCGTCGAACAGGTCGCTGTCGTCGGACCCGAACAGCGACGGAAAGCTGGGCATACCCAGTTGTTCGAGATCGTGAGGGGTACTCCTACTCCCGTACATGTTCGGATGGCGGTCTCCTCGTCCGAAAACGGTCGGGTATCAACCGTTCACAAACCGGCATCCGAGGAGGTAGCCACATCCGATCGCACCGATTACCGACCCGAGAATTCCGATCACGCGTACCGGTTCGTACTGAAGGGCAACTCCCACCGATTGTACGGCGACACCGGCTCCAAGCAATGCGATCGTCACACGGGCCGCGCGTGGGTTCGCCCCCGTGAACTGACCGCCGGTAATTGGGAAGAATAGGTACGCGTATCCGACGATTGTGAGCGGAAAGAATCCGGCGAGGATGAGCGTTCGATGGACGGCGAGCGATATCGGATCCCCGAACCCGAACGCCACCGGAACGACCGACACGACGGCGGTCCCTCCTGCGATCGCACCGAGTGCGATCCCGGATACACCGACCCGTCTGCGATTCGTTTTCAGAATAACGAATAGCACGAGGGCTGCATACCCGAGCATCGCGAGTGTCGCGAAAACGCCGCCGACCCGGAACCACGGATCGATCCAGAGGAACGTCCCCAGAAAGGCCGGCGCCAGGGCTCCGGCCACGAGCACGATCCAGACGACGGGGCGAGGTAACGAGACGTGGAAAAACGCCGTCAGCAACCGCATGCCGAGCGCGTAGATTAGCAGCGTTGCGAACCCGGTGAGGTAGTAGTGGGTGACCTGTGCTACTGTGACCGTCCCGATTCCCAAAGGGGCGACGGTCATGAGGAGAGCAACCGTTCCGACGAGGAGATAGCAGACAGCAACCGGAATCATCGCTGTGGCCAGTCGAGTCGAGCGTTGGGATCGTCCACTTCCTCCAAGTGTTCCAGCTACTGTGCCGACCGCAGCTGGACCGACAGTCGCCAGCAACGACCCGACGAAAATGAGGACACCGGTCGTCCAGAGCGTCACACCAAGGGGTCTCAGGAGAATCCCCGCCGTAACGAACTGATCCGCCACGAGAAGGCTGACACCGACATAGGCGAGCCCGAAGTGAATCCCCGCGAGTCGCTGATCGACGAGGGTCTTGCCGACGTACGAGGGAAGCAGAAGGTACGCCATTCCGAACACCATCGGACAGACGAAGCCGAACACGCCGATCAGGACGGCAACCTTGTTTGCCCCACCGAGCAATGCGAGAAGCGAGCCCACGAACGACCCGACGCTCGCCACCGTGAAGCGTTGTGTCCACGTCCACAGTCCAGTTGGTCCCGTGTTCATGAGTGTTGACCTACGCTCAGGACGATCCCCGGGCGTTCTGCTGGCAAATCTAGTCGTCGGCCGCCTCATCGAGATCGTGCGCTCTGCGCGGCGAGAATGACCCCAACACGATCCGATCAATCGAATGCGGGCTGTGACGGACCAACATGAGGACCAAGTTGGACACGAACGCCACGACGCCGACGCCCACTAGCAGTCCGCCGAGGTGCCCCGGCGTTCCGGCGACTTCCAGTAGGTTCGCGCCCACGATCAGTGCGCTTCCGCCCCCGAGGAGTACCCCGTCGATCGCGGCGATCCGATCGTCGTAGAGGTCGTCGATCATCGGGACGTCCTCTAACCCTAACAGATCGCTGTACCGGTTGACCCAGATGACAAAGGGAATGATGTGATACAGCGTCCCCACGACGACGAACCCGATTGCACCCAACAACAGCAGATGACCAGCGTTCGCCGCGCCGAGCAGGTGATCGCGCGTCAACGGGTCAGATATCCACGCGGGTTCTGTGACGGCGATCCACAGCGCGAGCGCTCCCACTGCCACCATGTACCGCGTGTGCATCGGGGTCCGTTCGACCTGCATCTCGTACAGTTTGCGTGCCAAGATGAGAGAGAACGCCGACGCGGCGAACAGGATCAGCAGACCGCCGACCCGCGCGGCGGGGGCGTGACCCACGAGTCGACCGACCGCGAGCACGACCACGCCGATGGGATGCGCGATCTCTTCGATGGACCGGAGACGGTGGTCGATTCCGTGGAGTTCCGTCTGCGTGAACATCGTTCCGAGCTGGTACAGCGCGCCGTACACCGTCGTGAGAACGGCACCGAAGACCGCGAGGGTCGCGTGGGCGCCCACCACCCTGGACCGGCTGACGCCGATTCGCGAGAACGTCGGAACCGTGAAATCGATCGCGAGGAGGACGCCCAGAACGGTCAACAGGAGGAAGAAGCCGAGCGCGCCGAGGAAGTGCCGTTCGGTGACATCGTACTCCTCGACCGTGGCGAGCGTTCGGATGATGTTGTACGCGAACGCCCAGAAGCCGACGAGCATGAGCGTGGCGAACGGGATCAGCCACGCTGTCTCGACCAGGAGGAATGCGACGACGAACCCAGAGAGACCGGCGACGACCAGCCCCAACTGTACGTTTGCGAGTCGCTGCGAGTGGAGGGTCGCGCCCGACCAGACGGGCACGAACTGCGTCATCGCCCCCATGATCGTGATACAGATCCAGCCGGCTAACAGGAGATGGACGTGAGCGAGCCGGCCCAGTCCTGGGACAGCGTTCAGATGTAAGCCAATCCCCAATCCAATTC
This sequence comes from Halorubrum trapanicum, assembly GCF_017873555.1. Taxonomy (GTDB): domain Archaea; phylum Halobacteriota; class Halobacteria; order Halobacteriales; family Haloferacaceae; genus Halorubrum; species Halorubrum trapanicum. The sequence goes on along the minus strand of NZ_JAGGKE010000013.1, from coordinate 74,698 downwards.
CCGCGACGAGAAATACGAGACCGACAACAAAATGCCGTAATGGGACCGTCATTGGGGGCTGTTGGTCCGCTTCGATATTCCCCGGGATGGCACCCATAAATCAGGGTACGTTCTCCATATACCTGACAGGACCACCGAACATGTTCTCCTGTCGCCGACCGTGGAACACGTTTTAATGGTGGAGAGCACCTCTGGATCTGGCTACGCGCTCCGGTTTCGAGCCGGAACGACAGGCGACGGTTTAGCCGTTGGTGATAACAAAAATGAATATCAACACGCACCTGTTCGTTCCAATTTCACGATAGTGCCGGCCCAGCGGTAGCTGAAGCCGCAGTACTCGAGTTATACTGCGAGTGTTTCGACGAGAATTGCCACGAGGACGGCCCCAAGAAATGCATTCGAGGCGTGGAAACTTCTGTAGGCGGCCGCCTGTTCGTCTTCGGAATTTCGCTCATTGACATCATACTGCTTGACCACGCTTCGAACAAACACTGCTCCGAGCACCGTGGTGGTGAGGGCATAGAGTACACCAAAACCTGTGATGACCCCCAATAACACCGCGACGATCAGAGTGAGTCCGAGCCAGGCGAAGATCCGCTGACGTGCGGTCCGCACACCGGCGACGACCGGTAACATGGGATACTCGGCCCGTGCGTAGTCCTCACGGTGGGCGATGGCAAGATTGTAGAAATGTGCCGGGGTCCAACAGCAGACCACGAGCGCGAGGAGAACCGCCGAGAGACCGACGGTCCCGGTCACGGCACCGTACCCGATCAGCGCGGGCAGCGCTCCGGAACCGCCCCCGATCACGGTGTTCCATCGGGTCGTCGGCTTCAACACGACTGTGTAGACGTACGCGTAATAGATGATTGCCGCCACCGTGAGCACGGCCGCGAGCGCGTTGACGAACGTCACCATCACCGCCATCGAGGCGACAACAAGCGCGACGGCGAAGCCGGTGGCGCGTCGAACTCCGACCCGATCGGTCGCGATCGGTCGATCAGCGGTCCGTCGCATCTTGCGGTCGCGGTCGCGCTCGTACACGTGGTTGAACGTCCCCGCCGCACCGATCCCGAGGACACCGCCGCCGAGGGTCGCCACGACCGTCACGCCGTCCAGTTCAGCGCCGGTCGCGACGGCCAGTCCCATTCCCGCCAGCGCGAGCAGGCACAACAACCACATCAATCGGGGCTTCGTCAACTCGAGATACGTCCGCATCCGATCGCGGACCCGAGTTGACCCAGGTTCGGACACCGGGGACGGAACGTCACCGTCAGACGCGATCGGCGTTACGCCGTGATTCGGCCCGTTCAGTGTTCCGCTATCAACCGGTCCCCCCGCGGTCGTCTCTACTCTGATTACGAGCGTCGCGAGGAGGAAGGAGAACACCGCGATCCCGCCCAACAGGTGGACGCCGTCGAACGGCACGACGTTGGTTCGGCCCGCCAGCCCAACACCGGCCTGTGCCACGTACGTGATCACCGCCACGATCGTTCCGACGCGAACACCACGCGAGGCCGCCGAGTACTGGGCGAGAAGCGCCGTGGTGGCGAGCAGGCCCCCGACGGCCACCGCGGAGGCCTGGTGGACCGCGGCGACCAGCGAGCCGCCGTCCGCGGCGGCGGTCGCTCCGAGCGCGACGAGCAGGTACGTCCCCACGACTGACCAGGTCAGCAGCGTCGTGAGGCGTGGTCGATCCATACCTCCGGTCCAGCTTCGGACCCTGCGTCGTTTCCGCCGAACATATTCGGAGGTACCCTCATGTCCGGTGCACGTCGGACGTACGATAATGGCTATCGACCACGCACAGGCGGACGTCTGCGGCTGCGTGCGGCCCACCGCCTGCGTCGATCGCAACGGCGGGCTGTACCTCGTCGCGATCAGGCGGATCGGAACAGGTCGCGACGCTCGAGTTCGGACCGGTGAGGTGAGCGATCGCCTCGACGTCTCGCCGTCGAGCGTGACGGAGATGTTCGATCGATTTGCCGCTTCCGGACTCCTCCGATACGAGAAGCAAGCCGGGGTCGAACTCACCGATCGGGGGAGGGAGGTCACGCTGGAACTCGAAGCGTGCCAGTGTGCCGTCCGGACGTTCTTCCGCCGTCGAACGGGGTTCGATATGTCCCTCGAAGCGGGCTACCGTATCGGATACGTCCTTCTGGACGAGGCGATCGAACGCCTGCGAGCGCTCGTCGATGGTACGGCAAACGCGTGTTCCGCGACCCCGCCGAACGGAGCCGACCGATGCCCGTTCGCGGGAACCGAGCATTAACCGCCGCGGACGGTCGCGTCCCCGAATACGTTCGGGGGAACACGCACCTCCCCGTCGATACTTGAACGGATATGGCCACTGAGCGAAACGAGATCGATCGTCGCCTGGATGTCCGAGAGATCGACGGCGAACCGTTCGGCGACATCATGGCCGAGCTCGAAGCGCTCTCCGACGACGAGACGCTACTGTTGATCAACAGCTTCGAGCCGGAGCCGTTGTATCAGGTCCTCGAAGAACGCGGGTTCCAGTATGAAACGATGTCTGACGGGTCCGACGTGTGGTATATCGAGATTCGACACGAGTGACCTGATTCCGAGGGATCTGTCGATTCCCAGTATGACCGCTTCAGGACCGGTACCCACGTGAATTCGATTCCCCTCGAACATGTTCGTGTAAAGCTTATCCTTTGGACAACAAGAAATATATCCTGATGGTTGAGCATTCAGATACTGCACCGCTGTTCACCGCGACGCACGGAACGAGCGATCACGAGACGTTCGAATTGGAAGACCACCTGGGTGACGGACCGATCGTGCTCGCGTTTTTCCCAGGCGCGTTCACGCCACCGTGTACGAACGAGATGGTCGCGCTTCAAGACAATCTCGAGTCATTCCAAGAGGTCGGAGCGACGGTCTTCGGCGTGAGCGCCGATTCACCGTTCTCTCAGGGTGCTTTCCGTGATGAACACGGAATCGAGTTCGATCTCGTTAGCGACATGAGCGGTGATGTGATCCAGCAGTACGGCCTTGAGATCGATATCGAAGAGCTCGGACTGTACGGAATCGCGAACCGAGCGGTGTTCGTAGTTGATGAGACGGGAACGGTGACGTATCGCTGGGTCGCAGACGATCCAACAAATGAGCCGGATTACGAGGAGCTGCTCGAGGCCGTGAAGACGGCAACCGAGTAGAGCGATTCCACTACGACAGACAGATCCTTGCTCATGATCGCGTAATTCTCCTTCCAAGGCTACTCTACATTCGACTATGACCTCTGAACGGCATAACACGGAACGACGGCGAAATCGTCGCGACAACGTATCTGATACTGGGATCGACGTCCGCTGCGTCCGGAGACGGTTACAACATCATACGGCACGGATCGAACGCCGTCAGGTCGGAGAGGCGCTCTCCAAACTCGAGACGCAGGGTGGCCTCACCGACGAACAACGGCAAACCGTCCGGCTGCTCGGGGGTACTCTCGCTTGGCGGCTAATTTCGAACTTCGAGTCACCACTGAACGGACGTACTCAAAACAAGCAAGCAACCGCCCGCGCTGTCGCACGATTGTTTAATCTCGTTCCAGAGAGTCATTTTGATGATAAGTGCGAGCAGCCGTGATACACTCATCTTCGTGTGGCCCGGGTGTGTTCATGGACCGCGGCTCGAAATTCACTTCCGTCCGATTCCGTACTCGACATACTTATTAAGTATTTAAAACCCCGTATATGGTGGTAGATGGCCGTTTCAACCCCGATATTGGGGAACAGTATATATTATATATGTCACTACGATGCCTCTGTTGAGATGGGAAGCATCATGTCACAAGACCTCAGCAGGCGGAAGATGGTTGCAGCGCTCGGGATCGGAGCGGTCGGCGCGGTGGCCGGCTGTATCGGCGCGCCGGTGAACGCGGAAACGCCCCCACCGGAGGACCCGAACGAAGAAGTCGTCCCCGAACTGGACCCTGTACGTGACGTCCACGTCGACCGGATCGCGGCCGATCCGACCGACGTCCCGGCGCCTGTGAACTGGGACGAGCCGCGCGAACACGACGTCACTCTTCGAACAAAGGAGCTTGTCGCGGAGGTTGAGCCCGGAGTCACGTTCAAGTACATGACCTTCGAGGGACAGGTTCCCGGGCCGATGATCCGCGTCCGGCGGGGCGACACCGTCAACCTCCGGTTCGAGGTCCCGGCCGACGACAACAGCGACATCCACAACGTCGACTTCCACGCCGTGTACGGCCCTGGTGGCGGGGCCGTCGACACGACGCTGGTGCCCGGTGACGACGCGGCGGAACTGAGCTTCCGCGCCGAGTTCCCCGGCCTGTTCACCTACCACTGCGCGGTGCCGGCGATGGACCACCACGTCAGCTCCGGGATGTTCGGCGCGATCCTCGTCGAGCCAGAGGCGGGACTGCCCGCGGTGGACCGCGAGCTCTACCTCGGTCAGCACGAGCTGTACACCAAAGGCGACCTCGGCGAGAAGGGCCACCACGCCTTCGATCACGGTGCGATGCTCGCCGAAGATCCGACGTACGTCGTGTTCAACGGCGAACACCACGGCTTCACCGAGGATCGGCTCGGACCGATCGGCGCCGAGGTGGGCGAGACCGTTCGCGTGTTCTTTGTGAACGGCGGCCCGAACCAGTCCAGCTCGTGGCACCCGATCGGCAACGTCTGGTCGCGGCTGTACCGCGACGGCGACCTCGTCTCCCCGCCAGCGCGATACGTCGAGACCACGCCGGTCGCGCCCGGCACGGCGACCGTCGGAGAGATGGAACTCGCGGTCCCGGGCCCGATCAAGATCGTCGACCACGCGCTCTCACGGGCCGGACGCCGCGGCGCACTCGCGGTCGTCGACGTCGAGGGGGAGCCGAATCCGGACGTGTACGATCCCGGATCCGACGAGTAGGTTCGGATAATTCGTTGGGTTTTGTTTCCAAGAAGCTTGTCCGATGTCTTGATTCAGGACGGTCGAATGAAGAGGATATTCGTGGGCTCAGTTGTCAACAGAGGAGTTTCGGCTCTGACATCCCGTCTTTGTCGGCGAACATGTTCGGACTAATTCCCATTAAACAGGGTTTGTCCGGTCCCCTATTTACATGAACTGGCTAGCGCGTACATGGTTGGTGACGAGACTGGACGATCCCAGAGTGATGTTGCACGGCGGCGATTTCTCGCGGCCGTGGGTATCACCGGTACCGCGGCGTTCGCGGGCTGTTCCGCGAAAAGTATCGGCGCTCCGGTAGCTGCGGGCGACTCAGAAGACGCCGAAGGAGTGTCCGACGGGACCCATTCCTCACCGGATCTCGAACGGTGGGTCGACGAAATACCTCGTCCGGGTGTTATCGAACCGAGCGGAACGAAAGATGGCCAGCCTCATTACGAGGTGGAGATGGCCGAGATCGAACAGAAGCTCCACCGCGACCTTCCGCCGACGACCCTGTGGGGCTACGGCGGGCAGTTTCCCGGCCCGACGATCGAAGCCGAACAGGGCGAACCGATTTACGTTCGGTGGCAGAATCACCTCCCGGACGAACACCTGCTCCCGGAGGATCCGACGATCCACGGCGATATCATCCCGTACGACGAGCCGGGTGCCCGCGTCGTCCCGCACCTCCACGGTGGCAATGTCGAACACGAGAGCGACGGGAAACCGCAGGCGTGGTTCACCCGCAACTTCGAGCGGACGGGCCCCGACTTCGAGAAGAAGGACTACTACTACGCGAACGACCAGCCGCCCGCAACACTGTGGTACCACGATCATTCGCTCGGCATCACGCGACTGAATGTCTACGCCGGCCTCGCGGGGTTCTATCTGATCCGGAACGACCACGAACGAGAGCTCGATCTTCCGACGGGCGACAACGAAATCCCACTCGTGTTGCAGGACCGGAGTTTCAACGAGGACGGCTCGTTATACTACCCGACGGACGTCCCAGCGACAGAAGAGGATGAAAACGATTCACATCCCGACCCAAGCATCGTTCCGCAGTTCTACGGTGACACGTCGACGGTCAACGGGAAGGCGTGGCCCCGACTGTCCGTCGATCCCGAACAGTATCGGTTCCGCCTGCTCAACGGGGCCAACAGCCGATACTACAACCTCAAGCTGCTCGAATACGACGATGAATCGGGCGACACGGGTGAGGCGGGGCCGCCGTTCGTCCAGATCGGGAACGACGGCGGGCTCCTCTCGAAACCGGTCGAGACCGCTGACCGTCTCGAACTCGGATCGAGTCAGCGCGCGGATGTCGTCGTCGACTTCAGCGAGTACGCGGGCGAGACCCTGCTCCTGCATAATAACGCCCCGGCGAAGTATCGCGGGACGAGCGGAATCGGGCCGGAGGACTCCGAACCCCTCCCGGAGGTCATGCTTATCGACGTGGCAGCCGCGGAGAGCGAGCAGGAGCCAACGCAACTCCCAGACGAACTGACGCAGGTCCCCGAGATTCCGATCGAATCCGTCGACACCGAACGCTTCCTCACGCTCGCCCGACAAACGGACGAGTACGATCGGCCCCTCTACGCACTCGGGACTCGCAACGAAAAGATCGGGTACGAACTCACGGACCCGGTCACCGAGACCCCGACGCTTGGGGACACCGAGATCTGGAGTCTCGCCAACTTCACGGGGATGTCCCACCCGATACACCTCCACCTCGTTCACTTCCAGGTGTTGGGACGGCAGTCGGCTGCTGATTACGATCCCGCCGAAGACGACATCGATCTGGACGCGCTCGATGCCCCCGAGTCGTACGAACTCGGGTGGAACGACGTGGTCACCGTCGACCCAGGTAATGTGGTACACGTGATCGCACACTTCGGGGAGTTCAAGGGGCTGTTCTCCGATCAGACAGGCGATTACATGTGGCATTGTCACATGATCGAACACGAGGACCACGACATGATGCGACCGTTCAAGGTTCGATCGCCCGATGACGAGGGTGGAAGCGAGTAGTCGTCGACGGGGGGCGTTCTGACGGGAACATGTTCGTCCCAACCCTATTACCGCTCCGTGCCGCAGGTTGAGTCGCATGAATTTAGGCCAACCTAAAAACCATCGAGCGGGCAAATCGTCCATCGCCGGCGCCCGAGCGGCGGTCCGGACAAACGACCGCGGCGCCTGCCGAACGGGTGATCCGGTATGACGGCCATCCGTCTTCAGTTAAGCAAGAAACCGCGTAACTGCGGTGGTTTATCGGGACATCTTTCGGAAGGAATGAGGAAGTCCAGTCTGTGCACGACAAGGACTCCTCATCTCGAATTATGCGTCGGCTCACTACACTGTTTCCCTCTGAGTTCCTCAAACAGCACGCCGAGGAACTCGGCGTGGTCGAACGTGACCGAAAGCTTCAGATTCCTGCCTTCGTCTGGACATTCGTGTTCGGCTTCGCCGCAGGCGAAAGCCGAACACTCGCCGGGTTTAGACGCTGTTACAACTCGACTGCCGATGAGACGATCTCACCGAGTGGGTTCTATCAGCGGTTGACTCCGACGCTTGCGGAGTACCTCCGCGACCTCGTCGAGCGCGGTCTCGACGAGGTCGCTGTTCCTGACGCGACAGCTGCTGATATCGACCGGTTCAGAGATGTGATGATCGCTGATGGAACGGTGTTGCGGTTACATGAGTTTCTTTCAGATCAGTTCGAAGCCCCCCATGAGGAGCAGGCTGGAGCGAAGCTCCACCTGCTCCATAATGCCACAAAGCAGACGATCGAACAGATTGATACTGCTGACGAGAAAGCACACGACAGCACCCTGTTCAAGACAGGGCCATGGCTTGAGAACCGTCTCATGCTGTTCGATCTCGCCTACTTCAAGTACCGCCGGTTTGCGCTGATCGACGAGAACGACGGCTACTTCGTCAGCCGGTTGAAGAAGAACGCGAACCCGGTGATTACGGCAGAATTACGGGAATGGCGCGGCCGCGCCATTCCCTTGGAGGGCAAGCAGCTCCGAGCTGTTCTCGACGATCTTGACCGGAGGTACATCGATGTAGAGGTCGAAGTGGAGTTCAAACGAGGACCGTACAACGGGACGCAGTCGTTGGATACGAAGAGGTTCCGCGTCGTCGGCGTCCGCAACGAGGACGCCGACGACTACCATCTGTATATGACGAATTTGACGAGGAAGGAGTTTTTTCCGGCTGATTTAGCGCAGATCTACCGATGTCGGTGGGAAGTTGAGTTGTTGTTCCGTGAGCTGAAGACGCAGTACAACTTGGATGAGTTCGACACGAGCGACGAACACGTGGTGAAGATCTTACTATACGCAGCACTGCTGTCGCTGCTTGTAAGCCGCGATTTATTGGATCTGGTCACTGAACAGGCGGATGATGAGCTCGTGTTTCCGACAGAGCGCTGGGCGGCGACCTTCCGGTCGCACGCCCAGCTTTTCCTCCACAAACTGGGTGAGTACCTCGGCTACTCACCACCGCCGCTGCTTGAACGACTGATCGAAGACGCTCAAAAGATCCACAGGCAGCGACCGATCTTACAAGAGACGCTCGCTACCGCTACACGTCCGAGGTGTGAGTCTTAACTGAAGACGAATGGTATGACGGCCGTTGACTTCGACGCGGAACGGACGTACGACGACGAGAAGTTCTCGACAGTCGAAGTATTTCGGAGCGAACAGATGAAAGTCGTCTGCGGCTATTTCGAACCGGGACAGTTTATCCCGGTTCACGCTCCATCAAGTGACGTGGTGATCGATGTCCGTTCCGGCACCGGGCTCATCCGCGACGGGGATGCGGAACACCGCGTCGAACCAGGAGATGTCGTGACCGTCGGAGCGGACACCGACCGCGGTGTCAAGGCCGACGACGACTCGCGGCTCGAAGCGCTGCTCGTCACCGCTCCACCGCCGACCGACGCCGAACACGAACCGGTCCGCCGAGGACTCCGAACCGACGAATTCGATCCGACCGATACATGACGACGATACACACCCTCAACGAACTGGACGGACAGCCCCACGCCAACGTCTTCCCCGACGCTGAACCGAAGACGATCAGACTCACTCTCGACGCGGGCGGCGAAGTCGCTCCTCACTCGCATCCCGACCGCAAAATCGTGTTCCATCTCATCGAGGGGGCGATCGAGTTGGAACTCGACGGCGAGACACATGAGCTGTCGGCAGGCGACGTGGCTTGCTTCGACGGGGACCAAGAGATCGCTCCCCATGCCGTCGAGGATAGCACTGCACTAATCGTCTTGGCGTCTCGGTCAGACGAGTAGCCAGAGGAGAGTGGTACTGCCTCTGTACACGGAAGACTACCTCTGGTGAAACCTCGGTCTTCAGACGCACTATGGTAAGGAACTACCGGTCGCTGAAGACTGCAACCTTGGTCTCAGAGGGAAAATGCGTCGCGTCTGCCTCTAGATCGCCAAGGCAGAACGCTTGCTCCAGTATCTCAACTACATCTGATCCGTGATGCTATGGAACTTTCCCCGAGCAGAGACACCTAACTTCCGCTGAAATCTCCACTTTTCGAACTTATACTAGAGGCGCGACGAAGAACACTTTATTCCGCTGTCTGCGACTACTCCGGTGCTACAACATCTTCACACACTGGACACTCGGCCCACACGCCCTTGGTGCCGTCGTCCTTCTCATATTCAACAAGAATCCACGCCTCCGAGATGTCCTCACCACATTCCGGGCAATGACCGAGAGATGATTCGTCAGCGGTCATGGAAAGGGATGGAAGAGGCGTGTGACAGTATTCCTTCCAAACAATTGTCAATCGGCCTTGAACGTAAGCCTTTGGCGGCTACTCGGGTCGAACGCACCGAATTTCTAGGGAATACAGATCACCAGTAGGATTAACTCACAACCACCAGAACTCTGGATCCCATGAGTGTCCGCACAGTACTTACACGGCTACTACTCGGTGACAAGACTGAGGTAGTCGTGGAGAGCCGCCAGTGCGGTGAGAATCTTTCATCGGGGGCAGATGAGTGTCCCACATGTGGGTCGGATGAAATAGAGCGCCTCCAGATTTGAGTAGACTACCGCGGTTGGGATACATCGGTTAATGTCGTCAATCAGGAGAATTTGCGTGGCTGCGAGACTCTTCTCGAAACCGTTTCCACCAGTGACGTGAATGGACAAACGTGACGTACCTCCGTTTGATCCTAGTTTACCTGAATTGAGCCGCTAAGGCCCCTTCCTCAACGAGCGACCGGAGGGAGCGAGTAGGGAGGGGATACAGCGCCGCACGATTCTCAGACACGTTCGACGCTCGGACCACAGGGCCACCGCCACATTTATGTTGAAATTAAGTGTAAACACAGGCGATGGATAAACACGAAATCGAAGGCCACGAAGTCATCGACGGGACGGCCAAAGCCACCGGCAACGGCGCTCACGTCCTTGTCCCGAAACGATGGCGTGGCGCGGACGTGAAAGTCGTCAGAACTACCGACCCCGACGAGTAGCACCACCCGATGAACTACAACTACAGGTATCGACTTCGACCGTCCGACGCCCTCGAAGAACAGTTAGCGTGGACTGTCGATACCTGTAGACAGGTCTACAACCACTTCCTCCACCGCCTGAATCGGAACGACGACACCTCGTCGTACTCTGAACAGAAACTCCTGCCGAGTCTCAAGAAGTGGTGGAGCGACCTAAAAACCGTTCACTCGAAGGTGCTACAGAAGGTCGTTCAGCGGTTGTACGACAACCTCTCGACACTCCAGGGCCGGAAAGAGAACGGCTACCGCGTTGGGACGCTCAAGTGGAAAGTACCGGGTGAGTACCGCAGTTTCACCTACAGTCAATCCGGCTTCAAGCTCAAGAACACGAGCGGTCGGACCCGACTGTGGCTCTCGAAGCTCGGAGAAATCCCCATCACCTTCCACCGCGACCTCCCCGACGACGCCGAAATCAAGACCGTCACCGTCAAACGCGAACCGACCGGTAAGTGGTACGCCATCCTCGGTGTCGAAACCCCAAACAACCCACCGGAGAAGCCGGAGAATCCCGAGAAGTGCGTTGGCATCGACGTGGGGATTCTCAAGTACGCCCACGACACGGACGGAACCGCCGTCGAATCTCTCGACCTGTCCGCCGAGCGGGAGCGGTTGGAACGCGCCCAACGCAACCTCTCGCGGAAACAGCACCGGTCTGCGAATTGGGAGAAACAGCGCCGAGTTGTGGCCGAACGCTACGCCGAGTTGAAGAACAAGCGCCGCGACTTTCTTCACAAACTCTCGAACTACTATGCCCGCGAATACGACCTCGTGGCCGTAGAGGATTTGGACGCAAAGGGGTTGGTCGAGCTACCGGGCAACTCTCGGAACCGCGCAGGTGCAGCGTGGGGGACGTTCCTGCGGATGCTGGAGTACAAGTGTAAACGCGAAGGGACACACTTCGTCGCTGTGAACCCGAGAGGGACGACGAAAGAGTGCGCGTCCTGCGGCGTTTCAACCGAGAAGCCGTTGTGGATCCGGGAACACTCGTGCCCGGCGTGTGGGTTTGAAGCGGATAGGGACGCGAACGCGGCGTGGAACATTCTTTCTCGCGGTATCAGGAAGCGGTTAGGAGCGGGACGCTCCGAATCAACGCCTGTGGAGACTGCGCTCCCTGTGGATACCTCGGTATCTGCAAAGTGCGTCGTTGAAACAGGAAGCCCCACCCTCAAGGAGCGAACGGCGTCAGCCGTGAGCGAGTAGGGTGGGGTAGTTCACTAGAAGTACCCCGTTTAGATAAGACGATTTGATACGGCCGAGTTGACCGAGAAGATCATGTCGATCGTGCCCTGAACACACTCGCGATGAGGTACGCGTACCCGAACGCACCAAAGAGCGTGAGCCAACGGCCGAGAGTGATCGCTTGTGTCGAAAGAGACGCCGTCGAGGAATTGAAGACGGCGATCACAGCGGCACCGAGGATCTCAATCCCGAGTCCGCAAGCGAGCGCAGCGATCGCTACGCTCGCGGAACGGTTCGACGACCCGGGAAACGCGCCCAGCCGCGGCGGATAGAACTGAAACGATGTTCCGACGATCATCAGGCCGAGAAAGCCGAGCAGGTTGACTCGGAGGTGGGTCTCGATCAACGCCGGAGACGTTCCGCCGACTGCGAAGAGACCGCCGAAAAGGACGCCGATGACGCCGAACGTCGCGCTTGGGAGAAGGGCGTACAATCCGATTCGGCGTTTGTCGGACTGGAACCACATTCCGAAGACGACGAGCGCGAAGCCGACCATCGCGATCACCATCAGAGCGGCACCGAGTGGGAGCAATCGTTCGTCGACGAACCCGCCGGCGATGATCCCGGGGGCAGTCGCGGCAACGGGTAGGACAAGGGCGGCCGACGATCGGGTCGGATGTGCGCCGAGGAACCGCGGAAGCAGTCGAAAGCCGAGCGTGACCACGAGCAACGTCGCAGCCCCGGCGGCCAAGAGATGCGTTGCGGCAGCCTGGACGCCGATCAGCGGCGGGAGTTCGCTGGCCTGTCCGGCGACGTTCTCGTAGCTACCGGCGAGGAGATACAGGAGAACGATCGGGACGAAGCGATTCGCGAATCGGTCGAGCGGCCGTCGGTCGGCGTTGTGATCCCCGGTTCCAGTCGTCCCGCGTCGGAGTGGTCCGGCGATCGTCAGTACGATTGATCCGACGAACACGGCGACGCCGACCGCCCAGAGCACACCGCCGAGAACGCCGAGGTCGACACGGAAGCGACGAACGAGAAGCGGGTCGAGCGCGAAACACGCAGTCCCCATAACGATGAAGGGAAACTGGACCATCGGGGCGTGTTCGAAGACGAGATCAGCGTCGAAGTACGCCGGCACGAGGGCGTAGGATTTGCCGAAGATGACGTGGAACACGAACCCGAACACGCCCAACGCCACCGTCGTGCGTCGCGGGAGGCCAGCAACAGTGGCAACCTGCCAACAACAGAGTGCGATCACCCCGATGAGAACGTATCGACGCGACCAGCGTGAGATTTCAGCGGCCATGGTTCACTTCTGCTATTCTCGAGGTACTTGATCTGTTCTGTCAATTGCCCGTTACTCGTCGGCAACCGATTTTGTCCGAACGTAGTATGGCCCATCCCAATTTCGGACCCACTCCGGAGCAGCAGGGTGCGATTGTAACTGATTCGCCTCGTACGATTCGTCCGGGAACACAGTTCCCTCCTCGTCAGTTCCGTCCTCCCAGGGTATTTCGAACGTTACTGGTTCCCGATTTTTGGCGGGAGTCAGTTGTTTGTCTGCCCCATCGTCTAGGTGGTACGGTCCGTCGACCCATTCTTGTGGATTGAATGTGACTGCTATATCTGATTTTGTATTTGTCATGGTAATCGATATTCCGGTGTGTTCTCATATTCTCGCAGAAAGACCGAAAAGGGATAGGATGACTCTCACTCCGTGGGATACGAAGCGGCACTCATCTCCAAATCCACGTGAGAGTCTCCGTTCGCCTCCGATCTGACGAACCGATATCCACTGAGATCGGGGTACGAAGACGAATCCATTTCCCCGGTGACAGCGAATGGTGAATATGGCACAGGCTCGACTCAACGTTGATCTCCCAGACGGACCGTGGGTCGGTGAGGTCTCTCGGGACTTCCCGGAAGCACGGATTCAGGTACTCAGTGCGACCCCCGGAGACGGTGCGGGGTTCGCGCTCGTGAAGATCACCGCTGACGATATTGATGAAATTCTGGACGCGATAACGGTCCACGACACGATCGAGGAAGTCTCGGTAATGGCGTTGAGTGACGGGGTTGCCACCGTCCAAGTCGAGGCACATGCACCGCTGTTGATGGCGGCTGCACGGCAGGCCGGCATCCCGATCGAGATGCCCGTTGAGATCGAGAACGGAGTGGCCCGAATCGACGTCACCGGCGCCCACGAGCGCATCGCCGACTTCGGGAAGATGCTTCGAGGCGTCGGTGCGGAGTTCGATGTCGAGTACGTTCAACAGCGGCTGAACCCGGCTGAATCGCTCACCGAGCGGCAGCGAGAGCTGTTGTTCGAGGCGGTCGAACGCGGTTACTACGACGTGCCACGCACCTGTACGTTGACAGAGGTCGCCGAACACGTCGGGATCGCGAAATCCACGTGCAGCGAGACACTCCAACGCGTGGAACGAACGATCGTCCGGGAGTTCGTCGACGATCTCCCTCGAAATCCGCTCGAATTCGATCCCGGCACAGACACCGATACGTAGAGCGTCGGTCTCAACGATTCGTGACGAATGGGAGGTCGTCGGGATTGCACCCGTGACCCCCGACCTGGCTCTCCGCAAAGCGGAACGTAGCGAACATGTTCGCACAGACATGGAGGCGTGTCCGTCTCATACATATTCTCATGTCCACACGGAACCAGCAATCAGACCGCGAACGTACCACGGCTGCCTCCGAAACCAACGAGTTGGCACCCTCATTTCTCGATGAGGAGCATGATGCGTCGTGGTCCGCAAACCTCGAACAGGAACGGTACGCTGACGATCGAGAGACGCTAATCGAGCACGCCCTTGCGGCGATCAATCAGACGGAACCTGACTACCACGTCAACCTCGTCACGCATCCGAACCACGGCACTCCCGAGGAGTACCTTGAGGCGCCGATCCACGACCACTACCCGGACGCAGAGACCAGCGTCGTCGATCAGTGCGGTTGTGGCGGCTACGTGTATCGCGTCCAGCAGTGAGTTGTGAAAAAAGCTCCTCAGAAAGACCTCTCGACTTACATGCGTTTACTGGGCCACGACATCCGGCTTGAGCGCACCGACTTCATCGAGGATCGCGTCGACGTCGTCCTCGGTGACACCGTTCTCTCTGAGCGCTTCGGCGAGGTATGTCGCAACGCGACCGAAGGCTTCCCCGGTGATTCCCATTCCCTCGTGAGCAGCCTGCATATCGGCGCCGTCGTATGATACCGGGCCGCCTGCTACGGCACTTATGAATTGTACTTGGTGAGCGTACAGCGCATCACGGTCGATATCTTCGAAATACGGCTGAAGAAGTGAATCTGAGAAGACACGATCATAAAAATCGGCCACGACAGATTCGACAGCTTCATTTCCGCCGATCCTTGCGTAGATTGTTTGCGTTTTCGCCACTACTGTCACTTAATATCTCAAGAATAAGACTGCTCCGAAAGAACATGTTCGGTGAATGTCTTCCGGGATGTGGTTAGGTGTGATCTCGTAACGGTACCCATTTACCATCCGCCCGGCCAAAATCCGACAATACGGTGGGATCGACCCCCACTTTGAGCGACTGAAATGACCAATTCATCCGGAATCGACGACCGGTCTACCTCTGTTAACAGGGAGACACTCGCTGCCTCTCTCGGTAGCGCTCTCAAGATACTCGACCCGGCATACTTCGGATTCGTCATGTCGACTGGGATCGTCTCAATTTCCTTCTTCGAGCTGGGTATCACAATTATCGCGCGGCCGCTAGCGGTGTTCAACGTCGCCTGTTACGCGTTGTTGCTTGCGCTGTTCGCAGTTCGAGCTGCGGCCTTTCCCAAACGCACGCTCGCCGATCTACGGAACCGAGACCGACACTGGGGCACGCTGACCTTCATTGTTGCCACGAATACCATCGGGGTTCAGTTTCTGCTGTTCTTCGATATTGTCGCGGTGGCGGCCGCGATGTGGGGCGTGACCGTCGTCGCCACGCCACTGCTGCTGTACTACCTGTTTGTAACCGAGATCATCGGCACGGGAAAGGCGGGTGTGAGCGAGCGGATCGACGGCGCCTTCTTGCTCGTGATCGTCTGCATGCAGTCGCTCGCAGTCCTCGGCGGGTTGCTTGCTGAACCGCTGGCAGGGTACGGAAACGTAGTCGTCCTGTTGAGCATGAGCTACTTCGGCTCTGGGTATGTCCTCTACTTCGTCGTCGTTACTGTCGTCAGCTATCGACTCCTCGATGGCCCCATCCGCCCGGACGATTGGACCGGCCCGTATTGGATCACGATGGGCGCGGCGGCGATCACGACGCTCGCGGGGACGACGCTCGGCCCGGGGCTGGTGGCGTTTCAAGGCTGGGAACCGTATGCACCAGTGATAGTCGGCGTAACGTTCCTCGCGTGGGCGATCGCCTCTTGGTGGATCCCCCTGCTGCTCGCGATTGACGTCTGGAAGTTCCTCACCGATGGGGTCGACGGCCGACCGCCAATTTGGGTGATTGTGGCCCCGTGGTTGCGGCTCGGATTCGGTAGGGGGGTTCACACGTACTCGCCGACTGCGTGGGGGCGGGTGTTCCCGATGGGGATGTACACGGCGTGTACGCTGAATCTCGCCGGGATTGGAACCTTCGGACTGCTTTCCGTCGTGCCTGTGTACTGGAGTTGGTTTGCGCTGGTGGTGTGGGCGCTGACGCTTGTCGGAATGGCACGGGCACTCGGACGGGTGTTTTTCAGCATCGATCCGACGGAGGAACCGGCTCGGGAGTCCGTGTGACGGACGCTATCTCGGGTAGAAGAGAGCGGTCACCCGATGGTCTCGTAGCGTTTTCGCCGGCTGGAAATAGTAAGGCTAAGACCTCGTCATCAGGGCGGAGAGAAGATAACTCTACGTGAATGGCACCCTTCATGCCGACCACCTCATGCGGTGTACAGACGTACGTATAGGTGCCAGACCATTCGTCTTTAGTTAAGCTTGAGAGTGATACAATTCTCAAAAGTATGCTTGTCAGTATTAGAGGCGGGAGAAGATACAGATGAGACACCAGTACTGGCGAGATCGAGCGATAAGTAACCATCACAAACGCCCTTCTATTGCCGTAGCTGGTGTGGCTAGGCCGTATTTGGGCGAAAACCACGGCTACCGAGTATTACTGATAGTATTAACTAAAGACGGATGGGGTGTCAGTTTGCGTGATCGATGTACTGGTTTTCCCACTCTACTCGGGCCTCGATCTCTCGAGTTCCTCGACGAGTGGTGGTATACTCGTTAGTTCGTCGATCACGCTGACTTTTTTCGACCAGCCCCTTCTCGACAAGTGTGTCGAGATTTGGATACAGCCGCCCGTGATGGATCTCTTTTTCGTAGTAGTCTTCGAGTTCGTCTTTGATTGCGAGCCCGTGTGGGTCCTCAAGCCCGGCAATAACATACAGGAGATCGCGCTGAAAGCCAGTGAGATCGTACATCGTTCGCGTCTCGAGTTATATTCATGAAATACTATCGATTTCTGGTATATCGGAAGTAACGAACCATCTGGGGAAGATCTGTTGTGTTTGGTACAGGCGTGAACTAGCGATAAGAGAGAGAGAAGAGTCTGATAGACAACAGACGTACCAACTCGTCACGAGCGTGGTGGAATCCGAATTTCGTCACCAACCTCATACAGATACCCCTTCAGGAGTAGCTGTTTGATTATATCGCGTCCGTCGGCAGGCTTGATTCCGTGATCTTCGAGGTATGTGATAGCTATCTCACGCGTAAGCGGGTTGGTATCGCCCAGTTCTTCGAGATATGCCTCAAGATGATTGAGGACATTTTCTTCAGCTGGTGCGATGGGCCGCCGCGAATTCGCCATTGCCAGTACCTATGAAACGCAGATAGTAGGACATTGGGATCATCGCCAGACCCCCACCTCCACACCGGTTTTCCAGTGTTCTCACTAGATTTCACGACTCTGTAATTTCGGTACACGGTGGCGGATTTCACGGGTATCGGACGCTCCGGCGAAGGTTATAAATGGTGTCTTTCAGCAGCATTTCGCGGAACTTTAGTGACGGTGTCGCGTTGGTAGCGGGTGCGGGGTCGGGGATCGGCAGAGCGACTGCGGAGCGATTCGCCGACGAGGGAGCCGATGTCGTTGTCGTGGATATCGACGACGAGGCTGGCGGAGAGACAGTCAGCCGCATCGAAAACGACGGCGGGAACGCAACGTTCGTCCGCACTGATGTCAGCGACTCCACTGAGGTCAAGGCGATGATTGAGCGTGCGCTTGAAGAGTATGGCCGCCTCGATTTCGCAGTGAACAACGTCGCCACCGGAGCCGATCCCGCGCCAGTAACCGACATCTCCGAGCAGGATTGGGACCGCGTCACCAGCATCTCCCAGAAAGGCGTGTGGCTCGGGCTGAAACATGAGATACCGGCTCTTCTGGACTCCGGTGGCGGGGCTATCGTCAACACTGCCTCACACGCCGGGATACGGGGCAGTCCCGGTCGGACGCCCTACAGCGCGAGCAAACACGGCGTTGTCGGGCTCACGCGGTCGGTCACGCTCGAATTCGCCGCAGACGGTATCAGAGTTAATGCAGTCTGTCCGACAATCGTTAACACACGTGCCCTCCAGTCGATGTCTCCCGAGGAGCAGGATGAAGTCACCGCCGGCGTGCCGATGGGTCGACCGGCCGATCCCGCCGAAGTGGCGAGCGTGATCGTGTGGCTCTGCTCGGACGACGCTTCGTTCGTCACTGGGCACGCGCTTCCCGTCGATGGTGGCCAGACGCAGCGGTGAGTGACGGATCCAGCCGGTCACGAGAGTCGGTACTGTCCGTCGTGCAACTGTTTGAACTCGTCGAGGAGATCCGGCGGAGGGCTAACTGAGGGGTAGTTTTCGTCGGTTGTTGTTCTAAACCAGCAGGGTGGTCGTCGAACCACACCTACGAGCATGCCTCCGGGGAAACATCTACGAAATCACGCTGCAGCGCCGCAACGTACGTCTCCTCAAGGAGCTCAGTCATGGTGATAATTTCTTCCCGGACGTCCGATGCCCAGTGTAGTCACACTCCGTGGTGAATTGCTTGGATGTCAAACCACGTGGCTTTCACCTACACCGTTTGTAATAATCTGCGTCTTTGGGCTTGTGAACATAATTGGCTCACCGTGAACGTCCTCCGGTTCTGATTCAGGGCGACCACTCCCCCATAGCGGATGACTTACGGGGAGCGCTCACCGAAAGAGTAATAGAGCGAATGGAATGGATACGGAAACTCCGGAACTCGCCAGCAACAGCCGTGATTTTCGCGAGTACGCTCGTCGCTGTCATGGGTGTCTCACTCATCAGCCCTGTACTCCCAGCGGTCCAGGAGGCATGGAACATTTCGGAGGCACAGGCCAGCCTCTTGCTGTCGGCGTTCACGCTCCCCGGGATCTTTCTCACTCTCCCGATTGGACTGCTAACTGACCGCATCGGTCGAAAACCGATTCTAATCCCGGCGCTTGTTGTCTTCGGACTCAGTGGGGGCGGTATCATCTTCATTTCCGACTTCACCCTGATCTTGGTCCTGCGAGCCATCCAAGGGGCGGCGAGTAGTGCGATTGCGATGCTCACGGTCACGCTCCTCGGCGACCTCTATTCCGGTGAACAACGACGAGTGCTAATTGGGACCAACGCGGCGATTCTCGCGGTGGGTGCTGCTGGCTATCCGTTACTCGGCGGTGCGCTGGCGACAGTCGCTTGGTCGGCTCCCTTCGCGTGTTTTCTCCTCGCGCTGCTCGTCGCTGTACCCGGCATAACCTTGCTCGAGGAGCCACAGCGCGACGAGAACAATACGAATTCGAGTATCCGTGCATTCCTCACCGGACCCACATCGATGACCCCCTTCGTCGTGCTCTATCTCGCTATCTTCGGTATTTTCGTCATCCTCTACGGCGCGCAACTCACCGCCGTTCCATTCCTGCTCGCCAACGAATATCACCTCTCATCAGCGAGTATCGGCCTTCTCGTGGGATTACCCGCGGTTACGATGGGAGCGACAGCAATGCAAGGTGATCGCGTGCTTCGGTCGCTCACGAGCTTCCAATCGATCGCGCTCGGATTCGTGAGTTACGGGATCGGACTCGTCGGCGTCGCCGTCGCAGACTCTATATACGTAGTTGCTGGTGCACTCCTTCTATTCGGACTTGGTCAAGGACTTGCAGAGCCGATTACGGATACGGCACTCAACGAACGAGCACCGGACGAATTCCGCGGGAGCATTATGAGTATTCGGACAAGTGTTCTCAGACTCGGCACGACGGTCGGTCCGCCGCTTAGTGTCGGGGCTGCAGCACTGTTCGGCTATCGTCAAACCCTGTTAGTGTCTGGTGCCGCTGCCTTCTTGATCGGAGTAACGTGGTTTACGGTGAGACGTCAGTGAACACTCAAAGTCAGCTAACAGATTGGAGACGGAATGTGTTCATTGGTGGGTATCCAGAATTCGACGTACGGTGACCTCGGCAAGCTGTGTGAACCCCACTGTATCCGGCATAACATCAACAGCGATCCCATGCTTGTCGACAGCACGTTTTGTTGTGCTCCTATCGCTCCAACAATCGTCTCCTCTAGCTCGCGTTGGAGTGCAGCGACAGCGTCACGTTCAGTCGCAATTTGAACGAAGTGCTCTATCGTCTTTGGCGAGGTGAACAGTATACCGTCCAGCTTACCGTCTACCGCAAGTGAAACCGACTGTCCCGCAGTCTCCGGTCGTTTCAGGCGATATAAGGCTGTTTCGCTGACAATTCCACCAGCTGCTTCCAGTCCTTCAACAAGTACTTCGCTGCCGTGTGCACTCCGAGCAAGTTCAACGGTTTGGCCCTCGACTTCAGTAGATAACTCGTCGACGAGTCCTGTGGATGTGAACGTCGATGGAACGATATCGACTGAATAGCCCCGATTGCATAATGCGGTTGCAGTCTGATCTCCGACAGCACAAACAGTGGTGCCTCGTTGTTTCCATCCCGCTGTCGCAGCTAGATCGACACCGGTCTCGCTTGTGAAGATACAGTAGTCCGCATGTTGGGGGAACCTGACCGGTCGGTGTGATTGCCAGCATTGGGTCTGGAATCGGGGATACATCGAGTGACTGGAGATACTCGACCGCCTCAACGATACGGCTGTCGTCGGGTCGGAGAACAGCCACCGTCGGCTGGGACATATTGAACAGTTAGCTGATGCTGGACTTGTGTGTATCGAGAATCGGCGACCCGTCTCGAACGATTCAAACCGGCATCCTGCTAATTGCCGGTATGGACGAGGAGTCTCACGACCACGTTGTTCCGGGAAGTGCTGAAGAGTTGACCACGCCAGACGTGCAGGGCTACGACTTCCGTGGCGAATTCGATTTTCAGGAGATGCTGGAAGCGTATGCAACGACGGGCTTTCAGGCGACGCAACTCGCAGAGGCCATCGACATCGCCGAGCAAATGCAAGACGCCGATGCCACGATCTATCTCACATGCACGTCGAATATCATTTCGTCGGGATTGCGTGAAGTCGTCGCCTACCTCGTTCGTGAAGGGTACGTCGACGTGCTTATCACGACCGCGGGATCGCTGGCGGAGGATGTTATCAAAACGGCGAAGCCGTTCAAAATGGGAGAGTGGGATGCGGATGAAGCAGTTCTCCGGGAACAGGGAATCAACCGTCTTGGGAATCTGTTCGTCCCTTCCAACCGTTACGTTTGGTTGGAGGAGTACCTATACGACTTCTTCGAGGAGTTCTTCGCTGAGGAAAAGGTTCGGACGCCGACATCGTTTGCCCGAGAGTTAGGGGAGACACTCGACGATCAGGATTCGGTTCTGAAACAAGCAGCGGACAATGATGTTCCCGTCTACTGTCCGGCACTGACGGATTCCGAGGTTGGGAATTTTCTCTACTATTACCGACAGGGGTACGATTCGGAGGTCGGAATCGAGATTCTCGACGATTACGACTCGCTCATTGAGGACGGAATGCTCGCCGATACGACGGGTCTGATCGCAGTTGGAGGTGGCGTGCCGAAACACCACGCGATTATGACGAACTTGTTCCGCGGTGGGGCCGATTACGTCGTCTATATCTCGACCGGTATGGAAGGGGATGGGTCACTCTCTGGCGCACCCCCGAACGAGGCAGTATCGTGGGGGAAGATCAAAGATGATGACCGGACAAATTATACGCAGGTCGAAGCAGAGGCGACGCTCGTCTTCCCACTGCTCGTGGCGGGTGCTTTCAGCGAGTAGAGATGATACACCCGAACATGAACCACGCAGCCGGCTTGTTGCGTGATCAGTCACGAGACGGATGGGACTTACCAGTATCCTGTACAGTGAACCGACCGGCCATCGGTAGCAAGCCCCTGTGTCTGGATCCACTTGAGCAGTTCTTGAGAACAATATAATAAGGTGGTGGTGCGCCTGTAGGCCGAGCGTCTAACGTGTTTGATACTTGTGCGGCGCTGAATCCTTCCCTACTCGCTCGCTCCACTTGCTCGTTGAGGAAGGGGCCTTAGCGCCTCAATTCAAGTAACCAATTTCTTCCGTATTTCAAACTATTTATTGTTTTTATAGAAGATTACTTACTATCTCAGTGAAATATGCTTGGACGGCTCCGAATGTGACTCGCATGGTAGCGGCCCCAAATCCAAGAGCGATGAAACTCACCACGACAACGAGATCAGCCTTCGAATCGTTGGGACTAAGCAAGAGCGTGAGCGCCACAAGCGTCCCCGACATCGTACTGATGAAGAGCCCTGTTAGAAATGACAAACTCGTGAAAAATGGATCAGTGAAACCCATAACGGAGTACGTTGGTTCATAGATTCCGACGTAAGATAAACTGAAGCCGATGACGACGTATCCGATAAAGCAGATAGTGATGAGGATAGTCCCGGGGCTAACGAGTTGATACAGTCCAAACAGTCCCCGTTCAAACGGGGTAGTTGGCTGTCGGATCCGTCTGAGTGGGCGATAGTCCATCTCCCTACGGCCAGAGCCCCCGTACCTCGTGGGATTCAGCGATCCGTGAGAGCGCAACAATATAGGCTGCATCACGCCACGTGACATCGCGGTGCTCGTATTCGTCTGTGACTGCCTGCCAAGCGGCTTGCATCTCCGTTTCGAGTTCGTCGTTCACCCGTTCGAGCGACCACGATCGGCGATTGATATCCTGGAGCCACTCGAAGTAGCTCACCGTGACTCCGCCAGCATTAGCGAGAATATCGGGGATAACTGCAATGTCTCGCTCTGCGAGAATCGCACTCGCCGTCGAAGTGGTGGGACCGTTTGCGCCTTCAACGACGAGGTCAGCGGCGATCGCACTCGCATTTGCTTCGGTGATCACGTTTCCGAGAGCGGCAGGGATGAGTACGTCAACATCGAGTGTGAGCAACTCATCGTTTGAGATCACGTCGTCTGCGTATTTCGTGACGGCTTCAGGCTCCTCGTCGTGTGACGGGACGGTCGCCGTCTCGATCCCGTCTGGGTCGTACATTGCGCCGTTCACGTCACTGATTGCGACGACCATTGCTCCCCACTCATCAAGCAGCCGGGCGGCGTTCGCACCGACACTCCCGTAGCCCTGGATTGCGACCGTTGTTCCCTCGAGATCGCTCCCATAATATTCGCAGGCCTGCTTGGTGATGATCGCGACACTCCGTCCAGGCGCTTCCTCACGACCTTCACTCCCCCCGATGACTGGTGGCTTCCCGGTGACGACTCCCGGTATCGTTTCACCTTCCTGCATCGAGTACGCGTCCATCAGCCACGCCATCGTCTGTGGATCAGTACCCATATCCGGCGCGGGAATATCGCGATTCGGTCCGATAACATCGCGAATTTCCTGGGCAAACCGACGAGTGAGTCGCTCTTTTTCTCCCGAACTCAACTCTTTCGGGTTGACTGCGACGCCACCCTTGGCACCCCCGAACGGGAGATCCATAACAGCGCACTTCCAGGTCATCCACATGCCGAGTCCGACACACTCGTCTCTACTCACCTCGGGGTGATACCGGAGCCCTCCTTTAAACGGGCCTCTGACACTGTCGTGTTGAGCTCGGTAGCCGGTGAACACATCGACCGTACCGTCATCGCGTTCGACTGGGACTGTTACTTCGTGGACTTTCTTCGGATATCTGAGCCGTTCGACGATACTGGGGTCGATATCCAAGTGACTGGCAGCATGATCCAACTGACGGCGGGCGGTCTCGAGTGCCGACTCAGGCTCGATTGGTTCTGCCGCCTCGTCGTCCGATCCGTTGTGGGTGCTCTCAGATTTTGATGCCATAATTATTCAAGTGACATTCGCCGGTTTCGCATCGGGCCGCCACAGTCGGGACATTGGCCTGGGCTGTCTTCTGCGATGATGATGCTGCCACACTCGAAGCACTCGTACGGGGTTTTTTCGTCTGATTCAGGGTCGACATCTATCATAGTGGGTTCACGAGTGCCAGCCGGTAATATAGGGCACTCTATGTACGTGTAATAAGTGTATAAGGGAATATTCAGCTGTTAACCACCAAACACCCTCTGAAATTTGGAGTTAGTTATTGAACTCTTCGATTCCCGAAATTGAGATATTGTGCTCCTCGAAGAGCGTTTCGAACAGTTTGCGCTGGACAGTCCGAGAGTGTTTATAAAATGCTGGAGGGGAGATTCCGAGTGTCTCCGCAACATCTTCGCCTGTGTTCTCGCGTGGTGACTCGAAGAACCCGCTGTAGTATGCCGTCTGGATCACCTCGAGTTGCCGTGAGGTCAGTTTCTCGAGGAACTTCGAGTACAAGTCGCGTTCCATGGACTGATCCAGCGTCTGCTTCGAACGGAGTTCGACGGTGGAGAACGTCTCTCGGACGAGTTGGGTGATGGTCCGGACATCGATACTGTCCGGAATATCGATGACGAGGCTTGTGGATGTCGGGTCGGCGGTTGCCTCGTGGAAGACAGCACCATGATCGGCCAGCTCGAGAGCGAGAAACGGTTGGGTAAGCCGCAACCGGAGCACACTCCCCTCACCATCCGTACTAATCTGTTGTACGTCGTCAATCCCGACCAACTGCGAGGCGGCGTCTACAACGTCAGTTACTGCTCCGTCGTCGACAGTCACAAACACGTAACTTCCCTCTGTGGATTGTTGGACTCCACCTCGATACGAGAGTGTACACGCTGCGTCTCGAGCGAGCCGTGAAAGGATAAACGCAGGATCATCGATGCCGAATTCGACCCGCGTCACCGATGTCGTGAGCAGTGCATTCTTTCGTTCAATAGCACTGAGCGCAGACGCGATAGTTTCGCCGAGTTCAGCGAGGACAGCCTTCGTCGTGTCGTCGAACGCGTCCTGGGTCGGTGCGTAGACAGTCAACACGCCGTGCGTAAGGTCGTTGTACACGAGAGGGATGCTCAATACAGAGAGGTAGTCACGAGCCAGTGCGGCCTTCCGCCACGGCTCGTCGCGGAGACCAGCGGCGACGTTCGTCACTATCGTCACGTCGCCAGTGGCCGCGGTTTGCCCGGCTGGCTCCCCAGCTGATGCGTCGATAGCGAATGCTTGGCTATCCAGATATCCCTGTTCGCTGCCTGCCCAAGCCCGTGGTTCGACGGAGTCAGTTATCCGGTCAATCGTCCCGATCCAGGCGAATTGGAATCGGTTCTCGCCGGTCAACAGCTCACAGACAGTATGGTCGATTTCCTCCCGTGTTTCCGCTTGCACGAGAGCTTGATCGATCTCCCGGATTGTCTCGTTGATCCGATTCAGCTCGGTCAGCTGTTCGTTTTGTTCCTGTAGTGTGCGATCTTGCTTTCGAAGTCGGGACTCGCGTGTGACGCGGTCAAGGGCTGCCTCGGCGGTTGCAGCGAGAAGATCAGCCAGTTCCCGGGTTACGTCGTCGAAGACGCCGACTCGGTCCGAGCCAGCGACGAACACGCCGTGGTTACCGAGTGGAATGTAGGCTGTACTGCGGAGGTCAGTCACCCGGTTTTCGAGCCGGTCTGCCTCATGAACATCGTCAAAAAACAGCGCTTCGTCCTCGACGAAACTGTAACCCGGAAGTGTTTCGCCGTCGGCGTGTACGGTGGGGAGCGGACCGTTGAGTTCTTTCATCGTCGCCGAGTGCGCTGTGGGTCGAAGCTCGTTGGCATCAGCATCAAAGAGATAGAACGCACTTGCATCCAGATCGAGGACGACAGGTGTGTCGTCGACGACATGCTGGGCGATTTCCTGATGCGTTTCGGCGTACAGAAAATCACGGGCGGTCTCTTGGAGGGTCGCAAGCGCCTCCTCGCGTTGCTTACGTTTCGTGATATCCCGACAGCTGAAGAGAAGCGTCCCGTCTTGAATCGAGACCTCGCGAACGTTGATCAGAAGCGTGTGCTCACGACCCGCTTTGTCCGTCGCGGTCGTCTCGATGTTCTTAAGCACGCCGTCTTCTGTGAGCTCCTCACAGTCGAAGAGGTCCGTACCGAGGAGGTTGTCGATCGTCCCTTGCTCGTGAATCTCGTCGGCCGTGTAGCCGAAGATGAAGTGGACGTTGGGACAAACATAGGTGTACTCGCCGGCCTCGTTCGTGATGAGGACGGTATCGGTCATGTTGTTGAGCGTGACGCGGTGGAGCTCCTCTGATTGTCGGAGGTCGCGTTCGAGATCGACGCGCTCGGTGATGTCTACGCCCTCAACGACGATTGAAACGAGATCTCCACGCTCGTTCTCGACTGGACGCACGGAGAGATCGATGACGCGTGGATCCTCGACGTGTGGCGGCTGTGTGACGACCGCGTTGCCGAATCTCCCATCGAACGCGTTCTCCACGATTTGTTGTACGTCCGTGCTCTTCGTACCGGTCTTTGCCCACCACGGAAGCGTCCAGAACGGTTCACCGACGATCGTTTCAACATCCACATCGCTCATTTCCCGTGCTGTCTTGTTCACACGCGCAAGTGAGCCAGCAGGATCGAGCACCCACGTCGCGGTCCGCGAATCGTTGAATATGGCGTCGAACTGTCTGGCCCGGTCCCATCGCGTGGCTGTCCGCCGTGCGGATCGGACGGCACGCTCGGTTCGTTCGATGAGTTCGTCGGTCATCTCTTCTACCGGCTCCGTGAGCACGATGTAATCCGTGACACCAGCCTTGATAGCGTCGCTGGCAATAGCTTCGCTCCCAGCGGCGGTACAAAGTACGACCGGGAGCGTCGTGGTTTCGGTGCGGATCTCCTTGAGGAGTTCCAGCCCTGTTGCCCCTTCGAGCGTGTCTCCGGTGATGAGACAGTCAATGGTCCGATTTCGGACTATATCACTCGCTTCCGCCTTGGTTCCAACTGTATGTACAGTCGCGTCAGTCCGTGTCTCAAGCGTAACAGCGAATTGCGTGAGCCAGTTATTTGTTCCGACGAGTAGTACCGTCGACGAATTGAGGACTAATTGAGAAGCGACCATTATTCGATCAGTTGAATACAGGGAACGCTTCCCTCGAGCCCGGTTCGAATTCGTCCCCAATTCTGCTGCTGGCCTAGGCCAGAATGAATGTACATTGGTGGTTAACCATCTAACAGTAAGAGAATAAAAGGATTTACCATCTAACCCTTAAAGGTATGCGGAGAGATACATAACATGGATACACTATCGTCAGAATTCGTTACAGGCACCTGTCGATACCCGATTTCCGTGGTTCACCGTCCGTCCACATTCTCGAGTAATGACTACCCAACCGACCCCCCAGCATCAAGAACCCACTAATAGCGATCCACACCAGAAACATCAGTCAACGTGGGGTATCGTCGCCGGCGCGAGCCTCATCTCGACAGGGTTGGCAGCCTACGAGATTGTGCCCGCGAGCGTCTCCCCGCTTATTCGTGACTCGCTGGGTATCGGGCCAACAATCGCAGGCTTCCTCGTTGGAGTCATGTTCGGTACTGCAGTGATTGCAAGCCTTCCAGTTGGTGCGGTGCTTGACCGGACAGACTCTAGAAACGTGATGGCACTCGCCGTTCTCACACTACTTGTCGCCGGAACGTGGGGATGGATCGCTGGACGGCAAGGGAACTACCGATCAGTGATTGCGTCGCGAGCGCTTGGGGGGGTCGCCTACGTCGTCGTGTGGAACGCTGGCATCGATATCGTGAGTCGAGCAGCGACTAGCGGGAATCGAGCAACCGCTGTCGGCATTTTCACCGCAAGTGGCCCGATCGGATTCGCGCTCGGTCAAGGAACCGGGCCACTCATTGCGCATCGATTCGGGTGGCCTACAATCTTTATTGCGTTCACGGGGCTCACAGTCATGGGTCTCATCGTATTCTGGCCAGCAAGTCGAGGGATCGGGACGAGTCAGGGAGATGCCCCCTCGGTTCAGGAGTTTGGTGCAGTTCTTCGGAACCGGGAGGTCTGGTCTGTCGGATTGCTCGGGTTTCTCGGCTATTCGCTGTACTTGTTCGTGAATAGCTGGGGCGCGTCGTATCTCACGACCGAGGTTGGCCTGTCACTCGCTGTGAGTGGACTCCTGGTGGCAGTGTTCCCCGCAATCGGGGTCGTCTCTAGAATCAGTAGTGGCCTCCTGTCTGACCGCGTCTTCGGTGGTCGCCGCCAACCCATCGTTTTCGGGTCCTTCGCAGCTGCTGCTCCGCTCGTATTGGTGTTCACTCAGTTTCGGTCACTTCCATTACTCGTTGCGCTCCTGCTGCTCACCGGGTTCGCGGTTCAGCTTACGCTGGGGCTGTCTTTCACGTATGTCCGGGAAGTCGTCGATTCAAGAGTCGCTGCGACAGCCGTCGCGTTCCAGACGAGTGTCGGGTTAGCGGGGGCGTTCCTTGCCCCGATTGTAGGCGGCGTTGTTGTCGACCGAGCGGGGTTCGATACGGCATTTCTACTCGCTGGAGTCGTCGCTATCTGTGGAATCGTGGTTGCATGGCGAGCTCCAGAGCCAGGTTACTCGTAGAAAGGGTTCAGCAACTGTCTTTCACGCTGTCAAGTCGTGGTACTCGGCGCTGAACAGCTGTTGGTGCTCTTCAACTGGAAAGGATTCTGCGACAGTTCGGCTCTCGGTGATGAACGTCGGTACGTCGGTGGCGCCGTTTTGACGTGTAGGTTGAAACCCTCTGAAGTTGATAGTTTTTCATCCTCAATCGCTCAGTACAGGGGACTCATGAATCGCTCAGTACAGATGAAGTATACAGCGAATCAGGACAACCGAGAAGACATTTCACTTCCCAGTCCAATCAGTCTAATATGAAGCGTCGGAACCTTCTCCAGATGAGCGGGTTGAGTCTTAGTCTTGCGATTGCCGGATGCTTTCGGGATGATTCCGATGAGAGTGAGCAGAGAGAAGTGTTCGAGGATCCAAACCCACAATTGTTCGACGGTGAAGGTCCTACGATAATTGAGGAGGTACGTAACGAAGGTGGCTTCTTTGCAGTCGAATACGAGCACGACGGCGACAGCGATTTCACTGTCGAACTGCGCTCTGAGGAGGCCTCACACTCACTCGTACTCGTAGATCGAGAGGGCGCTGTCGAAGGTCGGTGGGCAGAAGGGACATATGATGCTGAATACGTCATAGAGGTTACCGCAACCGGTGACTGGCACCTTCGTGTTGAGCAACCACGTCCCAGTCAGGAGGATGTGTTCTCTCTTCCGGCATCGCTATCCGGCGAGTGGCCAGATTACGCGTCCATATGAGTTCACTGGACAAACATCGATCAATGCAACGTATTCCGGGGAGGGCCGGTTTGTCGCTCGTATTCTCGGCCCTCACGGCAACCCTCGTAAACCCCTCTTCGAAACGGATAGCTCATTTGAAGGAGAAACGACCGAAACCTACGACGGCGCTGGGTGGGTGTATATCGAAGCGTATGATGAGTGGACACTCGAAATCAATCGATAACTTCACACTATTCAGTAACCGGCTATCTCAGACGAGAACATATCTGAAGAAAAGGATTTCAACAGAGCCACATATCCGGCTCTGTTGAACCCACATTCTTCAGAGATACGATAGGCTGAAACAGCCGGTTGGTGAGAGCTGCGTGTGTTTCGTCGCTATCCGATGACGAAGAACCCGCTCCACACGAGGATAGAGGCGAGGATCGCGGCGATGAACACTACCGCCGTAATCACCTGCGAACCCCGACGGTTGTATTGACGAGCGGCCACGATTGCCGGAATAGCAGTCACCACTACAGCAGGCACCACCGTATAAATCACTGTACTGGGAATGAATTGGTCGAGTCCGATGGTATCGAAGACGATCAGTGAGACGAATTGTACGGGCAGTATCGCGGCGACCGACACGATACACAGGAGGGAGAAACCGACATCACGCAATCCCACATTGAGGGTCTTGGAGGACATCGCCATATGAATAATCCATAGTGCTCCGACAAATACTTACACCCGAGAAAATCGGTCGGCTTTAGGTAGGTTAACTCCCTGTGTTGACCGCAACCGGGCCAGAATATATCATTTGTTGAGGATTTCAACAGAGCCCCAGAAGACGTCCCGAAACGTATCTCCACTGCTGTCTTCCTCGACTGCAGTCGAGAGTGCTGCTTCGAATTCGACGACTGCGTAGTGTAGGGCATCCACGTCACCGTCGGAGAAACGATCAAGCAGGTTATCGAGTTCGGCAACCTCTTTGTTCCGTTTTTGGCTTGGAGATGAGTCAGATTTAGACCTCCCCGAATCGGTCGAGGTCGAGAACGTGTCCGATTGGACATCGCCACAGTCGTGAAGTCGGAGATGAGTGAGTGTCTCGAACGACTCCCCGCAATCGTCGCACTCGTGAGCCATAGTCCGACTAGAGGCATGTGGAGGAAATGTGTTCCCCCTGGAACCGGATTGCGGAACTAATCTCTCTCCCCTAGCGAGTACCGACCTTCCCCAATCTCGATGTCTCTTATCGAGATGGACGAGGACTTCTGCGTGTCCGAGTCAGTATCTCGTAGTGGCTTCGACTCCCGAGTCTCGTCGAACGATCTTTCGACGTATCGCTCAGCGATCGTACGTTGAGTGGCCGGCGTATGATTCGACACCACTGTATGACCGAACGTCGCTCGCGGGACTGGAATCAGATGTTCGGACGATTTCGGAGACGTGGTTCTGCCACGAGTGCCACAACTCGGTCGAAAAGTTCGTCTGTTCGCTGCCGCTCGCTTACTTCAAATTCGAGACCCATGACCGCTATGCGGGATCGACGAGCTACGAGATGGACACCCTCTTTCGAGTGTTCATGTTGAAAGAACTCCACGGATGGGACCACGAGACAGCACTCGTCGAATTCCTCGAGTGCCACCCTGAATTGCGTGAGCAACTCGGACTCGAGAGCGTTCCGAATCAGTCGACGCTCTGGCGTAGCTGGCACGAGCGCTTCACGGGTGAGTTACGCGAGACGGTTGAGACGGCTGCCCGGACGGCCCTGATCAATGCCCAAAACGCGGGTGTGAGCGTTCCGCGTGACCCGGACAGGACGCTCCCTCAGCGAGGAGACAGTACCGGAGACTCCGATCCGGACGAGCAGACCGTGCTGGAACAGGCGGGAACGATCACGGATCACGTCAGTCGCGTTGTCTTCCCGGCGTTCTCGATGGATCGCGGAGAGGGCTGTGAGATCCACGAGAATGCCTACTGGGACTTACAGACCTATCTCGGCCTCCGCGAGAACTTAGCTGCCAATGAGGGGGCTCGGAGCTTCATCTACGAGTCGACGCGTAGTCGGACACCTCTGGGGCACGCCCATCGTGATCAGATTCGTGACCTCTCGATAGCGGAGATTCGTGAGATGTACCGTCAGGCCGTGAAACGGCTATTGGATGAAGTCGCGGAGACAGAGCAGTTCTTCCGAGCCGGAATCGTGGCCATCGACATCACTGAAGCTGAGCCCTTCACCGGTGATAGAACAGGTCACGAGGATGAGATCATCGGGACAAAAGAGAAGACCGACGAATACGCCTATCAGTGGGCGACCGTCCAGCTCGTCGGTAATGCGGTCCCGATTGTCTTAGACGCAAGGCCGGTGCGGCGTGGCGAGAGTCGGCTGGAAATTGTCGAGGATCTACTTGACTCGGCTGAGGACCTCGTCCACGTCGACAGCGTGCTGATGGACAGAGAATTCGACAGCCAACACGTCTTGGAGATGATTAGCCAACGCGGGCTCACGTACGTCGTCCCAAAGCGGATGCACACGAGCGAGAGAGCCCAGGCGAAACGACTCTTGAAGAGTGAGACAGATCGATACGTGAACGACCGTAAGCTCCACTTGGGCAAGAATGAGTGGCACCAGACGACGCTCGTGTACCGTCGAAACGAGAATTCTGAACACACTGACCACCGGCAGTATTCGGTGTTCATGTGCAACGGTAATGTGGGACTGCTGAGTGAGTACGGCTATCGCTGGGAGATCGAGAGCGGCTACCGGAGCATTAAGCGGTTCATGGCCGCGACAACCTCGAAGAACTTCGTACTGCGATTCTTCTACTTCGCGTTCGCCTGTCTGCTGTACTCAATCTGGCGGGCCGTCGACCTCCTCGTGCAAGTCGAGTTGACGGGTGAGTACGAGCATTCCCCGATTGTGACTGCGGACAATACGCTCACACTGTTGAAGAAGGAAACTGGAGTCGGGTAATCGGCGATATTGAGCCAGTGAGAACAGGAGTAACGAGCGGCAGCGCTGTTCTGATCTCTTCAAATACGCAGTTCTAGTTGGGATACTAACTGGAAGTGGTGTCCCGGCCCGAGTGTGAACCGTGTCAAGTTCGGTGGTTCGGCTGATATCGTGCATACCAGCGGTGCTATAGCCGCCGTAGTCTCAACTTCCCCGCCCACGAATTGGTATAGCCATATGAAGTTTATATATCTCCGAATAGCGGAATTGTAGGCTGAGACCGCTGAATTTGGCTAGTACGCCCAAAACAACAACTGGACGTGATTAGTATAGTAATCACGACCAGTTTGAAGTACCCCGCCGCCGTCGGTGAAGCACGAATGCTGCAACCGCCTCACGACGGCGCTTCCCCCGGGGTAGAACTGCCAAGAACGGGGTTTGAGATTTCTCTGACTCTCCTCAGCCGAGGTCGAGGCGATGGCGAAGAAACGCATTCGATATAGAACTAATGACCTCAACCTATATTAAGATAAAGCGCGAACGTTGTTGTATGTCCGAAGACGAATCGAACTCCGAGGGCCTGATGGAACGCCAGACCACGGGTGAAGACCGCGTGAGGATGACCGCCCGGCAGCTTTCGGAGCCTCAGACGGCGAACTGGATCGCCTCGGAAGCGGGCTGGTCACACGAGCCGACCAAACGCGTCCTCGATCGGCTCGTCGACGATGGCATCCTCCACCGTGACGAAAGCGGGACTCACACCACGTATTACCCTGATTACCGCCGCCAAGCAATGCAGGAGGCGATGCGGCTTCGAGACAGCGGGCACACTGTCGAGGAACTCACGGACCGTCTCGCCGATATGAAGACGCAGATTCGCGACTGGGAGAATGAATTCGAGGTCGAGTCACCGAACCAGCTTCGCGGGACGCTCGCTGACGAGTCTCTTGACGCTGAGGAGGAAGATCGTCGCCGTGAGATTGCCCGCGAGTGGGAGCACCTTCAGCGGCGTATCCAGATCGTTGGCTTCGCCATCCGCGAATGGGACTTCCTCGCTCCGACGACAGAGCCCGCTGAGGCCAGCAGCTAACGAATGTCGGTCCCGCATCCAGGTGGTGATCCGAACGCGAACCTCTACACCCAATTGAAGCGGGACGTCCTCGACCGTGTTCCCCAGATCACGGCCGTCGAGTACGTTCCTGACGATATCGAGGCCAAGCAGCTGCGGGCGATTTTCGATCCGGCCCGTCTGGATCCCCCGACAGGCCCTGATTCGCCGGAGCTGACCGTCAAGTGGTATCGGCAGGACCCTCACGATTGGTTCCGTATCAACTACACCGACCCGAACACGGGCTTTCACGCCGGCTGGCACCAGGACGAGGACCATCCCGATCTCGGACGGGCGCATTTCCAGTACTCAGTCGCCGATACGGAGGATCGCTGGGAGATTACATTCGAACACGAGACCCCTTCCCTGGTTCTCTGGGAAATCGTCGAAGAGCTCCTCGAGGACGTCCGTCCGACCTACCAGTACGCGAACGAGGAACCATGACACCCCGAGAACGCGCCGATCAGTCACTCAAGAATTTCTTCGAGCGCTACCTCCAGGATAAGGGGAAAGGCCGCGGTGGCGACGGCGGGAACTACCGACGTAACGCTGCACGCGAGCTCGAGCGGTTCGCCGAGTGGGCCGCCGGCGACCGCGGCGCCGACGACTGGACCGGGATCGTATCCGACGACGTCGACCAGGAGCCCACCTTCGAAGACCTCGATGAACGCGTCTTCCGGGAGTACGCCCGGCATCTCGCCGGCGATCGCGGGCTCAAACAGAATACCGTACAAACCTATTATCGCTATATCTCCGCGTGGTGCGGGTGGTGCGTCAACGAGGGATATCTCGAAGCCCATTACGCGCAGCGGGCGAGTGCGATGGCGCCGCTGCCGGAGGACGACGGTCGCAAGCCCGGTGATCAGCAGGCCTGGACGTCCGAGCAGCGCCACGCCCTGACCCGGTACGTCGACGAGCGAGCCCGTGACGCCATCGAGACGTTCACCACACTCCCGGGGGATACTGACCCTCTTGACAGACAGCGAGCGCGCTACGCGGCGCTGAAGGCGGCTCGTGACCGGGCGCTGGTGTTCGTTCTCGCGTACACCGCTGTCCGCGTCGGGGAACTGCTCCGGGATCCGAACGACCCACGCCGGCGCGGCGTCCGGTGGGAGGAAATTTCGCTCGACGACGGTAGTATGGATGTCTACCGGAAGAAGCAGCAATGGGACGCCGCCAGTCTCCCCGACCCAGTAATCTCTCCACTGCGGAGCTATCGAAGGCTGATGGACCCACCGACGGAACGCTGGCCGGTGTTCCCGACGTTCGACCAACGGACGCTCGCAGGACTCATCCAGGATGAGCTAGCCGAACGAGGGGAACTCCCGGAAGCAATTACTGAGCGCCGTGAAGAATACGCTCGCGATCTACTGCTGGCGCTCGATGAGGACATTCGGCCGCCGTCGATTACGACGGACGGCGCACGGACGATTCTCCAACGGCTCTCGGAGGCCGCAGAGGTCGATATCGACCACCCGAAACACGATTATCTCGCGCCCCACGGTGGTCGACGTGGAATGGGCGAGGTACTTGTCCGCGCGTTTGGGTACACGGTGGCGGCCCGGTATCTCGATAACTCCGAAGAGATGGTTCGAGAACGGTATTCACATATCGAGGCAGGGGAGTTAGGTGATGTTGCTACAGAAGCTCTGGAAGAGGTCGATTCGACTGAGCGCTAACTATACTAATCACTTTTCGATGAGATGCCTAAACGCGGAGAGTGTATTTTTCCCCTCCTCGGTAAGATCTACGTCCGTCCTTCGCCCCACGTCTTTGGTTTCAACGAAGCCCTTCTCGGTTATCATTCAGTGGATCACAGTCTCGTCGACCGCAACGTGATCCGGATTTACCCCATCGAGCGACTGGAGATCTGTCTTCAGTACCCAGTTGTGGATGGTTGACGGACAACGGTTGACCTCACCGTATGTTGTATAAAAACAATTTCCTATATTCACTTAAGCTAAATAGGGCACATACCGAGCTTCATCGCAGGTTTGGGTATTGCCTCGCGCTCCAGAAAATCTAACTCGAAGCAGTCGCTATCTCCTCGAGGCGTGCGATTTCGAGGAACCCGTAATCTCGGCAGGTTCATCATGGAAGACAGGGCTAACCAGCTGGATGAGAAACGTCGGTGCGAGGAACGTCGAAAGGAGTACTGTCACGTCTACAGCTCTGTTCGCGACGATCACCACGCGCAGTATTAGGAGGATCCACTCAGGGGCAACCCCGGAGCTCTCCTGTGCTTTCTCAAGTGTCTTTCGGACATCCACTCTTCGTATCACTTTCCGGAATTTCACTGCCAATTCTTTGGTGGACAGTGTCCGACCGACCGTCTACATAACCCTGCGATAGGCGCATCGTGGAAGTATAGATTCAGTCCTTTCAAAAGACCCCGAGGATGAACCCGATCCCCATCACGATGAGGATCGCTGCCGTAAATGTAGGGAGGTACTCGACATATCCTTCGAGCCGCTCTTCGTACCGCTCATAGCCGGCCACAAGCAGGAGAGTCACTCCGACGAGGGAGACGATGACGGCGAGCGAGTAGAGAAGCATCAACTCGAGACAGTATGCCGAGCCGGTACAGATGGCAATAATGTCAAACTCTTCGTTGTGTGTGAAGCCAAGCGCAAACGCGAGTGCAACCATCCCGTAGAGGCCACGCTCGGGCGTTTCGTCGACGCGACCGTGCGAGTGGTCGTGGCTGGACTCACCGACGAATGGGAGGGCGCGTCGAATGCGAGCCCCCCACGTGGACGTCTCTTCAGTGCGATGTGTGTGCTCGTGGTCGTCCGCGTGATCATGGGCGTGCTTATCTTCCTCTTCTTCTCCGTCGTGATTAAATCCAGTACCGTGGTCATGCCCGTTGAAATACTGCCAGATTCCGAGCCCGATAAGTAGCGCGCCCGCCACGTAATTCATCCAGCTGAGTTGTGTGAGCCCGAAGTACGAAAGCGCCCAGAAGTAGACCACCACCATCGCTATACTACTGATGAGGTGGCCGATCCCGAGGATGAGACTCGATGCAGCGCCGTAGAACCACTTGTTCGGTTTGTCGAGTGCATAGCTCGCCGCGATTGCCCACCCGTGGCCCGGGGCGAGCCCGTGAGAGAGCCCGAGCACACTCGCCCCGAGTGCAAGACCAAGTACTCCAGTCACCATATAGAAGAATACGAGACTGACGGACTGATAGGGGTTGTTATGGCCGATTCGGGGATCCCGTAATAATGAGTTTCATAGGCGTCCCCGGCTAACATTCCCTTAATGCGAACCAGCCTGAATATTCCCGGAGAAATTCTCGAGTCGTTCGACGAAACGTGGCAAGACGAAGGACTCGAATCGCGCTCGCGTGCTGTTCGGGAGGCGATCCAAGAGTATATAGAGCGTCATACCACCCTCGAAGGGCTTGACGGGACCGCAGTCGCTGCGCTCGCCTTCGACTACGAGCACACGCTCGTCATCGGGGATCTCCACACTGTCCAACACGAGTTTGATGATATCATCGGGACGACTCAGCATATGCATCATGGCGAGTGGTGTCTCGAAACAATCTTCTGTGAGGGGTCAGCTGGACGGATTCGCGAACTCGTCTACCAGCTTCGCGATTTCGACGCTGTGGGGAGAGTCAACGTAATGTTCCTTCAGCCGGACCACGATAATCAGACGGCCGACTGATTACACACCAGGAGTGTGGCGTATCTCTGTATTCGTGCGTTGGTCGTGGAGCTGGTCTCCGGATCCGTCAGACTCGACGGGTGAGCCGTCCTCGTCGGCGTCCTTCCACTCGTCCGTTCCTGCCGGATCAAGATGGACGTGTGCGTCGCCGACGGCGGGGAGATCTCGAAGCCTGTCGATAAGCACTGTTTCGATTTCGTGGGCAGTGCGAAGTGTGTAGTCTCCGGGAACCTCGACGTGGAGTTCAACTTCGAGATTAGCCCCCATATAGTAGACGGCAGTGTCGTGGACACCTTCGACGGCAGGGTGTTCACGAACGCAGTCTTCGACGCACTGTTGGACGCCGGCTGGCGGGGCTGCGCCAGACAGATACGTGACGTTCGCCCAGCAGATGACGGTCGTGTTAACTTAGACAGGCTGTGTTGAATCGCTGTAAGGCGTAGTGATTCACTGTTTAACGAAGCGCTTGATGTTATAGACGACACACATCAGAGCGATTTCTCGGAACTCACGAAACTACGTCTGCGCTCGCACGGCGAAGCCGAGCGAGCGCTTCACAGCCGAGTTCACGGTTTCGGTCATAGAGCGCTGATTGTAGCTGTTATCGTCAATTCTGGCGTTGTGTGCGTGGTCGTACGGAGCGAAGATACGGTGCTTGATCAGCGGTCTGATCCCGAGGTCGCGTAATCCTTCACGAAGCGATTGCTTGTCATAGCCTTTATCGGCCGCAAGAGACCGCAGATCGCCCGCGTTCCGGCGGGCGATCTGCTCAGCAAGGTCTGCGTCGCTTCCTTCCCGGTTCGTTGAGCAGTGAACGTCAAGGACGGCTTAAGACGCTGTATCGACTAATTTCGTGACTTTGAGCTTTTGAACGCGGTAGCTAATTCGCTGGCAGTAGTGGCGGCTCGCTGCTGAGCGTTCGTAGAACGTGGCGTCGATCGCGGCGTGTTCAGAGAGATCGTGCAGCTGCGCCGACTGGCGCAGCAGCACTCGACACACGCTCATACTGATCCGGTCGAACGCCTTACACAACGTGGACGGCGCTGGGAGATCGGCCGCGTTGAGGCCGATCTCTCCGGTTATTTGTGGCATTTCTTTGAGCAGGTCGATCGTAATGCGGTACGATGAATCGAGGTAAATCCGCAGACAGTGAAGGGAAACGAGTGCATAGTCGGCGAATCCGCCGCCGCCTTCCGGGGCGGCAGATTCGCCTCCATCGCCAGTAACTCTTTGAGCAACCGGCACAACTTCCCCGATGAAGCGGGAGATTTGTGTCACAGGCAACCGGATCTTCCCGCTTCAACTCCTTTGATTTAGTGGCCTACCCCGCTGCTGTATGGTGATTCAACACAGTCAAATACGGTGACTCCGCCGCTGTCCTCAGAAGAGGTAGAACAGCGGGAAGATGAACACCCAGACGATGTCGACGAAGTGCCAGTAGAGGCCGAAGTACTCGATCGGCCGCTCGTCCTCTAAGTAGTGCCCCTGATACGCCCTGACGAACAGGAAGATGGCGATCACGAGGCCGATAACTACGTGGATCCCGTGGAGCCCCGTCGTCACGTAATAGATCGACGCCTGGATTGGGTCACCGTGGGCGTTCGCCGAAATCGTCACGCCCCGCTCGAAGATCTCTTTGTTCCACTCCCAGAGCTTGATACCCAGGAATGTGAACCCAAGCACTATCGTTGCGCCGAGTGACGCAAGCAGGCCCTGCCGGCTCTTCCGGCGAGCAGCGACCAGCGCCAAGATCACGGTGAACGATGAGGTGAGCAGCACGAACGTGTTGATCAGTCCCGGTAGTGGTTCGGCCAGTGGCTCCCACGTCATCCAGCCGGCGTTGTACCGGACGAAGATGGCCGCGGAGAGGAACGCGCCAAAGACGATCACGTCCGACGCGATGAAGAACCACATCCCCAGCTTGACTTTCTCGACACCTTCGAAC
The DNA here is from genome assembly GCF_017873555.1 of Halorubrum trapanicum. Taxonomy (GTDB): domain Archaea; phylum Halobacteriota; class Halobacteria; order Halobacteriales; family Haloferacaceae; genus Halorubrum; species Halorubrum trapanicum. Next base: position 35,732 of record NZ_JAGGKE010000013.1, on the reverse strand, counting down.
GGCCACCGTTCGGCGAACTCGGTCGGTGGGGCATAGAAGTCCTCGAGGCTCCACTTCACCCCGGTCCAGACGAGTCCGACCAATCCGACAACGATGAGTATCGGGTATACCGGATTCGAGATCGTCACGCTCGTCGATGCGAGCGACTCGCCGACCTCGAAGACAACGTTATCGCGGAATCCGGTAAGCCCGAGGAACAACACACCAACTGCAAACGAGAGTGTGAGCGGCCATATGCTTGCGTGGCTCGGGTGCTTGTCCCAGTACGGGTACTCCTTGATGTGCTCGGAGTGGGTGTCACCACCGTCAGTCGCCCCGTTCCCGTTGGCGTCGGTCTTCACTGCCGGACCTCTGTCGGGCACATAATCCTTCACGAATTCGAGCTTGCCGGACGCGTAGGACGGCCGGTTTGGCCAGTTCTGGAGCGGCGGCGGTGAAGAGATGGCCCACTCGGCAGTCCGCGAGTAGTCCCACGGGTTGTCGCCGGCGGGCTCGCCGGAAACGTACGACTTCGCGAAGTTGTAGAACATGATGAAGAAGGAGAATCCGAGTACGAATGCACCGATCGTCCCGAACTGGTGATAGATCTGGAGTTCGGGGTTGTACTCGAAGACACGGCGCGGCGTCTCCCAGCCGAGGAACATCGAGAAGTAGACGGCGTTAAACCCGATGAAGAACAGCACGAAATGGATCTTCCCGAGGAGTTCATCGTACATCTTCCCGGTTATTTTCGGGAACCAGTAGTACGCAGCGCCGATCAGGGCTGTCGCCCCCCCGAACATCACGTAGTGGAAGTGCGCGACCACCCAGTAGGTGCCACGGAACTCGTAGTCGAGGACGATGGCGCCGAGGAACACTCCGGTGATGCCGCCGAGGATGAACAATAGTAGCGCCCCGAACGCGAAGAGGAACGGTGTCGTGAACTGTATTCGTCCCTTGATGAGCGTGTAGATCAGCGAGAACACGATCAGGTCGAAGGGTAAGGAGATCCCGATAGTGGTCGCCATCATCAGCGTCTTGATCTCCAGGTTGATCGTCGTCAGGAACATGTGATGCATCCATACGAGGAACGACTGGACGGAGACAAGACAGATGGCGATGATCACCCACTTCCGTCCGACGAGCCGGCGCCCTGAGAACGTCTGGAACAGCTCCAACATCGCACCGAGAGCCGGGAAGAAGACGATGTACACCTCCGGATGGCCGAAGAACCAGAACAGGTGGCCCCATAGCAGGGACCCGCCCTCTGTTGCGGAGAAGTACACCGACCCAAGCACGCGGTCGGACGCGAGGATGAGTCCCGCAGCGAGCAATGCAGCGAACGCGAACAGCATCATCCACACGGTCGCGAGGATGGTCCAGGTAAACATCGGCATATCCATGATCCCCATTCCTTCGGCACGCGAGTGATGAATAGACACGAGGAAATTCACCGACGAGGCGGTGACTCCGATGGTGAACATCGCGAGTGCCAGTATCGCTCCCGTTGAGCCGATACTCGGTGTGTACGCGGGTATGTTGAGCGGAGCGTATATCGTCCAGCCAGCGCTCAGCGTGCCGCCCTGGAAGAAGCTGATTGACAACAGTACGCCGGAGAACAGGTACATCCAATAGGAGAGCGCGTTAAGCCGTGGGAACGCAAGGTCGTCGGCACCGATCTGGAGCGGCACGAAGTAGTTTGCAAAGCCGAAGGCAAACGGGGAGAGGAACCAGAACACCATTATCAGTCCGTGGGCCGTGACGGCCTCGTTGTACGCGAGCCCAGACAGGATCTGATTCATCGGGTCCCAGAGCTGGACACGGATCAGCAGCGCAAGGACACCGCCGAACAGTAGGAAGAACAGGGCAGTAATCGTGTATAGGATGCCGATGTCCTTGTGGTTGGTCGTGACGAGCCATCGTTTGACGGAAGTCGTTGGCGGGAGTTCGCTCATGCGGGGGCACCTCGAATGACTGCGTTGTCAACGCTGGAGGCATTTCCGGCGCCAGCGCTGTCGACACTAGAAGTGTTTTCACCTTGGGTTCCAGCATACCATTCTTCCCACTCGTCTTGCGGGAGCACCGTGATTTGACCAGTCATCGCAGAGTGGCCCGCGCCGCAGAGTTCGAAGCACTCGACTCGGTAAGTTGCTTCGCCACCCTGTGCTTCAACGTCCTCGGAACTCACGGAGAACCAGGTACTACTGTACTCTCCGGGGATGGCGTCGGATTTTATCCGTAACTCCGACGAGCCGAAGTTGTGCCACACGTCGCGTGAAGTCACGTTGAGGTCGATCCGCTGATCGGCCGGAACGATCATCTCGCCCCTCGTGGAGTAACCGTTCGGATAGATGTACTCCCAACCGAACTGGTACCCCTCGACGGTGATTTCGATATTCCCCGCGTCGCTCGTGTCTGGACCCTCTTCGACGTAGAGGAGGAGTCCGTACGCGTACACGACAAGGCTGATGACGACGATCGCGCTCAATCCGAACGACAGGAAGAGCTTCTTCGCTTTCGGACCGCCCTGTCCGGTCGGGAGTTCACCGACGATCGGCGCGTCAAAGTCCTCCTTCGGTTCACTGCCGTCGTCGCGATATTTGAACACGTTCCACAGCGTGTACGCGACGACGATTGTGCCGACGAGCGTACCGAGCGCGAGGAAGACGAAGAAGATCTCGTCGAAGACCTCCGCCTGCGCGCGCCAGTCGCTCCCCTGTTGCAGGATAATTGGATCTATCATGTTTGCCTTTCGACTCTTGCGCGCCCCTTCACGAGGGTACACTTATTATTTTGTATCGTCCGGCTAGAATGGCCGCACCGAACTCTCGGACGAGACGTTACGGCGACGCCGACAGAGCAAGATTGTAACAGACGATTTGCGCAATCAGACACGCATCCGAAACCGAGACAGATACCCTTCCGTCGCGCGTTCGATATGACTGTATTCCAGCTCATGAACGACGTTCCAACTGTATCAACGACCACCATTTCGACGCGGTCGCCATCGACGAGAGCCTCCACGTGTCTCCTTCTCTCCCCCTCGGTTTTGCGCTCGTGGGATCTTCTGCAGTTGAGACTAATTCACTCGCTACATATGGACCAGAAATGGCCAGTGACTGTCTCACGTTGTCACAAAATTGTCTATTGTATTCCCAATCTATCTCTTTAGTGTCATTACAATAAGCAACATCCTTAGGATGGCTCCCGACACAGACGCAACAGAATGGATTTCGTCGAGAAGTACCAGAGTGTATTCGTTATTATTGCGATTCTGAGTGGGTTAGTGCTCGGTCAGATCGCTGGTGTTCCGCCGATTGCGGACTCACTCATTCTCCCGTTCTTGATGGTGATGCTGTTCGCCGCGTTCACCGGAATCCCACTCTCTCGCCTCCGGGCAGCGTTCGGAAATCGTCGTGTAGTCGGGTCTAGTCTTCTGGTCAATTTCATCTGGAGTCCGCTGTTAGCGGTGGCACTCGGCGCGGTTTTCCTTCGAGATCACCCTGCCCTGTGGGTCGGACTCATCATGCTGATGGTGACACCATGTACGGATTGGTATCTCATTTTCACCGATATTGCGGACGGAGATGTTCCGCTGGCTACCTCTATTCTCCCGTACAACCTCGTTCTCCAGTTGATACTGCTTCCACTCTACTTGTACGTCTTCGCGGGCGAACTGGTCGCGTTACCGATGGAGCTGCTGATCGAAAGCGTCGTTCTCGTACTCGTCGTCCCGCTTGTGGTTGGTGGACTTGCTCGGTGGGCATTGACCCGACAAAAGGGGACGCAGTGGTTCAAGCAGCACTTCCTGCCGAAATTGAGTCCGCTCCAGATTATTTTCCTCAGTCTCGCCATCGGCGCAATGTTCGCTTCGCAGGGGGAGCTAATCCTCGAAAACCCCGGATTACTTGCTCTTCTCGCGGTTCCCGTTCTCGTCTTCTATGCGATCAATCTCGGCATCGGGTTTGGCGTCGGACAAGTACTCTCGTTCTCCTACAAGGAGATGGTCTGTTTCAACAACACGATCCTCTCACGGAACTCACCGACGGCCCTCGCAATTGCCGTCGTCGCGTTCCCGAACGAGCCGCTCATCCCGCTCGCACTGGTTATTGGGCCGCTGTTGGAACTTCCGCTGTTAGGCTTCATTGCACAAATCCATTTGGCGATCCGAAACCGCGAGTGGTGGCCGTTTGATCCAGCAACGGTGTTTAGCAGAGACTGAATGAAGACTGGCAAGAATCATTACTCCCTGATCCTGAGCGGTCTGTGAATCATATGTCTTGACCACTCAGAGTGATCGGTCGATGTTGTGACTGAGACAAGCGATGGTGAGTTCACGGAACTGCTTCCACCATCGTCGTGAGCGGACGAACGCACCGTACTTCCGCTTGAGCGTAGAGTTGACTGTCTCGGATTGACTCCGCTGGCCATAGAGATCAGCATCTAAGCGCGCGTTCCATGCCTTATGGAGCGATGTGAACTCACGATGCTTGATCAGTGGACGAACCTCGTGTTGACGAGCAAGCCGCCTGATCTTCTGGTCGTCGTAGCCCTTGTCACCGAGCAGAATGTCGATATTCTCGGGATTGCGTTTGATCAGTGACGGCGCAACCTGGCTATCGTGTTTCCGGGTCGTCGTCACGTGTAAATCTAGGATTGCGTTCACCTTCGCATCGACCAGCAGCGTCACTTTGAGCTGCTGAATCGTGAGCTCGGCGCGTTTCGTGTAGTGTTTCGAAGCGTGACTGCGGTCGAACCCTGATGCATCAACTCCAACAACTCCGCTCGTCGGAAGTAGCGTCGCTGAGAGAGTCAATATGATACGCCATACGGTCATATCAAGTCGATTGAACGCCTTACAGAGCGTTGAAGGAGTAGGAAGTTCAGCTAATCCAAGAGCTCGACGGATGCGTGGCATCTCGATCAGTTCGTCAAGCAAGCCACGGTAGGTTGTGTTCTTTTGAACTTTGAGACACAACAGAACAACGTGTTGGGGAAGTGTATAGCGGTGTTTAGAAAATTTCGAGGAGTATCGGGAGACCGCTCGACGCGCCAGATGGATCGCCTTCTCAGCAAAACGGAGAATCTGCGACTTCGGGAGGGCCTTCATTTCGTCGAATTACAGGCTAAACATGTAACTCTTTGAGGATTTCAACAGAGCCGCGGCGCTGTATCCCCTCCTTACTCGCTCCCTTCGGTCGCTCGTTGAGGAAGGGGCCATTCGTCTTTAGTTAAGCCCAGTAGTAATACTTGAGTTTAAATTATGTCTAAGAGTATTAGATGTAGTAGAAATCACGGCTGAGATTCTGTTGTTGCTGATATCGAACGACAAGCAACCCTCAAAACCGCCATTTTCCACCTATTGCCGGCACGAACGTGTCGAATCTGGATCGAATATGAAGCTACTAAGTATTACTAAGAGTATTAACTAAAGACGAATGAGGAAGGGGCCTTAGCGCCTCAATTCAGGTAATCGTCGAGAATCCGCGACTGCTCGCTGTGATGGCGATTCCCGTGATCGCCTTTTACGTGATCAACCTCGGTGTCGGATTCGCTATTGGTCGTATGCTTGATTTCTCGTACGAGGAACTCGTGTGTTTCAACAACACTATCCTGTCGCGAAACTCACCGACTGCACTCGCGATCGCCGTCGTCGCGTTCCCGAATGAACCACTCATTCCGTTGGCGCTTGTGATCGGTCCGCTCTTGGAACTGCCCCTGTTGGGGATCATCGCTCAAGTACACATAGCGATCAGCGAGCGAGGGTGGTGGTCGCATATTTCCGAGGATGCTACGTAGGTGTGGATACGACTGATTGACACAGATCCACCACAGAGAGTATCAACAACCACATAAACACGACCCACTTACCGAATCATAAGCGACAGACACCCTATCATCCGAATACGTTCTATAAAAAACATGGTTCATAGTGTCCATTCAGACCGGTGTGCTCTCAGACAGACAGCATGAACCACTCCCACTAATATATGACTGAAAAATGTTATTTGTGTGGTCGAGAGATTCAGTCTTCCACGTTCGAGGCTGATGGTGAACGCTCGTTCTGTTCGAGCGGGTGCCACGATGTACACACGACGCTTGGGGCTCCCGATTCTCTCGATGTCACCCAGACCACAACTGAGAACAAGATTGATGAGGGAGACGACACTGTTCCTCCCGATCAGTATCGTTCTCGGACGTTCCTCCGGATTGACGGCATGTACTCCGCGACGTGTGAGGCGTATCTTGAATCTCTCGCTGAGAAACAAGAGGGAGTGATCAGTGCCGAGGCGAGTTACGTCACCGAGACGATCCGAGTTGAACACGACCCAGACACTGTTTCGAAGGAGTCGCTGCGTGATGTATTGAGTACCCTCGGGTATACGGCGTATCTCCGTGAGGATGCCTCGTCAGACGTGAGCGAAACCGGTGGGACGACGCGCCGAGCACGAGAGATGGGTGGAATTCGAAAGCGTCGAGACGACCAGCTGTTGGGAATGCGATACTCCGTCGGATTCCTCTTCGGTGCGTTTCTGTTGGTCCCGTACGTCGCAATTATCTATCCCGCTCACCTTGCGTCAATATTTGACTGGCAAGCGCTCGAAATATTCGAGGGTGCCTTCCGTCTAGATAGCGAGGGAGCGTTCGTCTTCCTCCGGCTGTATTTCGTGATGACCGGCATTATTCTCCTCTTCACCGGTCTCCCGGTGTTGCGCGGCGCATACCTCAGTCTCAAAATGCGACGCCCGAACACCGACCTGTTGGTCGCGATCACCGCGATCAGCGCGTACACGTACAGTACGGCCGCTGTCATCCTCGGACAAAACGACATTTTCTACGACCTCGCGATCGTCGTCACGGCCGCAGTCACCGCGATGGTGTTCTACGAGTCGTCGATCAAGCAGCGCGCCCTTGATCGCCTCACCGAACTCACGATATCACAAGTCGAGCGCGCACGAACGTATGACTCGGACGGGAAGACTGAGGAAGTTCGCGTGGAGGACCTCAATTCAGGGGATGTCGTGCTCGTTCGACAGGGTGAACGAGTCCCAGTAGACGGTGAACTGGTCGAAGACAGCTGTACCGTCGACGAAGCGATCGTCACTGGCGAGTCGCTTCCGGTGCTAAAACGCGCCGGCAACGAGATCATTGGTGGATCGATCGTCACGGACGGCGCGGCCTTGGTTCGTGTCGGCACGGACGTGACGAGCAGTATCGATCGGATAACCACAGCCGTGTGGGACCTCCAGAGCGCGACTCACGGCGTCCAACGCCACGCCGACCAACTCGCGTCGTACGCGGTACTTCTCGTTGTCGGAGCCGCCGTTGCGATCGGTGGTGCCAGTGTAATCGCGTTCGACATGAGCATCCCGGACGCGATCCTCCTCGCACTGCTGGTCCTCCTCGCCGGTTCGCCGTGGGCCCTCGGACTTGCGACGCCGCTCTCGGTCGCGAAGAGCCTCGCAAGTGCACTCCGTCGGGGGATCATTATCTTCGACGAGACGGTGTTCGAACGACTCCGAGACATCGATACCGTTGTTTTCGACAAGACGGGGACCCTCACGACCGGAGAGATGGAGGTGATCGAAGCGGACGCTCCTGCGGACCTCCTTGACGCCGTCGCAGCGCTCGAACAACGAGCATCACATCCCGCTGCAAACGCCATCACAACGGCTTTCGCCCACAGGAATGCGACCGACCAAGGCCTTGACGATCAATCGAACTCGGACAATAACGGTAATGAGACAGAGAAAACAGGCCAGATAAGCGAGTTCACGAATCACCAGTCCGGTATCGAAGGGGTGATCGATGGAACTCCGTATCTTGTCGGAAACCTCGATCTCTTCGCGGAACAGGGGTGGACCGTGGACGACGACATCCGGTCTCGTGTCGCCGACGCTCGGGGCTTCGGTCAGCTTTCGGTCGTCGTCGGTCGCGACGGGACAGCAGAGGGGCTGATCGTCGTGGGCGATGAGCCGCGGGACGGCTGGGACGACACCATCTCTCGGCTCGGAGCACGAGACACGGACATCGTCGTCTTGACCGGTGACGACGAGGAAGCGACGGACTTCTTCAAGCAGCACGAAGCCGTGACGCACGTCTTCGCGAAGGTTCCACCGGAAGGAAAGACGGCGACGATCCGGCGACTCAAATCAGACGGTCAGGTCGCGATGATCGGGGACGGTACCAACGACGCCCCGGCACTCGCAGCCGCCGACCTCGGTATTTCGTTGGGCGGCGGCACGGCGTTAGCTGCTGACGCCGCCGATATCGCTATCGTCGACAACGACATCCGCTCCGTCGAAACCGCCTTCGACCTAGCGGGTGCGGCTCGTCGTCGCGTGAAACAGAACAACCTCCTCGCGTTCTCCTACAACGGAATCGCTCTCTTGGCGTTGGCCGTCGGGTTCTTCAATCCGCTGTCAGCAGCGATCGCAGTCATTGCCGGCGGCGGTCTAGTCGCTGTGAACACCCGACGAAAGTTGCTTCAGTAGCATGTACGAGCCAAGACGAGAACAGAGTTGAGTCGCTCGGTTGAAATCCTCAGGAGTTGATAGATTTTTCGTGCTAAATTCAGAGGATGACGGCACCGTAGAAAGGTGTATTGATGAGTTACCTGAGTTTTCTATGTGACTTCAATTGAGGTGTCTAAAATAATATTTGTAAGTTATTTACATCAGAGTTTCGTTAAGTCAATAAATTGGGTAATAACGTGTTTAGAGAAAATACTGAACATGAGCAAGAGATGCTCTTTTCGCCTTTGAAAGACCTTTCAGGCAGGATACGAAAGAAACTGCAGAATCACTGGTCTACTCACTTCTGCGAACATGTTTTCACCCAAATTGATGAAACAAAGTTCGAACGGCTATACCACGACGGGTATAGCCGTCCGAACAAGCCAGTCAACGAGCTTGTCTCCTTGGAGATTATCTAACACCTGCCGGTATGTCCGACAAAGAGCTCGAACACGCCTACGTCTTCGACTTTCGCGTCAGGAACGTATTAGGAAAGGAGACACTCGGAGACAATATTTGTGAGAAGACACTCACCAATTTCCGCCGTCGGTTGATGGAATACGAAGAAGAGACCGGTCACGACCTGCTAAACGAGGTTTTCGAGAATCACCGTACCTACTTTCAGGGTGAATTTGAGATTGATGCGAGTACTCAACGGATGGATTCGACGTTCATTGAGGCCAACATCAAGCAACTGTCTCGTGTCGATCTCCTCGCTAAAGTGCTTCACAATTTCCTGTGCGATCTCCTTCGGGAGATCGCACAGGAACTTCCTGCTGGAATGACGAGTTCGCCGACATCGAGAACTTAGAGCTGTCCTATCATCTTGAACCGGGCGAAATTCCCGCAACGATGGAAACGCTCGCCGAGCATACTGCGTGGCTTGTTGATCGATTCGGAGACGAGGATGAATACGCCGGGTTGAACAGCTTCGCTCATCTACAGCGTGTCCTCGACGAACAATGCTATCGCATTCCTGATCTCGAAGACGATGACGATAATCAGGATTCTGCTGATCAGGGCCATCCCGGTGACGAGTCACCGGGCTGGCAGCCACTCCAAACGTACACCTCTTCAAGTGACTCTACAGAGACTGCCGAAGATGAACCCGACTCCGAGTCGTTAGAAAGAGACGCCGAAGACAGACACGATCACATCGGACTGGAAGAGTCCGACGAGATCGACAGCAGCTCACTGCAAAACCCTCACGACGACGAAGCGACGTATCGTTCCAAGGACGCGGAAGATTACTTCGGCTACAAGTCGAATATCGCTGAGACATGCGATGGTGAAAATCCGTTTCGTCTAATTACGGCGGTTCGAGTCGATACGAACAACACGGATGATGGAGACCTCTTGGCCGAAGACGCGAGGAATCTCGCCGAGGAAACGGGATTACGTGACCTGCTCGTAGATGGTGGGTACACGCACAAGGAAGTAGAAAAGTGCTGCCGTGATCAGGAGATCACGCAGCACTTCACAGGAATCACGGGTCAACGGCCTGCGGCGGAGAAGATGTCGCTTGCCGCCCCAGAGTGGGATGGGACGAGAATGGTTGCGTGTCCTGCCGGACACGAACCATTCGAGCAGAACCATTACGAGACCGGCCGTATCTCGGGGAAGATGGACAAGAAGTTCTGTGATGGCTGCCAGCACCAAGAGAACTGTTTCGTCGAGGAACAGCAAGAACACTATAGCTACGGGTTCAGGGAACGGCGGGTAGAAGTGGCTCAGCGACGGAGGCGGTTGGATGATCCAGCGGAACAGGAGTTCCTGAACTTACGTGCCGGAGTTGAGTCATTGATGAACGAGATGTATCACAAAGACGGTGAGAAAACGAAGTTCACGGGGAAAATCAAGGTGAAAAACGCCTCGATAGCGAAAGCAATGGGGAGAAACCTGAAGCGAGCCTCCAGATTCCTGGAATCGGAGGCGAAGCAAGAGAAATCGACAGGATAGCCGGGCAAGAAGTGTCGTTTGTCGCTGTCAGCTGGTCCCTGTGTGGTGACGGCTCCGTTTTGATGAGAGAATCACCGGTGATCGGGCCGGGGTGTTCTCGTCAGAACACCCCTTTCTACGGTGCCATCAGAGGATCTATGTAGCACTCGGCCAGTGTGATTTCACGGCGATAATTGTAAATCAGTTGATCATCAGATTTGCTTTCTTAAACACTTTGTTTGTCCAGCCACCATTCCTGATATGGAATTCGACTTCACGCGCTCGGTGATTCCACTTGCTGTGATCGTCGCCGTCGCAACAGTCGCGCTAACGGTTATGATGACCCCCTCGACGGTCTTCATGATGGTCCTCCCCTCAATGATCGTCTTCTCGGTCATCGCGTTCTTCTTCGGGATGAAGCACGGTGAGTTCCGCGCTAGTCCGTAGTGGTACAGCCCAGTCCGTGAGATTCACAGGGTCGAGATCCATGCTCGCCCTGCGTTGTCTCTATCCGATTGATATTGCTGATCAATACGCTCTTTATTTCAACAAGACCTCGGTGAACAATCACCGACAGAGGATATCAACAGATGTAGTTGAGTCTATCTAATCCGCACTAACCTCAAACACGTCTTTTCGGGTAGGTGTAGCGGAATCGATCGAATAGATGAGCGTCCCGGTGAATAGCGCGATGCTACCCAAGAGGAATATCGAGTTGAGCGGCGACGCCGAATCGACGAAGATCCAGTATATCGGCGCCGCAATCGTGGGACCCGCGGCGATTACTGCGACTTGGGAGACGAGCGGCCCACAGCATCCACACGTACACGCACCGACGACCGTCGCCGTCCCGGCGGTGCCCTGTGTCGCTCCTGCCTCACGATTGAGACGCCAAGAGTGAGCAACGGCGGCCGCATTCAGGCCCACGAGAACGCCAAGCGATCCGAGTACCAGTAGTACTCCCGGAGAGATAGCGATGAAGAACGGAACGTCCGGAAGGAGTATTTCGAGTGTGGGCCACCGTACGATCTGATACAGTACGGATAAGACGGCCACAGTTGTCTCTTCGGGGGCACCTTCCTCACTGAAGAACGACAGATACCCCGATGTCGCCATAAAAAAGATACTCACCATGGCTCCGATACCGAATCCGAACCGACGTGCTACCGGATCCTGAAGAATCACGGACAGCGTCGGGCCCACATCTTTCCAGAGAATATATCCAACGAGCAGTGGTGTTGCGAGGACAATCCCGTAACCTATCGGATTCGTGTAGCCGCTAAAACCCGGAAGTAGGTACGGATACAGTATCCATCCTCCAAGTATCATTCCGAGAACCATGTACCGGGGACATGTTGTCCAACGCACGACCCCGACGATGAAACTCACAACCACGACCGAAAGACCCGTTACGATCGCGAGCGGCTGATACCACGACCGGGGGAACGGCATCGAACTGGCCTGATACGTCGGGTCCGGGGCCAGCCCCTCGAACAGAATCGCTCCGGCGACAGTAATCCCGATGCCGACCGCAATCCCGTACAGAGCGGCTGTCGGAGAGATTCGCCCGCTTCGTTTGAGCAGTACGAGAGTACCGACTGACAGGACGCCGATCAGAACGATCGCCAGTCCGTGCGATTGCGAGAGGCCTGACGCTTCGGAGCCACCGTGAGCGGCCACGGTCGGGATCAGAGAGAGGAGGATAACCCCGACTGAAAACAGGATACATAAGCGGGAGAACCTTCGATGAGAGCCCTCTCTGTCACCGTCTGTATCCTGTTGGCGTCCTCTCGGAAGCATTACCCAAGTTTAGCGATCCGCATACAATTATCTGTCTCTTTCGGCCCTCACGAAATCGTTGAAGTGACTCCGCGGAAATTTCCGTCCGGGCAAAACGTTTTGGAGAGAGCCCGATCAGGTTGTTTTGTGAAAATGTCCGATCTTATCAGTTCGGTTCGTATCCGGCGTACTCCATGAGCTGGCTGAAGATGTCCGAATCCATGACGGAGCGATACACGACTCCGGTAAGCATCCCGCCGGGATAGAACGTCCCATTCATGACGTGGTTGACCTTGTGGCAGTGCATGAGGTAGATGCCGGGGTCCGCGTCGGCCGTGAACTCGATCGTGTGCCGCTCGGCGGGGGCAATGTTCGTGACGTCGATGTCGTGTCGGGCTGCTTCCGGGACGACTCCACCGTCCTTTTCGACGCGCTGGAAGCGGTGGTTGTGGATGTGCATCGGGTGGGACATGTACCCGCCGTTGACGAGGTGAATTCTGACTAAATCTCCCTTATCGACGATGATCGGAGAGCCCTGTTCGGGATGGAGGGTTCGGGGTGCGCTCTTCCCGTTGACGGTGAAGACGTCCGGATTGCGCGAGGCCGTGTCGTACGTGAAGTCCGCTTCACCGGCCCACTTCTTCGGGACCCGCGAGTCCCAGTCTTTGATCGTCATGAAGTATTCCCGGTCCGCCGGTTCGTAGCCTTCGGGGTCGACCCGGAAGATCCCGTACATCCCCATATCGATGTGGCGGTGGGTCTGGAGGTGACAGTGGTACAAGTGCGTCCCCGGAACGTTCGCCGGGATCTCGTACGTGTGTTTCTCGCCTGCCGGGACTTGGATGCCGGTCGACGTCGGAACGCCGTCATTCTTCCACGTCTTCGTGACGCCGTGGAAGTGGATCGTGTGCGGCCGGCGTCCGTTCGTGTTGTCGAGCGTCACTTCCATGTCGTTACCTTCGGTCGTTCGGAGGATCGGGCCCGGAACGCTCGGGTCGTTGTCGTCGGCCTGCCACGCCCAGACGCGCGGGAACTCGACCGGGCCACCCATTGAATCGAGCGGGTGGACGGCGTGTCGCGCCGGCTGCGTCCCCATCGTTACGGAACCTCCCTGCTCGTCGACGTTGACCACCGTTGGAGGACTGGTGTAGGGAAGGTCAGACGACGTCTGTCCTTCGTTCGGGGCGTTCGCGGCCGCCGTCGGCGCGTTAATTGTTTTTGATGAACAGCCTGCCAACGCCGATACACCCGTCACGCCGGTTGCAGCGAGAAATTCCCGCCGGGACAGTCCAGTTCCAGGGGCACCGAAAGATCGGGTCATGGTCCATTTGGACGTTGTGCTGTCGCGATAAAGGGAGACTGCAGAATCTCTGTCTGTGAGAGGGCACGCTAACATGTTCGGTAACAGCCGGACGGATCCGGCAAGCAAACGCTTAGTTCTCCGTCACGAGAGCTAGTATCCGGGGTCAACGGGTAGCAAACAGTTACATTCCACCTGTGGCCGTCAAATATGCGCTCGTAAACTGTATCGCATTATACGCACCGTGAATCAGAGCCGGAACAACGAGGTTATCGGTGTACTCGTAGGTCGCACCGAGTACTAGAGCTAGCACGAATGCGATACCGACGTACACAAGCTTTCCTTCTCCACTCAACGAGAAGAGATGGATCGACGCGAAGAGGGCACTCGCAAGAACGATTGCACGGGTTGGATGTAGCGTTTCTCGAAGTGTTCCCTGAACCAGTCCTCGGTATAACAGCTCTTCGCCCGGACCGACTAGCAGAAACGATAGAGGGATGAGAATCAGAAACGCTGTCGGATTCTGCTGGCCAACTGTTACTACCTGGTTTTCCGCCGATTCCAGTCCGAGTGAGGAGATAACGCGTGATGCGACAATGAGCAATCCGAGAAGTGTACCTATTCCCCCGATGATTACAGCAATATCCCGCCTGTCCGGAATCGAAAGCGAAACGAATTCGAAGTCGAGATCGCGAAATCTGAGATAGAGGATTGAGAGCCCTCCGAATGTTACCCCCTGTAATAGGATCGTGCTCATTACGAGGCGCAACGATGGACGAGCGGTTACATCGACCCCGAATGCGCCCAGCAGTGCGGCAGCGATGGTGACAATTATCGACCCGATAACCGTTGAGCCGTACGTGAGCCCAACTGCACTCCCGACAGACTGAATCCGTGTCGTTGATTCTGTCATTTGAAAATACTGGTCACTGATCGATCTGTGAAAGCGATACGTCGAGTTCTGATACTGGGTTGTGCTTGTAAATTGGGTTTGATCATTGGTTGCGTGGTTTTGTCTTCGTTTGTCTCACAGATACAATTATACAGATAGCTCCTGCGGCTGTAATGAGCGTGAATGCCAGAAGTGAGAGATTCAGAATTGTCATCTTTTCTACAGGAACTGCTATTGTACAGCGGCACACGGTCCTTTGAGGGAGCAGGTGGTTGTCGCGCTTGCAACACTGTGTGATACGTTGCGATCACTCCACCCAGAACTGACAAGGGAATACTAGTCCGCCAAACAGTAGGGCGAGCTTCGATCGCTGCGACACCCATAACCATTACTAGTGGGTACATCAGAATTCGTTGGTACCAACAGAGGTCACACGGTACCAGTCCGAGGCTAAACCAGAGACTCCCAGCTGTTGCGATCCCGGCGATGAGGGTTGCACTACCCAATACGAGCCAGATCCGATCACGATCCATCTGCGAGTTGTTCGATAAGGGTACGAGTTCGTTGTTCGTCACTCAGCGGGTTGACTGTTTCACCATCGATCACAAGGGCGGGGGTTCCCGAAACGCCGGCGTCGGCTGCTGCCTGACTCGTCTCTCGAACCGGTGATTCGTAGGCTTGTTCCTGAATTTTTGTCCGGAGCTGTTCCGTCTCCGTTACTCCAGCCTCCTCAGCGAATGACACGAGTTTGTTAGTGGTTGCCCATTCCTCACCCTCCGGTGGTTGATTGGCGAAGACGTATTCGTGGTATCGCCAGTAGGTTTCAGGAGCTACATTCCAGACACCGAGACCACCTTGAGCGGCACGAGGGGCATCAGAGGCGAGGAATGGCTCACCGTCGATGTAGGCCAACGCACGGAATTGTAGGCTGATGTCTCCGGGCTCGACGTAGTCTGTGACTATATTGCCGAGAAAATCTGTGCTGAAGTCTGCACAGTACGGACATTTCCAGTTCCCATAGTAGGTCACCGTTGGTCGGTCGGCCGCTCCCGCTCTTGCGTATGTGGATGATGTGGGGTCGTCTGGGTCCGGCGCGTTAGCTACCGCATCATCAACAGCAGCATTTGTTGATTCATTATTTTCGCCACCGAGACATCCACTGAGCGCCAATACTCCACTTGTCGCGAGGAACTGACGTCTCGTTAACAGTCTATGTCCTCCACCAGATGATGTGAGCATAGTCGAGATGCGTTCGCTATCGGTCATGCTTCTCCCCATATTTTGGATTTATCGACTCGTGTGTCACGAAGATAGGTCGTAAGGACGGTCATGAGCAGGCTGAGGAGAATGAGAATAGCGACTCCGAGGTGCGTCGTGACTATTATTGGTTCGAGGTTCTCTGTGACAGTCAGTCGTCCGAGTACGACCTGAATTGGAAGCAAGATGAGTGCCGTTGTTGCGGACCACTTGACTAACGTATCGTCTGGGTAGAAAATCCACGCACCAACTGCTGTCCCCGCGATGAAGAGGCCAGCAGTCATCGCAAGTCCCCGGTGGGCCCATTCGGCGAATATCTGCAGGGCAGAGTACGGTGAATTTGCGATGATATCGGGTTGGAAGAAGGGTACCCAGGTACCGTAGCAGCTCGGCCAGTCGGGGCAAGAGAGTCCAGCACCGATTGCACTCGTATAGGCGCCGAGAAGCATCACGATGTACGTCAGAACCAGCGTCAGGCCGGCGATGTGCTCGAACTTAACTGGACCCTCTGAAATCGTCTTTCGAAGGTAGTTTGAGTTCGCTGAATTTTGGGCCATATCTCGATTGATGGGATGCCTCCCAATTACGATAAGGCTGTTAAAGGCATGATGACAAAGGTATAGGTCGGATTCCCCCTAAGTGGGATTCCGCCACTTGTTCATTGCGGAGCCACCCCTCCGAATTGTCAAGAAGACCCACGATTTGGAGGTGCAAACCTGTCCATAATATTATCATTATGTGTCAAAAACAAAGCAACGAACAGTCGTTAGATAGTCGCAAGCGGGTCTCGGAGTGTATCGAGAGCAATGTGTGTCCTGAGTGTCAAGGCCAAATCATTCAGAAGGGCAATGGAGGTGAATCGGCTTGTGAAGGTTGTGGGTTAATTTTCAAGGAAAGCCGAGTCGATCACGGCCCGGAATGGCGTGCGTTCACGTCGGAAGAACGTGATGAAAAGAGTCGTGTTGGTTCCCCGACGACGCATCTGATGCACGATAAGGGATTGAGTACTACCATTGGTTGGCGGGATAAGGATGCCTACGGACAAGCAGTTCCTGATCGCAAACGCGCTCAACTACAGCGCCTTCGGATGTGGGATGAGCGGTTTCGGGCGAAAGATTCCTATGAGCGAAATCTCAAACAAGCACTCGGTGAGATCAACCGCATGGCGTCTGCTCTCGGTCTTCCGAAATCAGTCCGAGAAACTGCCGGCATCCTGTATAAGCGTGCTGTAGAGAAGGACCTGCTACCTGGCCGATCGATTGAGGGGATGTCAACGGCTTCGTTGTATGCGGCTGCTCGACAGCATGGGACGCCACGTCCACTGACTGAATTCTCCGACGTAAGTCGTGTCAAAAAAATCAGAGTCCAGCGAGCATACCGATATCTCTCCCGTGAACTCGGGTTGGAGATCGAGCCGCAAAATCCGACTCAATATCTTCCACAATTCGCGTCATCGCTTGATGTGAGCGATGAAGCAGAACGACGTTCTAGAGAACTTCTTGAGGTGGCAACAGATAATGGTGTCCACAGTGGGAAAAACCCGGCAGGATTGGCGGCCGCCGCGCTGTATGCTGCGACCCATCTCACGAACGAACAGCTCACACAGGAGACTGTAAGTGAAATCGCCCACGTCAGCCAAGTAACGATCCAAAACCGATATCAGGAACTTCTCGAGGTGTATGAGAAGCATGCCTGAATGGGTGGGTCTGTTCGGACAGCAAACAGCTCTTCATTCACTCACAGCCGTAATTCTAATATGAGCAAATTTCAGATAGAGACCAAGATTGATCGAGATACAACAGTTAGTAGCCAGCCACCTTCTTACGTAATAGATATTGTTAATTCAGTTGACAAACATTTGATTGCTGTCGAACAAACATGTACCCACTTTCATAATGACGAGTTCATCAGTTCGCTCGGGCGAGGCTTCTCCGAAATCATTGAAGAAACGGCACAACGATCCGAAACTCAGTATAGGTTATAACACCCCGCTATTAGTATCACTATGTCGACTCTCATCTCGCGATTCTTTCGACAACTTACCTGTTATGAGCTGGATATCGCAACCGGTCTTAGATCCGAACCATCAGGAGCATTCCCGAAGAACAATTGGACCCCATATTCCGCCCAACATATTTAATAGAACAATGCGAGACAATTCAGCGTCATCTGAGGACACACCGGCGTTACAAGATGTCCTCGATGCGTTGGACGATCCTGAGTGTCGATCCATTCTCCGCGAAACCATTGAACCTATGACTGCAAACGAATTGAGCGATGTCTGTGACATCCCCAAGTCGACGTTGTATCGCAAATTAGAACTTCTCAGCTCCGCTGCTCTCGTACGAAAGTGGGATACGATCAATCCCGGTGGCGGACGTGTCACTCACTACGAGCGGTCATTCAATGACGTAATGATTTCCCTGGATGACACGGGTGAGTTTTCGGTGAATATCGAGCGGCTATCACAGTCTACCGACGAGCGACTTGCTGACATCTGGACAATGATGGGGGACGAAATATGAAGGAAGTTGTACCCGCAATTGCGATAGTTAAGTTTGTAATCCTGATTCTCGGGGGTGGAATTACTTATATCGCGTTCAAAGCTTATCGGCGAACTGGTGAGAATTCTCTCCGCGTTCTGGGTATCGGATTTGGTGTCCTCACGCTCGGAGCACTGTTGACAGGTGTAGCTAATCAGTTCTTCTCTGTCTCATTGGCATATGTTGTCCTCATAAATAGTATGTTCGTCGCTTTCGCACTCGCGATTATTATGTATTCTTTGTATATTCAGAAATAGCTCTGATCTTGCCGAGAGCGAATGTACGGTCGAGAAAGCAGTCACGGCGGGTGAATCACCTTCCAGCCCTGAAGCGAGTGGGCGACAATCTCGTCGGCGGAGCGGTCGTCACAAACGGGGCTGCTGTGTTCACGGTGAGTGACAGTGTATCCAGCAGAGTTGACGGCTCATCACGTGGGTCTGAGGTCACCAGAGTGGAGACCACGGCATCCAGCGATGGGTCGATCGATCCGGGTCGTCCGGTCTTTCAGTCGTCGTGGGCGGAGCGGTATTGCTGGCGGCTGGTCGCTCGTGATGGGGGCTGGCGTCTCGATCGCCGTCCTGACGGCGTTGTCAGTGTCTTGATCGGGTGTCCATGGGTACTCGAGTTCGCGACACCATTCTCCGTCGCAACGAGTATCGAGGAAACAGTGATCCGCGGTATCATCGTGTTCGACGAAATCGTCTTCGAGTGTCTCCGAAACGGCGACGTTGTCGTCGGCGAATCACAATTGGGTAGAGATGACACGCTCACGCAGCTGAGCAACCGTGATACGAAGATCATCGTTCTGATCGGCGATGACGAGGATGCCACTGGCTTTCTTGACATCTACCTGCCGTCGACAACGTGCTTGAAGGAGTTCCGCCTACGGTAAATACGACCGTCGCGGTAGCAAAAGCAACCAGACATAGGCTGGTGATTGCAACTAGTTCTACGGAGGTATACCTGCCCAACACGCGATTCTGTGAAGCTAGTCGTGTAGTGGGCAGATATGAGGTCGGCCTATAGAGGGTCGAAGCGGGTTGGAGATGCTCCATCGAGGATTTGAACCTCGGTCCTCGGCGTGAGATACCGAGATGATTGGCCGAGCTACACCAACGGAGCATATTGATCTCACTGGCGAATCCAGTTAAGCCTAATCACTTTACGAAACAGAATTCGACATCCGTAGACGACTCATGGTGTCTACATAACGAGTCCGTGGTCACTCCGACTTTGCGAGTTCGGTACGTCAAATGAGGTCGGTGTCCTACGTATTGGGTATCCTCCTTTGCCTCTTACGCTCTTCGGAAGTAGATTGTTGGTCAGGTAGAGCTGTCGCTGTGGAAGCGTAGCGGGCAAGGGTGACGCGAACGCGTCACCCGAACGCAATGTTCCCATTTGAATTGCTGAGTTCAGAGGCGAGCGCCGCGAGGGCCTCTGTTGCCCCCGCTGCCGGTCTGAGTCAGTGATCAAACACGGCAGCTATCGAGAGTATCAACGGTATCTCTGTAAGGATTGCGACCGCACGTTCAACGACAAGACTGGCACGATCTTCGCGCACGCGAAGATCGGCCTCGACAAGCTCTTGTTCGCGTTCTACTCGTTCCTCCGATTCAACACGAGTATCCGCCAGTTAGATGCTGAAATTGACGTTTCGTATCGTTCACTTCGCCGGCGCGTCGAGCAGTTCGCCAGAACGCTCGACGCGCCAGACATCTCTCTCGTTGGCCCGGTCGAGATTGACGAGTTCTACGTCTCTTCCGGCTTGAAAGGCCGCGAGCGCGACCGCTGGTCGCGCTCTCGCGGCCTCTCTCGACGCGGACGCGGAACGTATGATCAAGACAAACCACCCGTGTTCGTCCTCGTGGATCGCGGCAGCGGTCAGCGATACGTCATTCCGGCGAAATCCGCCGACGAAGCGACGGTGCGACTCCTTCTCGGCAACCACGAGAAGGAGTCGCTGACCGTGTATACTGACGGATTTCGGGCCTACGATCCACTCGACGATGACGAGAACTTCCACCGAGAAGCAGTAATTCACGATGACGGCGAGTACGCTGATGGAGACGCGCACGTGAACACGTGCGAGAGCCACGCGTCGCTGGCGCGACGGTGGCTCTCGCCGCATCGAGGCGTCTCAAAGGACAAACTGACAGCGTATCTCAGACCGCTCCAGCTTCGGCGACGAATCCTCCATAAACCGGGTCGAGAGGCACTGAAAGAGATTGTCCAAGCAGTTCTCTGACTCACCAACAATCTACGTCACAAGAGCGTAGTGCCATTCTCACTACTGCTCGTTGGTCCTGGCGAAGAATTCTTATTCCGAGGGCTTATCCAGGGAACACTACGACAAACCTTCCGGCCAGGGAGTGCAGTCGTTATTGCGAGTGCGATCTTCGCTGTGAGTCACACGACAGCTCTCAGTGGTGATGGCCAACTCACCTACATGGCCGTCGTGTTCGTTCTCGCACTCGTCCTCGGCGCCACCTACGAATATGCGGAGAACCTCGTAACCCCAGCTGTGATCCATGGTGTGTATAATGCCGTATTGCTCTCCGCCCTCTACTTGCAGGTAACGTGAAGTGCTCAGAGAAACCGTGAGTCCCACGCCGTCATCGCTTACTGATGCTCTGGCACCTGTGCATATTCGTTCGATTCACTAGCCATGTCGATAGTCGCGTGGTCAACGTCGAATTCGTCGTGAAGAACGTCGACAGCCTGTGTTTTGAGTTTCTCCCGCTCCTCGAGTGACTGGACATCGTCTTTCAGATGCATCGACGCGACGCGGATCGTACTCGATAACTGCCAAACGTGTACATCATCGACTGCCACGACGCCCTCGAGTTGTTTTAACCGGGTTTCGACTTCGTCGACGGAAACCGGACTCCGCTGGAAGAATATTTTGCCGCTCTCACGGAGTAGTTTCACAGCCGACCAGATAATGATGACCGCGATCAACACTGCCGTGATTGGGTCAGCGAGTGTCGATCCAGTGAACTCAACAACGAGCATCGAAACGATGACAGCGACGGACGCGCCGGTATCCCCGATAAGATGGTAGTACGCACCCTTCTCGTTGAGGTTCATTTCGCCGCCCTGTAAGTAGTACACGGACGCGAAGTTCACGACCAGTCCGCCCGTAGCGAGTCCTGCTGTCATCAACGGATCGATCTCGACGGGTTTGAGGAATCGCTGATAGGACTCCCAGACGAGGTATCCCACCATCGGAACGAGGAGGACACCGTTCAGAAACGCAGTGAACGGCTCGACACGGTCCAGTCCGTATGACCAGTACTCGCCTGGTTCAGTACGTCGTGAGACGTAGGCGGCACCGAAGGCGAGAACGTACGCGAGCGCGTCGAACAGCATGTGGAAGGCGTCGCCGATCAGGGCTACGGAACCGAAGAGGAGACCACCAGCAAGTTCGATCACGAAGCCGACGAGGTTGATCAGGGCGACCACGCCCAATTTCCGGATGCTCCGTTCGCCACTATCATGGCCGTGTCCGCTGTCGTGGCTCTGAGTAGTTCCCAAACGAAATCACCTACATTGTGATTCTTAATCTAGTAGATTAAACACACAGGTTTGGGTTCTGCCGTACGAAGGAAACACTCCAGTGCATCATCTGTAGAAGGAGAAGAGCCTGGAGGACGGATATGAAAGACTAGATCCTTGGACAGAGAACACCTCGTCACAGTAACTATTCCGTTATCAACCTGGATTTCGTACGTCAACGGAGGATTACCCTGATATCTTAATAATTCTATCCGTTGTGGCTCTCCGCTAACTCGATGTGACCTGCCGATTGTGGACCGTGTTGAGTGTTGATGAATCACCGAACGCTACGTCAATTATTACCCGATCTCATCCCATCGACGGACAAGTGCGATCCCGAAGATGAAGACGATCGCCCCCACACCGAGCTGTCGCCCGACCGTGCCGAACTCCACGTTCTGGAGCGCGACAAACCCTCTGATAGCCATGATCGCCGTCACCAGACAGACGAGCACAAGAACGACACGCCGGGTATCCATACGGCGGCGTTATCGGTCGACATAATAAACGGTTCGCCGCTTCCCGGCGAGAAGGAGGTGCGGATATGTTTAACATGATATGTTCTTTAGAATCGGCTGTTAGCCACTCCTTCAGCCATGGTCGATCCACTTATCGCTAGCCGGCTCCAGTTCGCCCTCACCACAATCGTCCATATCATCTTTCCGGTGATGAGCATGGGGTTAGCCCCGTTTCTTATCTATTTTACATGGAAGGACATTCGAACTGGCGAGCCGGTGTACGAACAGTTGCGTCGCTTCTGGACCAAGATCTTCGCCATCTCCTTTGTTGTCGGCACCGTTACTGGAATCGTCCTCGAATTCGAGTTCGGGACGAACTTCGCGGCGTTTTCGATTGCCGCCGGCGAACTGTTTGGTGGCCCGCTAGCCGTTGAGGGGATGATGGCGTTCATGCTAGAGGCGACGTTCCTCGGGATCTTCGTTTTCGGCCGTGAGCGCGTCGATGACACGCTCTACTTCATTTCAAGCGTCGCTGTCGGTCTTGGCACGTGGCTCTCAGCCGTGTGGATTCTCATCGCGAACTCATGGATGCAAACCCCGCGTGGCTATGAACTAGTCACCGAGGGCGGCCAGACGGTCGTTAAGCTCGTCGATCCGCTTGCAGCGTATTTTAACCCCCGATTCGGCTACATGTTTGTCCACATGCAGAACGCGGCCGTCGAATCGGTCGCGCTCTTCATGGCCGGCATCGCCGCCTACTACGTGTTCAAACACCACGTTCGTGGGATCGATGTCGACAACGTGAATTTCTGGGAGATGACCCTGAAGATCGCCCTCGTCGCTCTGCTGATCACGGCCCCGTTTCAAGTCTATCAGGGCGACATGTACGCCCGCTCGGTCGCCGAAACCCAACCGCAGAAGTTTGCCGCAATGGAGGCCGTCTGGGAGACCGACTCCTACGTGCCTGAGTATCTTATCGCCGTCCCGACGAACCTCGATTCGATCACCGACCCACGGGCGAAGGAACTGTTCGGCATCGGGATACCCGGTGGCGCGTCGTGGCTCGCCAGCGGGGGTGATCCGACCGCCGAGATACGTGGATTGAACACCTTTGAGAGCCAGGCGCCGCCGGTCGCCATCGTCTTCTGGGCTTTCCGTGCGATGGTCGGTCTGGGATTTTGGTTCATCCTGTTATCGTTCTGGGGTGGCTACCGATGGTACAAGGGCCAGCTACTGAATGATGGTCTGTTACACAAGGCACTGATGGGCTCGTCACTGCTGGGCATCCTCGCGGTCGAACTCGGCTGGATCGTCACCGAGGTCGGCAGACAGCCGTGGGTCATTCAGGATGTGATGAAGACCAGTGAAGCGGTCTCACCCGGGTTAACGGGAACTGAAGCGACGATCTCACTCGTTGGCTTCGCCGTGGTGTACCTTGCGTTGCTCGGGCTGTATACCTACGTTATCACTCGGGTCATCCGCAACGGCCCGCCCGGTCGCGAACAGCTTCGCGAGCGTCCCGACCGCACACCTATGCTAGACACGTCGGCCGCGGGAGGTACCGACGATGACTGACGTGCCGACGGTCATGGGGAGGTCGACGCAGATTGATACTGCTAGCGGACAGCCGAGAGGTATCATCAATGATTAGCGTCGAGTCGCTCAGTGCTGGACCGCTGTTCGGCCTCCCGCTCTCTGAGATGTGGTTCGGTCTCATCTTCACGCTGCTAGCGACGTTCCTGTTTCTCGATGGGTTCGATTTCGGGGCAGGGGCGATTTACGGTCTGCTCAACACCGACCGGGAACATGAGGCTGTCCTCGCTGCCGTCGGTCCGTTCTGGGACGGCAACGAGGTCTGGCTGGTCGTCTTTGGCGGCACACTCTTTGCCGCCTTTCCCGCGGCCTACGCGAACCTGTTCAGCCGGCACTACCTGCTGATGTTCGGGATTTTGGGTGCGCTCATCCTTCGTGGGCTGGCGCCTGAGATGTACGAACAGCGTCATGACGAGCGCTGGCAGCGGGCGTGGAGTGTCGCCTTCGTTGCTGGGAGCGTCCTCGCGCCGTTCCTGCTCGGTGTCTTCGCCGGCAACTGGCTCGTCGGCAACGAGAGCTCCGTCTCGCTCATCGGCGTCGTCGTCGGCTTCACGCTGACGCTGCTGACGGTCGTCTCCGGGGCGGCGTTCCTCCGGCTGAAAGCGCCACTCGATCTGCCCGAGCGGGTGTCGACGTACGGTCAGTTCGCGGTCGTCGGCTACTTGGTGGCGGTGGTGGCAACGCTAGCGATCCTCGCCGTGCGACTGCCCAGTGGGCTGTTGACACTGCTACATCCGGCCATCGTCGTGTTAGTGGTGACTTCGATCGGCCTCACCGCGGGATACATCGTCGCCATGCGGCGCGGTGAGAGTCTACTGGCACTCGGGGCGGCAGCGGTCCTCACGTACGGGCTGATCGCCGTTGTGGGGATTATTATGTATCCTGCCATCGACCCAGCAACTGGAGCAACGATCAGCGAAACCATTGTCTCGACGCTCCCGCTGAATCTGATGTCAATAGCCGCCGCACTGTTGTTGCCGCTGGTGGCAAGCTACTTTGTCGTGCTCTACTCGGCGTTCAGTGGTCCCATATCCCCCGAGGAGGCTTACTGACAGTGGTCGACGCCAACGTTCCTGACGACGGGGAAGGGCTCACCGTCGCGTCGGACGAGCAATCGATTGATGCCGACCGAACGTGGCTATTGTCGCGCATTCTGCTGACGTGGGCTGAGCTCATCGTTGTTGGACTCGGTGGCGCGGCCCTCGGTGGAACGGTTTCCGGACCACCCGGATTGATCGTCTATCTGGGAACCGTCCTCGCCTCGGTCAGCGTGCTCCTGTACAACGTCGATCAGATGATACAGCAGCGGCTCACGCTTGTCAAAACGAACTAAGAGAAATGTGTCGGAAGGGCGTTACTCCGGGTTGGATCCCGATGGCGATAGATTGCCGATCAATCCTTGTTCTCGGAGCCCGATGCCGAGGAGGACAACCGCATTCGGCAGAAACAGGAGTGCACCGAGTGCCGCCACCGTGTCTTCGGTCTGGACGCCGTAGGTAACGGCGAGCCCAGCGATGACGAACCCCGAGACGCCGAGGAAGTACATCCGATACTCATAGACCCTCGCAAGCGCCTGTTTGAGTAACGTCATGGTTATATTCCTGTATATGAATTCAGATCATATATACAAACGGATCTCTGACGTCGATCTCATTTTCTCCCAGAAGCAGAGTCCGTAATTAGGAACGATGGGAACTACCGATAGTGGATGAGCATATATCAGATAGACTACTGTTAGTGTAGGCACCAATGAGTAGGTTCGAATCAAGTCTCCGAGTGCGTCCCTTGGCTGGCTGTAAATCATCCGCTTTTATTATTCTACACTACAGAATTTAATAAGAATTGTTAATATTGGGGGGTATTATAGCAGCCAGGTTAATAAGTTTGAGAGCATTCGTTTCACATAATGACATCACCACCAGAAGAAGGTGGTCACGACCACGAACACGACCATGACACTAACGGACAGGACACTGATAGCGTATCCTCGACCTCGTCAAATCGGGACGATGTTGCCCAGTTCTCGGTGCCCGAGATGGATTGCCCATCTTGTGCGGGGAAGGTGAAAAATAGTGTCAGAAAACTTGATGGTATTACCACTGTTGACCCACAGGTGACGACTGGAACACTCTCTGTTTCTTATGAGAGAAGCCAAACATCTCCGGACGAAATCGCCGACCGCGTCAAAAAAGCGGGCTATACGGTTGAGTACCAGGGCGAGACAACCGCGGCGTTCACTGTCCCCGAAATGGACTGTCCATCCTGTGCGGGAAAAATTGAGAACGCCCTTGATGATCTCCCGGGGCTCTCGAGTTACGAGACACAACCGACTACTGGGAAAGTAGTGACGACCTACGATGACGACTCCACTTCGCCATCGAAGATCACTGATGCGATCGAGAGTGCTGGCTACGAAGTGACCGACTCGACTGCGAACGACGCAAACACTGCCGAGAGTTCGACTGACGAACGGGAGAACGTTTGGACAAGTTCGCGGGCGATAAAAACGTGGATTAGCGGGGGGCTCGTCGCACTTGGGCTCCTCTTTGAGTTCTTCCTTACGGGCCAGAACGTCCTTGTGGCCGAGCTCGTCGGGCGCGAGTTACTTGTCGCCGACATCCTGTTCCTCGGCGCGGTTGGGATCGCTGGCCAGATCATTTTCCGCAACGGCTACTACTCTGCGTTGAACCGGAATCTCGACATCGACCTGTTGATGAGTATTGCCATCAGCGGCGCCATCATCGCCAGCCTCGTCTTCGGGGAAGCGCTCTACTTTGAGGCCGCCACACTCACGTTCCTGTTCAGTATTGCAGAGCTGCTTGAACGCTATTCGATGGATCGCGCCCGGAACTCACTCCAAGAGTTGATGGATCTATCGCCGGACGAGGCGACCGTAAAACGCGATGGCGAAGAGGTAACCGTTCCTGTCGATAACGTGGCTGTCGGCGATGTCGTCGTCGTGCGTCCGGGTGAAAAAATCCCGATGGACGGCGAGGTTCTTGACGGAGAGAGTGCTGTCAACCAGGCCCCCATCACAGGCGAGAGCGTGCCAGTGGACAAGACACCGGGTGACGAGGTGTACGCTGGCACAATCAACGAACAGGGCTATCTCGAAATCGAGGTCACCTCCGAAGCGGGCGATAACACACTCTCGCGCATCGTCCAGATGGTCGAAGACGCACAGTCCAACAAAACCGAACGCGAGCAGTTCGTCGAGCGGTTCTCATCATACTACACCCCCGTCGTCGTCGGCTTTGCGGTCCTGGTTGCAGTTGTCCCGCCGCTCCTATTCGGGGCATCGTGGCCGACGTTCATCGTCTACGGCCTCACGCTGCTTGTGCTTGCATGTCCCTGTGCGTTCGTTATTTCCACACCCGTCTCGGTGGTGTCGGGGATCACCAGCGCCGCGAAGAATGGTGTCCTCATCAAGGGCGGCAACCATCTCGAGGCGATGGGCGCGGTGGACGCCATTGCAATGGACAAGACCGGCACGATCACCAAAGGCGAACTCACCGTCACCGACGTCGTCCCGTTGAACGACAACAGTGAGGACGATGTTCTCCGCTGTGCCCGCGGGCTGGAATCACGGTCGGAACACCCCATCGGCGATGCAATCATCGAATTCGCCGAGGAGAGTGATATCGGAGCGCCGACAGTCGATGATTTCGATAGTATCACCGGGAAAGGCGTCGAAGCCTCTCTCGACGGCAAGAAACACTACGCAGGGAAACCGGGATTCTTCGAGGAACTCGGGTTCAATCTCGAACACGTCCACGCGACGACCGACGGCGGTGTCGTCACGACGAAGAGTCAGCAGATGTGTGAGCGCAACAACTGTCTCGACCTTCTTGAGGGGACGGTCCCCGAACTCCAATCACAAGGGAAGACTGTCGTCTTAGTCGGGACTGAGGACGAGATTGAGGGCGTGATCGCCGTGGCCGACGAGATTCGACCCGGAGCGAAGGCAGCGATCCAGCGGCTCCACGATCTCGGCGTTGAGCACATCGTTATGCTTACCGGTGACAACGAACGTACGGCCCGGGCGATTGCCGAGGAGGTCGGCGTCGACGAGTTCCGCGCAGAACTCCTGCCCGACGAGAAGGTCGAGGCGATCAAAGAGCTCGACGAACAGTACGACGGGGTCGCTATGATCGGCGACGGCGTTAACGACGCACCCGCGCTTGCGACGGCGACCGTGGGTATTGCGATGGGTGCCGCTGGAACGGATACTGCTCTCGAAACAGCAGACATCGCACTGATGAGCGACGACCTATCGAAGCTACCGTACCTCTACGAACTCTCGCACGACGCGAACAGCGTCATCCGGCAGAACATCTGGACGAGTCTGGGTGCGAAAGGACTCCTCGCACTCGGTGTGCCCTTCGGACTCGTCCCGATCTGGGCAGCTGTCCTTATCGGCGATGCTGGTATGACTCTTGGTGTCACCGGCAACGCGATGCGGCTCTCCAGAATCAAGCCAGATTCGTTACTGAACGAGTAATTAGCTTTATTGGTTATTAACATTCACCAGTTGGGGGGATGAAGCGCAGGTTTGGCGTCGTCGAGCGGTAAGCAACCGAATATTCGTCGAGCTCTGCCGCCTCTGCCGCGGCAGCTATAGCCGTCTCCCTATCTCCGATCCCGTCAGCCAAGCTGTTCTCGACGGCGGCAGCACCAGAGTAGACCTTCGCGTTGCTCAGATCAGTTCGAGACAGTGAGAGCCGAGAGCCACGCTCTGCGTACACGCTATCGATGAACGAGCGCTTGAGCGTCTCTACTTAGGCCCGGATGTCGTCACTAGTGAGGCCACCGACTTTATCAGGACCGATCGCCATAGGCAAGGGTACTCCGTCAGGTTGGGGGACTAGCGCGCGTACGCCGACGCTCCCGACGAGGCTTCCAGGTGTCACGTAGATCTCGTCGCTCGGCAGCACCGTGTAGTAACCTCCCGAGGCTGCGATGCTGCGGACGCTGGTAATGACTGGCTTCACGCGGGCAAGTCGCTTGACCGCCCGGTACTGTGATTCGCTTGCCGCGACGGCCCACCGCCGCTGTTGATGGGCAACACGACTGGATCAATCGAGCTGTTCTGCCGGACTGTACGTAGTTCGTGAGTCACATCGTCCGCGGAATTGCCGCTGATCGGCCCTTCAATCGTTACCACTGCGACGGTCCCACGATCGTCGTCCTCAAACAACGCCAATGAGGCTGTCGGACCGACCGCAGCACCGATCAGAAGAGCGGCAACAATAATAACTGTGTACGAGGTCAACAGCGTCTCGACTCGTTGATCAATCGGATTCGCCACGAGTTTAGATATCGAGTCACACAAGTAAAAAAACCGTGGCAACTCCAGAAATATGGGATTTGATAGATTCTATGTACGTTGCACTAGGAGACTGGCGCAGGGTTAAGGATCGATGGTGCCGATCACAGATCTCCGGCTAACGTCCAATATTAATCCCGTAGACGGTGGCAATACTGAAAATAGTCTTCACATCGTTGGCAAGCAGGAAACGATTACGGCTGTGGTCACCGATAAGGTCGTGGCAGCAATGCGATCATACATCCCGGATCGTGGGTGATTGGGAGGATCTCAGTCACTTTTCGTCGCCGCTTCTGGCTGTTCGACCGCGGGCTCACGCGGGAGATCGAGAGTGGCTTGGAGGTCATGATCCTCACCTGTGAGCAAGTAGAGTATATCCTCTAGGATGGTCAACGGTTCCGGGAGCTCGCGGACGACGAGGTAGGTGATCGCCATGAGCGCGACGACCGCCCCGAGTTGGCTGATGATGCGGTCGGAGATCAGAAACGACATCCGATGAGGGTCGGTTTCGCCGAACACAAACAGGATCGCCTCCGAGAACCAGTCCATCAACTGATTGCCGGTGACGATCGAAATGAAGGCGGTTCGAAACACGTTGATGCTTCTGATTACCGTGTTGGCCTTGGGGCTCGGTTCGGGCACGCGGGACATGCTCCGCGTGACCTTTGATATTTAAGCAGAAGATCGGTGTTCAGTCGTTCGATTGTAATGAATCACTCTTCAGTTACGGCCAATATGACGATTGGTGCGACTCGATTGGCGTCGTTTGTATGCCAACCAGTACGAGATCAGAAGCGTCACGACGAGGATCACGAGCTTCGCTTGCAGATGAGTGCATACTTCCGGAGGAGGCGGCCGGCTCGAAGGACTGCACCGCCGGGCAGATTGCCGACCGATTCGTGGTATCGTTCGAGCGAGTGGAGGAGGCGTAGGATCCTTGTCTCGGCTGCGACATCAGTGACGGCGCTTTCGTCGTTCTGTTCGTATCGACTGGGATACAAACCGTTTAGGGACGGTAGGAAAAGTATCCGAGTAGGGATACCCATGTACACAGAGACGGTGGATCCTAAACCCGTCGGAGGTGTGTGGGTGACTGACACCGACGACGCAGACGAGCCCGTCACGAACGCTACCGGTGACGCCGGCTCGGATCCGCGATTGACGATCGTCGTCCCCGTCGAGCCGTTGCCGACCCTCCGTGCGACAGTCGTGCACATCGTGGAGGCTGTCGTCGAAGGAAGTGAAGCCGACGGCGACGTCCCCCGTCGCGCCCGTGAGGGCACGCCGCGTCCCTCGCTGGTTCTCTATCGGGTGCCGCCCGCGTTACTGGCGATGTTCCTCGTCGCGGTCGCGCTCGGCTTCGGCGGCTACGCGCTGTTCAAGTGGTTCGACCCGGTCCTCATGGAGGTGTTCGCA
The DNA here is from genome assembly GCF_017873555.1 of Halorubrum trapanicum. Taxonomy (GTDB): domain Archaea; phylum Halobacteriota; class Halobacteria; order Halobacteriales; family Haloferacaceae; genus Halorubrum; species Halorubrum trapanicum. Next base: position 5,180 of record NZ_JAGGKE010000013.1, on the reverse strand, counting down.
TGACTGACGTACCCATAACCGATCTACGCCCCCTACTGGCCGTCCTCGTCTCGTTCGTCGCGGCGTTCTTCATCGCCGCGTCGCACCGCTCCCCGAACGTCCGCGAGGGGTGGACGATCGCGGCGGCGGTCACGAAGTTCGCGATCGTCGCCTCGATGCTGCCGGCGGTCCTCGACGGCGCGGTGTTCGAGTGGTCGCTCGGCGCGTTCCTGCCCGGCGGCATCGAGTTCGTCCTGCGCGCCGACGCGCTCGGGATGCTATTCGCGTTCCTCGCGAGCGGGCTGTGGATCGTCACCTCCTTCTACAGCATCGGCTACATGCGCGGGAACGACGAGGTGAACCAGACCCGGTACTTCGCCGCGTTCGCGGTGTCGCTGTCGGCGACGATGGGGATCGCGTTCGCGGGCAACCTCGTGACGATCTTCGTCTTCTACGAGCTCCTCTCGATCGCGACGTACCCGCTCGTCGCCCACGACGAGACCGACGAGGCCCGCGCGGCCGGCCGGAAGTACCTCGCGTACACGATGTTCGGCGGCGGCGTGCTCGTCCTCGCCGGGACCGCCCTCGTCTACCTCATCGCCGGCAACGTCTCGTTCACGGCCGGCGGCATCGAGGAACTGGCGAACGCCGACCCCGGCCTCGCGATGCTCGCCTTCTTCCTGCTCGCGATCGGGTTCGGCGTGAAGGCCGGGATCATGCCGCTCCACCAGTGGCTCCCCGAGGCGATGGTCGCACCGACGCCCGTTTCCGGGCTGCTGCATGCGGTCGCGGTCGTCAAGTCCGGGGCGTTCGGCGTCTCGCGGGTCGTCCTCGACGTGTTCGGCCCAGAACTCGTCTTCGACCTCTCGCTCCCGTTCGGCTTCTCGGCCGGACTCGTCCTCTCGACCATCGGAGCGATCACGCTGACGGCGGCCTCGATCATCGCCCTGCGGAAGGACCACCTGAAACAGCGGCTCGCCTACTCGACGGTGAGCCAGCTGAGCTACATCATCCTCGGACTCGGCCTGTACGGCTGGTACGGGCTCGTCGGCGCGCTGCTGCACATCCCGGCGCACGCGTTCATGAAGCTCACCCTGTTCTTCTGTGCCGGGAACCTCCACGTCTCGACGCACACCGATTACATCTCCGAGATGGCGGGGATCGGCAAGCGGATGCCCCTGACGATGGGGGCCTTTACGGTCGCCTCGCTCGGGATGGCCGGAATCCCGCTGCTGGCCGGGTTCGTCAGCAAGTACTACATGCTGATCGGCGGGATTCGGATGGGCGCTCGGCTGACCCCGGTCGCCTACTACCTCGTCGGCGCGCTGCTGCTCTCCGGCGTGCTCAACATCGCGTACTTCTGGCCGGTGATCTACACGGCCTTCTTCGAGGCGGAGGACGCCCACGACGCGAAGCCGCTCGTCGACTTCCGGATGGGCGGCGAGACGCGGTCGACGCTGCCGGCGACCGATGGGGGCCGTCCGAAGGATGCCGACGACGACGTTGACGCTTGTAACGACGACGACCCCGACGTCGACGAGGTCGTCGAGAGTGCCGAGGGCGACTCGGCAATCGATGCCGAGGGAGCGGAGTCCACGGGCGACGACGCCGATGTCCCGGACGACTCGGACATCCCCGACGCGGAGATGGACGACCTCCCGACCGACGAAGACGGCGTGGTATGCCCGGACTTCGACACGAGCGACCGGGACTTCTCCGAGCCCGCAGAGCGCGTCGACACCGGCGATTACGCGGTCGACCAGCGCCCCTCCGACGCCGACGTTCCGTTTGGCGTGGGGCGCGGCGACGGCGATGACGGAGGCGATGAGACAGGGCATGATGCCCACGACACGAGCCATGACGATCACGCAGACCACGACAACCACGGCCACGCGGGCGGGCCGCCCGCGAGCGACTGGGAGCACATCGCGGGGCTCGACGCCCTCTGCGGGGGCGAGTCCACGTGGTTCACACTCGGGCCGATCCTCACCGCGATGAGCCTCGCGGTGCTGCTCGGCGTGATACCCTACGAGATGGGCTTCCTGGAGCTGATCGAGCTCATCGTCGACACGCGACTCCCCGAGGGGATGATGCGGCCGTGAACCCGATTCTCACCTCGGTGCCTCCGTACGTGCTGCTCGCCTTCGCCGCCCTCGCCGTGCTCGCGCTCCCGCGCCGGTCCGGTCACGCAGTGGCCGCGCTGGCGACGGCGTTCACCTTCGCGCAGGCCGTCCTGCTCGGCGACGGCGGCGCGGGGACGTACCTCGCGACACAGTTCCTCGGCTTCGACGTGGTCTTCTTCAACGTCGATCAGTTCTCGCTTTTGATGGGGGTCGTCGTCGGCTTCCTCGCGACCGCGGCGGTGCTGTACGCGTACGGCACCGAGGCGCCCACGTGGGTGACTGCGTTCGCGCTCATCTACGTCGCCTCGACGATCGGGACGATCTACGCCGGCGACTGGCTCACCCTGATCTTCTTCTGGGAGCTGATGGCCGTCACCTCGACGCTGCTGGTGTGGCAGTACGGCGGGGAAGCGGTGCGGGCCGGCTACCGCTACGCGCTGTTCCACGGCATCGGCGGGACATTCTTCCTCGGCGCGGTCGTCGTCCACGGCGCGGCGATGCTCGGGAGCGTGCCGGCCGGCGAGATATTCCTGTTCTCGTCGACGACCGGGATCCACGCCTCCGCGACGCTACTCGCCGCGATCGGGATCGGCGTCAACTGCGGGTTCATCTTCCTGCACACGTGGCTGCCGGACACCTACCCGCGCCCGCACGTCGCGGCGTCGGTGTTCCTCTCGGTGTTCACGACGAAGACCGCGGTGTACGTGATGTACCGTGCGTTCCCGGAGGGCGGGATGTGGCTCGCGTATCTCGGCGGGTTCATGGCCGTCTACGGCGCGTTCTTCGCGCTGCTGCAGTACGATCCGCGTCGCCTGCTGTCGTACCACATCCAGGCGCAGGTCGGCTACATGCTCGCCGGACTCGGGCTCGCGACTGCTGTCGGCGAGTTCGCCGTCACCGGCGGGTTCGCGCACCTGTTCAACAACGTCCTCTACAAGAGCCTCCTGTTCATGGCAGTCGGTGTCGTCGTCTACCGTACCGGCGTCGAGGACATCAGGGACATGGGCGGACTCTGGCGGGAGATGCCGATCACCTTTCTCGTCTACCTCGTGGGTGCGGCCTCGATTACCGCCGTTCCGGGGTTCAACGGGTTCATTTCGAAGGGGATGGTGATCTCCTCCGCCCACGAGGTCCACAACTTCGAGCTGCTGTTCGGCCAAGGGCTGCTGTGGTGGCTGCTGATCCTCGGCGGCGTGGGGACGTTCATGTCGTTCATCAAGCTCGGCTACTATATGTTCTTTCACGGGTCGGCGACGCTATCGCCGAAAGACGCGACGCCGTTCCAGACGGCGGGGATGCTCCTGGCGGGCGGCGCCTGTGTCTTCTTCGGCACGCCGCTCACCTACGGTTACCTCGTCGAACTGATGCCGTTCACTGCCGCGGTCGCGCCGGAACTGCACCCGTACAGCGCGAGCCACCTGACGGAGAGCGCGGCGCTACTCGTGACCGGCTTCGTCGGCTTCTTCGCGCTGAAGCGCCCGCTCGGCTGGCTCGCCCACCATATGCGCGACGTCGACGCGGTGACGTACCCGGCCGCATTCTACCTGAGCCGGGGAACAGTCTGGGGCGTCACGGAGCTGTGGGCTGCCGTCGACCGCGTCGTGATGCGGCTGGTCGCCGGCGTCAAGCGGACCGCGACGCACCCGCGAGCGGCCGTCTCGGCGCTCGGCGCCGACGTCGAGATCCGGGCGGGCATCGGTCGGAGCGTCCTCTTCTTGACGCTCGCGGCTGGTGTCGCGCTGCTCGTGTTCCTGCTCGGGTAGCGAGAGAGTTGAGCCGCCGGTTCGTGCATCTCACTCGTCCTCTTCGACAATTCGCCGATCCTGTTCGCTGAGCGAGAGGAAGACGATCACGCTGATGAACGGAACCACGAATCCGAACATTTCGCCGCTCTCTGCGCTGGTGTAGCGCATGAACAAAACCGAGGTCATACTCACGCAGAAAACGCCGACGTAGACCAGCGAATTGGCATCGGTGGCGTCGTTGTCAGAGCACATACGTCCCGGAAATTCTCGTAGCTCGTCTTGTTCCGTGATCGGTTGTCGTAGATCCGCGTCACTTGCTGTAGCATACGGTCTTCCATACCGTATGCCGCATATCTAGTCTGTTTGAATTCTGACTGCCTGCCATCATCTTCTGGTAGGTGACTTTCGCCGCCACTGATACATATACTCGTGTCCTCCCTTCGTATATAGAGCGTGACTGTAATGGCCGCGAGTGGGTCAACAGTATTACTCGCAGCATGTTTCAACGAAGCCGATATAAGGGTTATTCGAATTTCAAATTGCAACTTTCGATATGGTATAAACTCGCCGGGCCTTACGGTGCGACGGTTGCGGTGTCACCGGCTTCCGGATCAAACGGGAGGTTGATGACGAGTTCGTCAAACCAGACGACCGGACGTTTACTCTGGCCGTCTTCTTCAAAGAAGATGATGCCCAACTGGGCGAGCCGACTGAGTTCCTCGTGGACGTTCTTCACGTCCCGGTTGACAACCCGTGCGGTCTCGTTGATGCTGGATGGCTCTTCCCGACGGATGGCTTCGATGAGATCGAGGACGCGCGGGGTCAGCGTCCCCATGTTCGAGCGGTGGGAAACCGTTTTTGACGCCCCGTTCTGCGTGTTGAGCGTGCTCGGATCGGCATGGTCGTGGTCATGCCTGTGACTAGGCTCGTGAGACCCCTCTTCGTGTTCAGGGGTATGATCTATTGATTCACCACTTCCTGTCGTGGGAATCGTCGTCAGGTGAGATCATCACTAGCCGCTACAAGTTTATTAACTCGGCTGCTATAAATCGCTCATTCACTACCAATGTTTAATATACATACAAAGTTGAACTCTGTGTTTCCCCCATCTCAAACGCAGACCTAGGTACGGTTTGCTCGATACTCACCGTGTTTGGTCCCGAGAAGAGGTGTAAGGACTCCGAACACGATGAGGCCGACACTCGCCATCATGACTATACTGGTGGTCATCGGATACATCATCCGTCTTTAGTTAAGCCTCACACCTCGGTTGTGTAGCGGTAGCGAGCGTCTCTTGTAAGATTGGTCGTTGCTGGTGGATCTTTTGAGCGTC
>NZ_JAGGKE010000012.1 GCF_017873555.1 Halorubrum trapanicum | reverse complement strand
AGCAAGGCGACTCCCATTACCGCTTTCTCGACCTCGTTTTCCTAAACTCATTACGGCGTGATCCCGTTGCTGTCTTCCATTTTCAATAGAGCAGATTTGACGGGTTCTGTGTCGCCCTCCAGATACGGTACCGCTGTCTCGTGGGCAAAGACGACGGCGTCGGTGTCAACTACCCCTCCCTACTCGCTCTCTCCGGTCGCTCCTTGAGGATGGGGGCTTAGCGCCTCAATTCAGCGAAAACCGCTTCGTTCGAGCTTAGTTGACCTCGATGATTTCGACGTCGAACGTCAGCGTCTCACCGGCGAGATCATTGAAAAGGGAGTTCACCACCACCTCGCTGAACTGTCACTTACAAACACAGTAATTATTCTTGATTTTTCGGGTGCCAATCAAAGTCGCGTTGCTGTTCATAATTGGGTACAGAACGCCGATCTACAGCCAGCTGGCGGTGAGAACCCGGACCGAGTTGCGGTCGATCAGAAAGCGATCCGGATCAACAACGAGCAGTACTGGCTGTACACTGCTGTCGATCCACAGACGAACAGAATTCTTCATTCGCGGCTGTTTCCGACGGATACAACTCCGATCGTACGAGAATTTGGTCGCGGTACGTTTGGCGTGAATTATGGTAGACGGCGACGGTTTCGAGCCAGTTTTGAGCGGTCCCTAGGTCGACATTGCTAAAATGATTTGCGAACGATAATGATCTTCGTTCTGTTTCTTAAAAGATACATCCGATAGCATTCCGATTTCCATGACGAATAAGTTGAAATCGATAGCCGTCTTCAGCGAGAACAGATCCAAGATAGTCTGCGTCATCGACGAGAAATTCGAGGTTATAAAAAGCAAGGAGAATACCCGCGCCTTTAGGCGCGGGATGAATCCGACAACCCATTCCACAGTCCACCGTCGATAGCACCGCTGGATATTCCTCCTTTCTCATTCCGAACGTTTACAAGAGAAGTGTGTATAAGTGATTATACAGCCGTTCAGAATGCTGGAGATCCACCGCACCTATCGAGCGAAAATCCGCAACCACTCACAGGTTGAGGAGTCGCTCGATCGGCACGGGTGGAGTGCCAGCAAACTCTGGAACGTCGCCAACTACCACTCTCGAGAAGTCTGGGAAGAAACCGGGGAGATTCCCGATCACGGCGACCTCAAAGACGAGTTGAAGACCCACAACAAGTACAGTGGACTACATTCGCAGTCCAGTCAGCGCGTTCTGGAGGAACTCGCTGAAGCCTTCAACTCGTGGTACTCCAGTGATGATGACAGGGACAATCCGCCCGGCTACCGCAAAGAAAACTACTACGACGACGAGGGCCGCCGCGTCCACGAAGAACACCCCCGCTCGACGGTCACGTGGAAACAGAACGGCATCCGCCACGACACCAAAAACAATCGTGTTCGCCTCTCAAAAGGGGCAAATCACAAGGAACACCCGAAAGCGTGGGAGTACATCCTCGTCGAGTACGAGAGACGCCCCGGTGTCGAGGTTGAAAACCTGCAACAAGTCCGCGCCGTCTACGACCAAGCAAAGGAGCGATGGGAGTTACACCTCGTCTGTAAAGACGAGGTCGAGACGCCCACCGCTCCCGGCACCGAAACAGCGGGTATCGACCTCGGCATCAGCAACTTCGCCGCTGTCGCCTACAGTACCGAAGACGCCGACCTTTACCCCGGTAACCGCTTGAAACAGGACGGCTACTACTTCCCGAAGGAGATCGCCAAGTGCGACGACAGCGGTGGTGAACGAGCCACACGTTTCCACGCGAAGTGGTCGGAACGTCGCACTCACTTTTTTCACTCCTTAGCGAAACACATCGTCCAGCGGTGTGTCGAGAAGGGTGTTGGCCAGATTAACGTCGGAGATTTGGAAGGCGTCCGTGAGGACGAATACGGTGAGTCGAAGAACTGGGGACGGCACGGCAACCTCGACCTACACGGGTGGGCATTCGACCGCTTCACCTCGATTCTCGAATACAAGGCGAAGGTCACGGGAATCGAGGTCGTGGAAGCGTCCGAGCGCGACACGAGCAAGACGTGTTGCGCCTGCGGTAGAGAAGACGACAGTCAGCGTGTTGAACGCGGGTTGTACGTCTGCGAGACGTGTGATGCGGCGTTCAACGCGGACGTGAATGGGGCGGAGAACATCCGTCTCGACATCAACGAAAGTAACTCCGAGTCTTCGTCCAAATTGACCGAAGATAGGAGTACCGGCTGGTTGGCACAGCCAGCAGTCCACCTCTATGACCTCTCCCGAGGATTCCAACCTCGGACAGAGGTGGTGGACTGCAAACCCTAATGTCCCAACCTCGGGAGTCCTCCGCCTTCAGGCGGTGGAGGATGTCAATTAGCTGATAGCGCCGGTGTAACTCGGTCAAAAACTATCACGTTGTTTGCTTATTTGTGGTCGGATAGAGGCTCACGGGGGATTTTGTTCGTATGCGGATCAACCGCGCCGTACAGCCAGAACTTCTGGTCGTGGAGGCGGCTCATCTTTTCGTCAACCGCAAGTTGATTCTCAGAGACAATCGAGATCGACTGTAGATTGGCTTTATGAACTCAGTTGTGAACAGCGATGTGACTCCGATCGATCCCATATTGTTCAAGAAATTTACTTACCTCTCGAAGGGATATACCGGCCAAGTGATAGCGAATTTTTCCCTTCAATCGCCCAGCGTGGCGTTCGATCTCGCTCTACAAACGACGAGTCGATCCACACGATACGTTCCCTGAGGCGTTCGATTTCGGTCATAAGCACTCTGAAGTCGAACGCGTCATCCGCTAACCTTACGCGACCGAGAGTTTCTCACTGAATTAGCTGAGAAACACGACATCGAAGACTCTGTTTCTCGTCGATGACGCAGACGATCTGATCGGTAGGCTTCGCCGCGAAAACTACAGCTACCGCGTCGAACAACATGGCTTCAGAAATTCTGTCGAACATGTCATTAGAAAGGTAGAACGACAAACATCTTCGTTTTTAAACTGTTTTAGCCGGGTCGATCCACCGACCGTGGAAACGTTGTTACAAGCCCACGCCATCTGGTATTTCGCCCGCAGTTACGACATTGCTCCAGACACTTCGGCTCTTCCACTTCGGTTCCACTTTCAGAGCGACGCTATCACGCCGCCGTCTGCGGATTCAACAGATCACACCAAACGTAACGCGCACAGCAGATCGACTGCGCCGCCGAGGAGCGGCGCGTCGCCGCGGTTGGCTCACTCGGTGCCGAGCTTCGCTCGCGTATACGGTTTGAGCCCGCCGCGGTCGACGAGCGTCTGTAAGAACTCCGGCAGCGGGTCCGCGTCGTATCGCTCGTCCGCAGTGTGGTTGATAACGGTTCCCTCGGTGAGTCGGAGACTGATCGCGTCGCCGTCGTCGATCCGATCGGCATCCGGACAGATCAACACGGGGAGCCCAAGATTGATCCCGTTCCGGAAGAAGATTCGGGCGAACGACTGTGCGACGACCCCGTCGATCCCCGCACCCAAAAGCGAGAGCGGAGCGTGCTCGCGAGAGGAGCCGCTCCCAAAGTTGTGCCCGCCCACGACGAAGTCGCCGTCAGAAACGTCCGAAGCGAACTCTGACCGGAGGTCGTTAAACGCGTGCTCGCCGAGCTCTGCCGGGTCGCTAGAGACGAGGAACCGCGACGGGATGATCTGGTCGGTATCGATGTCGTCGCCGAACGTCCACGCTCGACCGGGCTCGGTCGTGTCGATGTCGCGGCTCGCATCGGGGTCTGTCACGCGCTCACCCCCTCGAGGACGTAGTCGTCGTAGCGGTTCAGCTCGACCTCCCGCGGGTCGGTGATCTCGCCGTACAGCGCCGACGCGCCCACCGTCGCAGGGCTGGCGAGGTACACCTCGCTTTTCATCGACCCCTCTCGGCCCGGGAAGTTGCGGTTCGCCGTGGCGAGGCAGACGTCGCCGTCACCCAACACGCCCTGGTGCGTCCCGAAGCAGGAGCCGCAGCCGGCGCTCTGGACGATGGCGCCCGCGTCGACGAACGTCTCCATCACGCCGGTGTCCATCATCTGTTTGTACACCGACCGCGATGCCGGGACCACGACCATCCGCGTGTCCGGGGCGAGCCGCTCGCCCTCGATGATGTCCGCGACGATCCGGATATCCTCGTACCGCCCGTTCGTACACGTCCCGACGAACAGCTGGTCGATGTCCGTGCCGACGACCTCGTCGACGGGAACCGCGTTCTCTGGGTTCGACGGGGTCGACACCTGCGGCGAGAGCGACTCGGCCTGGTAGGTGTAGACCGCCTCGTAGTCGGCGTCGTCGTCGGGCTGCGTGTACGCCGGTATCTCGGGCCGTTCTCCGGTCTGTGCCGCAAGGAAGTCGACGGTTCGCTCGTCGGGCGCGACGATGCCGGCCTTCCCCCCCATCTCAATCGCCATGTTCGAGAGGACGAGCCGCTCGTGGATCGGCAGCGCCTCGACCGCTGAGCCACCGTACTCGGCGGTCTTGTACGTACAGCCGTCGAATCCCACGTCGCCGATGAACTTCAGGATGAGGTCTTTTGCGTACACCCCGTCGGGGAGCTCCCCCTCGACCTCGAACCGGAGCGTCTCCGGTACCCGGAACCACAGCTCCCCAGTCGCGAACGCTGTCCCGAGGTCGGTGGAGCCGACGCCGGTGCCGAAGCCGCCGAGGCCGCCGAACGTGGTCGAGTGTGAGTCCGCACCGATCACTAGATCGCCCGGGGAGACGAACCCCTCCTCGACGAGCACTTGGTGACAGATACCGTCGCCAACGTCGTACTGCTGTGCGCCGTACTCGTCCGCGAACTCCCGAACAAGGTTATGGTTGTTCGCGGCCTCGACGCCGTCGGCCGGCGCGTGGTGATCGATCGTGATGACAGTGTTGTCCGGGTCGACGAGCTCCGGGTCATCACCCGTCACGGCCTCGAAGACCTCGAATGTCAGCGGTCCCGTCACGTCGTGGGTCATCATCACGTCGACCTCGGCCTCCACGTAGTCACCGGCCCGTACGTCTTGTCCCGATTTTTCCGACAGTAGCTTTTCCGAGATGGTTTTGCCAGTCATGTGTTGTCCTCCGCGACGGTCGCTAACACGCGGTCGACGGTCCCGCCCAGCAGGACGTGGCTCGTCGCCCCCAGATCGAGTCGGTCGGCGACCTCGTGAGCGACCGACTCGACGCGTTCGAAGTCCGCGTTCGTTTCGAGTCCCATTTTACTCAACATTTGGACGAGATCCTCCGTCGGGGTGTTGCCGACGCCGCCGAGTCCGTCCGGCAGGACGACGCCGCCGCCGAGCCCGCAGTGGGATGCGTCGAACCGGTCGACACCGCACTGCATCGCGACGAGGGTGTTCGCGAGGCTCATCCCGTTCGTGTCGTGGAGGTGCAGCCCCGCGTCCAGGTCGGGGTGACGGTCGAACACCGCCGTGTACATCTCTTCGATCTCGACCGGGTCGGCGAGTCCCATCGTCGTCGCGAGCGTCACCTCGTCGACACCGGCGTCGACGACACGGTCGACGACCGACAGCGTGTCTTCCATGGGGATCTTCCCCTCGTACGGGCAGTAGAAGCTCGTTCCCATCCCGGCCTCGACCTCGATACCCGTTCCGTCGGCCATCTCGACGATCTCTTCGACCCCCTCGAGGATCTCCTCGACCGTCATGTTCTGGTTGTGCTCGCTGTACGTCTCGCTCACGGTGACCAAGGCGTTGACCTTGTCGACGCCGGCATCGATCGCCCGCTCCATCCCGATCGCGTTCGGCACCAACGCGCGGTACGTCACGTCGTCGTGGCGCTCGATGCGTTGGGCGACCTCGTCCGCGTCCCGCAGCGTCGGGACCGCCTTCGGGTGAGTGAAAGAGGTGATCTCGATCTCGTCGACCCCGGTCTCGGAGAGGGCGTCGATGATCGCGACCTTCTCGTCTGTCGGGACGAACTCGTCGAGGCGCTGGAACCCGTCGCGCGGCAGCATCTCGACGAGGGTCACCTCCGAGGGGTACTCGATCATATCACGCCCTCCGAGTCGAGCTCGGCAAGCGTCTCGTCGTCGTACGACAGGCGTTCGCCGTACACCTCTTCGTTGTGGGCGCCGAGCTGCGGACCGAGATGCGAGATTTCCCCCGGCGTCTCCGAGAAGCGCGGCACGACGCCTTGTACCGCGCCGGCGCCGAGCTGGTCGTCAGGGACCTCCACGACCGCCTCGCGGGCCTGGTAATGCTCGTCTGCGAGGATGTCCTCGACGTTGTAGATCGGCGCGATCGTCGCCTCGTGCTCTTCGAAGCGGTCGATGACTTCCTCGCGGGAGTGGTCGCCTATCCAGTCTTGGATGATCGCGTCGAGCTCCTCGACGTTCTCCAGCCGCTGCTCGTTGTCTGCGAAGCGCGGGTCTTCCTTCAGGTCCGGTCGCTCGATCGCGTCGAACACCCGCATCGCGACCGGCTGTGCGCTCGCCGAGATGGCGACCGCCCGCCCGTCGCCCGTCTCGTAGACGTTTCGGGGGGCGGACGACGTCGAGCGGTTCCCCGACCGTTTCTCGATCTCGTCGAGCTGCTGGTAGCGGAGCGGCTGCGGACCAATAAGCGAGAAGATCGGTTCGATGAGACTCGTATCGATGTACTGGCCGGTCCCGTCGTTCGCGTCGCGGCTGTACAGCGCGAACGCGACCGCCATCGTGGAGAACATCGCCGCGATCCCGTCCGCCAGCCCGGTCGGGGGTAACAGCGGTTCCTGATCGGGGTAGCCGTTGAGATACGCGAATCCGGACATTGCCTCGGCGAGTGTCCCGAACCCGGGACGGTCGCTGTACGGTCCCGTCTGTCCGAACCCGCTTACCCGGAGCATCACGAGTCCGGGATTGAGATCTGAGAGACGGTCGTAGCCGAGCCCCCAGCGCTCTAAGGTTCCTGGTCGGAAATTCTCGATAAGCGCGTCGGCCTCAGCAACCAGGTCCTCGAAGACGACTTTTCCCTCCTCCGTGGAGATGTCGAGTGTCACCGACCGCTTGTTGCGGCCGAGGTACTTCCACCAGAGTCCGACGCCCTCCTTCTGCGGGCCGAAGTGCCGCAGGTGGTCGCCGGTCTCCGGGTGCTCGACCTTGATCACTTCCGCACCGAAGTCCGCGAGCAGCCGACCCACCGTCCCGATCGAGATCATCGATCCGGCCTCGATCACGGTCACGCCGTCGAGCGGGCCGGCGGCGGAGTTATCGCCCACCGGTGCGTCCTCGTCGGCAGACCCACCGTCGGTGGCCGTGTCGCGGCTCATGTGTGCCTCGCCGGTATCTCGACACCGCCGTGTGCGGTGCGTGCTGTTCGGTCCGTCGCCGTTCGGGTGCTGTGTCCTGTCATGTTCACGTTAGCTACGGCTCGCGTTTGCGCTGTGGTCACTGCGGTCAGATCGGCCGATCGATGTGGGTCCCGTGTCCGGGCTCACCGACGATTTCGCCCTCCTCGTAGGCAACTTGGCCGCGGACGACCGTGTGCGTCGGCCAGCCGGTCACCTCGCGCCCCTCGTACGGGGAGTAGTCCGCGCCGCTGCGGAGCAGCTCCGGGGTCACCGTCTTCGTCTCGTCGAGGTCGACGACCGTCAAGTCTGCGTCGGTTCCGACTTGAATCGAGCCCTTCTTCGGATATATATCGAACGCTTTCGCAGTGTTCGTCGAGGTCACCTCGACCGCCCGTTCCAGGGAAATTCGCCCCTCGTGGACCCCCTCCGAGAGGATCAGCGGGAGCATCGTCGCGGACGAGGGGAACCCAGGGAGGCTGTCGGGCACGTCCTCGCCGACCTTGTCGTCGCGCAGGTTCGCGCAGTGGTCCGTGCCGATACAGGAGATCGTGCCGTCGGCGACCCGCTCCCACAGCGTCTCTTGGTCTGCTTTCGACCGCACCGGCGGGTTGACGTTGTGGCGCTCGTCGCACTCGTCCGCAGTCAGCGTCAGGTAGTGGGTACACGTCTCACCAGTGATCTCCCACCCCGCTTCGTGGAGCATCGCCAGCTCGTCGGCGGTCCGTCCCGCCGAGATGTGGACCGCGTAGAAGCTGTCGTCGTAGTCGTGTTGCCGGGCCAGCGAGCCGCTCGCGGTCATGCTCTGTGCCTCCGCGTAGTCCGGGAACTGGTCGACCAACACGTCGTAACCGCGGTACTCCTGGTCGTCGTCGACCGCGGAGTCGAGGTACGGATTGTCGCCGAGCGCGCTCGTGATCTCCATGTTCTCGGAGTGGTGGCCGAGCGTCGTGGACGCGTCCTGTGCCGCGAGCGCCTGAATGAACGCGTCCGCCCAGTCGTCGTGCATCTCCGAATCGGTGCCGAACTTCTCGGGCGCGACGTCCTTGTAGTTCTTGTACCACTTGAACGACGTAATCCCCAGCTCCTCGACGATGTACGGGATCTCCTCGATGTGCTCGAAGGAGAGCAGCCCCAGCGAGAAGAAGTAGTCGTGGTAGTAGTTCGGCTCGGCCTCGGCGAAGTAGCCGTCCATGATCTCCTCGTAGGAGCCACCTCGCCGGAAGTAGTTCCCGATGGTCGTGACGCCGCCGACGAGGTCGGAACGTGACTCCGTCTCGGCGTCGGCCTCAAGCCCGCGGTAGATCCCGTGGTGGGTGTGCGGGTCGATCGCACCGGGGAGGACGTGGTTCCCCTCGGCGTCGATCACGCGGTCGCCGGAGAGGGTTCCCGGACTCGCGATCGTCGCAATCTCGTCGCCGTCAGCGGCCACATCGGCTTTGAAGGCGCCGAGTTCTGGCGTGACGACGGTGCCGTTCGCGATGACGAGATCGTGTGTCATCGCGCTCCCTCCGTCGGTTCGCTCGGGGTCATTCGCCGATCCCCTCCACCCACGACTCCACCTCGTCGCGTTCGAGCACCTCGGCGTACTTCATCCAGAGGTCCATCAGGGCGATCTTGTGGCTTGCCTCGATCCGGTCGAACACACACTCCTGTGGCAACACGACGTTAAAGCCGTGCTGCTGCGCGTCGATCGCGGTCGCGCGGACGCATCCGCTCGTGGAGTTCCCGACGATGATCACGGAGTCGTGGCCCCCTCGGACCAGCCGCGAGAGCAGGTCGGTCCCGTAAAAGGCGGAGGCGTACGACTTGTCGATAACGGTCTCGCCCTCTTTTGGCGCGACAGCGTCGACGATGTCGAGATCCTCGTGGTCCGAATCATCGTAGCTCGACGGGACAACCCGAGTGTACGTGACCGGGACGTCGTGGCCTCGGGCGAACTCGAGGAACGGCGCGATGTGGTCGATCGCGTCCCACGCGATCTCGCCCATCGCGGTGCGGTACTCCTCGACCGCGTCGAGAATCGGCTCGTCTTCGCCGACGACGAGCCGCTGCATGTCGATGACTAGGACCATTGGGTTCGTCCCCATTCCGCGGGACTCCCACGATGACGCTCCTTCCTTGTCATAGCCGGCCGCCGAGATGACCTGTTCGTCGCGCTCGGTGAGCAGATCCTCCCAGATACGCTTTGTCATGGTAACAGATGCCAGTATGACGAGCAGTCGCATAATTCTGTGGGTGGGGGTGAGGCGCACGGATCGGCTGACCACAACGCGGCGACACGAGGTACCGACTCACCGCGACGGCGCGAACGCCTCCAGTGTCCGCTCCACCCACTCCCTGTCGCTCCCGGCGGGGGCGCGGACGATCGGGAGGTCGACGCCGAGCTCCCGAAGGTGATCCAACTGGGCCCGTGCCTCCTCGGGAGTTCCGACGACCGCGAGACGATCGAGGAGCCCGTCGGCGACGTGCTCCGCGCCGGCATCGGTCGAAGGCGCCTCCCGGACCGCCTCGACCACGTCCTCGAATCCCGCCTCCGCGGCGGCGCGATCGTAGTAGCCCGGGATGTCGCGCAGATAGTAGGCGACGTGCTCGGCCGCGGCCCGACGCGCCCGATCCGGGTCTTCGTCGACCGCGGTCAACACGTACATCGCCACGTCGATCGCCGCCGGGTCCCTGTCGCCGCGCGCCGCGCCGTCGGCGAGCCATCCCCTCGCCTCCTCGAACCGCGAGTCCGGGTAGAGGTTCGGCACCCATCCGTCTGCGAACTGTCCGGTCAGCCGGACGTTACCGGGTCCCAACGCGCCGTTGTAAATCGGGATCGACGCGCGCTCGGGCTCGAACGCCTCCCAGAACGCGGTCCGCGACGGAGAGAAGAACTCTCCGTCGAATCCCTCCGGATCACCCCGAAGGTACCGACGAACCAGTTGGATGTACTCGGCCATCCGTGGCAGGGGGCGCTCGAATTCGGCGCCGTGGAACCCCTCGACAACGCCCGGGTGGGCGACGCCGAGGCCGAGGATCGCCCGTCCGTCCG
Organism: Halorubrum trapanicum; assembly: GCF_017873555.1. Taxonomy (GTDB): domain Archaea; phylum Halobacteriota; class Halobacteria; order Halobacteriales; family Haloferacaceae; genus Halorubrum; species Halorubrum trapanicum. The sequence continues at coordinate 82,463 of NZ_JAGGKE010000012.1, read as the reverse complement.
AGTGCGCGTCGAGCGTCGCGACCGCCTGCGCGATCGCGGCCGGCGTCCGCGAGAACACGTTGACGATCCCGGTCGCGAGTCCGATCCGGTCGGTGTGGACCGCCCAGCGCTCCAACTTGCCGAACGCCGACTTCCCCTGTCCCTCCGCGGCCCACGCGCTCTCGTATCCGAGCCGCTCCGCGCGGGCGACGAGTGCCGGCTCGTCGCGCAGCGCGAAGAGGACGCCGACACGGTCGTCAGTATTGGTCGCGTCGCTCACGGTTCGACCACCCCCTCGACCGCGAGGTCGTTGTACACGTCCAGCCGGCGGATCGCGCCCTCGCGGACCTCGTAGACGTCGACGTACCGCACGTCTTCGAAGTGTGTGCCGTCGTTGTCGACGCCGTGGAGCGTCCCCTGACTGACGACGCGGTCCCCGTCGACGGTCCACCGGCCGAACGCCTTGCTTGCGCGCTCGTAGCGGGGGGTGAGGAATTCGAGGAACGACGCCGCGGCATCGGGCCCCTCGAACCGCGCTCCCGGGACCGTGACGACCGCGTCGTCGGCAAATAGCTCGCCGACGGTCCTCCGTTCGTCGGGATCGCCCATCCGCTCGAAGAACTCCTCCACCGTCTCGCGTGGCGTTCGGGCCATGATAACTGTACGCACCCGAAGCGACATAAATCGGCCTGCCAACTGTCGAGACGCCGATCGGCGGTCACACACGCACCGAGGAGTCGCTAGCGGCGCGGATTCGGGAAGATCGGTGTTGGCACACGAACGGCGACACCCTGCCGACCGGTAGCTTTACGCGGTATGGTTTCTTCCCCCGTGGTATGAGTTCGCTCGACACGGAGCCGCAGCGGCGGACGTTAGACGACGCGAGCGCGGAGGTCGTCTCCGCCGACGAGGTCGAGTTCGACGTGGAGACCGACGTACTGATCGCGGGGGCAGGCGGGTGCGGGCTCACGGCGACGCTCGCGGCCTGCGAGAACGAGGACCTGACCGTGACCCTCCTGGAGAAGAGCGACGAGGTCGGCGGCAACGCCGCGCTGTCGACGGGGATGATCCCGGCGGCCGGCACCCGTTTCCAGCGCGAGGCGGGAATCGAGGAGGAGCCGGCGGATATGGCGCGAGACATCTTGGAGAAGAACGGCCACGAGGCCGACGCGGAGCTGGTCCAACACCTCTGTGAACACAGCGTCGAGTTGGTCCACTGGCTCGTCGACGACTGGGATCTCTCCCTCCACCTCGTGGACGACTTCAAGTATCCGAAACACTCCGAGTACCGGATGCACGCGCCGCCGGGGCGGAACGGCGAACACCTCGTCGCCGAGATGCGCGACCGGATCGAATCCCGGGCGAACGCGGAGCTGCTGACGAACACGCCGGTGACGAAACTGGTCGCCAAAGACGGGGCTGTCGAGGGAGTCGTCGCCGGATCGGTCAGGGAGGAAGCGATCCGCGCGGGGAAGGTGATCCTCGCCACCGACGGCTTCGCGGGGAACCGGGAGATGGTTCGTGCGTACTGCGAGGCTGACATCGCCGACGCGCTCTACTACGGCTCCGACGGGAACACCGGAGACGGGATCCGGTGGGGCGCGGAGCTCGGTGGCGCGCTCGCGTCGATGGACGCTTTCCAAGGCCACGCGACTGTCGTCAGTGGGACCGGCGCGCTGTCGACGTACGCCGTTGTGATGAACGGCGGGATCCTCGTCAACGCCGACGGCGAGCGCTTCGGGAACGAGTCGAAGGGATACTCCGAGTTCGCGGTCGACGTGGTCCGCCAGCCGGACGGCGTCGCCTACGAGATCTTCGACGAGCGGATCTTCGAGCGCCTGCAAGGCGAATTCGACGACTTCGACCGTGCGATCGAGCTCGGCTCGTACACCAGCGCCGACACTGTCGAGGCGCTCGCTACGGAGCTCGGCTGCGCGCCGGAGGCGACCCGGGATGCGGTCGAGTCGTACAACGCCGCCGTCGAGACCGAGGAACCCGACGAGGTGGGGCGAACAGACGGACGGAACGTCCTCTCGCCGCCGTTCTACGGCACCGAGGTGACCGGCTCGCTGTTCCACACGCAGGGCGGGCTCGTCGTCGACGAACACGCGCGGGTGCTCCGCGAAGACGGGTCGACCGTCGATAACCTCTACGCCGGAGGCGGCACCGCGACGGGTATCAGCGGCCACGGGGCCGACGGCTACCTCTCCGGGAACGGGCTCACGACCGCCATGGGGTTCGGTCGGCTCGCCGGCCTACACGCTGCCCGGTCGTTCGGTGAGTGACGATGGAGCCGACAGACGAGAGAACGGAACCGGAGCCGACGTTCGCCGGTGAGACCGTGCTGGTCACCGGGGCTGCCCGGGGGATCGGCCGCGCCTGTGCGGTTCGCTTCGCCGAGCGCGGCGCGACGGTGGTCGGCGGCGACCGGCTCGACCAGTCGGAGACCGCCGCGACCTGCGCGGGCCTCCCCGGTGCGTTCGAATCGGTGACCGCTGACGTGACCGACCCGGCCGCCGTCGAAGCGTTGGTCGAGCGCGCGGCCGACACCGGCCGCGTCGACACCGTCGTCAACGTGGCCGGAATCGTCGCGCGCGAACCCCTCGCGACACACGACGGCGAGCCGTGGGAGCGCTCGGTGGCGGTCAACCTCACCGCGCCGTTCCGGATCGCCCGGGAAGCCGCGCCGCATCTCCGAACGACCGGCGGCGCGGTCGTCAACGTCTCGTCGATCTACGGGCAGATCGGTGCGGCCGAACGCGCCGGGTACGTCTCGACGAAGGCCGGGGTCGAGGGATTGACGCGCGCGCTCGCCGCCGAGTTGGGCGAGGACGGAGTCAGGGCCAACGCCGTCGCGCCCGGGTTCATCGAGACGCCGATGACCGAGCCGTACGCCGAGGACGACGCGGCGCGCGAGCGGTTCCGAGAGCGTGCGGCCCTCAAACGGCTCGGGGACCCCGAAGAGGTCGCGAGTGTCGTCAGCTTCCTCGCGAGCGACGACGCCTCCTTCGTCACGGGAGAAACGGTTCTCGTCGACGGTGGCCGGGCGACGGTGGAGTGAGGTCCCCACCAGGCGAGACCACGCGTGTCACTGACAGGCAGGAAAACGTTTATTCGCACGTACAGTGACCTTCAGGTGTGACTCGCCCGATCTTAGAGACCGAGGGGCTGACGAAACGGTTCGGCTCCCTCATCGCAAACGACAGGCTCTCCGTGACCGTCGAGGAGGACACGATACACGGGATCATGGGACCGAACGGCTCCGGGAAGTCGACGTTTTTCAACACCGTCACCGGCTGCTACCGGCCCGACGGAGGTACCGTCCGGTTCGACGGAGAGGACGTGACGGGGTGGAAGCCCGACGAAATCGCTCGCCGCGGACTCGCGCGGACCTTCCAGATCCCGTCGCCGTTCGAAGACCTCACGGTCAAAGAGAATATGCTCGCCGTGTTCACCGGTGGGCTCCGATCCAGCGTGCGGATTCCGGAGGAGAAGCGCGTCCGCGCCGACGAACTGCTCGAACTGCTCGAAATCGACCACGTCGCAGATCAGGAGGCGGGCGGGATCTCGGGCGGGCAGGAGAAACTGCTCGAACTCGGCCGGATCCTGATGCTCGAACCGGCCTGCGTGATGCTCGACGAGCCCACCGCAGGGGTCAACCCCTCGCTCCGGAACCGTCTGCTCGACCACCTACAGACGCTCAACGACCGCGGCACGACGTTCGTGATCATCGAACACGACATGCGCGTCATCGCGGACGTGTGCGACCGCGTGACCGTCTTCAATCAGGGGCAGGTCATCGTCGAGGGCGACTTCGAGTCGGTGACGAACGACGAGCGCGTTCGCGACGCCTATCTCGGCAACGCAGCCGAGCACGACGCGTCGCTGGAGACGCTCATCGGGGAGGGGGCGAACGCGTCCGCCGCCGAGGAAGCCGAATCCCCCGACCCCGGAGCGACTCCTGACGCCGGGACCGATCCCGGGTCGACCGGCAGCGCGGACGCGGTTCCCGCCGGCGGTACGAGCGAGGCAGCCTCGGCCGCGGCGAGCACCGCGTCCGCCCTCTCCGGGATCGGCACCGAGTCCGACGGGGACCCCTGGCTCGTCGGCGAGGACCTCGTCAGTGGCTACGGAAACCACACAGTGGTCGACGGCGTTTCGGTGGAGAGCCGAGACGGCGTGACCTGCGTCTTCGGGCCGAACGGCTCCGGCAAATCAACGCTGCTAAAGACGCTCGCCGGAGTCGTCCCCGCGTGGGAGGGGACGATCACTCACCGCGGCGTCGACGTAACCGACAATAGACCGGCCGAGAACGTCGATCGCGGCGTCACGATGCTCCCGCAAGACGGCGGGATCTTCGGCGATCTCACCGTCCGTGAGAACCTCCTCCTCGGCGGGTACACGGTCGACGACGGGACGGTCCGCGAGGAGCGCTTCGACGAGGTGTTGACGTCGTTCCCGGAACTCGAAGGCAAACTGGACGAGCGAGGGCAGTCGCTGTCGGGCGGCCAGCAGATGATGCTCAGCTACGGTCGCGCGATGATGACCGGTGCGGAGGTGTACCTCCTCGACGAACCGTCGAGCGGTCTGGCCCCCTCCCTCATCGATCAGGTGTTCGAGATGACGCGGCGGCTCGTCGAAAGCGGCGCGCAGGTGATCCTTATCGAGCAGAACGTCCGCGAGGCGCTTCGGATCGCCGATTACGTCTATATCCTTGCGCAGGGCCAGCTCCAGTTCGAGGGCACTCCAGGCGACCTGACGGACGAGGACGATCTCGTCGAGCTGTACCTCGGGCTCGACTGAAGCATCGACCCGCGCTCCACGCCGATCGGCACCCCTCGCCCGCCGCGCAGACCGCTCATCGCGACACCTCCCTTCGCTACCTACTCCGATCGTTCACCGAATTCCGTAGCTGATATCGCGTTCCTCCGTACCAAACTACATGTGTACTCGTCACACACGGGAAGTGTATGGGAAAGAATCCCGTAGACGGTGTCAGTAGACGGTCGTTTGTCAAATACAGCGGTGCGGCTGGAGTCACCGTGGGCTTAGCCGGCTGTAGTAGCAACGGCGGCGACGGTGGCGACGGCAGTGACGGTGGCGACGGCAGTGACGGCAGTGACGGCGGCGACGGCGGCGACGGTGGCGACGGCGGCGACGCACCCGAGGAGGTGATAATCGGTTCGAACCACCCGCTGAGCGGGGGGCTCAGCAATACTGGCGAGCGGATGGACGAGGCTGTCCGGCTGGCCGCGATGATGAAGAACGAGTCGGGCGGGATCGAGTCGCTCGACGGCGCGGAACTCAGCGTCATCAGTGGGGACAACGAGGGCGCACAGGAGCTCGGCGGCGAGGTCGCACAGGAGCTCATCGACGACGGCGCGAGCGTGCTGACCGGCTGCTACTCCTCGCCGGTGACGAGCGCCGCGACCCGGACGTCGGAGAACGCGGGCGTGCCGTTCGTTATCTCGGTGTCCGTGGCCAACTCGATCCTCCGGGAGACGCAGCTCAACTACGCATACCGGCCGCAGCCGCCGGCGGACCAGATGGCGATCGACCACGCGCGGCTCCTCGCTGACACCATACGGAACGCCGGCGAGGAGATCGAGACCGCGGGACTGTTCTACATCGACATCAGCTTCGGTCAGTCTATCCGGGACGCGCTCCGGGAAGAGCTCCCGGCGAACGACATTGAGATCGTCGCTGAGACCGCCTACGAGTCGGGCGACACCGCTGACACGCAGGTCACGACGCTCCGGGACGCGGACCCCGACGCCGTCATTGCGACCACCTACCGGTCGGGTACGATCGAGCTCGTGAACGCGATGGACAACCAGGACTACCGCCCCGACTACCTGACTGGCTGTTCAAACGCTGCGATGAACGACATCAGTGCGCTCGAGGAGATGGGCGACACCGTCGAGGGCGGATTCGCGACCAACTTCGCGCTCGACCCCACGTCCGACCGCGCCGCGGAGGTCCGCTCACGCTTCGAATCGGAGTTCGACTCCGGGTTCGACGCGAACGTCGCGATGACGTACGCGTCCACCGAGGTCATCATCGCGGCGATCGAGGAGGCCGGTTCAGCCGACCCCGAGGATATTAACGACGCGCTCGGATCGATCACTGTCGAGGATCACATCGCGGCGATGCCGCCGATCTCCTTCGCTGACAACGGTGAGAACGAGAACGCGCTCGCGCCGCTGTTCCAGATTCAGGATCTCGAGGACCGCGTCGTCGCACCCGAGGAGTTTGCCGAGACCGACGTACAGTTCTGACTCACATGCTCTCCTTGTCTCTTCCTGATGCCTGCTGTCGAGACGTGGGTATCGTCGCGCTCCCCGGCCCGCCCGACGTCCCCGCCAGCGCCGCCGAGGCGTTCGGGGGTCTCCCCAGTCTCGCCACCGCAGTCGACGCGCTTGGGATACAGGCCGTGCTCGGTATCTCGCTTCCGTCGCCGACGATCTTCGCCCAGTATTTCGTGTTCGCGGTGCTGCTTGGCGGGATCTACGGACTCGTTGCGCTCGGGCTGACGATGATCTTCGGCGTGATGGACGTCATCAACTTCGCGCACGGGGCGCTGATGGTGGTTGCGATGTACACGGTGCTCGTCTTCTCCGACGCCACGGGCCTCTCGCCGTTTTTCGCCGTCCCGTTCGCCGTCCTGTTGCTGTTCGTCCTCGGCATCATCGTCTATCGGTCGACGATCGCGCCGATCATCGACGCGCCACAGGAGAACCAGCTCATCGTCACCTTCGGAGTCTTGTTGATTCTCGTCAGCGGCATCGAGATGATTTTCGGCTCCGACCCGCAACAGCTCGGGCTCAATCTCGGCTCTCTCGAGATCGCCGGCGTGTTCGTCCCCCAAGGACAGCTGTACGCGCTCGGTATCGCGCTCGTCGCGCTGGCCGGAACGTGGTTGTTCCTCCAGCGGACGATGCTCGGCCGGGCGATCCGCGGGACCGCCGACAACCGCGACGGCGCGCAGTACGTCGGGATCGACGTGCCCCGGATCGACGCGCTCACCTTCGGGATCGGCGCCGCGCTGGCGGGCCTCGCAGGAGCTGTCATCCCGCTGTTCCAGTCGTTCACGCCGGCGCTCGGCGACCAGTACCTGATAAACGCGTTCGTCGTGGTCGTGCTGGGCGGGCTCGGCTCCTTTCCTGGCGCGTTCGTCGGCGGACTCATTATCGGCTTCATCCAGGTGTTCGGCTCGGCGTACCTGGGCGGCTCCACGTACCAGATCGTGATCTTCTCAGCGTTCATCCTCGTGTTGCTCGTGAAACCGGAGGGACTGCTCGGAGGGAGCACCGATGAGTAACGCGCTCTCGCGGGCCGTCGAGCGATACGGCGCCTTCCGGGACCAGTGGTACGCGCTTCCCGTACTGGTCGCGGCAAGTCTCGTCGTGCTCGCAGCGATACCGTTCCTCCGACGGCTCGCACTGTTCGGGGTCGCCCCGCTGGGGTGGCTCAGCCTGAACATGCTCATCGTCACACTCATCTGGGCGACGACCGCCCAGGCGTGGAACATCATGTCGGGATACACCGGACAGTTCTCGTTCGGACACGCCGCGTTCTTCGGACTCGGCGCGTATACGACGATTATCCTGACCGGAACTGTCGGCATCTCCCCGTGGATCGGGATGCTGCTCGGCAGCGTCCTCGCGGCAATCTACGGCCTGCTGATCGGCGCGTTGACCTTCCGCTACGACCTGGAGGGCCACTACTTCGCGCTGGCGACGCTGGCGTTCGCGGAGCTGTTGCGGTACGTGTTCACGAACGTTCCGCAGCTCGGCGGTGCCAGCGGGTTCTTCAGGCCGCTCGCGCGCGAGTACGCCGACGGGCCGGGACTGGCCGCGTTTCAGTTCACCGGCGACCTGCCGTACTACTACCTCATCCTCGGGTTCCTGACGGTCGTCACCGTCGTCTCGCTCGCGATCAACCGGTCCCAGCTCGGGTACTACCTGTTCGCGATCCGCGAGCGGGAGCAGGCCGCAGCCGCCATCGGCGTCCCGACCTATCGGTACAAGCTGTTGGCCGTCGCCGTGAGCGCCTTCTTCACGGCGTGGCCCGGAGCGTTCTGGGCGATGTACTTCAACACGATCCGTCCGACGACGGTGTTCGAGCTGCTCGTTAACGTCGAGATCCTTCTGCCGGCGATCGTCGGCGGGATCGGCACCGTTCTCGGCCCGATCGTGGGGGCGTTCGTCATCATACCCGTTGGCGAGTTCGTTCGACAGTCCTTCTCCGTCCCCGGACTGAACAACGCCATCTACGGAGTCATCCTCATCGCGATCGTATTGTACAGTCCGAAGGGCGTCGTCTCGTGGCCGTCCAGGTTCGTCGAACTGCTCCGGGTGCGCACCGACCTGTTGGACGACGATGGCACCTGAACACGAACGCGATCTCGCGACGTTCGCCGCGGAGTTGGAGACGGGAGCGATCCCCGATCGGGTCCACGATCGGGCGGGGCTCACCGTTGCCGACACGCTCGGTGCGATCGTCGCGGGATCGACCGACGACGCGGTCAGTTCGCTCGCGCGGCGCTGGACCAACGGTGCCTCGGGCGGGGCGACGGTGCTCGGCGCTGATGGCGGCGAGACGAACCCGCCGCTGGCGGCGCTGTGTAACGGCACGGCGGGGACCGTACTCGAACTCGACGAGGGGCATCGGTTCGCCGCCGGCCATCCCGCGATCCACGTGTTGCCCGCGTTGTTGGCCGACGCCGAGATTGGGTACGGCGACAGTGACGCGTTCGTGCGCTCGTTCGTCGCGGGCTACGAGGTGGCCGTCCGAACCGCCCGCGCGCTCGGAACACTCCGATCGGGGTACCACCCGCACGGCTTGTGGGGCGCGGTCGGCGGCGCGGCCGCCGTGGCTCGCTCGCGCGGGCTCGGCCCAGAGACGACGCGGTCGGCCATGGCCATCGCGGCGAACTACGCGCAACACACCCGGTTCGAGGCGGCGATTGAGGGCGCGACGGTGCGGAACGCCTACGCCGGCATGGGAAACCTCGCGGCACTGGTCGCCGTCGATCAGGCGGAGGCGGGGTTCGGCGGCTTGGAGAACGGTGTCGCGCGACATCTCGAACACGCCGCCGCCGATGGGATCGACGAGGCAGCCCTCTCAGCTGGGCTCAACGAGCGCTGGGAGCTGGAGCACGGGTACTTCAAGATCCACGCCGCGTGTCGGTACACCCATCCGACGCTGGACGCCATCGCGGCGCTTCCGGACGGGATAGATCCGGCAACTGTGGAGTCGGTGCGCGTCGGGACGTACCCGGCGGCCGCGCGGTTGACAGAGTCCCGGCCGCGGAACCAGCTACAGGCGAAGTTCTCGATCCCCTTCGCGGTCGCGACGGCGCTGCTACGTGGCGACACCGGGCCAACCGCGTTCGCGGACGAGGCGATCACGCCGGAAGCGATCGCGCTCGCCGAGCGCGTCACGGTCGCCGTCGACGACGAGATAGCGGCCCGAGCTCCCGAGCAGCGGGGGGCGCGGGTGACCGTCGAGACGGCGGACGAGCGCTTCTCGCGGGAGGTCGTCGCGCCCCGGGGTGGTGAACACGACCCGTTCGACGAGGGGCGGCTCGAATCGAAGTTCCGGGAGCTGGTCGCGCCCGTAATCGGCGAGGACCGGGCAGCCACGCTTTGGGAGGGCGCCAAGACACCGGAGCCGCCGCGCGTCCTCTGTACGCTCGCGCGGCGCTGACCTCTCATAGATTTCTGCCCACGCCGCCGTCTCCGGCCCATACGCTTTTGCCCGCGACGCGCGTCTCTCAACTATGTCAACACGACACAGTCGAGAGTGGGAGCGAGCAGTAGCCGAGTTCCTCGCGTCGTCTGTCGACGACTCGGCCCGCGAGCACGGGCGGGCGGTGGTCGCCGACGTGCTGGCGGCCGCCGTCGCCGGATCGGCGGCGCTCGGGGTCGCTGGCGTCGCGAGGGATGCGGTATTCTCCGGCGACGAGGCGTCGATACTCGGGACCGACCGGCGGGCCGCACCGCCGCAGGCCGCTATGACCAACGCGGCGGCCGCCATCGCACAGGAGGTAGAGGAGGGACACAACACGGGGGGCCACGTCGGCGCCGGGATCGTCGCCGGCGGGCTCGCCGCCGCGGAGGCGAACGACGTGGACGGCGAGACGTTCGTCGACGCCTGTACGCGGGCATACGAGATCTGCGTCCGACTGGAGCGGGCGATCTTCGCGATGAAAGACCAGATGAACGACGCGATCCCGTGGCTCGTCCGGAACCCGCACTCGACGTGGACGACCGTGGGGCCGGCGGTGACGAGCGCCATCTGTCTGGACGCAACCGCCGAGGAGCTCACGGAGACGTTCCGAATCGCCGCGAACCTCGCAGTGATATCGATGCACGACCCGTACGCCGAGGGCGCACCCGCGCGGAACTTCACCGCCGGCTTCTCGGCGCAGGCCGGCGTGACTGCGGCGCTGACCGCGATCGCGGGGCTGGAGGGCTCGCGCGCGGCGATCGAGGCGGTGTACGACCCCTTCGAGGAACTGCTGCCGGACGGGTTCGCCAGCCAGTTCGAGACGCTCGGAACAGAGTGGGCGATCGCAGAGCACTACGTCAAGCCGTACCCATCCTGTCGGTACACCCACCCACCGCTCGACGCGCTGCGCGAGGCGATCGACGTGGAGTCGGTCGATCCGAGCAGCGTGGAGTCTGTCACGGTCCGGACGTTCGCAAACGCGACCGACATGTCTCATCCCGAACCGGAGACGATGACTGCGGGGAAGTTTTCCGCGCCGTACGTGCTGGCGACGTACCTCTGTCGCGGGAGCGTCGACCTCGAGGGCTTCACTCCCGAGGCGCTGGCAGACGAGACGGTCCGGTCCGTCGCCGCGCGCGTCGAGCTCCGAGAGGACGAGGGATACGAGGCGGAGTTCCCCGAGTCGTGGGGAGCGCGCGTCGCCGTCGAACTCCGCAACGGGACGACCCTGACGGGGTCGCGAGACTACCCCCGCGGCGACTACCGCGACCCCATGCCCGACGCCGAGTATCGTGAGCGAAACCGCGTGCTGCTGGCGCACGGGCTCTCCGGCGATCAGAAAGATACCGCTCGCGTAGACGAAGCGCTCGACGCCCTGGACACGGTCGCAGAGCGTCCGATCCGAGAGACGGTCGCCGCACTTCGTCCGTAATACAGAACAATCGTTTTGTCAGACCGAACACACACGGTAGATATTTCACTTGAGCGCACGTTACATCAAGTATGGCACGCGACAACACACCAAACGCGGCGTCGGTCGGTGCGACAGAACGCTCGTTCCGTATCCTCGAACGACTCGGCGATCAGGAGGGATGCGGCGTCTCGGAGTTGGCAGACTCGCTGTCGATCTCGAAGAGCACGGTCCACAACCACCTCCAGACCCTTCGGAAGCTGGGATACGTCGTTCAGGACGGCGACGAGTATCGGCTCGGGCTACAGTTCCTGGGGCTCGGTGATCGGGCGCGCCAGCATCACGATCTGTACCACGTCGCCAAGCCCGAAACGGACAGTTTAGTCGAGGCGGTCGGCGAGCGCGCGCAGGTGATGGTCGAGGAGGACGGTGTCGGGATCTACGTCTACCAGTCGCTAGCGGATCAGGCGGTGCGGACGGACTCGCACATCGGGACCGTCGTCGACCTCCACGCGACCGCTGTCGGGAAAGCGTACCTCGCTCACCTCCCGGACGGCCGGCTCGACACAGTGCTCGATCGACTGGCGTTCGACGAGCAGACGCCACAAACGCTCACGGACGCAGAGGCGCTGCGGACCGAACTCGACGAGATCGCTGAGCGCGGATACGCGTTCAACGATGAAGAGCGGACAGTCGGCATGCGGGCGGTCGGTGCGCCGATACTGTCAGCGGACGACGGACATGTCCTCGGCGCTATCAGCGTCTCAGGGCCGACAACTCGGATGAACGGGACGTGGTACCACGAGGAGGTCCCCGAGATGGTCGCGCAATCCGCCCAGATCATCGGTATCCGCGCGACGTACTCGTAGGCGTTTTGCTCTACCGAACTATCGTTCATCGTTGTGTCCGGCCGCGCATAGCATCGAATACTCCTCGGTAACACTCACGGCGGTCAAAATTACCATTACAGTAGTATGAGTGTAATTCCTTGGCCATCTGACGCCGATCCGCTTCTGGGACCCGGAGAATTGTCGACGAGCGATGAGCACGGTGACTACACGAAATTCGAATAAACATCAACATAGATTATATATAAGTATTCTGTTATATATTGATCCTCCGAGATCGAACACCCCCGCGAGCGAGCGTAAGACGATCGAACGCCGATCATATCCGGTGATTATTTCGATCGCGTCACGGTTTTACCCCTATAGAAGTTACAAAGCTAAAACTCTGCCCTTCAAGACGGGGGAATGTCAACCCGTGTGGGGCCTTGGTTAACGTGTCCGACTCCAACTCTGAGGGCCACCTGTATCGACAGAGGATGGTCCTTACAGACGGTCACAACAACCTTCACGCGTCTCATATTGAATGATAGAAGGACCTCGCTCCCGACAATACGGGATTTCCTATCGACGAAATGATGGTTCTGAATGAACGCCCCGTGTGGACCACCATCCCACATCGAAATCTGTGTCGATTCGGTATTGTATATTATATCAAAATAAACATAGGTATAGGATACAGTATATAACCAGATATATCAAATGAACGTCGCTCCAGCCCAACGAAACCGCGATCGCACGCAACACAAATGCGCGGCAGCGCTCACAGGCCGGGGTGAATGGCCGTCGACGATGATACCGGAGGTAGACACGCGGAGATTGACGAATCGCCTTGGTCGGTTGCCCGACTCAACGACGAGATCGCGGCAGCCTTAGCGGTGGGAGGAGGTCAAGACACTCCCCTACCTGTTCTGGGTGAGCGGTTCGCGGTGGAGTACCTCGCTCTCGTTGAAGACGACAGCGGCCAGCCCCGGCTCCGAGTTGATCGTGACGGTCGCGTCATCGCCGTCGGCGACACTGAATCGGACCGCTCCACGGGATCCACCACGCGGTCAGCGCGCCACACGACGCCCAGCGCCTCTCTGTCGGCGAGGCGATCGCGGCGTACACGCGGGACGCGGCGTACGCGGAGTTCACCGAAGACGACAAGGGAACACTCGAACCCGGCAAGCTTGCTGATGCGGTCGTGCTTGACGCGGACCCGTTCGCGGAGCCGGAGTCGATGGCGGATATCGATGTCGAGATCACGGTCGTCGACGGCGACATCTCGTACGGAGATCCGGCGTAGCTAAGCCCTCTCACCCCTTCGTCGAAAACCATAGCAACTCAAGGCGGAAACCCACGAGTTAACGCGACCCTACTATCATAAGGGTTGAGTCGTTTCAGACTGAGACCCGTCTGTAAAATCGAATTTCAACGGCGCCGCTGAACACTATGTTAAAGTGCTGGTAACAAGGTGATCAGATATGGCTCGCCCTGAACAAATCGCGGATACGTACAACCATACTGGTGAAGGTCCACTATGGCATCCTGACCGACAACAGCTGTACTGGGTGGATATCCCAGCGGGTCGCCTCTGGCAGTATGATCCCAAAACAGGCGAACACAGTATCGCCTACGAGGCTGAATCTGGTCCGATAGGCGGCTTCACGCTTGAAGACAACGGAGACCTGCTTCTATTTACTCACCGATCCGTTGAACGATTCAAACCGGATCGTGGTACCTGGTCCGTCATACTCGAAGTTGACTCCCAGACGAGATTCAATGACGTAATATCCGATCCGGGGGGACGGGTTTTCTGCGGAACTATGCCCGGAGCAGAGTCGCTCGGCAATCTCTACCGGATTGACCCGGATGGAAGCGTCACCACCGTCCTCGAGGATCTAAATATCCCGAATGGGATGGGATTCGCTAATGACGGGAAGACTTTCTACGTCACGGAGTCCGAAGCTCGCCAGGTTTACGCGTTCGATTACGCTCCCGAGACCGGCGAACTCACAGACCAGCGTACGTTTTGCGAAACCCCGACAGATGGCGGTGTCCCTGATGGCATGACCGTTGACGCTAACGATCACGTGTGGTCAGCCCGATGGAATGGGGGACGAGTCGTTCGGTATGCGCCGACGGGAGAACCGGTGTCCGAGATCGAATTTCCGGCACGGAAGGTCTCCTCGGTCACGTTCGGCGGGGCGGGGTACGAGACGCTTTACGTGACGACGGCACTCACGGGTGGAGACCGGTCGACAGAGGGTGACGGCGCGGGTTCTGTCTTCCGTGTTACTGACCTCGATACCGCAGGAGTCTCCGACTTCCGGTCCCGGATCGCCTGATTGGTCGGCGGACTATCTGTCTCTGGCTGTCGCGACCGCGTCGACCGTTCGGCGCGCGTTCTCGGTGATGGTCTCATACTCCTCGTTCGCGACGGCGTTGTCGTCGACGATCGCGCTGCCGACGCCGACCGCCGTGGCCCCTGCCTCGATGTATTCGCTGGCATTCTCAGGGCCAACTCCCCCGGTCGGAACGAGCGGGATCTGCGGGAGCGGGCCACCAAGGGCCGCAACGTGGGCGGGTCCCCCCGTTTTAGCCGGAAACACTTTCACGAAGTCGGCGCCGGATTCGTAGGCGGTTACCGCCTCGGTCGGGGTGAACGCGCCGGTCGCGACTGGCGTTCCGTAGCGGTTCCCGGTCTCAATGACGCCCCCGTCAACGGTTGGCGTGACGAGGAACTCGGCGCCTGCGAGCTGTACCGCCCGGGCGGTTTCGGCGTCCAGAACCGTTCCGGCACCAACGATCACACCGTCGTACCGGTCGGAGAGCGCGTCGATCGTTTCTGTGACATTCGACGTGTCCGCAGTCACTTCAAGCGCTGTGACGCCGCCATCGACCACGGCATCCGCCACGTGGATCGCAGATTCGGAGTCCACACCACGGAGAATCGCGACGACGCCGCCTTCGCGGATCTGATCGAACCGTTGTGAGTACATACAGACATTCGGGATGGGCGTCGTGATAAATGGGACGACTCATGTTCGACATTTCTCGCTCCGTGAATAGCAATTCTCGTTGTTAGCGGTCGATCTCCCTTCCGTCTTCGCCTGTAACGGCTGCGACTTCGTCTTCGGTTATCGGGTGAAAGACACGCGACCGAGGGGAGGGGCGTGATGACCACGAGACGGGCTCGGTGAAGAGGGTCACGTTATTTTTTATATCATGCCCAAATAGATTGGGTGAAGACCCGTGTCACGAGAGCCAGCCCAACTGGCGGGACTAGACGACTATATCGAAAATCCAGCGAGGATTGAAGAAGGCGTTGAGCCGACACACGTCCCGTCAGTCTCGTACGAGTCAACAGCATCAGCCAGAGACGCCGCCGCGCGGCTGACAGAGCCCGAAACGCGGTGGGCGTCTTCGAAGTACTTCCGGCTCCTCAACGGCGACTGGTCGTTCGCTTGGGCCGAAAAGCCGTCTGATCTTCCAGATAGGCTCGGTGGTGATATCGAGTGGGACGAGATCTCGGTACCGGGAGTGTGGCAGTTATCCGGGTACGATCGCCCGATCTACCGCAACATTGCACTGACGTGGGAGCAGATTCCGGAAGTGGAATCCATGCCAGAGCCACCTCGAGTTCCGGAGACATTCAATCCGGTAGGGACGTACCAACGGAATATTGAGGTGCCGGCGGAGTGGGATGGTGACCGCCACACCTTCCTCCACTTCGAGGGGGTCAAGTCCGCGTTCTTTGTCTGGGTCGACGGCGAGTACGTCGGATACGATCAAGGGTCGATGACTCCTTCGGAGTTCGACCTCACCGAGATCCTCGATCCGGGCGAGTCCCACACGCTCACCGTACAGGTGTTTCGGTTCTCCGACGGGAGCTACTTGGAAACGCAGGATATGGTTCGATTCAGCGGTATCTTCCGTAGCGTCTACGTCTACTCGAAGCCGTCTGTGTTCCTCCGGGACTACGATGTTCAGACCGAACTCCATCCGAGCGGTGACGCGACACTCACCGTCGACGCGGAGGTGGTCGGTGGAGACACGGACGGGTGGCGCGTCATCGGACGGATGTTCGACGGCGAGACCGAACTGGCGACCGCTGAGGCCACGCTCGGCGCGGAAGAAGGGGACGCGAGCATCCGGACGACGGTCCCGTCGCCGACGCCGTGGTCGGCAGAGCAGCCGGCTCTATACGATCTCGTGTTAGAAATCCGGAACCCGGACGGGAGCGTCGTCGAGGTGGTACCCGATCGCGTCGGCTTCCGAGAGTTTACAATCGAGGATGGACAGGTTCTGATCAACGGTGATCCGATCACCGTCCGGGGGATAAATCGTCACGAACACGATCCGGAGACTGGACGAACCGTGTCGTTCGAGCGCGTTCGTGAGGAGCTAACGCTGTTGAAACAGCACAACGTCAACGCGATCCGGACGGCTCACTACCCGAACGACTTGGCGGTGTACGAGCTCGCGGATGAACTGGGTTTCTACGTCATCGACGAGGCAAACATCGAGACCCACTTCAACATGAACTTCGTCAACGAGCGGCCGGCGTTCGAGACCTCGTTCCTCCGGCGATTCGAACAGATGGTCGATCACCACAAGAACTTCGCCTCGATCTTCGCCTGGAGCACCAGCAATGAGGCCGGACAAGGCGTTCCCCACGAGAAGATGGCGTCGTACGCCCGCGAGGGAGACCCCACGCGGTTCGTCTACCATCAGGGGTCCGGCGACGCGCCGTACGAGGAGTTCCACGAGAGCATGACAGGAACCGCACCGTTCGCCGACATCTCGGGACCGCGGTACGCCGTTCCGCACACCCTCGCCCAACACAGCGCCGTCGAGGACCGTCCCCTCATTATGGGCGAGTACGGTCACGCCCTGTGTAACAGCCTCGGGCTCCAAGATGCGTTCTGGGACCTCGTCAACGCCATCGACGGACTACAGGGAGGATTCATCTGGGAGTGGACCAATCAGACGCTTGCGGGCCACGTGGTCTCCGATGCGGCGCCGGGCGAGTGGTGGTTCGATGACGACCCCTTCTTGCTCGATGGCACCGCGTTTTCCGATCTCACTCTCCAGCCTGAGCTTCGGCAGGTGAAAAAGACTCACCAGCCGTTCGCGTTCGATGACGTCGCTCTGGCAGAGGGCGTGTTCACTGTCTCGAACTACTACAGCTCGACGAACCTCTCAGCGTACGAGACGACCTGGGAACTGACGGTCGACGGCGAGCAGATCCAGTCGGGGGTACTGGAACTCGATGTGGTGCCCGGTCAGACGCGTGGTGTAACTGTTCCCTTCGATCTATCGGAGATTCCCTCAGACCGCGAGTGTCATTTGACCTTCCGGGTCCGACTCTCCGAAGAGACGGACTGGGCCCCTGCGGGGCACGAGATTGGGTTCGACCAGTTTTCGATTCCTGTCCCACCTACGGAGACAACTGAGTTCGCCGCAGATGGGGCTCAGGTGAGCCCAGGCGAGCAGATCGCCCTCGAAGAGACGGACGATGTAATCGTTCTCTCTGGCGATCGGTTCCGATATCGGTTTGATACCGGCCGTGGGCGGTTCGACGAGCTTCAGTTCGACGGCGAGACCGTCGCGTCTGATGGTCCGGTTTTCGGCGCGTTTCGGGCGCCGATCGCCAACGAGGGTCACATGGACAGCGACACCGAGTGGGGGTACGACAACGAGGGGGAGTGGCGCTCACTCGGACTCCACGCCCTCAGTCAGGTCGCAACCGACCACATTGTCGAACGGGACGACGAGTCGGGGGTCCGAATCACGTGCTCGACAGAGCTCCGACCTCCCGAGAGAGATGCGCTTTTCGAGGTCGATTTCGCGTACGAGGTGAGTCGAGACGGTACCGTCGACGCGAGCGTCGACGCCCGTCCCACGCCTGCTCTCACAGAAGAGCTGTCGACATGGCTCCCACGACTGGGAATCGAGCTTGAGCTCTCGTCGTCAATGACCGACGTGGAGTGGTTCGGCCGTGGCCCGCACGAGACGTATCCGGACCGAAAGACCGGCTGCGAGGTCGGCCGGTACGAGGGACGCATCGATGATCAGTTTGTTCCCTACCGGCTACCATCGGACAACGGGAACAAAACTGATGTGCGGTGGGCAAGCACCACCGGATCACAAACCGGCCTCACAATCGCCGGTGAGACTCCGTTGAACGTGCGGTTCGACACGTACGAGAACCTCGCCGACGCGAAGCGGATTCAGGAGCTCGTTCCCGCCGAGCGGACAACCATGTTCGTCGATATCGCTGTCGCCGGCGTCGGCGGAACGCCAGTAAAACCACTTCGTGAACACCGGATTTCTGCGGAGCCGGTCTCGGTATCATTCACCATCCGACCGCACGAGGCTGAGGCTGACCCGGCGTCTATCGTGCGCGGTTCCGACCGATAGTCCGTTTCGCTATTTACGATTTCCTGGTTCGTTTCGTTCGTTCCATTTCATTCTGAATCGCCTCGTACTGGACAGTTCTGTTCCTCAGCGACAGGTACCGAATCGGCATCCCGGCGAATCCGTTGAGTGTCCGGTGAACTGACCTGAATCGGTGTTCGCTCCCAAAAAAATACACTAATAGTAGACACGGCCAACCCAGGGAATTACATTAATACTATTGTAATGGGTGTCTAAGGATACACTATAAGTATATTTATTAATCACTACAGATGGGGCTGAAGGGGGCCGAGTTCTCGTCGATGACACGGCATACACGTCCCTCCTGTCGTAGCCGTACCCGAAATGATTAACAGAGATGACTGGATACACCAAGTTAGAAATGAGCAAAATCGTTGACTACGAGCTGTTCGATGTGCCACCTCGGTGGCTCTTCTTGCGCGTCGAGACCGCGGACGGGACGGTCGGGTGGGGGGAGCCGGTCGTCGAGGGGCGCTCGAAGACGGTGCGAACCGCAGTCGAGGAGCTGTTCGACACGTACCTGCTCGGCGAGGACGCCGGTCGGATCGAGGACCACTGGCAGACGATGTACCGCGGCGGGTTCTACCGCGGCGGCCCGGTACTAATGAGCGCTATCGCTGGGGTCGATCAGGCACTCTGGGACATCAAGGGCAAACAGATCGGCCTCCCCGTCCACGAACTGCTCGGTGGGCCGGCACGAGAGCGGATCCGGGTGTACCAGTGGATCGGTGGCGACCGACCTTCCGACGTGGCCGAACAGGCCCGCAAGCAAGTCGAATCCGGGTTCACGGCGCTGAAGATGAACGCCACCGAGGAGATCGAGCGGGTCGACGACCCCGCCACGATCGATGCCGCCGAGACACGACTACGAGAGGTCCGAGAGGCTGTCGGCGACGAGGTCGGCATCGGCGTCGACTTCCATGGACGCGTCTCCAAGCCGATGGCGAAGCGGCTCGTCGAGGCGCTTGAACCGTACGATCCGATGTTCGTTGAAGAGCCCGTCCTCTCCGGACACAACGACGCACTCCCGAAGATCGCCGAGCACACGACGACGCCGATCGCGACCGGCGAGCGCATGTACTCGCGATGGGACTTCAAGGAGGTCTTCGAGGACGGCGCCGTCGACGTGATCCAGCCGGATCTCTCGCACGCGGGCGGGATCACCGAAGTGAAGAAGATCGCCTCGATGGCCGAGGCCTACGACGTGGCGATGGCCCCACACTGCCCGCTCGGACCGATCGCGCTCGCGTCGTGTCTACAGGTCGATGCCGCCTCACCAAATGCCTTCATCCAAGAGCAGAGCCTCGACATCCACTACAACGAGGGGAGCGACGTGCTCGACTACCTCGCGGACCCCTCGGTCTTCGACTACGAGGGCGGTTACGTCCAGATTCCCGACGCACCCGGGCTCGGGATCGAAATCGACGAGGAGCATGTGCGCGCGCAGGCCGAGAAGGATGTGGACTGGCACAATCCCGTCTGGCGACACGCCGACGGGAGCGTCGCCGAGTGGTAGGGATTCCACCGGGACGTCCACGCAGGCGGTGATTATTTGACCGGGGCAACAGCAGTAATAGGTATGTCACCGAGCGACCCGATCGAAAATGCCGTCGCGAACAGACACGCGAACACAGTCGCCATCGTTACCGGATCGACTCGCGGGATCGGCGAGGGTGTCGCCCGCCGCTTCGCCGCTGAGGGGGCATCCGTCGTGGTGACCGGTCGCTCCGCCGACAGCGGGCAGGGGGTGGTCGACGAGATTGAGGCGACGGGCGGCGACGCGACGTTTATTCGGGCTGACATGCGCGAGCCCGCGGAGATCGAGGCGCTCGTCGATCACGCCGTCGCGGAGTACGGAAAGATCGACGTATTAGTGAACAACGCGGGCGTCCAGACGGAGACGACCGCGCGCGAGGCGACGATGGGCGACTGGGAGTTCGTCCTCGAGACCGACTTCCGGGCGTTCTGGCTGTGCGCGAAACACGTAGCCGACCACATGCCCGCGGGCGGTACGATCCTCAATACCTCCTCGAACCACGCGTTCCTCACGATGCCGGGGCTGTTCCCGTACAACGCGGTCAAGGCCGGGATCAACGGGATGACCCGCGCGCTGGCGCTGGAACTCGGGCCGGACGATATCACGGTGAACACGATCAACCCTGGGTGGATCGAGATCGACCGCACGAAAGAGGAATTGGGCGACGACTACGAGTACACGCAGGATATCCATCCGGTTGGTCGGCTCGGTCAGCCATCTGACGTGGCCGGGCTGGCCGCGTTCCTCGCGAGCGACGACGCGAGCTTCATCACCGGCGAAAGTATTCTTATCGACGGAGGACGCTCGCAGGTGATGCAAGACGATCTGTACCTCAACTATCGACGCGACGTGTGATCGATCCGGCTCCGTCAAATGTACCGCTTGCCATCAGACCATCCCGTTTTCCTGTCTCAGCAGCGTGGGATGATCCAGAACATTAATAACAATTGGCACAGACCGCTATACCGTAGCCACCATGTCAGACATAGATCTGCCTGAGGAACGTCGACGAGAGTTTCTCAGTGCGCTTGGGGTCGCTGGGATAGCGGGATTGGCCGGGTGTAGCGTCGATACCGGCGGGGAATCGTCGGACGACGCTGGCGGGTCGTCGGACGACAGTGGGGAGTCGTCCGATAACAGCGGCGGATCGGCCGAACCAGAAATGGCCGATTCGATCACCTACTGGGCGTGGAACGTCGCGGCCCGCGCGATGGACGACGCCGCGAGTGACCTCCCGGATGATGTCGGGGTCCCCTCATACGAAGCCGAGAACGAGGGCGCAACGATAACTGTAGAGGAACTGGGCGATAACGTCCACGAGCAACGGTTCCAGACAGCCGTGACGAGCGGGACCGGTGCTCCCGACCTGACCGCGTTACAAAACTACGATATGCTCACTTACGCGAGTCAGGATTCGCTCACGGACGTCACTGACCGAATCGACGAGGCTGGGATTCGCGAGGATATCGTCGCAGGGAAGTGGCGAGCAGTCCAGTACGGGGGGCAGGACTTTGGTCTCCCGTGGGACCTCGGCCCAACGGGAATGTACTATAAGCGGGATCAGTACGCGGACGCCGGAATCGATCCCGACGCGATCGAAACATGGGACGATTTCATCGAGGAGGGACAGAAGCTCCCGGACGACGCGGCGATGATCAACCTGCCGCAGTCCGACGAACTCCCGCAGTTCTGGCGTATGTTGTTCCGTCAGCTCGGCGGGCAGCCAATCACCGAGGACGGAGCGGTCAACATCCACAGCGAGGAGAGTGTTCGCGTGGCGCAGCTTATCGCTGACCTCCAAGACTCCGGGATCACCCGAACGGTCGGGATGTGGTCGAGCAGCTGGTTCACGGCGTTCGCGGAGGGGACGATCGCGACGCTCCCCTCGGCCGCATGGATGGACGGAACACTTCGTGCTGAGCTGCCGGACACCGCCGGAAACTGGGGCGTGTACAAGCTCCCCGCGTTCGAGGAGGGGGGAAACCGTGCCTCCAACCGTGGGGGATCGAACGTCGCGATCCCCGCACAGATCGAAGACGAGGGGAAGGTAAGTCGGGCGTGGGATTACGCGTTGTACGTGATGACGACGCCGGAAATTCAGAACTACATGCTCGAAGAGTACGGGCTGTTCCCATCGCTCAGCACCGCGTACAACGCGGACCTCTACGAGGAATCGCAGGACTTCTACGACGGACAGGCAATCTACAGCCTCTTCGCAGAAGTCGCCGAAAACATCGAACCGTACCGGTATAACGAGATTCAGACCGAGATCAACAACGCGATCTCGACTGAACTCGATAACCTGCTGAACGGCGACAAGAGTCCCGAACAGGCGATGCAGGACGCCGCTGAAACCGTTGCGGACCGGGAAGACCGGGACCTCGCGTAACCAGCACTCACCACCTCTTCATGGCAACCAGTATCAGATCCGAACTGCAGTCGTCAGAATCGTACCAGGAGTTGTCGGACCGACTCCGGTTTCTGAGACAGAACGTGTCGAGCGTCGTACCGAAGATTCCTGGACTCCCGTATCTCTACATTTCGCCGTTTTACCTGTTGTTCTCGGTCTTCCTACTATTCCCTACGCTGTATACGATCTACCTATCCGTTTTCAGTTACGAGGGCCCTGCGGGAAGCGAGTACATCGTTTCAATCCAGGCGTGGATCTTCGAACTGACAATTCCGAAGATATCGAACTTGGAGTTCGTCGGATTAGCGCACTACGAGTCCCTCATCTTTAGCGACTCGGTGTTCCACCTGTCGCTTTTCAACACGGGGTTTATTTTCCTGATTCAGGTCCCGCTGATGGTGATCCTCGCGCTGGCGGTCGCCATTGTCCTTGACTCGAAGTTTATCCGAGCGAAGGGCCTGTGGAGAACGCTCATCGCACTCCCGGTCGCAACCGGGATGGTCGCGTACTCCACGGTGTTTCTGTTGCTGTTCGAGGGTGATGTCGGAATGATAAATCAGGTGTTGATGAGTGTCGGTCTTGACGCGGTTCCGTGGCTCACAGACAGGTGGATGGCACGGATCACACTTGTGATCGCGATCACATGGCGGTGGATGGGATATAATATGATCATCCTGTTGGCGGGGCTCCAGACGATTCCGCAACAGCTGTACGAGGCCGCCGAGATCGACGGAGCGACGATGTGGCAGAAGTTCAGATTCGTCACCGTTCCACAGCTACGTCCGGTGCTGTTGTTCGTGATCGTCTCTTCGACGATCGGGACGTTTAAGCTGTTTGCTGAACCGTTCGTGATCACCGGTGGTGGCCCAGCGAATGCAACACTCACCGTGGTACAGTACATCTATCGGCAGGCGTTCGTCCAGCTCAATCTGGGGTACGCAAGCGCCGTGACTGTCTGTCTCGTCGTAATTGTGAGCGCAATCTCGATTGTTCAGGTCCGGAGAGGAGGTGCGGCACAATGATGGACGAGCCCCAGCGAGAGACGGCCTTGAAGTTCGGGAGCTACGCGTTCCTTCTCGCCGTCGTAACGCTGATCGTGGTGCCGCTGTACTGGATGATCGTCGCCGCGACGATACCGCAGTCAGAACTGTTCTCCTCGTCTATCCCGTTCCTCCCGGGGACGCAGTTCCTGACGAACTTCGAAGCGCTCCAGAATCGGCTGAATTTTGTCCGCACAATCTGGAACAGCACGCTGATCGCGGTGGTGTACACGCTGCTCTCGATGCTGTTGTGCTCCATGGCTGGCTTCGCGTTCGCGAAGTACGAGTTCAAGTACAAGGAGCCGCTGTTCTACTTTGTGCTCGCGACGCTCGTGCTCCCGATTCAGGCACTCGTCGTTCCGCTATTCCTCTTGGTATCGACGCTGGACCTGCTAAACACGTATCTCGCCGTGATTCTCCCGTGGGCGGCAAATCCTCTCGGGATATTCCTGATGCGCCAGAACATGCAGTCGCTGCCGGACGCCCTCCTCGAGTCGGCGCGGATGGACGGCGCGACGGAGCTCCAGATCTTCTACAAGATCGCGCTCCCGACGATGATCCCGTCGCTGGCTGCGTTGGCGGTTATCCTGTTCATCAATCAGTGGCGGCTGTTCCTCTATCCGCTCGTGGTGCTTCAGGAGGAGGCGATGTTCACGATCCCGATCGCCCTCTCGCAGCTCGTCGGCGCACAGCGGGTCGCCTTCGAGCAGATCATGGTCGGGACGACGCTCGCGATCGTTCCGATCGCCCTCCTGTTCATTTTCCTACAACGGTACTTCATCAAGGGAATTCTCGCGGGGTCGGTCAAACAATGAGGTGACTACACATGGCACAAATAGAGCTCACAAAGCTACGGAAAGAGTTTAGCACGGAAGACGAGTACATCGTCGCCGTCGAAGACATGGATCTACAGATCGAGGACGGAGAGTTCTTGGTCTTCGTCGGTCCATCGGGCTGTGGAAAGACCACAACGTTACGCTGTATCGCCGGTCTCGAAACGGCGACCGACGGACAGATCACGTTCGACGACGTCGACGTGACCGACCAGCGTGCCCGGGACCGCGACGTGGCGATGGTCTTCCAGAACTACGCGCTGTACCCGCACCTATCCGTCGAAGACAACATCGGATTCCCGCTGCGAATCTCGACAAAGCTGTCGACCGAAGAGATCGACGAGCGGGTGATCGAGACCGCGGAACTGCTGGGGATCGAAGAGCTGTTGAAACAGAAGCCGAAGGAGTTGTCCGGCGGACAGCAGCAACGCGTCGCGCTCGGTCGGGCGATCATTCGCGACCCCGAGGTCTTCCTGATGGACGAACCGCTGTCGAACCTCGACGCCAAGCTCCGGTCCGATATGCGCACCGAGCTCCAAGAGCTCCAACAGCAGCTCGACGTGACGACGGTGTACGTCACGCACGACCAGACTGAGGCCATGGCGATGGGCGACCGCATCGCGATCATGGATGATGGGATGCTCCAGCAGGTCGGCACGGCGGACGACGTCTACAGGCAACCGACGAACGAGTTCGTCGCCGGGTTCATCGGTAGCCCGAACATCAACCTCTTCACGGCCGAGGTTGAGGGAGAGACGCTTCGCGGGCCCGCCGGATTCACGTATTCCCTAGACGATCCCTCGATGGTTGAAGGCCGCGAGCGCGTCCGTGTCGGCATTCGACCGGAAGATCTCTACGTCGCGTCCGATGGCAGCGTTCCGAGCGAGATCAACGTTGTCGAGCACATGGGGAACGAAAACTTCCTCTACGCCGAAATGGGTGACGTGGAGCTGACGGTACGGAGCGGGAGCCAAATTCGGCCTGAGGAGAACTCAACAGTTATCTTCGGCTTTGATGAGGAGGACCTCTACCTCTTCGATGCCACCACGAAAGAATCGATAAAGACCAAAACGGGTGAGACAGCGCTGGAACATGAACAATTCGAACAGGCACAGCAGTAGATCCTGAGTGTAACTGGACAGGAGACGCTGCGGTACTTTGCGTTCTAAGTCCTGCCCGGCTGGTGAACTGGGCTGAATGCTGAACTGATAGCTTTAGTTGGGTTTTATATAATCTATCAGAAACTTTTATTAATATACGAAAACAACCGGTTGTTGGGTACACACATGCCAACAGATAGCAATCAAGGGGATGATGGAGCGGTACCGCTCCGCCGTCGTACGGTTCTTTCAGCAATATCGGGAGTCGCACTCGGTTCTGCGCTCTCAGCAGGGAACGCAGCCGCACAACTGAGTGACGAGTATGATGAGGTCGCGTCGTCTGCCCGAGTTGTCCCGAGCCCGGGTGAGACCGACGTCGGGGGAACAGAATCGCTTAACGGCACGTGGGGATTTACACTGGCTCCGGGAGATGGTCCCCCCTCCGAATCGGGGCGGCGCGTAGTTCCTGACCAATCCTCGGCGGGCAACAACGGGAATCTCAGGAATGACCCGGAGACGGTCACCGATCCCGCTCAGCAGGCAGTTGATCTTACCGACGACGGATACGTGGCAGTCGGTGATACAAAGGGAGTCGACTTCACTGAACCCGGCTTTACACTACAGACGACATTCAAGTACACCGGTGATGGTCCAATCTACTCTAAGGGCGGAAATCAGTACTCGCTTGGTGTCTGGGGTGGCCAGCTGTCGTTCTGGACAGAAGGCGACGGCAACTGGCCGGGTATCGACGCTGGAAATCTCGTTCAAGGACAATGGTACACGACGACGCTGGTCGTTGCTGCGAATGAAATTCGACTCTACGTTGATGCTGAAGAGATCGGATCAACGCCGCACGACTTCGCGTCACTCCCAAGTACTGACTCCCCGCTACACCTCGGATATGACGCCGGAAACGACGACAGCGGATCGCCGACAGTCGACTCCTTCCGCGCGTTCGAGACGGCACTCACCACAGATCAAATTACCAGCGGATTCGCTGAAATACCGGACGACGCTGTCGCATGGCTGCCGTTAAACGAAGCCACTAACGGAGTGACACCCGACGAGTCAGGGCAGGGGAACGATGGCATTCTCCAAAACGATCCGTCGTTTGTCCCTAGCCCTGATGGACAGGGAATTGATCTTGCGGAGGACGGGTACGTTATTGTCGAAAACGACGATTCGCTGGCGTTCGATTCTCCCGGGTTTACACTCCACGCACGGCTGAAATATGATGGAGGGAGCGGACTGGTTCTCGATCGGGGCAGTAGTGCTATCGGATCGGGGACTGAGCAGTTCGGGCTTGGTATCTACGATGGGACGCTCTCATTTTATATGCAAACAGCGGACGGGACGTATCCAGAGACGCTCCAAACCGATGTGGAATCAGGTAAGTGGCACAGCGTAACAATCGTCGGTAACCAAGGCGAGAATCAGCTGTACGTCGATGGTGACCCAATCGGAACTATTGAACATGAGGCGACTGGACTCGCCGAGAGTGATGCACCACTCATCGTCGGTGGAGGCGATCTCGATGTGGCTGTCACGTCGACATGGGCACTCCCCTCTGCCCTATCAGCGGAACAGGTAAGCACCGGATTTAGGGCTGTCCCAGATACCGCCGTTCTTTGGTTCGACTACGCGACCATCGAGGACCGGAGCGTTGAGTGGCGTGACGAGACCGTTCCTGGTCAGTGGGGTTATGACGGCTATGAAGTACCTGAAGATTCCGCCGACTGGTATCCTCCAGGAAACCAGCGCGGCTGGTACCGTCGTGAGATCGATGTCTCTGAAGACTGGAGAGAAGGACGTGTATTGCTACAGTTCGGTGCAGTCTACAGCGAAGCGTGGGTGTATGTGAATGGGTCCCTTATGGGGACTCACGTGGGCGGTCACACTCCATTCGAGGTAGACGTTACCGACGAAATCGAACCCCAGGGGTCGAACACAGTGACAGTCGGTGTGGCACAGGCGTCTGAAGCCGATGATATGGGTTGGCAGAACGTCACTGGGGGTATCCCGCGTGACGTAACGCTGATCTCGGTCCCTCAGGTTCATCTGGCCGACTGCGATGTACGAACTGAACTCATCGATAACGGAACAGCGGCAACCGTTCACGTCAACACTATTGTTGAGAATTCGGGAAAATCTGAGACGACTGCCGAGTTATCTGTCTCGCTAACAGATCCTAACGGAACTGTCGTCGGTTCCGACAAGGCAGTCCTTGATGCTGTTCCTTCCGGAAAAGCCCGTAGTATAACCGTTGAGATGACCGTCGACGATCCCGAGACATGGAATCCTGAACAGCCCCGACTCCATGATCTCGACGTGTCACTCGATGCTGGAGGTGTCACAGAGGAAGTGACTGAGCGGATTGGGATTCGAGAGATAGAGGTTGACGGGCAGGCGTTGCGTATCAACGGAGAATCGGTCACACTTCGGGGAGTCAACTGGGAAGAAATTCACCTACCGAAACACGGGCACGCCATCCCAGCAGAGATCACTCGGGAGGATGCGCGCCGGCTGAAAGAGGCGAACGTAAACTATGTGAGAGCTGCTCACCACCCGACATCTGAAGCATTCCTTGACGCCTGTGACGAATTGGGTATCGTAGTGGAGGTAGAGGCACCACACATGTTCGTCGGCCGGCAGCGTGGCGATCCGTACCCAGACGTGGTCATCGAGCAGACCCTCGAAATGGTTGAGAGGGATAAGAACCGTGCCTCTGTCTGTCTCTGGTCAATCGCCAATGAGTCTGAGTGGTACGAAGCGTTCGAGACTGTTACCGCTCTTGTGAAGGAAGCAGATCCCACTAGACCGCTAATCTTCAACCACGACGCGTACGATGATTCGGATCCCTGGCACGACGCCTACAGCTTGCGAGCCCACCACTACCCCGCGTTACGTACTGACTCGACCGTTACAGCGTACGGGAACCTCGATGCACCGACTCTCTTCGACGAATACGCACATACCTACTGCTACAATGACCAAGAGCTTGTGACTGATCCCGGGCTGCGGGATGAGTGGGGGAGCGTCTTTGAACTCATCTGGGAGCAGTGTCGGGATGCCGGGGCAGTTGCCGGTGCTGCTATCTGGGCCGGTGGCGATCACCTTGAGCAATGGGGTGAATATCTCTGGGGGCTGCTCGACCGAAACAGGCGCGCCCGTCCCGAGTACTGGCACGTCAAGAAAGCGTATTCACCGGTTCAGGTAGTTGATACGACGTGGCGCGGCAACGGAAATGTCGTCACCCTTACTGTCGAGAACCGTCACGAGTTTATCGACCTCACCGAGCGGACGGTGTCATTTGAAGGAGCTCGCGGACGCGGGAACCGTGAGCTTTCAGCCCAACCTGGAGAGCAAGAACAGATCACGGTACCGGTTGAAGACGGTCGCTTAGAGATGACCGTCACCCATCCCGAGGGTCACGTGATCCAGCAGGTTGTGTTTACTGCCGATACGCCGAGTAGCAGACTTGATTCAACACCGATTACGGAGTCGATCTCCGCAACCGACGAGACACTGGCAGTGGAGACGGGCACGTTCAGCCTTAGTGTTGACCGGGGCACCGGAAACGTTGTAATTGAAGGAACCGACGGTAACCCGATCGTCTCCGCTGGTCCGGAACTCGTCATTACTCCAACCCAGAACGCAACGGGACGTGCGTACGAGAATGCTATCGATCACCGTCTCTCTGAACGGACAGTTACCGATGTTCGTCGTGTAGACGGTGGGAGTGCGATCGCTGTCGACGTCACGTACGACATCGCGGAAGGGACCTTCGTTATTTATCCACAAGAGCGTGGGATCGACCTGTCGTACGACTTCAGCATTCAGGAGGCGATTGACGCCCGAGAGGTGGGTGTCGCCATGCCGCTGAATCGCGATTACACGACGCTCTCGTGGACGCGTGACGGTCAGTGGACCGCCTATCCGGAAACCCATATCGGACGGGAAACAGGTTCAGCACAAGCGTTCCCCGACGGGTCTCGGCCGAATCACGAGGGGATCCGCATTCGAAGCGATCAGCCGTGGAAAGACGACGCGACATCACATGGTTCAAACGACTTCCGGGGGACGAAACGCAATGTCTATCGAGCGGCTCTAACAAACGAATCGGATCGGGGTTTCCGTGTTCTCGGAAACGGTGAGACTCACGTACGGGCACAGGTCCGCGACGAGACGGTCGATCTGCTTGCTATCGATCGCTCGCTTTCCGGAACCAACGCCGACGAATGGTTAAGTCGACATCAACCAGTCACTCAGGATCCGACCATCGGCGCCGATGAATCAATCGACGGTCGGGTTGTCTTCCGCGTCGCTAACCCGGAGGAGGATGGAGACGATTCGAACAAGGGTCGCGATAAACGACCGGGGAACGGTAACGGGCGTGGGAACGGTAACGGCCGTGGAAACGACAACTAAAAAAAACAGGAACGTAACTGAGAGTGGCTGTCACTGTATCAGCCACCACGTTCTCATAGAACAAACATAGAAAATCAGACTAGTATTAAAATACATCAGATTTTATAACAACACAACGATTAGTTCTCACCGATCCGATCCTGCCAACATCTCGACGCGCATTCGGTTCGCGGTTTCGGTGAGAAGGCCACTGATGTTGTTTTTCACGTCGATGCCTCGCGCCCGCTCTGCCGGGATGACGACTTCTAAGGACGCGATCGGTTCGTCTTCCGGGTCTCTGACTGCGGTCGCTATCGAGACCCACTCCGGCGCAAAGGAGAGCGGCTCTTCCAGGAGGCTCCGTTCCCGGATCGTTTCGATCTGCGCGGCGATTGTTTCGTCTCCATCGACGATCGAATCGCGCCGATCAGACGGAAGGTGCGCCAATATCGCCTTCCCCGCTGGACTCTCCACGAGCGATTCCGTGTCGCCTCGCTGTCGTGGATACTGGTCTTGTTCGTCGCCGACGGTCGTGTACAGGCAGTGGCAATCCGGGGTACTGTAGAACCATAGATTCGTCGGCGCATTGAGTGAACGAGAGAGCTTATCAACTTTGTCACGTTGGGAGAGAACAGGCCGAGACCCGGTCACGGAGAGACCGTATTCATTGAACTTCGGGCCGATCACGTATGTTCCGTTCTGGTTCTCGACAGCGTCCACGTCCATCAACGTTCGGAGATGTTTGTAGACTCCCCCGCGTGATAAGCCGGTCGCGGCGATCAGTTCGGCGGCCGATGCGCCTTTCAACTCGTGAATTGTATCGAGAATATCGAAAGAGGTTCTCGTCGCCTCAATTCTATCGCTCTCGGACATATCCGGTTGTACCCCCTCACCACCAATAAGTATACAGATAGTGTACGCCTCGGTATCTCCACAATATCTGGCTGACTGGTTGGGAACACATCGGGAAACACCTCACCACTCGACGAAGCTTCCATCGTTGTATCGGCGGACTGGTGTCCGCCATTCACTTCCTTCACCGGCGTGCTCTCGTACGCCCGTTTCATTCACCTCGATCCCGAGACCGGGCTTCGTAGGGAGTGTTACATGACCCTCCTCACTATGGAGATCCTCCGCATTATCGACGTAATCGTCGATGTATCTCTCTCCGATAGTAGGCTGTTGAATCGCGTTCGGGAGGTGGTGACTCAGCTGCGTACTTGCTGAGTATGCGATCGGTCCGACAGAGCAGTTCATCATCAGTTTCGCTCCGTACGTCTCAGCGAGTGAGGCAATGTTCTGAATCTCAGTTATCCCGCCTGCGTGGGAAACATCCGGTTGTACGATGTCGAGCCGTCCTGCTTCCAGATGTGGCTGAAACTCCCACCGAGAGTACAATCGTTCGCCGAACGCGATTGGAATATCGTATGCCGCGGATCGATCGAGCATGGCAAGATGCTCCGGCCGAACAACCTCCTCGACAAACATCGGATCGTACTCTGCTAGTCGAGAAAGCACCCTTGGAGCCATGCTCGCGGAGATGTGCCCGTGAAGGTCAATCCCGATATCGACCCCCCGGCCGGCAACCTCGCGTGCCGTCGCAAGGTGTTTACAGATCTCGTCAATATCTACGGTCGACTCGATCGGCGACGTTTGATACGTCGTGAGCAGTTTGAGCGTGTCGAATCCGTCTGAGACGGCGTCCTCAACGAGAGACGAGACTTCTTCGACGGTCTCTGGTACCAATCGTTTGTATAGTGGGACGTGTTCGCGTGTCCGTCCCCCGAGCAATTCGGAGACTGATTCTCCGGTGTACTTCCCCTTGATGTCCCAGAGCGCTTGGTCGATCCCAGCAATGGCAGACATCAACACCGGACCACCTCGATAGAACCCCCCTCGGTACATTGTCTGCCAGAGCTTCTCTATTTGGCTTGACTCTTCACCAAGCAGATAGCCCTCCATCAGCTCGTTGACGGCACTTTTGACGGTCTCTGCACGACCCTCTAATATTGGTTCTCCCCAGCCGACCGTCCCATCGCTGGTTTCAATCTTCAAAAAGAGCCAGCGTGGTGGTACCTTGAAAAGCTCATATTCGACAATCTGTGTCATATCAAATTGACAGTGGCCGCTAACGTTAAACATTGGCACCTTCACCAGACAGAATCTGATTGGTGATTTGGCACCAAATAATAATGCGTATTATATATATTGGTAGTTGATATGAATCAAAAATTCACGGGGATGCTTGATCAGAATTACGCCATGAGGCCCTCACCGTAATTGTTACACGGATTTGAGTTTCTCATTGATCGCTTCAGGTTGAATAGTACACTGCCGACAAGGCGGCTAGTGATTGAGTGGGGAGATCATCGAGGGTGACACGGCTATTCGTCAGACTGCTCGCCCAGTTTCTCTCGAAGCTCGACTGCTGCCTTCTCGAAGTGTTCCGCGAGGAACGGCGTTCCCGACGTCACCCGCTCCTCAACAGTAGGTGCCGAAGTAGCTGAGTCGTCGTTTTCGTTGGTGGTGACCAATCTGCGGTCTGATCCACACAACTGAGGCGAAACAGCTGTCTCGTGCTGCTTTTAGGCTGTTATTCACACATCTTGATTTTTCGACGAAGCCGAACGGACAGTATCCGAGCGAGGACTTCCAGAAAGTCCTCGCTCGGAGTTCCTTCGACGGCGAATTCGTTCATACAACCGCGAAAGAGCTTCAGCTTGCTCGGAATGAAGAGATTGATCTCCAACGGAGTCCGCTTGCCAAATCACTGCTCTACCATCTTCGTGGACTGAGCCCGGACGCCATCGACACTTAGTTCGATGGCGTCCGGACAGCCACGTTCGCTCACGCCGGCCGCCAGCGAGCGTTCACTCGTTCTGTCGATGTTGCGCTCGATATTCACGAATGGCTCTACTACGGATCGGACGATACACCACACGTCTGTTCGGTCAATCCAGACCGCGGAACAAACCTCGCGTACGCATTTGTGACACTCTGTATCGTCGATCCTGCCGTTCGATTCACGCTCGCATCGGAATCTGTCGAGGCGAATGACTCCCGCACGCTGCGGGAGTCGATTCGCCGGCTCGTCGCCACTGCTCGAGAATTCGTCGAGATCAACCGCGTCTACTGTGATCGCGGCTTCTACCGCGTGCCACTCGTTGAGACGTTCGTTGAGCTTGACCTCGAGTTCGCTGTGCGTGCGCCACAGACTGTGGGCGTCAAGCGTGCGCTTGACGCCCACGACGCTTCTCGATTCGTCACAGATTACGAGCTGGTGCGAAAGAATCCACCGACCGGCCGGGTGCCAGTAACACTCGTCGTCGTCCCGCACCGCACACGAGACGACGACTCGTTTTGCCTTGTGACGAACTGTGCGGTCTCGAAAGATGCCGCTGAACCGCTTACAGAAGCATATCGCCGCCGATGGGGAATCGAAACCTCCTACCGGAAGATCGGTGAGTTTCTGCCGCGAACGTCGTCACCGAGGTTTGCGGTGCGGCTGTTCGAGTTTCTGTTCGCGGTGGCGATGTACAATCCGTGGATTCTGGTGTGTCTGTTCCTTGCTGAGCAGCGAGAATTCGCTGATCGACCAGCCGTCTCGACAGCACTGTTTCGGCTGTTCGTGCTGTCAGTCCCGGACGGATCGCGACAGATGTGGGGCTGATCCGGATTCCACCGGGTCAGCACGCCGCTGACTACTGACAAGATTGCCAAACCGCTTGCGGATACCACTCTTTTTCGCTCTCGGACAGTGGTTCACTGAGGAAAACGTCGACTTGATCGGCCTTTCTCGATCACGAGAAACGGAACTCAACCGAATCTCTCCAGTACTTCGGCACCTACTGTAAAGGCGCGGGAGGAGGTCAATGACTCGTAACCCGTGCGAACAAACCGCAGTGACCTCCTCGCACGGTTGAAGCCGTGAGATTTCACCTCGTCACTCCCTAATTATATCTAATTAGTTTTATTACCGAGGAGAGAGGATGACCTGTCAACGAGAACCAATGGTTCGCTCTCTCCAGAAGGGGATCACGGATGTCGAGGGTGAGATCAAGGGTGACCCGTTCAGCTCCATGAAGGGGTTCGGCAAACAGGTCACCGGCTGTGAGACGGAGGCAGCCGACGAACGATCTCCGACTGCCGCTCGCCGGATCGCACAGACGCGCCGGGAGTCGGGCGACATGGAGTAGGTTGCTACCAGGAGGACAAGCCAGGGATGACCGACCGCTACCAATATCCGGATTTCGTGTTAACAGTCATCCCTGTCACGCTCATCATCGCTTACAGCGTCGGTACAGTGCTTAACGCCCGCCTGATTGCCATCGCGACCGCAGGTGTGTTGTGTTATCTCGTCATGGCGGACGGCCTTCTGTGGCACGCGCCCACAGAGTGACTCTTCGTTGGTATCGGCTCACGGAGCCACGTACCCAGCGGTAAGGCCAGAGCGACAGCCGCCTCCGCATGCGAAAGTAGGGGGTTACGGAAGCCGGATGTCGCGAGACGATCGGCAAAACGACACCGGGAATCGACAGACAGTGTCGGCACCACAGTAGCGGCACGGAGTTCTATTGAGAACAATTTGGTGTGTTTCTCGTGGAGATTTCGGTTCACTCCGCTGGCGTAGCCTGCTGATTATCGGTAATTGTCCTCCTCGCGGGGTAGTGAACATTCCGAGGGGACCGGTTCCAGAGATGAATATTGGGCGCTTTTGGTGAGTGAACAATATAGAATCTATCACGAATAATAAGATGTTACCGACACCTATCGAACGAATGAACTTATGTATCTTCCCCAAATACTGGACGATGAACTGACCCTTCATCATGTCTGAATCCGAATCGGAGCAGGTGTCGAGACGTGAGAAGTTAATCGCACTCCGGAAAGTCGCGGAGTTCGATCCGAAACTGACTGCCCTTATTGTCGTGTTCGGCGTGACCGCGGCGGGACTCGAGGCGGTCGGGTTGGGCTTCATTCTCCCGGTCATCGAACTTGTCCAATCCAACGGTGACCCGGCAGCCAATGCGAGTGGAGTGATGGCGATATTCGTCTCGGTGTACCAGCTGTTGAACATCCCGTTCTCCCTGTCAACAGTCGTTGTAGGCGTCGCAGCGGTGATGTTCGTTCGGTATACGTCGAGCTTCTTC
Organism: Halorubrum trapanicum; assembly: GCF_017873555.1. Classification (GTDB taxonomy): domain Archaea; phylum Halobacteriota; class Halobacteria; order Halobacteriales; family Haloferacaceae; genus Halorubrum; species Halorubrum trapanicum. Next base: position 47,590 of record NZ_JAGGKE010000012.1, on the reverse strand, counting down.
GGTGCGTGGTTCCGGGCGGCGATCCAAACCTACTACGTCCAGCACCTCCAGATCGAGGCGTTCGATCGCGCTCTTGAGGCCCGTATTAAATACTTCGACGAGGAGGGCTCAGACGACATTCTAAATGCGATCATCACACAGACCAACTTCGCGGGAGAAGTGATTAAGAACGGGGTTCGCTTACTCCAAGTCGGGTTACTTTCACTCGTTTATCTCTTTGTCGCGTTCGTCATCTCCCCTGAACTCACAATATTTACAGTTGTGTTCCTAGGCGGACTCACGTACATGGTACAAAGCGTGATAGAATCAGGTTACGACCTCGGGAACGAGGTTGCAGAGGCTAACGAAAAACGTCAGTCGGCGGCACAAGCTGGAACACAGGGCGTTCGCGACATCCGTATTTTCGGTATCGCTAACGAGCTTCGCGAGGACTTCGTTGATGCCGTAGAAACCTACACCGGATCGCAGATCAAACTACGGCGCAACGAGGCCGCACTCCAGAATTTCTACAACCTGATCGTTGCCGTCTCGGTGTTTGTCCTCATTTTTCTCGCGTTACGATTTGCGGATCTTTCATTAGGAGCGCTCGGAGTGTTCCTTTTCGCGATGTTCCGTCTCGGTCCGCAGGCGAGCCAAGCGAATCAATTGTTCTACAAAGTTTCGAATAACCTTCCTCACCTCGTTCGCACGCAACAATTCGTCGACAAACTTGCCCGTTATCAGGAACCAAGCGATGCTATCCGCTCGGCTCCGGATACCGTTACCACTGTTGAGTTCGACGACGTCTGGTTCTCCTATAACCAAGAAGAAGATGTCCTCCAGGGAATCGAATTTGAGGCTCATCAGGGGGAATTCATCGCATTTGTCGGTCAGTCTGGAGCTGGCAAATCGACGATTGCTGCACTGCTCGCGCGTATGTACGAACCGGACGACGGCCAGATTACAGCGAACGGCGAACTGATTGGAGAAATGGGCATTAACGAGTGGCGCGATCATCTCGCTGTCGTCCGACAGAATCCCTATATCTTCGACGACACGCTCCGGTATAACCTGACTGTCGCGAACCGGGATGCGTCGAAAGCTGAGATTGAAAAGGTATGTGAAATCGCGAAGGTTGACGAGTTCTTTGATGGCCTGCCGAGCGGGTATGACACGCTATTGGGGGATGACGGGATCCGTCTTTCTGGTGGGCAGAAACAGCGAGTGGCGCTTGCTCGGGCGTTGCTTGCCGATGCTGACATACTGATTCTTGATGAAGCAACTAGTGATCTCGACACGAATCTGGAGCAAGAAGTACAGCAGGCGATCGAAGAAATGGACCGCGATTACATCATTATCACAATTGCTCACCGGTTGTCAACCGTAAAGAATGCGGATCGAATTTACACTGTCGAGGACGGACGTATATCAGAGTATGGAGAACACGGAGAATTGCTTAATCAAGAGGGGAAGTATGCAGAGTTGTACGCTACGCAGGTGAGTGGGTAAAGTATCCATGAGTGATACCGGTTTGACAATCAGATCCACTGTCGATGCTTCAAATTCCAACGTCCTGACACATACACATATCCTATAACGGTATTGCCATTAAATCAACATATCAAATCAGTAAATGCTTACAGAGAATAAGTCAAATGAGCGTATAACCTATTTCATTATTGGTTTGTTTGGCATACAGAAGGCTAAGGAGGCTCATATCGAGAACGATCTGAGAATCTGATCGAACAGTCGTATACTGTTAGCTATAGCGATCCTCAAGATCGAATGAACTCAAGTGTGGTACGCGCCCAGCTGATTGGTATATTGATCTTTTGGTGATATGGATACGGAATGAATCTTGAGATATTATCATAAAAAATTCGGTAGTAATCTGAGAGAGTCGCAGGGGTGGCCACTTCATCAAACTCACGGAATTGTGTGACAGCCTTGAATTGTGGAGAGTCTTTGAACCTAGAAAGTGTTCCGTCACGCACGTAATGCACCAATTGGACATCAGATGGACAATTCAGCCTTGCATACAGTGGATAGTTTTGTTCGTTTGATAGCAATCCGACATCATACTGGGTGCTCAAGACGCCGAGAACAATCTGTTCATGGAACCACGATTCGTCGTGATCATATATCTCTTCATCAACAGCCTCTCGTGTCATCTCTAGCCAACGAGAGGGAAAATTTCTATTCTGTGTGATAATAACCGCACCCTGATAATAGGGGGCGATCAATTGTCTGTTGTCCACCGAACTATACAGATTCGATGGCATTTTTGGTGGCTCAACGCCAAAATGATTGTACACCCCGCGCCAATCGTCTTTTGAGTGAGATGACCCCCAGTAGTCTTCGCCACTATCTTCCGGTTTTAAAAAAAGCTCAGGGTCACCATTTGTATCTGGTTTCTGAAGTTTGGATAACAGTATAGTATCCGTATCCAGTGCAGCAATATAGCGACTGTCAGATGCGTTAGCTGCTTCGATAAATGCACGGTGGAGAGCAGTTAACGGATATTCTGGCATGGGGATCTCATCAACGATGACTGTTGATGACGACTCAAAAAAAGATTTTAAATCATTGTTGAGATCTGGATAACTTAACTCAGGTATAAAATTATATATTTTAGCTTTTGGATAGTGATTGCGGATTGACTTGATGAGTAAAGCAGCTCGAGTACCTAACTTCCCTTTATCTGATGTTACGGCAAAAGAGATATCGGTGAATTCTCCCGGATTAGCCATTCTGTAATTGGTATCACGTCTTATGCTTAAATTATTATTGGACTACACGGAGCCTATCGATAGCCGAGAGAGCTTAATCGTTTTTCTACATCGATTTTATCATCCATGGATGACATTTCAATATCCTTTGGGTGTCTCTTGGGATCCTCGATTGCCTCGGCATAACACCACGGGACCTGACGGACGGCGTCGCTTGTAGCTCTGTCTGGATGTCCATAAGGTTCAGTAAACGAATTGCCGTGATCTGCAGTTACAGAAACTGTACAGTCAGACAGGAACGTTGTAAGAACATCGACCTCATCTAATACATATTTCAGGTTTTCCGTATATGCCTCTTGTACCTCTTCATTGGCAACATCTCCATTATTCAGCTGCTCCCAGACCGATCCTGACCAGTTTGATTCATTGTCTCCGGTCACTCCCTTCTTGTCAAACCCCGAGTTAAATTGCGGCTGCGGAACAGAGGGGAAATGTGGTTGCATATAGTGTACTACTAATCTGTTGGAGGGTTTAGGATCATAATGATAGAGTGCCGCATCAGTAACATCCTCAGCTCGAACCGTGCCAAGTCCTTCATCCCAGTTTGTTTTCCAAACCTCTACGCAGCCGTTTGAGTCAAGACACGGTTTTGTATGAGGATTCGCAGACACATAGACGATGTCGTCGCTTTTGAGCTTTTCCTCGTAAGCGTCTAACCAAGTTGCAGAATTTGCTCCGACAGAGAGATATTCCGCCACATCTCCGTAATTATCCCGATCTCGTACCTGTTTTTCAAGGCTATCAACACGACAAGCGTCTAAAATGACGAGCACATCCCACTCCCGATTAAATATGTTTGGCGCTTTGTGTTTCATCCACCAAAGTTTCGCACCTGTCCGTAAATAGCGGCTTGCTTTCACAGGATGGAGAACACCCTCGAGAATTCTCCGATAGGACATTATTACAAGTAGGCCCTCCTTCTACTACCAGAAAATGGTTTCGGCACGTTCTGCCTGTACAAAAATGTTCATTGTACGTAAATATTCCAGACAGGGACAGGGGAAAGGGGCTGATATAAGAGTTCATCCCTTTGTTTGTGATTCTAGTTATACAGACCATCAGAGTTTTAAAAATAAAACTTACTCAAAGCACCTCTTAGCTGTGATTCAAATAAAAACCAACCATAGCAGATGCCAATACCGATGCCAATGAAACCATCCTTCCATCCCTGATTTTCGATAACATGGTGATATATGCCCCAAGGAGGAGATAAGAATAATTTCCAGAGCTTGAATTCCCTATTACTGCCTGCGATTTTTGCGTATCGGCGTTGGGCCTGCCAGTGCTCGTAGAGGGATTCTGCCAACTGGTGTCGAACGGCTAACTCAGGATCTGGCTCAAGATCATAAGCGTCATCCTCATCGTACTCAAGAAAACTATGGACCTTTTTCTTGAGTTCCACCTTTTCAGGGTTCAGCAAGGTCGGTGTATAGCCAAGTGATTGTAGCCCTCCGGATAGTTGTTTATTTCCAAGATAATTCAAAATCGGAGCACGGACCACGCCGATATCCTCGGTGGGCTGCTCTTTAAGCTCTTGAAGGCGTTCTTGGAGTGCCTTTGGATGTCTCTCATCTGCATCTATGAAGAGAACTAAATCGTTGGTTGCTGCGTCAATACCTAACTGCCGTAGATGATCGAATGGTTCACCCTGCTCTGGTTTTGGTGCGTCAACCACTTTCGCTCCCCTCGACCTGGCGACTTCCCGAGTTCTATCGGTACTTTGACTATCGACGATAATAACCTCGTCACACCATATGACGGAGGTTAATGCCTCTTCTAACTCCCTCTCTTCGTTGTAAGTCGGTATAATCGCTGAAACACACATATGATTACTGTGACTACGTAGCTGTTTTTATGGTTACCGTATAAAACTGTACTCCGTGGTTACGAGTCTATGTCTGGAATAGATCGGAGACCTAATTTCTGCTGAAAAGGTTATCAACTTTAGCGTGATGGGAACAACCGAGAGTGTTGCGTGGCACATCAGCAATGCTCACCGCATGTGGAAAAAGGCCACCATTGGAAGTGTTTTCTACTAAAGACACGTCGACAGAGCGGTGTGTTATCGCAGCGTTGCTTGTTCCATGCTGGCCTGTTTACCGACGGATCGAACTATCACCAGTCGGCTGTATAAGGCGATTAGACAGTGGTTTCATCGGCTGAAGTACGTTTTGAGCTAGACTACCAGATCATGATCGCTGCTTTCTCCGTGTCCACATATGACTCTCTAACCTTGACACCTTTCCTTTTGCTGCGATAAGTTAATGAAAGTCGGAACTAACTCTTGCCCATGAGCTGGGTTATAGATGGGGCTAAGGCGTTATATGCATCTACTACTGCAGTAGCGCAATCTCACGTACGGTGGGGGCGGAATATATACGAAGACGACTGGGACCTGCTGGTGATTTTGGATGCCTGCCGGGTAGATGCTTTACAGGAAGTACAGGACGAATACGATTTTATCGAAGAAATAGAGACGCGTTGGTCTCGGGGAAGTACCTCGAAAGAATGGATGGAGAATACGTTTGTCGAGCAATATCGGGACGAGGTCGAATTGACCGCCTACGTCACTCCAAATCCATTCTCCAGTCATCTAAAGGATACCGTAGGAAAGAGGGTTGCGTATACTTGGACTGAGGACACCCGTTTTGAAAACAGCAAGTTTCTATCTGGCTTGGTGAGGGGTGATCTCCTCACTGCCGATGACTTCGGTGAATTCGTGGATCTATGGGGGATGGTAGATGACGATGACATCTCCCAGTTACACCCTGAGAAGGTCACAGATTGTGCGATACGCACCGGCAGACGAACTGATTGTGAACGTCAGATAGTCCATTATATGCAACCCCATAGACCGTATCTAGCCACTTCCGAAGATGTTCCTTGGAAGGAACGCCCCTTTGGATACCTGAGAGATGGCGGAGACTTCGATAATGTCTGGACTGCTTACGTGGACAATTTACGTCTCGTACTTGACTACGTAGAGACACTCCTTGAGAACGTCGACGCCGAAACCGTCGTCATAACGAGTGACCACGGAGAACTGTTCGGTGAATGGGGTCTGTATTCTCATGAGGTCGGATTCCCCCATCCAGCTATTCGAAAAGTTCCGTGGACAGAAACCAGTGCTACTGATACCGGGAACTATGAGCCAGAGCCCGTACGCTCAGAGACTGAGGCGTCAGATGAGGAACTTGAAGATCGACTGGAAGCGCTTGGTTATCGATAAGTATCGAGAATAAAGAATTGTATCCGATCTAAAAGGATATATAATACATTGGAATCATAGACCTGTATGGCGATTGAAAGACCGATCACACATCCGGATCCTGCTGTTTCGGTCGTTATTCCAACGATCCCTGAGTACGAACTCAAAACTCTTTCTGCACTTCAAAAGCAAACCGAAGATCAATTTGAGGTTGTCGTCGTATCGGATGCATCTCTAAATCGGTGTGAAGCCCGGAACAAGGGAATCGAAGAAGCGAACGCCGAAGTAATCGCCCAAACGGACGATGACTGCTATCCGCCTGAAGATTGGGTTGAGCGAATTCGAAATTTCTTCGATGACCATCCTGAAAAGGTACTATTAGAAGGGCCGCTTGACAAACTACGGCTTCCCGCACGACATTATATTGGTGCCAATATGGCGTATCGGCGGAAAGCTGCCCTTGATATCGGTGGGTTCGATTCTGAATTCGCAGGGTGGCGTGCAGATACTGATTTTGGATGGAGAATGGAAGACGAGTACGGAGTGGAATGCTGTCATCACGATCCAGAATTGGAGGTGGTACATGATGGACCGACCAGAACGAATGTAGACCGCGAAAAGGAACAAAAATTCAGATCGAGATATCCAAAGCGGTACTTTACTGTCCTATACTATCCGAATATCCCGTTCGGTAGACAGGTGGGTTTAGTCGTAGCCATGTGTTATCAGACGTTCCCGAAGGTTGGTGAAATACTGATCAAAGTAGCAAGGAATCTGCGACCCTAGAACAAAATTCTCTACAAAACGGTTATCTGTGGACGAATACTCTGGTTTCTCCATTCTCATAGACGCGACTATCTGTCGGCTGTTCTGGTGATTCGACGAATACGAATTGTCGCCCACCCAATGAAAGGCCGGATTCTGAAATCACTCCTGTCCGATTGGTGAGATCAGAATAGGAAATTAGAGTCCCTCGATCGACACCAGTCAGGTTTGCTTCCCCCGTATTTGGTCCAGTCTGTTCAATTGGGATGGATGTTCCAGGGTGAGTCAGTTGTAGTGATCCGTCCACATATGTTTGAGTCCATTTATCGCCTTGTATCTCCTGATGTGTATTGAACTGACGGAAGTGTGGTAGGTCGTCTCCAACTGGAGAAGTTGCCTTATCTGCTACGGGAGATGCGAGACCTGCCACTGAAAGAGAGATTACGAGAAAGACGACCGTGATTCGGCCACCGCTGATTGTGATATGACCATTACTGATCCTCCCACGCCTATCGATCACATAGAATAGTGTACCGACACAGATATTGAACCCGAAGAGTATGAGCAATCCGTAGAAACGTTGCGGTGCAGTATCTACCGAGTTCGTTAGTAGGCTCACGACCAGCAGAAGAGAGATAGCACCGATCCAAGTGAGGACAAAGTCGTACTCCCATTCGCTCCGCCGAAACAGCCATACCGCTCCGAGAATTGACAATACGAAGAGAATCGTTTGAGCAGCCGTGCTGGCGATCAGTACGTCGATTGCGAGTTCTGAATATCGTCCCGGTCCGCCCGTAGCTGTCCCCGTTTCCGATGATTGAACGACCGATAACAGAAGTCCAGTGAACCGTCCCACCAGTGGGTCTTGGTGAATCGGATTACCCATCACACCGAGGAGATACACACTGACGAACAGGAGAGCACCTTTGGCAGATGTCATTGGAGCGTACTCTCGTGGCGTGATCAGGCTTGAAACAAACGCGAACACACCGAGTACAATAAGAAGGATCATCGCGGCTCCGGCACTGAACTGATGACCAAATATGAGTGCAGGCATAATGGTGATTCCAAGTAAAACCCTCCTTCTCGCCGGGTTGGGCAATTCCAACGACCGGTATAGTAGCACACCGGTGCTACCTAGGAGGAGAATCAGCGCATAAAAGAAATTCAATTTGTTCGGATGCATACCGCGACCAAGCATCCAACTAGACGTGGCAAAGATGAGTGTCGCGTAGAGCGCCATCCGTCGCGTTATCGAAGGAAAAACGTGATCAAGAATAGATATCACCAGAACAGTACAGACGAGCAACAATGTCGCGAGGAGAAAATATCCGAGTTGCGGAGACAATCCGGTGATTTGGGAAAATGCCGCTGTATGAGCGAGATGGCCTGCGTATATTGTCTGTCCAGATAGAATATTTCCGGTCGAAAGGATATATTCCACACCGGGAATATACCCCTGTAGCGTATCAGGACCGGCCATTCCCGCCGGAAATAGGAGTTGACTGCTCCAATAGGTGAAGAACGATAACGATGCTATCTGGGGAACGATACTGCGTGGTGGCGCTCCTCTAGCTATTTGATACGCAATGAGTCCCGCATAGCCGCCGAAGAGCACGTACAGGAGAGGAGGCCGCTGATACGTATGAAACCGGAAAAGAACGATTATCGCAGCAGCGTACAGACAAGCGAGGATTATCGGAATACGAGCATCTAACGGATCATTCTCGGAATCAATGGACAGATTCGAGGGTAAATAGAACCGCTTCAGTAGTAATCCGACGACACCGAGAAAACCACCGATCGCAACCCCGAGAATTGGACCGACAATTGACCAGAACTCTAAAGAAACAAAAACGTACAGCAATAGCAATCCAACAGCTAAGAGAAGAACTGTTGCGTATCTCCGGAGCCATTGAATAACGTACTCAAGCATCATTCAGAGGTTCAGCACATTCTTTTTGAGTAGAGCGGTATATTTCGTCCACACGCGTCGCGATAGACATCCAGTCATGTTCCACTGCCCAATTCCGAGCATTTTCTGACAGTTGAGCGGAATGCTCCGAATCTCTCAATACTTTCCCAATCCGTTCTGCTAACCCCTCAATATTACTCTTCTCGACTAGATACCCCGTCTCACCATCCGCAACCGCTGTCGGAACCCCTCCAACTGAAGTACCAACGACTGGCGTCCCACAGGCCATCGCCTCCATGAACACAATGCCGAACCCCTCGTACTCCGAGGGCAACACGAACAGGTCCACTGCGGAGTACAGCGACGGCAGTTCCTCGTCGGGAACGAACCCGAGGAACCGAACCCGATCGGCCACGCCGAGACCTGCCGCCAGCTCCCGAAGCGACGCCTCCAGTCGTCCGGTCCCACCGATCAACAGCTCGGTGTCGTCCCGGTCCAACTGCGCGAACGCCCGAATCGCCTTGTCGATCCCCTTGCGCGGATCAAGTCGACTCACCACGAGGATCGTCCGTTTCGACTCGTCCACAGCCGGATGGACTTCCTTCGTCGGCCGAAACCGATCCGTGTCGATTCCCGGCGGCACGGTCGTGAGCTTCGCCTCGTCGAATCGGTACAGGTCCCGCAGCTGCTCGCGCGTGTGGTCGCTCACCGCGATTATCTGATCCGCGAAGCGCCCGCTTACCGCGTCCATGACCACGTTCACCGGATGGAAGAAGTACCGAAACAGGTAGTCGGCGAACCCGTCCGGATCCACCGACCGCGCCTCGTCGTAGGACGTGCCGTGACTCGTCAACACCAGCGGCGCGTCCAACCCCTTGAGGAACCACGGCCCGAACGCGATCGTCGAGGCGGGCATCAACGTTCCGTGGATCACGTCGTACTCTTCGAACTCGATCCGGAGCCGACACGCGATGCTGAAGTACAGCGTCGAGAACACGACGAGCGGCCGAGCCTGCGTGATTCGCGTCACGTCGACGTTGGGATGGGTCTCGACCGACTCGTCCTCCTCTGATACCGCTTGCGTGTACACGTCGACCTCGTGGCCGAGCTCGCCGAGCGCGTTCGCGAGCTCGTACGCGTACGTTGCCCCACCGCCCGTCCGCGGCGGGTACATCTTCGTGATCAGACAGACTCGAAGCGAATCGTCGATGTCACTCCCCTCGCTGCTGTCCGTATCGCTTCCAGCCACCACATCCACTTTTTCGCTCACAGAGATCCCTCCGCTGCGAGCAGATCGCTAGTCGCCTCCTCGATCGTCGCCTTCTCCGCTTGGGTCGTCTCGTGTCGTTCGAGCAACTCCGCGAACAGCGATCCGACCTCTGGATACTCGGCCCGAACGTCGGTCGTTTCGTCGGGATCCGCAACGAGATCGTAGAGCCGCTCCGTCCCGGTCTCGACATCGCTAACCAACTTCCAGCGGGGCGTGCGGACCGATCGCGTCCGGTTGTTCTCGGTCTTCGAGATTGCGAACCGTTGCGTGTGGTCTCGCGGGTCGAACTCGTCCGTCTGAGAGAGATCGAGGAGCAACTCCGGCACTCCCCGTAAGGGAAACTGCTCGTCGACAGTCTCCGACGCGTCGAGCCCGTGAACGAACAGCGGCACCCGGAGATTCTCCTCGAACAGCGTCTGCTCGTGGCCGAAGTTCCCGTGTTCGCCGATCGCCTCGCCGTGGTCGGAGGTGAACACCGTGATCGGGTCACGATCTCGGGTCGCCTCGTGGATCGCGTCCACGAACGCGTCGACCGACCGGACCGCGTCTCGGTACGCGCCGCCGATCAGCTCGCGGGCGCGCTCCGGCAATTCCTCGTCGGCGGTCTCGCCCTGCCAGTAGCGGAGGATTGCGTAGTACATCTCCCACGCCGCGGACTCCTCGCGGTACCGCCGCGGCGTGATATACGGCTGGTGGGAGTCCAGAATGAACACCCAGAGAAAGAACGGTTCGGGAAGCTCGGAAATCGCCTCCTCGACCAGATCGAACGATCCGGGCCACTGGGAGAACCATTCCTTCTTCGAACTCCAGCCGAAGGGATCCCCGGGAAGGCCCTCGATCCCTGTATCGGCGAGTTTGAACAGCGTCGAGTCCGAGAGGTGTTTCGCCGAGACGTCCGGGCTGTCGGCGCTAATCTCGGTGAACTCGTCGAATCCGAGATCGAAACTGCTCTCTCTGGTCGTCCACGGATTCGCGGTGAACGCCGCGGTCTCGTACCCCTGACGCTGGAGCCGCTCGCTCAGATGGGTGAACCGCCGCATATGCTCGCCGATCCGCGCCTGCCGGCCCTGCCAGTCCGCCATCGTCCACGACTCGTCGTCGGTCATGAACTCGCCAGTGAAGAACACCGGCACCGACGACGGCGTTCGGGGGCCGGGGGCAACTGCTTGCGTGAAGGACACCCCTTCGTCGGCGAGCTTATCGATCGCCGGCGTCAGATCCGACTCGGCGTTCACGAACCCACAGTGATCCGCACGAAGGCTGTCCACCGTGACCATGACGAGATTTCGCTGGTCGCTCGCCACGTTACTCCTCCAAGTAGCCGAGCGACTCAAGTCGCTCTTGGACACCTTCTTTGGAAGTCGACGACTCTGAGGACCGATCCGTTTCTCGTTCGGCGCGCGTCACCACTTCTGAGAGGACGAACTCCGCGTACTCGTCGGCGGTCTCGAACTCCGTCTGTTCGACACGCGTTTCGATTCGATTCGCGAGGTCCTCAGAAACGGTAAGGTCAGTCATCTGTGGTGATCACACTCGTTCGTTCGAGTGTTCCGGTCGCATATATATTTCATGTGACTGTTCATCTCGGTGCTTCGTCTACTCCTGTCTCTGTGAAGTTCCCCGACTCACTCATTTGTATCCCAGCGCGTCGAGCCGTCGTTCGATCTCTTCGTCGACCTCTTCCTCGTCTCCGACCGACTCCCCGTTCTCGACGCGGACCCGCTCGTCGACGTGCGCTTCCAACTCCTCACGCAACGCGGACCCCGCACACTCCCCGAATTCGATCGTCCCCGACTCCCGATCGCGCTCACAGAAACACGCGCCCTCCGCGGTCCGCGACGCGTACCGCCGCAGGTGGCTGTGCTCGTCCTCGCCGCGTGCCTGACAGAAGACCGTCCGATCGCCTCCGAGCTCTTCGACCAGCGACACGCCGTCGGCCGTCGCCTCGACGCCGACCGCCGCCTCGATCGTCGCGCCCACGTCCAATGTGCTCGCGGGCGTCTCTACAACCTCACTACGCCCCCCGGGCGGCCGCACGTACAGCGGCACCTTGGTGATCTCATCGTGGAGGTATCGCGGATGTTCGTAGTAAGCGTGCTCGCCGAAGGCGTCGCCGTGGTCCGCGGTGACGATCAAAAGCGACTCTTCCAACAGCCCACGCTCCCGAAGCGCCTCGAAGAACTCACCGATCTTCGCGTCGTTGTATCGGATCTCGGCGTCGTACAAGTCGATCAGCAGCTCGCGCTCGTCGTCCGTGATCGACGCCGGGTCTGTGATCGCTCGCTGGTACAGCGACTGCGCCTCCCGGCCGGACACCGACTCGTCAGCGTACAGCGTCGCGTACTCCCCGGGCGGCTCGTAGGGCCCATGGGTGTCCATGTAGTGGTTCCACAGGAAGAACGGCTCGTCGTCCAGCGAGTCCAGCCACGACAGCGACCGCTCGTTGATCTCCGCGGCCCGCGCGTAGTGCCGGTTCCGGAGCTTGTCGAACGCCCGCTGGGCGAGCGCGACCAGCTTGTGCTGGCCCAGATGGAGGTCGTCGTCGAAGTGATCGAACCCCTCGTCGAACCCGTACGCCCGCGAGACGAACGGGTTCGAGTGGAAGCCGGCGGTCGCGAACCCCTCCCCGGAGAGCGTCGACGCCACCGTCTCCGTCGCGAGTCGATAGCCGTCGTCGACCGCGACGTCCGGGTACTCGCCCGTCAACAGCGCGGGCACCGCCTCACGGGTGTGCGAGCTCGCGCTGTAGGCGTTCTCGAACCGGATCGACTCCTGCGCCAAGTCGTCGAGAACGGGCGAGGTTTCGCGGTGATAGCCGTACGAGGAGAGGTGGTCCGCACGGAGCGCGTCGGCGGAGAGAAGAATGATATTTCTCGGATCCTCACTCATCGCATCGACACAACACGTGAACTGATAAAGGTGTTACGTGAGTGGAGAGAACGGCGATCGAATTGGCAACTTCCGCCTCGGAAACGACCGTCCTACGTGTCCCGCGGATCCGTCACGAACCGAGACAACCCGCGATTGGCCTTCTCGATCCACCCCGCATCGACGAGTCCCTGTACTGCCCGGTTGACGTACTGCCATCGGATGTCGAGCCGCTGCTCCAGCCGTTTCGGATTCGTATGTCCTCACGGGTTCTCCGCCGCAGGTGGCCCCGGAACGACGAACACCTCAAACGCAACGGAAACTACCCGAGTTGCTCTCGGCACAGTTCGTCGAGCGCGCTCCACAGGATCTCCGTCGGCATCGACTTCGCGAACCGCGCGGGTTTGCGGCCGCGCTCGTCTGGACTGGGACCCTCGTACTGGAAGTGTACCGACCCGAGTTCCGGATGGTCGTCGTCGTCGCGGTGCCACCCGCAGTTGACGATGCTGTTCGGTCGGTAGGTGACGGTCGTGACGGCGGGCTGTCGCCGGAGCACGTCCCGCAGCCCCTCGTACACCGACGTGTCGATCGTTTCGGCCACCCCATCTGTCTCAGGCGGAGCGGGCGTCGCGCTCGATGGCCCACTCGTACTCGTTGAGCGCCGCCCGAACGACCGGAATGCGGTCGGCGAGGTGCTCCCACTCGCTGGCAATGTCACGCCGCCGCTCGATCTCGGCGGCGTCCTCGAGGTCGGCGATGGCCCTCGGAGTTCCCCCGGCGTCTCGACGTCGTACGTCTCCATCCACTCCGTCACCGTCTCGCGCATCGACGCGAGCGCGGTTGTGAGCTCCTCGCGGTCGTGTTCACGCTGGAGGGCGGCGACCTCGCGGTAGGACGCCACCAGTCGATCGACACAGTACAGCGTCCGATCGCCCTGCTCGACCGTCCGGCGGACGCTGTCCTCGACGAGCTGGTCGAGGTACTTCTGGGCGGTCTTCACTGTGGCGTCCGTTTGGTCCGCGATCCACGATGCGCTCCGCGGTTTCCGGAGGGTGCGCGCCGCCGCGCGAACCCGCTCTCCGCGGGTCATCGACGCGCGGTCCGGTCCGTCGTCCCGATCGGTGTCGTCGGTCATCCCCCGTTACGAAGCGATAGAAGATATGTCCATCGCGCTGGAAATATGAGATATGAGGATCCGGGAGCTCTTCCTCTCCGAGGATATGTGGCGTAACAGTAACCCGATACGGCGGGTACTACCGCACATGGCGACCGAAAGCCCTCTCGAAGAAACCACGGTCAACGATCAGGGGATGGTCACGGTCCCGGCGGCACTCCGGCGACGGCTCGACATCGAGGCCGGCGACAAGCTCCGCTGGAACGTCACCGAGGACCGGGATCTCACCGTCGAGGTCGTCCGACAGCGCTACGGCGCGTTCGAGGACGACGACGCGAAGGCCCCGATGGGCGGTGACGGTCTCGAAACCCACGACCTCGCCGGCCACGAGGGAGACCCCGCGTTCACGGAGAACCGCTGAATGGCGGTTGCCGTCGTCGATTCGAACGTCCTCATCGACTACAAGGACACGAGCCACGGCAGCCGCAACGAACGGGCGGTGGACATCGTCCACGCGAACGACCGGGGTGACCCTCCGACTGCTCGGGTCACGAACTACGTGCTGCTGGAATCCCTGAACAGGATTCACGAGCGACAACGTCACGATATCGCGGTCGATCTCCGCGATCGCCTCTCGGACTCTGCGGGCTTCGAGGAGGTCCACTCCGCCCAGAAGGACTTCCATCGCGCGGTGGAGCTCTTTGAGGCCTACGGTGGGCTCGCGTTCGGAGATGCGACCATCGCCGCCTACATGGAGCGAGAGGACATCGAGTACCTGTACTCGTCGACGACGACTTCGACGCGCTCGATACCGTCACGCGACTAGCGACGGCTGAGAACCATTCAGTTAATCCGCGAACTGAAAGAGACGCTCGAAGCGCCGTGTTCAAGACGCCGCCGCGAGACTATACAGTCAGTTGACAATGCGTATCGCCTTCGTCTCGAACGTCTGCTACCCCTTTGTTACCGGCGGCGCTGAAAAGCGCATCCACGAGATCGGCACCCGTCTTGCCGATCGGGGCCACGAGGTCACGCTCTACAGTCGTCACTTCTGGGACGGACCCGAAGAGATCACCCACGAGGGGATGACGCTTCGCGCGGTCGCGCCCGAGGCGGACCTGTACGCCGAGGACCGGCGCTCGATCACGGAGGCGCTCGACTTCGCGGCCCGGGCGCTCCCACCGCTCCGCAGACGTCTCCGGAACGACGAACACGACGTGGTCGTCGCCAGCGTCTTTCCGTACTTTCCGGTGCTGTCGACGAAACTCGCGAGCCTCCGGACGGACACGCCCGTCGTCACGACCTGGCACGAGGTGTGGGGCGACTACTGGGAGGAGTATCTGGGACGTCTCGCGCCCTTTGGAAAGGTCACCGAGCGCGTCACCGCGCACACCCCCCAACACCCGACGGCGATCTCGGCGATCACGGCCGATCGGCTCGCCGCGATCGGCCCCGACCGCGACGACATCGAGATCGTCCCGAACGGGATCGACGTCGAGCAGGTCCGCACCGCGCCGCGTCCCGATCAGGGGTACGACGTACTGTTTGCGGGCCGACTGATCGAACACAAGAACGTCGACGTACTCTTGGAGGCGTTCGACGCGGTCGCCGCCGACCACGACGCCACCCTCGGGATCATCGGCGACGGGCCCGAGAGCGACCGGCTCGAAGCGAAGCACACTGAGCTCGCACACGCGGACCGCGTCGAGATGCTGGGCTTTCTCGACGACTACGAGGACGTGCTCGGCCACATGCGGGCCGCCGACGTCTTCGCGTCGCCGAGCACCCGCGAGGGGTTCGGGATCACCTTCTTGGAGGCGATGGCCGCGGACTGTACCGTGATCGCGGCCGACCATCCGGAGTCGGCCGCCGACGAGGTGATCGCCGACGCGGGCTTCTGCGTCGCGCCGACGGCTGACGCGCTCGCGGAGCGACTCGACGCCGCGCTGGGCGGCGCCCGACCGCCCACGGCACCCGCCGAGCACGCCGAGCAGTACGACTGGGACGCGATCGCGGCGCAGGCGGAGACCGCGTACCAGCGCGCGATCGACGGCGCGTGGTGAGAGAACCACGGCGGCCGAACCGTCCTGTATCGACGTGACCGAGGTGTCACTCGTGATCCGTGCTGTCCACGCGATGTGGCGCACAGCGTACGAGAGCGACGATCCAGACCGCTGAATCCAACACCTCAACACCAGATTCGGAACGCCGCTTGATATGTATGAAATAAAAGAAAACATCAAACACACCAATTTTCATATATTTTCATCGCGTCGATCCGAGCACCACTGAAAGTGGTGATTCGGCTTCGCACGGAATTCGGTCATTCGGATAGATCAGGTATTCGAAGGATAGATTTAACCCTTCAAACGGAGTTTTTCGATCATATCGATGGCACAGGAGTCGAAACCCGTCGCCCAGGTCGATGTTCGGAACATCGGTGGAATCGACGAAGCGTCGGTGACGCTCCCCGAGGGCGTCTCGATTTTGACCGGACGAAACGCGACCAACCGGACATCCTTCCTACAGGCGTTGATGGCCGGACTCGGTAGCCGGCAGAGTTCGCTGAAGGGGGACGCTGAGAAGGGCGAAGTGACCCTCGTACTGGACGATGAGACGTACACGCGTACGCTACAGCGCCGTGGGGACTCGGTCAGTTTCGACGGGGATCCGTATCTTGACGATCCGGAACTAGCCGACTTGTTCGCGTTCCTGTTGGAAAACAACGAGGCTCGCCAAGCGGTGGCGCGCGGCGACGACCTCCGCGAGATCATTATGCGTCCGATCGATATCGACTCGATCGAAGCGGAAATCCGCGAGTGTAAGCGCGAACGGGAGGAGTTGGAGTCTGAAATTGAAAAACTCGACAGTCTCGAACGGGACTTATCCGACCTCGAAACAGATCGGAGGGAGAAGGTCGAAAGTCTAGAGGCCGCCAGAGAAGAACTCGAATCCGTCAACGACGAACTCGATGAACTCGACACCGGCATTGAAGAGAGCCAGACGCGTAAGCAGGAACTCGAGAATGCGTTTCAGCGAGTCCGCGATGCCCGCTCCAAACTCGATAATATCGAATTCGACCTCGAAACCGAGCGCTCGACGCTCTCAGAGCTAAAGGCGGAGCGTGAGGAGCTTCATGAGACCATCGAAAATGCGGAAAAGCCAGACGAGAATGCGGACCGGCTCGCCGGCCGTATCGACGAGCTGCGCGGTCGGAAGCGCTCCCTTGACGATGATATAAACGAACTCGGCAGCGTCATCAATTTTAACGAGGATCTGATTGATGGCTCTGGAATCGAGATTTATGAGGGGACGCCTAGCGACGATCCGACCGATGCGCTGAACGCAGATGGCCAGACAGTCTGTTGGACCTGCGGGTCCGAGGTTGGGACAGACCAGATCGAGGCAACCCTCGATCGGCTCCGGGAACTCCGCTCAGATAAGCTTGATGAGCGCAGTGAGATCCGTGCGAAGATCCAAGAGCTTACTGACCAGCAGTCGTCGATCCGTGAAGCCGAACGTGAGATCGAGCGCGCTCAGGAGCGGCTTACTGCGGTTGAGACAGAGATTGAGTCGACTGAGTCGCGAATCGCGGACTTAGAAGATCAGATCGAGTCGAAACAAGAGGAGATCGAAGAGCTCGAACAAGACGCCGAGTCGATCGATGTCGAGGGGTACGACGAGTCGATCAAGCTTCATCGTGAGGCAAACGAGATCGAACTTCGGATTGAGCGGTTCAAAGATGAGATTGAGGAGATTGACGACGAAATTGACAAACGGGAGGCCGCGATCGAGCGCCGCGAAGAGCTGAAATCGGAGCGCGAGGAACTCGCTAGTCGGTTGACGGAACTGCGGACGCGCGTTGACCGGATCGAGGAAACCGCCGTTGAGGAGTTCAACGAACACATGGAAACCGTGCTCGAGATTCTGGAGTACGAAAATCTCGACCGTATCTGGATCGAGCGCCGGGAAACGGAGGTCCGCGAAGGTCGCCGTAAGGTTACCCGAACTCGGTTCGAACTACATATCGTCCGGTCGTCATCTGACGGGACGGCCTACGAGGACACGGTTGATCACCTCTCGGAGAGTGAGCGCGAGGTAACGGGACTTGTGTTCGCGCTCGCGGGGTACCTCGTCCACGACGTCTACGAAACGGTTCCGTTCGTCTTACTCGACTCGCTTGAGGCAATCGACTCGGATCGAATCGCGCGTGTTGTCGACTACTTTCGGACGCACGCCGATTACTTGGTTACAGCACTCCTACCGGAGGACGCCAATGCCCTCCCTGAAGAGTACGCCTATACAGAGAGCATTGACTGATCGGCCGTATCAGCCTGAAGGGTCCAACCCCTGTTGGAGACGTGCGTGATTCGGCACAGCACCATTCCCGAAGTTTCAATAATCAAAACAGTATTTGAAAGTGGTAGTTAAACGGAGTGTATATTATCGAGTGCGATGAGAGATATCCAATTACGAATGGGGTTGGTGTACTTGACACCGATGATTTTGTAATACCAGGGACCAAATGCCTGATATGACCTCCGAAGCGAGTGAGACAAACACGAAAGTTGCGCGAGTAATTCAGGAGTACGATCTTGATGGGATGGGCGAAAGCTTGGAGGCCGCGTGGACCGGTGAGACAGGGGAGCGGACGAGTCTACGAGACCTTGCCGATGAGTTCAATGAATCGGTTTTGGAGACAGCCCTCCGTAACGTTAATGTCTCGTCAGTTAGTGCCGACGTGTCAAGCATATATGACGCGTTGCGAGGTGAGTCAGAATCGTCGACGACACGCGTCCGCCGCCGTCTTGAACGTGAAGGTATCGACGTCGACAAACTCACTGGAGATTTCGTCACTCACCAAGCGATCCATACGTACCTCACGAAAGAGCGGAAGGCGAGCCTCCCGAAAGCAGACGACAATATGGCCGACCGCAAAGTTGAGACTATCGAAAAACTCCAGGGGCGTGTCGCAGCGGTCGCCGAGTCAGCCATTTCATCACTCGCGAACACGGACGAGCTAGATAGAGACAATTATGACGTACTTGTTGACGTGCGCGCCGTGTGCCCGAACTGTGGCTCCGACGCACCGGTCGTTGAACTGATTCGACAGCGCGGGTGCGGCTGTACGGCAAATGCTAATTCCGCGAAAGGTGATTGAATTTGAGGGTTAGTGGCTCTGCTGAAATCCTATTGATCTGACCTCTTTCTCGCCGAAACAGACAACTGTGGTCACGACGGCCGTCACCACGACGTTTCACCAGACGGGACACACCTTCCGAACGTCTGAATAGAGTTGAGCCCCTGCTCACTATCATGCCAGCGCTCTGGTTAGACGAAGTTAGGGCTACAGATCTCGAGACAGTCGGGGGAAAAGCCGCGTCGCTTGGCGAACTGATCGCAACCGGGTTCCCGGTTCCATCTGGGTTCGTCGTAACAGCAGATACTTACCGGGACTTCATCAGTGAATCCGGAATTAAGAACGAGTTGCGTACCGTTACGGACATCGACACGGAAGATTCTGCTACACTCACAGAGGCGCAGAACCGTTCACACGATCTAATCATGGAAGCACCGATGGCAGATACCATTCAGGAAGAGGTACTGGACGCCTACCGTTCCATGAATACAAACGACGAAGAAACGTCCGTCGCGATCCGTTCATCAGCGACAGCCGAAGACCTTCCAGACGCCTCATTCGCGGGCCAACTAGATACGTATCTGAACGTCACTAGCGACGATCTCATTGAAACCATCAAACGATGCTGGGCCTCACTGTTCTCCCGGCGGGCAATCCACTACCGGAACCAGAACGACTTCCCACGCCATGGGGGAGACATCGCCGTCGTCGTCCAAGAAATGGTCACAGCCGACACCGCCGGCGTGATGTTCACTTCTCACCCGTCGACGGGCGCTCACAAGGCCATCGTCGAAGCCGCGTG
This sequence comes from Halorubrum trapanicum, assembly GCF_017873555.1. Classification (GTDB taxonomy): domain Archaea; phylum Halobacteriota; class Halobacteria; order Halobacteriales; family Haloferacaceae; genus Halorubrum; species Halorubrum trapanicum. Next base: position 27,740 of record NZ_JAGGKE010000012.1, on the reverse strand, counting down.
GGGACTCGGCGAAGCCGTCGTCTCCGGCGTCGTCTCACCCGATAACTACGTCGTCAATCGGAATACAGGAGCCATCGAGCAGGTCACAGTCGCTGACAAGAGGGTGAAGTACGTCAAAAGCAAACAAACCGGAGAGACAATCGAAGTCGACGTTTCCGAGGAGAAACGCGAGCAGCGCGTCCTCTCCAACGACCAGCTCCGCACACTCGTCACCATCGGTGAACGAATCGAGTCGCACTACGGGACCCCCCAAGACATCGAATGGGCCATCGTCGACGGCGAAGTATTCGTCCTCCAGTCTCGACCCATTACGACCATCCCGGACCGGAATTACAACGAGAGCGGAGATGAAACCGCTACGAACGATAGCCGCAGACAGACGCGCGGTACTGGGGATGTCCTCCTCGAAGGGCTCGGTGTAAGTCCTGGGGTCGCATCCGGTACAGTTCGTGTCCTTGAAAATACCGACGACCTAAACGAAGTCACTGAGGGCGATGTCGTCGTCGCGGAAATGACGGAGCCCGACATGGTACCTGCGATGCAGCGCGCGGCCGGCATCGTCACCGATGAGGGCGGAATGATTTCACACACGGCGATCGTCTCACGAGAGCTCGGCCTCCCGGCCATTGTTGGCTGCGACGACGCTACCCGAGAACTAATCCACGGGCAGGACGTCACCATCGACGGCAACAGGGGGACAGTCCACCGAGACACCGAGACAGAACCTCTCGAGACGGCAACATCACGAGACTGAAGGAACGCCGATGGACGGCTAGCGCGACCTCCGGACGCCGCGCTCCGTGAGATCAACCGCGATATCAAAGATGCTCGTTAGCTCGTCGGATTCGGCGACCCCCTCGCACTTGACGTGTGGGTGACTGTAGTGTTCGGGTGCCTCTCGGAACTTCCCAGTCTCCGCGAACCGCATCTGGAACACGCGACCCGGTTCCCGGATAATATGGCAGTTCGGGAGGGCTTCGACGCGTTCCTCGACCTCATCCAGCATCGCATCAGGGACGGGAATCCGCACGATGGCTTCCGCGAGCTCGCCGCGGGTTTGGTAGTACTCTTGGGTTGCCATCGCACCATTCGAGGTGTAGGCGTACATCGCGAGCCGAATCTCTGAGGCTTCGACGTCTGCCTCGCTCCCGGTCCCAGTCTTGTCCGTCCAGTTGTAGGTCACGTCTTCTCCGGGGTCGTCCAAAGCGTTGGCCTCTGCCCAGTTCCCTGGATCGTACTCCGTGCCTGTCCGACGGACGAGAGTGACGTCCTCGTGTCCGTCTTTGACGACTTTGAATAGAAGACCGATGGTGTCAGATCTTCCGAACGTGATTCTGGGAGAGTTGTTGACGCGGCTCCAGACGTGTTCTCCGAATTCGTCGTTCACGATCCACTGTGTGATGTCGTTCGTCATGTTCATGCCTCGTCGGCCTCGTCGCTACGCCGGCCGACAACATATTTTAGCCCTCGCTTAACGTACAAAAGCCGTTTGTTTTAGTCTAACCTAAAAATTCTCGGTCGGTTCGCGGTGACGGCAGACCGACCAAGCGCGAAGACATCGTTTTCAGGAAGCTTCGCGCCAGACAATTTATGACGGCTCCGCCAGTTAGTCGGCGTATGGGAACGACGCCGCTCAAGACGGTCTTACGAGCATTTGATGTAATTCGGATACTGAACGAGGAGGGCGAAGCCCAGCCGTCGCAGGTCGCCGCCGAACTCGGGACAAGCCGCGCGACGGCCCACCAGTACCTGGTCTCACTGGCCGAAGTCGGCTACGTCACGCAGGAAAACGGCCGCTACGATGTCAGCTACCGATTCCTCGAAACCGGTAACCAGAAGAAGTATCGCAGCTGGCTGTTCCACGCAACGGTTCCAGCGCTTGCGGCACTACACGAGGAGACCGGTGAACCAGCGCACCTCGGCGTTGAGGAGGGCGGGGAATGGGTGCTCTTACACAGGGAGAACGAGCGACGAGAGACCGGTCTCAGCCTCTACAGCGGGTCGCGACTTCCACTACACACGAACGCCGCCGGAAAAGTCGTCCTCACGGAGATCACGACCGACCGACGTGACGAGATACTCGACGAAAAACGGTTATACGCGTCAACCGAACAGTCGATAACTGACCGAGACGAGTTACGGAGGGAACTGGAAGAGATCTCGACACAGGGGTACGCCGTCGACTGGAACGAAGAAGCCAATGGAACCGGATTCGTCGCCTGCCCCATCACTATCGACGGGTACGTCGGAAGCATCTCCATCGTGGAGTCCGCGACCAGACTGCGGCGCATGGAGTACCGCAAGTACCTGGTCGACGAACTACAGGCCGCAGCCGATGACATCCAAGACCAGTACCGACGGATGTCGGAACACGGACCGCCTCAACAAGGCAATCCCTTCACTCGCAAGTAGCGTCTCACCCGGTCGATGACCGGAACGGGCGACACACCGGTAGTGGTATTCCGCGTCGGCAGTTGCTCACTCGTCCGGAAGCGGCCGTTGTGGATGGATTCGGAGCGCAGGCTTGTACTGTACATCCGCCTCGATTTCGAAAACATCCTGGAGGAACGCCTCAGTCACAACATCGTTCGGCTTTCCACGCGCCTCAATTGTGCCGTCCTGTAGAGCGAACAGGTGGTCGGCGTTGTGTGCGGCCTGTTCGATATCGTGGAGAACAACGACAACCGTAATCTCGCGACGTTCGTTGAGGCGGTGAATCGTCTCCATCACCTGTAGTTGGTGTTTGAGGTCGAGGAACGTTGTCGGCTCGTCCAACAACAGCACGTCGGTCTCCTGGGCGAGCACGACGGCCATCCACACCAGCTGCTTCTGGCCACCGCTGAGATCTTTGACTGAACTGTCACGGAGGTGGTTAACGCCCGCGAGATCGATGGCACGCTCAACGGCGTCCTTGTCCTCGTCAGAGACGCCCTCGAAGAACCCCCGGTACGGGTATCGACCGTGATAGACGAGGTCTTCGACCGAAATGTCACCTGGCGAGTCGTTCTCTTGGGAGAGCCGGCTGAGCCGGCGAGCGAACGCCTTCCGGTCGTACTCTTGGACGGTTCGGCCGTCAAGAGAAACTGTACCGGAGCGAGGTTTGAGGTGATTTGAGAGGGACTTGAGGAGTGTGCTCTTCCCGCTGCCGTTGGGCCCAATAAGGGCCGTGATCTGACCGCGAGGAATCCGGAGATCATCACAGGCAACGACGACGCCGTCCGAGGAGGGGTACGCCAGCGAGAGGTCGTCGGCTGAAACGACAATATCACTCTCCGTATGCTCGCGTTCCGTTGAGCTGTCCACCGTGTCCGTGCCGTGGGTTTGTGTCGTGTTCGACATTAGATTTCACCGAGGTTCTTCTTTTTCCGCATGAGGTAGAGGAAGTACGGACCGCCGAAGATACCCATGATAACGCCGACCGGGAGTTGAATGGGACTCAACGCCAATCGCGCTGCGACGTCGGCTCCGACCAAGATAGCCGGGCCGAGAAAGATACAACCGATCAGCAGCTGTTTATAATCGCTGCCAACGATCGTTCGAACCATGTGTGGGACGATCAGGCCGACGAACCCGACGAGACCGGCGACGGCAACGGCCGCAGACGCACAGAGAACCGCGATCGCGGAAACACCGAAGCGGATCTTCTCGACAGACATGCCCAGGGTCTTCGCCGTTTCCTCACCCAGTAGCAAGACGTTGAGCTGTCTGGAAACGACGACAGCCAGCGTCAGCGAGATGATAGAGAAGGGGAGCGCGATCCGGACCTGTGCCCAGCCCGCACCGAGCAGCGATCCTGCCATCCACGTCCGAGCAGTCATGATCGTGCCGAGATCGTCGACGAAGAAGAACAGGCCGCGCTGAATGGATCCGAAGACAGTTCCGACGATGACGCCCGCGAGGACGAGTCGAATCGGATTCGCTCCGTTCTCCCACGCGATTGCGTATACCAGTAGGAATGCGATTGCTCCGCCGAAAGCTGCGAGGATAGGCAGAACCGGCTGAAGGGACGCGAAGAACATCACAATAAGCATGATGATTAGCCCTGCCCCTTGGCTTACGCCGAGGATGTACGGTGACGCCAGTTCGTTCCGCGTGACAGCTTGGAAGATAGCACCGGAAACGGCTAGATTGGCACCGACCAGGAGACCGACGACGATTCGCGGGAACCGGATGTTCCAAACGACGAGTGTCGTCCGAGTGAACCACTCGGGAAGCGGATATCCAAGGATGAATGTCTGCCACGCTCGGAGGCTGAAAATGATGTTCGGATCAAAGATACCGCGCCACGCCTCGGCGATGGTGAGCTGATACGCTCCGAAACTCACGTGCGCGAGCGTCGCACAGACGAGAACGACGGTACTCCCGAGCATGACAGTCAGCAGCGAAGGCGTGATCCATCCGTAGATAGTCCGGTCCGGGAGCCGCTGTGTGATGGTTTTCACCCTGCTGGACATTATAGATCCCCGGTGACGAGATCGGACACTCGCTGCCGATCAAAGAGCTGTTGGTCGCTGGACAGCTGACCGATCGGACCGGGCCACTCCCCGAACTCTTCGGGATAGATCTGCTTTGCGGCGGCCTCTAGTGAGAACAGGTCGGTGATCGGGTCGATGTAGTGACCGACGGTTCGAACGAGGTTCCCTTCTTGGACGGCCGTCAGCCCACTCGTCTGGTCGTTGTTCTCAAGCGGTTCGACGACGTTTGTGACGAACTCTTCGTGGGTGTCCATCCACAAAGAGGGAATCGCGATGATGTCGGGATCGGCCTCCAAGATCGCTTCGATACCAATCTCGCCGTCGATGTTCTGCCCCTCGAAGACATCTTTGACGCCGAGCTGACCGAGCGTTCGCGTATTCGACTTGTCTTCTCGGATGTGGACCGGTATGAAGTGTCCCGAAGCCGGATTTACCCCTCTGATCAGACAGGTAGCGGTGGGGCGTTCGTCCTCAGGCGGGAGCCGAGACTGAACGTCCGAAAGGATCTCCGCGTGGTACTCCTCCCATGCGTCGTACTGTTCCTGCCGTTGGAACACCTGCGCGACCTTCTCGAAGGCACCGTACAGGTCGTAGTAGGGTTCCTGATTGTTCATCGGCTGGTGGATCTGCGACCCGAGGAGCGGCGCGACATTGGTCGCGATCTCTTCGACGTCTTGATCGCTCCAGCCGGCCTGTTGCTTGAGATAGCGGGGATCTTGGAAGATGACGTCGGGATCGGTCTGGTAGAACACCTCCTTGTCGAATCCTCCTTTTCCTCCGGTTATCGTTTGAATCTTGCTCGTGTCGTAGTTGAGTCCGGGAATGAGGTCGTAAAATTTCCCGTTGATCTTGTCCGTTCGGCCGCCGTACGTCGGCAGCAGATTCAACGAGATACCGAATCCGGACCACACCGACGCGAAGTACGTCTCAGGAACCTCTTCGAACGTGTGGCTTCCATATGGTTCGACGGTGACGGTATATGAACCGTCCGCAGAACTCTCCGATGCGGCTTCAGTTTCGTTCTCCGCGTTGCCCGCCGTAGTTTGGTCCGTCGATTCGCTACCACTTCCGGACGATGTACATCCCGCCATGGCACCAGTGATCAGACTGCCGCCGACGGCCAGGAACTTGCGTCTTTGAGCCATCCAAGTTTTAGGTCCGCCTAAACAAACCTAAAGCTTTCTATTTTAGGTCGGCCTAAAAAGAGTGGTTCGACCAATGCGTGCCGACAGCGCCCGCGTACACGGTACGTGGTACGCAGGCGAAGAGAGCGGCTTTATCCAGCGTATCATCGTTAGCGAGTTCATAGTTCAAAAAGGTTATTACAATGTGGAATCAGTCCCAATCGCGATGAAGTATGAAACGGAAAGCCGTGCGCAGTCAAACGGAACCGATTCGAGAATCAGTACATCGGAGAGTTTCGACGTAGTCATCGTCGGTGGGGGTCCAGCAGGGTCCGCAGTCGGGGTCTTCACGGCACGGTACGGGCTCGATACACTCATCTTTGATCGCGGGAATTCCTCGCTACAACGCTGTGCGTTCCTCGAGAACTATCTCGGGTTCCCGGGCGGCATCGATATCGAGACGTTCTATGAACTCATACACGACCACGCGACGGAGATGGGGTGTAAACTCCGATCGGAGTTCGTTGAGGAAGTCGACCAACTCGACTCGGGCCGATTCAAAATCACTACGCAGGATGACGACATCGTAGAGGCGGATCGTGTCGTGGCGGCGACCCGATACAAAAGCGAGTATCTCCGCGAACTCAACGATGAGGGTGAGATGTTCGAGACACGCGACAGAGGCGGAAAGCAGCGAAATAACTTCGACTGTAAGTATCCGGACGAGGATGGACGAACACCGACAGATGGGCTGTACGTCGCTTCTCCAGCGGAAGATGTCGAGATACAAGTACTCAGTTCCGCCGGCCATGGGTCGCGTGTCGCGCGTACAGTAATTGAAGACGTACGCCGAGAGCACGGGTTTCCTGACGGGATATCGGACTACAACGACTGGATGCGTCGACTGGGTCATGGCCGCGATAAAGAGTCGATGCGTGACAAGTTGCGTGGGAAGATCAACAGGGACCTTCCCGATGACGTTGACGAGGAGTCGTTAGTCGAGATTCGGGACAGTGAGGTCGACCGGCGACTCGATCGATATCTCTCTCAGGACAAAATCGAGCATCGGACGGAGAGGGGACACGACCGACTTCTCGAACATATCGATGATGATCGCATTCTTGCCGCCGCTCACGAGATCAAGTCTGAGCGACGAACTGATTCCGACCGACAAGGAGAAACATCCGAAAGAGACGAGACAACGGGCGACCACGCGTCAAATATATAATGACGTATGAGGTGAGTTTACAGTACTATGTTTGTAATGGTAAGAGTGGCTTTCAGACATTATACCGGATGCGGTGAGATTACAACGTATTTTGGATGAGGAGGATATCGATTACGTCAAATATATACAGACTTTTTAACTAATATAGGACCAGAAGTGTACTGACTTCTCGAGAGTGCCCTCGAACTACGGAGACCCAGAGTGAGTATATAACGGCGAGAGTCTACAAGTCCGATTCGGATCTGTCGGTGGCGATCCCAGGATCTGAAAACCTCCGTGGTTACACCTCCAAGGAGAATTACAGAGAGGGAAACGATCCAAACAAATAGTCGAAGACGGGACCCTTCGCCTTCCGAGGATTCAGGGCAGCGAAAGAACCTCTACGGGCGGTAGGCGCTAATGGCGAGACCGCTACCGATAGGGACGATACTCGTCTCAAACGCGTCGTCATCGCGTACGGTCCGGATGTACTCGATGATTCCGGTAGTGCTTTCGTTGAAGTCGACTGCGGCACCCTGAAGCGCAGCGCGAATGTCGTCCTGCGATGCCGGTCCCCGAAGAATGTTATCGGCCACGATGACGGCGTTCTCAGACAACTCGGACCGGGCGATCGAGAGCGCATCCGCGTACTGTGACTTAGCGTGATCGATAAGGACGAGGTCCCAAGGACCGTCGTGACGCGTGAACGACTCCATCGCGTCACCGTCTTCGTAGTGGACATCACCAGCGAACTCGATCCGTTCGAAGAACTCTTTCGCACGCGCAAGGTTCTCGTTATCGTAGTCGGTGAGCACGATTTCACTGCTATCGGGGAGCACGTTTGCGTACCACGCCGCGGAGTAGCCGAATCCGGATCCGAATTCGAAAACATGACGAGCACCGGTTGCGGCTGCGATTGTCCGAAGGAACTGCCCAGACTGGGGTCCAACGATCGGGAACTCCTCTTCGTGCGCGTACTCCGTCATCTCTTCGAGTACCGGAGAGGACACGTCGGTTACGCCACTGATAACACTCAAGTTGTCGTCTGTCACGAGGTCCATATTTAATACGAGTCGTCCTCTATAGATAATGATTCCTGTGATCAGATTCTTCATACCGTGAAGTGTATTTAAAGGGCAAATTGTCACGATGAACGATATCTGTCTGATAGCTGTTCGACGTACAGACACACCGCCTTCCCCGCCGATATCCTATTGGTAGGGGTATACCAGTATATTAGATTAGTTTCAATCATCTAGTAGACATAGAGAACCATAATATAAAGTAAATAAAGTATATCATACATAGTGTACGAACAAAATACATTCAACTCACAAAAGATAGTGATGTCGCTCGCACGAAAGCGGTCACTAATCATGTCCCTAACATAAGCGACAATACATGAAGAAATACGGTCAAATGAAGGTATATCAAACTGGTAGTTCTCTCATCGTGATCACCTCAGCTTGACCTCCTCCCACCCCTGAAGGGGTGGGATTCCCCGATGGGGATATTAGGGTTGCGCGTTTCCTCGGCGGCTCAAATACGCTTTCGCGTGGCCAGCGTCACAGGTCGCCGCCCAGTTGTTACCAAGGGCGTGCTTTCCAGCGCGTGTAGCTCGGTCAAACGAGCCTTCCCACCTGCACGTGGCAGGCGACCGCGAAGCGGTCGGCAGGGTGTTCAGCCTGCTGGGCCGCACGGTTTGCGTCACTCGAAGTGTTACGCCGTGCATGGGTCACCCTCCCGTTGACTGATGTTCTCCGCCGCGTTCAAGTCCGCGTGCCGCACATACCCACAGTGCGGGCACGCGAACTTGCTCCCGTCACGACCCACAAGTTCACCACACTGACTACACTCCTGACTTGTGTTCTCAGGGTCAACCTTCTCGACACGAATCCCTTCTTTCTCGGCTTTGTACGTGATGAACTGCTGGAGTTCGTAGAACGGCCACGAGTGGACGCCATTCCACTCGCTACTGTCACGGATGTTTTCGAGGTCTTCGAGTTTAATGACGGGATTCTCGAACTGACTGGCGTATTCGACCAATCGCTTTGAGAGGGTGTGGTTCATGTCTTGGATGCGACGGTACTCCTTGTTACCCACGCGAGTTCGGGCGCGATGCGCCCCAGTTTCCTGTAGGGAGTCGCGCAGGGAACGGTAGTACCGCCGCACGTACGTGTGTTCCTTGCCACTCACAAGGAACGATTCAGCACTCGCATCGTCTGGTGTAGCGGCGAGGATGTAGTTGTGGCCAACGTCAACCCCGATGGGTGTTTCTTCGCCGTCTTGTTGCTCGTCGTATTCGACGGTGAACGAGCAATGCCAATCGTCGCCTTCTCGCCACACGCTGAGTTTTGTCTTCTCAGCGTCACCATCGAGCAGGGCTTGCACAGGCTCTTCGATGCTGTCGTGGACGTGAATTGGTGTGTACCACCACTCACTGATACACGGGAATCCGATGACGACAGAGCCGTTGTCTGTCGTGTGTATTTCCCAATTTTGGTTGTTAACCTCGATGGGTTGCTCGCTCGTGTACTCGATGGGGTCGTCGTCGTAGTCGCTTTTCGCGTTGCGGATGGCTTGGTTTTGGAGTGCTGAGTAGAGTGGGTTGTCGATGTCGCCAGTCGTTACGGACGAGGCGAGCGAGTCGTCCTCCCAGCCGTTCACAAGCCATTGCTTGCACTCACGGAGGATGTGGGTGGCGCGTTGCCACTCTTGACGGCGGGAACGGCTGGGATTGCGGAACGTGGTTTCCACGCTCACTTCGACCATTACACGTGTAATTTATTGTTTCAGGTTTGTAAACGTTGGTGGTTCAAGGCGGTGGAATATCCAGCCGAGCGTCCGGGCGTGGAACGTTGCCCTGTTGTCGGCTTCATCCCACGGCTAAAGCCGTGGGCTTTCGCCTTGAATTACTGTAACCGTGGCGGACTATCGACCCGAGAAACTGCGTCGTCGCCCTGATCGTTCTCACGTAGCTCCGAGGAAAGTATCAAGGAGACCGCCTTGGTTCTCGTCGGATAAAGCCGGACGTGGAGCAGGCGGTTCGTGTCGGGAGCGACGGCAGCGTATAGCCGATATCGCACAAAATCGAACTGAACCACGGCCTCATCAACGACAATTCGATTCGGACCAGCACCGGCTGTAGATCGGGCTTCTGTACCCACCGATAGACAGTCGCTCGATAGCGAGTGGTGTTTGTTTTATCAGAAATATGTAGTATATTGAAAAGTGACAATTCTTCCCAATAGAGTTAGATACCGAGCTTCAGTCCCGACTCGGGTGTCGTCTCTCGCTTCAGGATATCGAACTCGAGACAACCGCAATCACGGCTGAGGCGGCCAAGAAAGAGCACAGACCGCCCCACGGTGGTGTTCGGGTGAAGAGCGAGTCGGTTCGTATTCTGAACAGTCTATGCCCGAGAACGACGGTTTCACAGGGTTTCTAAGGGACATCGGCGTAGAGTTCGTTGAACGAGAAGCGACCCGCGATTGCTGATGAATCTCAGTATTCGTCTACATCTGGCTGGATTCTCCAGTTTCAAATACTGTTTCTATTCTTGAGATATTTACTGTCAAAACGTCTCCGATCAATCGTGTGTGATTGTTCACAGGGTCGAAGTACGCCCGAAGTTGGGTGTCCAAGTCAGGTAGCGGTTAAGGAGACCGTGATCCGACTCAGCGGTGAGCAATTTCGGCAGAATACCACTGTCGGTCCCGAGATAGGCTAATCTAGCTACATAGAACTCGAACCGACGATAAACGTGGTTTTCGCTCACGAGATGCGTGTCAGCGCCACAGTTTGGATTTCAGGTACGAAAACAGGCCATCGGAACGCTGTTGAACGTGTCTTTAGAAGAATAAAACGTCAAAATATCTGATTGTGAAACTGTTTTGGGGACGCCGAAGCGGAAACCGCCGATGACACGTAGCGAGCGGAAGCCCACCCCTGAACAGTAGTTGCTGAAGTGGCCCAGTTTCGATTAGTATCGCTATCATTGTCTCGCTATGGTCGAGACAACCGAAGCCCATCAAAAGGGTTGGGAGGAGGTCAAGAGTTGATGGCTTCGGTCGTTCTTCGTATTAGCGCCCGGTAGAACGGTCCTGGATCGTTTTCTCGGAGGTGAGCGACGAACTGGTCGACCCACTCTCGGAGGTGTTCGTTCAGGAACTGTTCGAGAACGCTGTCATCCTCGTTGGCGGAGAGGTACGCGGCGAACTCAAGTTCCGTCGCGATGTGATCCGGGGGGGCTGACCGCGAGTCCCTGAGCCGCAAGTCGTACTCGTCGTACCAGCGGGCAACCGCTTGCGTTGTAGGCCCGTATACTGGCCCGAGGTCATCACTGTCCGCACCGTCCCGGTAGACGCTTTCGTAGGGGGGGCACTGGTCACGCCCCGGACCGATGAACAGTCGCGTGTATTCTACACGCAGTTCATCGAGGTCGCCGAACGTCTCGACTCCGTCGAGCCACTCGAACCGCCCGGATTCGATCGCATCGACCCAGCCCTCGGACGGCTCGCGCCAACAGACCGCCAGGGTACCAAACGTGTCGGCTATCGACGGTCTCGGGTCCCCCGTCGAGTGGTCGGTTGCTGTCGGCGTGTTCTCAGTCATGGCCCTCGTTCCCTCCGTCTGCCGCGTACGTCCCCTGGGTTGTCGGTTGCTGTAGGGGCAGGTACCTGAGCCCGACGGTGACGACCAGTGCGCCGACTGCGATGATTCCGGCCGTGACGACCACTTCGACCAGCGTCGGGGTGTAGGTGCCCGAAGTAGCCCAGATGTCTGTCGCGACGCCCGCGTACTCACCGCCCAGCGAGATACCCGGTGCGGCGTCGATGTTCACACTCTCGTAGCCGGTGAACACTAGCCGAATTCCCTCAAACAAGGTACCGGCCACAGCAAGTGTGCCCGCGGCGAGTATCACGGATAGCCGCTTCCGGAGTGTCGGAATCAGCAACAACACCAGCGGCAGGGCACCGCCGAGACCGGTCCAGAGCCAGAAGTAGATGGAGTCCCCGATGAGGAACTCGCTCGTGATCGCCCAGAAGCCGAAGTGGTCCGCCCACGCGTGTGGGAGGCGTTCGGCAGCGAGGAGATAGACGACGTGGAACGCGAGGAAGACGCCCAAAACCTTCCCCAAGCTCGCCAGTTCGTCGCGGTCGGCATCGAAGGCCGTGTAGCGGTCGGCGAGGATCGAGACCACGAGTAGAAGCCCCAGCCCGGAGACGAGCGCCTTGGCGATGAACACCGGTGCGACGAGCGGACTGAACCAGTCACCGCGTCCGACCTGCGTCGCGAATATCCAGCCGGTCACCGAGTGCAGCATGATCGCCGTCGGCAACGCGACTGCGGCGGTCCAGAACAACAGCTTCCGGTCTCGGTCCCGGCCCGACTGTGTGTCCTCGGTACCGAAGGCGAACCGCGAACCGCGGGCAGCGAGGTCACGCCGAGTCAGCAGCCAGAGGTACCACAGGTTCAACACGCCGTACAGCACGACGATGCCGAAGTCCCAGACCATCGGCGAGCGGAAATCCGGCGACGTGAAGAACTGGTAGAGCCGCCCGGGACGTCCGATGTCGGGAAGGATGAGCAGACCCGCGACGATGATACAGGCGAGACTCACGAGCACACCGAGCCTGGCGAACTCCTCGTAGCGGTCCGAGTGGAAGAACTTCGGAGCGCTTGAGATGATGAGACCACCCGCCGACAGCCCGACGAACATCACGAACAGCATGATGTACAGCCCCCACGAGAACACGTTCCGCATCCCCGTCACGGCGAGTCCCTGCTGGAGCTGGTACGCCCACGCACCGAGCCCGGCCATGAGCAGCACGCCGAGGAGGCCGAGCCAGGCTTTCGAAACGGTTCCGAACGAGGACAGCACTGGTGCGCGAGCCGCGGACGTGGTAGCTCTGTCGGCAGTTTCACCCGCCATCAGTCGTCACCCCCGGTCGGGTTGGCAGCAGCACCTGAGACCGACTCATCGCCGGTAACGTCGGCTGGCTCCTCGGCGGTCGGCTCCTCGTCGAGTTCTTCCTCAAGTTCCTTCCCCTTCCAGGGCCGACCGGGCGACATCTCACCCTGAATGTAGTAGGTTTTCGGGTCGGTTCCCTTATCATCAAGCAGCTGATGGGTGTCGTATTCGGCGACGTACTTCGAGACGGTACTGTTCTCGTCGTCGAAGTCCCCGAAGATGCGAGCGTCGGCGGGACAGTTCACGACACAGGATGGGTCGAGTCCCTCCTCGACGCGGTGGCTACAGAACGTACACTTCTCAACGACGCCCTGGGGCCGCTCTTCGACATCTCCAGTGCCCTCTTCTGGGACGTGTTGTGGATCCTCCCAGTTGAACACGCGAGCGTTGTACGGACAGGCCGCCATACAGTACCGGCAGCCGATACACTTGTCGTAGTCGATCTCTACGATACCGTCCTCGCGCGTGAACGTCGCGTTCACGGGACAGACCTTGACACAGGGCGCGTTCTCACAGTGCTGACACGCCGTCGGCTGGTAGCTCATCTCCAGCGTCCCACCGTCTCCATCCTCGGGGTACGAGCCTTCGGGAGTGTCGACGTGGTCTCCACCGACAGTTAGCACGCGGTTCCAGGCCTGACCCATCGAAACGTTGTTCTCCTGCTTACACGTAATTGCGCAGGATTGGCATCCGATACAGCGCTCTTGGTCGATTACGAGTCCATAGTTTGTCACAGTCAGTCACCTCCGCTAGCGCTACCAGCTGTACCACGCGGATTATCCTGTGTGTACTGGTTGGACTGGTACTCCTCCGCCGCACGCTCGACCTCCACTCGACAGTCGTAGAACGCGAACGTACGCCCGACGTCTGCAGTCTCCGCGGAGATCGGGTCCTGATAGTGCCCCTCGACGAAGTCCTCTGCCCACCAGCCTTGGTCCGTGTTCACAAGTCCAGGCTGTATTCCCTCGTTGTACTTCGCGCGAACGACCATCGAGCCGCGGTCGTTGTGGACGAGCACGTACTCTCCGTCAGAGATGTCACGTTGTTCGGCGTCTTTCGGATGGATGTCGAGCTGCGGTTCCCGGTTCACCTCCCGGAGCCACGGGACGTTCGCCCACTGTGAGTGAATCCGCCACTTCGAGTGCTTCTGCATGAACACTAGGGGGTACTCGTTTTGGGCCTCCCAGTCGTCAGCAGTTCTGGCTTCCAGCGGCTCTGGGACTTCGAGCGAGATACCCTCGTCGGGCAGCCCCGGTCCTTTTTCGGTCGGCGCGTCGTCGTCGTACACCGTTATCCGACCGGACTCGGTCCCGAACGCGTCAGTGTACGCGACTGTCGGCGTTTCGTCGGTTTCGACTGTTCCGTTCTCTCGGAGTTGTTCCCAAGAAAGCCGGTCGTCGTTCTGTACGAAGCGGTCGAGGACTTCTCTCTTGTCGTCGGGGAACTTGTCTCCATGGCCGAGGCGTTCGGCTATCCCCGCCATGATATAGTAGTCGTCGCGCGCCTCCCAGAGCGGTTCGTGGGCTTGCTCCCGGTACCTGATATTCGGGTGGTGGTCCGAGCCGAGTACGTCCTCCGTCTCGAACCAGTGTGCTGCTGGGAGAATAATGTCTGCCTGCTGGGTGGTCGGCGTGTGGTACATGTCTGCCCACACGATCGTATCGAGGGACTCCATCGCGTTCAGCCACCGTTCCCGGTTCGGGAACTGGTTCCCGAGCATGTTTGAATTCGTCCCGTACAGGAACCGTGGCTGGACAGGGTCGCCGTTTTCAAGCAGACTGAGAATTTCTTGGTATCCATACGTGTCTAGACTAACTCCACCTTCGGGGTTCCCCCAGTCGCCCGTTTGAAGCGACGGTCCGCCGTAAGAGGGGTGCTGGGCATGGACGTTTCCATGACGACCGTAGTCCCCGGTCAGTGCCATCAGCGTCGCATACGCCTGTCCGAAAACATGCCCATACAGGTAGCGACCGACACTGTACGCCGGAAGAATCCCTCCGGCGCCTCGTGTCGCAAGCCAGTCGGCAGCCGTTTTAATATCCGCCACACTAAGCCCCGCGACTTCAGCGACATCAGCAGGCTGATACTCCGATGCCTGTTCCCGAAGGGCAGCGAGTCCGGTGCGAACGGCCACACCGTCTATCGTCCACTCGCCGAACAGCGCGAATGGGCCACCGGTTTCGGCCCCGACGACATTTGGCTCGCTGGTCTCTTCGTTCATCACGACGATTCCGCCGTCCGGTGGATTATCTGAGACCCGAGTCGGATCGAAAAGGGTTCCATCGTCAACGCGGACGAGCGCGGGTGCGTTGGTACGCTGTCGGAGGAAGGTATCGTCGTACACCTCGTTCTCAAAGATGTAGTTCATCATTGCGAGCGCGAGGTGCGTGTCTTTTCCCGGCCGGATCGGCAGCCAGAGGTCAGCTTTTTCCGCGGTGTTTGTGTACATCGGGTCGACGACGACAAGCTTCGCCCCATTGCGCTTCGCATCTAGTATCCATTCGGCGTCCATCTGGAACTGACTCGCGAAGATGTCCGACCCCCAGATGATCAGCGTGTCAGCGTTCGCCCAGTCTTCGACGGTGTTTGTCGGTGGCATGAATACGCCACCCTCGCCGGTGATGCGGTTGAATCCCTGTCCGACGTTGGTGTCGATCCCGTAGACGAAACTGTCTTGAATGCCGCCGACAAGCTGTTTGAGACGTCCGTACCCCGATGTCCCTTGACTCCCCGACCCAGCATGCCAGTACACGCTCTCAGGACCGTATTCCCCTTTGGTCGTCTGTATCTGCTCTGCTACCAGATCAAGCGCTTCGGACCAACTGATACGTTCAAACTGTGCGTCTTCTCCACGAGCACCCGGTTGTGGGTCATCCGGAGACCAGCTCGCGCGTTTCATCGGGTACTTAAGGCGCTTGGCGTTGTACGCCCGCTGTACGTGCGATATACCAAGCGTACAGCCGCGCTTGAACTCGGACGCTGCCGGAACCTGCTGTTCAGTCTTCTTTATCTGGCCATCCCGGACGAACACGTCAAGTGGACAATCGCCCCGACAGTTTGGCCCGCACGCCGTCTTGACAACTTGATCTTCGCCGAGGAAGCTCGTCACCTGATCGACGGCTTCGCCCGATTCGTCAGCGGGCTGGAGCGTCGAAAGAACGCCACTACCACCGCCGAGACCGACCCCGGCGACAGCGCCAGTTTTGAGGATGTCCCGGCGGGACGCAGTGAGTTCGTCGTCAGTCATCGAACCCCTCCGGTTTCGTGGGTCGGTCGTCAGTCCCGAACTCGGCTTTGACCTCCTCGTGGTACCGCTCGTGGAACTCCTGCTCGGTCAGTTCGCCGTTCGCGATCTTGATGGCGTCTTCGGCCATGCGCTTTCCGAGGTCCGGGTCGTACCCACACCCCTCGAGAATCTCATCGGCGATCTCATCCCACTCCGGTATCGGCTCGTGGTGAGGTCGTGATTCCTCCGTCATACATTCCACCCTTTCACGTCGGGGTCGATATCCCTTCTTCTGGATTGTGAAGGGATTCAAGTGTCACATTAGATACTGCCGAGAATCGGATCATTAGTGAGAGAACAACACCCACATGTCGAGTGCTCAGGCCCCTATACGTGCGTTTTATCATACGACCTCCGGATTCTGAAAATATGAATAGCCTTTATGTCGGTATGCCAATGAGTTCGAGAGAGGAAGACCCGAGATGTCCGTGGCGCCGTCGTCCGGTCCCCAATCGGTACGGAAATCGAGGAGAACACCCCGTGCTCCAGGGTGGGGATGAATCCGACAACTCCGCCACAGCCACTGGTTTTAAGCTAGTTGACAGCAGATTCGTAATCAAGTAACGGGCAAAAACTGGCGGGTGGATTGGAGTCCGCCCGGACGATGAAGGCTCTTACACCGTTCCCGAGAGGGCGTCTCCGAGGCCGTGGCGACACAGCAAGCAAAAAGTGACCCTCGCTCGATTGTGCCTTCCCACCGTGATACGAAGAGAAGGCAGGCCGATGGCACGGCCCGTGACTGGACGCCGGGGAACCTGCGGCCGGGGGCATCCCGGCCGTCTCTCCGAGACAAACGAGATGTACGATACAAGCGGATACCGCGTCCAAGCGGACGCCAAATATGCCACACCCCTCGCGGGGCCGACGTATCGCGCACGAACCCGGTATCGCCTCACCGGACCCCGTTCGGCAGGCGAGAAGTTGCCAGCGAGGACACGAGACCGGCCCGCTCCTGCGCTGGAATCCTCGCGCTTCAGCGCGGGGAGGATGTCAATCGGTGTGTTGCGTCGATTGCTGCGTTCGCAGTCGCAAAACGACGCCAACGCGAGATCGTAGTGGGTTCAGGGGTCTCGCGTCGTCACATGTCGGTGGTGGTGTTCGCGAACGCTCTGGTCGCCAGTGTTGACTCGACGGCGTTCAACCGCTGCGAGTACGCTGATTTCGAGATGCCGAGATCGTCAGCCAATTCTTCAAGTGACGCCTCACGTGGGGTGGAGTAGTAGCCCGCTGCGACCGCCTTCGTGACCGCTTCACGCTGTTTCTCTGTGACCTCGTCGAGAACGAGCGTAACCGTTTGGCTGGAGGCGTCACTATTGTTGGTGGAGTCGATCGGTTTCAGTTGTTGAAGTCGCAGTTCTTCGGTAACTGCTTTCAGTGCCTCAACCAGGTCGGTAAGTCGCTCTCGATCGGAGAGAAACGTCTCGATATGAATCGTATCCCCGTTAACACCGGCAATTTTGGGGATACACCCGAAATCACCGAAAACCGCACAGTAACAGTCCTCTCCGACATCACTGGCCGAATGGACGACGTTCGCTTTCCCGCAGTCCGAGGAGTCAGGGGACCCATTGGGCTGAATCATCGTTTCGGTGCGGCACTGACCGTGTTGTAGTTGCTGGTTTATTTCGATCACATCAGCCTCACCGTCGAATTCGTTCAGGGGACAGTCGCTTTCCATTACGGGCGTTATCTCAAACGCGACATACAGATCCCGACTGGCCGCGTCGGGAGTTGGTGGTGTGTCCGCCCTCATGTTAAGATGAAGTTACATTTGGACCACCTATACCGAATGGGGAGAATTCTAATTCCATGGGAACGGTGAAACGAGGCTTGACCTCCTCCCGCGTCTGAAGACGCGAGAATCCCACCACGGGATTTCAGGCCGAGCGTGGCCTGACGGTTTCAAGACGCATACGTTCCACGCGTCGCCTGCTAGGTCTCAGCATCGACGTGGGTGTCTTGTGGGGCGGTCAAACGCCCCCCATCCTCAGCCGAGTCATCGCCATCCCTGTGTTCTCTTGAATAGCTCTCTCCGCCGAGGTAGCGGTCTGCGATGTTTATCGCCCCGTTCACGTCCGCTTGGTACTCGCCCATCCAGCAGTCGTCGTTCGTACACTTGAACGTCGCCTGTCGTGGGCGGTATCCCACTTCACCGCAAGCGTGGCACTCCTTCGAGGTGTTGCGCGGGTTCACCGTCTCAACGGAGATTCCCTTCTCGACGGCCTTGTGGCGTATCTGCGCGTGGAGTTTGGCGAACCCCCATCCGTGGAGACGCCGGTTCATGAAGTCGCCGTAGTCCATCGACTCCCGGATGTACGTCAGATCTTCCAAAACCAGCACAGGATTCTCGACGGATTCGGCGTATTCCACGACTTCGCGGGTGACCCGGTGGAACACATCGTCTATCTGGTTCCACAGGTCGTCGCCAAAGGACTCCGCGATCCGCTCGCTTTCCCGCGTCTGGAGTCGGCGCTTGGCGGTGAAGTAGGTCTTGCGGAGCCGACGAACGGTCTTTCCCTCGTCGGCCCACAGTTCGGGCGCGGTCGGAGAACCGTGGTCGTCGCGGTGACACACCGTGACGAGTGACGCTTCCCCGATGTCCACTCCGATAGGCGTCCGTTCTTCGGCGGACGCCTCAGAGCGTTCCCCCACGTCGCGGGTGGCGGTGACGTTTCTTGCGTCTCACGGAGTTTCCGCCGCTTGTGAGCGTTCGGGTCCACGAGTTTGAGTTCGAGCGTCTTCGTGAGTTCGGTCACGAGTCGCTCTCCTTGTGTTGCTGGATGTAGTTCTCGACTGTCTCGCTCGAAACGTGCCCGGCGGTCCCTGCGTAGTAGCCTCGCGCCCATCCGATTTTCTCGCCGTCGTGGTCGGCGTAGCGGTGGTTGTACTTGCGTGAGGAGATACCTTTGAACCAGTTAGCGAGGAGCGCCGGTTCGTTCTTGGGTGGACTACTGACGAACAGGTGAACGTGATCGGGCTGGACGGTGAGGTCGAGAATTTCGACGCCCTTGTTGTCGGCTATTTCGTGGAGGATGGACCGGATGCGGCTGGCGACCTCGCCTTTGAGTACCGAGTTGCGGTACTTCGGCAACCACACTATGTGATAGTTGAGGTTGTAGGTCGCGTGCCGTGTGGTCTTCATCCGTGTCGCATACTATAGTCTGTCGGCGTTTTAATGCTACTGATAGAACGGTTGGAAATCCGGCCATAGCGTCGTCGGTGGGTGTGTCAGCTATTGTCCGCTTGACCCCCGCGTAAAGATGGGGGTATGCGCTCGTATCTTTATCACCGATGACTGGGTCAGATGGTTCAGTTTCCAATGGAGCCAGCATATCCGAACACCACGAGTTAATCGCGCCGTTCATATTAATTTCCTGAAACAATTTCCAGTCGTTATACGAACTCTTGATAAGGAATGACGTAACAGCCGCCCGTATGCCCCTCCCCGCGGCGTGTCCCCGATGCGGCGACACCGACATCGACGTGGTCACCGTGCCGCCGACCGACCACACGTACGAAGGGTGGGAGACGGCGATCGAGTGTGACAACTGCGATGAGCGCGTCTTCGCCCGCGAACTCGATAGGTAAGCACCCGATCGGCGTGCGGCTGGTCGAGTCGCGATGAAGGCCTCGCCGCCAATCGCTCCGTCCGTGTGGCCGAGGGGTAGTTACAACATTTATATTGATTGGCTGATGATTCGGGAGCAGATGGCGGTGCTATGACCGCGCGTTCGGATCCGATACGGGTACTACACGTGGACGACGACCCGCAGTTCGTCGAGACAGCGGCAGCCCTGCTCGAGGGCGAAAGCGAGCGGATCACCGTGGAGACGGCGACGAGCGCGAGCGAGGGGCTGGAACGCCTCGCAACAGCGGACGTCGACTGCGTCGTCACCGACTACGAGATGCCGGACCGGACCGGACTCGAATTCCTCGAAGCCGTCCGCGAAGACCATCCCGATCTCCCGGTCATCCTGTTCACCGGCAGGGGATCCGAGGCGGTCGCCAGCGACGCCATCGCGGCGGGCGTCACGGATTACCTACAGAAAAGCACCGAAGAGAGTCAGTACGCGGTGCTCGCGAACCGGATCCGCAACGCCGTCGACAGCGCCACCGCCGTGCGCGAGCGCCAGCGACACCTCAGCGCCATCGAGACCGCACAGGAGGGGATCGCCATCCTCGACGAAGAGCGGTTCGCCTTCGTGAACGAGGCGTACGCCGACCTGTACGGCTACGACCCCGCGGAGCTGCGTGGGTCCCGCTGGGAGCGCGTCGTCCCCGCCGAGGAGGCGCAGCGAATTCGCACCGAGATCCTGCCGACGGTGCGGGAGACCGGACGCTGGCACGGCCGGTCGGTCGGCCGCCGAGCGGACGGGAGCACGTTCCCCGCGGACCGCGTCCTCTCGCAGACCGACGGCGGCGAGTTCGTCTGTACCGTCCGGGATATCACCGACCACGAACAGCGCGCATCCCGCCTCGAACGGACGCGCACCCGCCTCGAACTCGCCATCGAGGGGGCGAACCTCGGCGTCTGGGACTGGGACATGCGAACCGACGAGGTGCGGTTCAACGACAAGTGGGCCGAGATGCTCGGCCACACGGTCGCGGAGCTCGACCCGCACCTCGACACGTGGGAAGAGCGCGTCCACCCGGAGGACCTCGACGCCGTCGAGGCGGCGCTCCAGGCGCATATCGACGGGGAGACGCCGTACTACGACACTGAACACCGGATGCGAACCGCCGACGGCGACTGGAAGTGGATCCGCGACATCGGGAAGGTCGTCGAGCGGGACGACGCCGGCGAGCCGGTGCGCGCGGTCGGGATCCACCTCGACATCGACGAGCAGAAACAGCGCGAGCGCGAGCTCGAACGAGAGACGGAGCGCTTGGCGGAGTTCTCCAGCGTGCTCACACACGACATCCGCAACCCCCTTCAGGTCGCGGCGGGGAACCTTGAGCTCGCAAGCGACGCCTGTGACAGCGAGTACCTCGACGCGACGGCGGAGGCGCTGGCCCGGATGGAGGAACTGATCGACGACCTCCTGCGGCTCGCACAGAGCGGCAACCAGGTCACCGAGACCGCCGCGCTCGATCTTGCGACGCTCGCGGGCGAGTGCTGGCGACACGTGGAGACCGCCGACGCGACGCTCGTGACCGAGACCGAACGGACGGTCCACGGTGATAAGAGCCGGCTGAGCCAGTTGTTCGAGAACCTCTTCCGGAACAGCGTCGAGCACGCGGGCACGGACGTGACTGTCACCGTCGGCGACCTGCCGGGCGGATTCTACGTCGAAGACGACGGCTCCGGCATCCCAGAGACCGACCGCGACGAGGTGTTCGCGGCCGGCTACTCGACCGCGGCGGCGGGCACCGGCTTCGGCCTGTCGATCGTGAATCGCGTGGCACAGGCGCACGACTGGGACGTGCGGGTGACCGACGGGAGCGACGGCGGCGCGCGGTTCGAGATCACGGGCGTCGACGTCGAGACGTCCTGACGGCCGTCCCGGGCGAGGAAGGGGACGTCTCCTCGCGCGTCCGTACCCGCGAACAAGCAAATGGCGCTCGGCGGCCCGTCAGCCACCTCGTCGTTTCGCGGCAACCACGAACAGGACGAGCGCGAGCAGCGAGGCCACGCTCCCGAAGCCGGGCGTCGAATCGTCGGTGCCGCCACCCGTATCGGCTTCGACGGTCAGCGTACCGGTCTGGCTGGCGTTCGCAGTGAACACGCCGTGATCGTAGTCATCCGCGACGAGGTTCGTCATTCCGATATCGGTGAACTCGACGGTGGCGTTCTCGCCGGACGAGAGCGTCACCGTCTCGTTGGCCATCGTGGTCCCGCCGATGCGATACTCGACGGGTTGCGTGCCGGTGGCGTTCCCGACGTTCTCGATTGTCGCGGAAACTGTGAGCGTGTCGCCGGCCGTGATCGTGAGGTTCCGTGGCTCCAGCTGGGAGACCGCGAACGACGGCGTCCCGGTGTCACCGTCGCCACCGTCGGTCCCGTCACCGCCGTCACTCCCATCGCCGCCGTCACTCCCATCGCCGCCGTCACTCCCATCGCCGCCGTCACTCCCATCGCCGCCGTCACTCCCATCGCCGCCGTCAGTTCCGTCGCCACCATCGGTCCCATCACCGCCGTCCATGCCGTCGCTCACTTGCCACCTGAGAACGGGATACCCGTCTGATTGGGTCTCCCATGTGCTGGTGAAGTCGATCCCGGTCATATTGGCTGCCGCTGCTGTACCGGTCATCTCGGCCGTCGTCAGTCCGGTCCCACCACTGGACGTACTGATGATGGTCGTGTCCCAGTATGAGTCGGTGACCGTGTCGTCATTCAAGCCGACAAGCCCTCCGACGTCGGTTGGATCACCGAATTGATCTTCCGCAGGAGCGGTCACTGATGCTACCGAGTACGACCGAGTAACCGAGCCATCGTTCCATCCAACGAGTCCACCGACGTTGTTCGCACCGCTCACGACCCCGGTCGCGTACGAGTTGTCAACGGCTCCCTCCGCCGAATTCTGTCCAATTAACCCGCCGAGAGAGGTGGTATTTTCACCGGAGACAGTTCCGGTCGCGTACGATCTGTTTACGAAACCGTCATTTTCTCCGACGAGGCCACCGAGATGTTCTCCATACACGGACCCACCAGTATCACCGTACGGATTCGCTTCGACAGTCCCAGTCGCGTGCGATCTCACAACGGTTCCACCGGTAATGTGGCCGACGAGGCCCCCAGCCGTTCCCTCTGCACGCACTGAGACATCTACATGCGAATCGCTTATTGTTCCATAGGATACTCCGGCAACGCCACCCACTAATTGGCCACCACTACCGTCTTCGTTGTCTGCAGTGACGGTTCCACTGATGGACACATTATCCACTTTCCCGCCACTGCTACCGACGAGGCCACCGACGCTACTGCCTCCTTCGATACCAACTCCGGTCAACGTGACATCTCGAACAGTGGCCGAATCGTTAATATCGCCGAAGAGACCAACCCCAGACTCCGATGGGCGGCTGATGAATAGTCCATCGATAGAGTGATTCGCGCCGTCGAGCGTCCCGCCAAATTCGTTTCCGACGCCGTCGTCGCCGACCGGAACAAACCCGTCGGTAGCGTTCCAGTCAACTGTCCCAGAGGCGTCGATGTCATTTGCCAGCGTGTAGTGTGCATCCAGGTCGGCTGCCATCGCCTGTAGCTCTGCCGCGTCCGTAATCAGATACGGATCGGTGGGCGTCCCGTTTCCGGGGAGGTCGCCGGGATCGACGTCTCTCCGACCGGTGTCAGCTGTCAGCGCGACCGCGTCGACCGCAACGGTAGTCTGGCTGGACGTGTTGTACAGTTGCGTTTCAATCGTCACGTTGCCCGCGAGGGAGCCGGCCGGGATCGTCGTGTTCGCGCTACCCGCGACCGGGACGGAGTCGTTTAGCGCGACCTCGGTGTCGTTGCCGTCGGTAACGTTGACCATCCTAATCGCCACGTCGCTGTCGTCGATCACGCCGGTCGCGTTGTGGTACGTCCCGATGGTGAGTGGGTTGTTCGGGTCGTAGGTGGCGTTACTCGGTGCGACGATGGACGGGGCGACGGTCTCGCCGTCTGACTCGCTCGTGAACGTGACCGTGCGGGTGGAGAACTCGGGGACCGTAAACCCGATCCACGAACTGTTTCCGGGACCGGCGTCCGCGACGACCGTGAACGGCCGGGGCTGGCCGTCGAGCAGCATCCGGACGTCGTCGATGTCCTGCGAGGCGCTGATCGCCTGCTCTTGGAGGTAGAACGTGACGTTCTCGCTCCCGTCGGGCGCAGTGATACTGATCGAGTACTCGGTCGAGGAATTCTCTAAAAGCGTGACGTTCGTCGACGCGGCGACTGACTGCTCGACGCGGAACTTCCCGGCGAGGCTCGGCGGAGCCGTTTGCCCTGGCTGTGTCGTCCGGGGGAACGGAGCGAGCCCGTCGGTGTCGCCGCCGTCGTCGCTGCCGGGGGAGACGCGGAGCGTGGGATAGCCGTCGGTCACCTGCCACGCAGTCTCGAAGTCGAGGCCGCTCATGTTCGACGCCGCAGCCGCGCCCTGCATCTGCGCCGTCCTCAGCCCGACGGCGCTCCCGTCGGTCGTGTTCTGACCGGTCGCTTGTTCGTCCCAGTAGGCGTCCGCGACGCTCGCGTTGGTGCTGAGACCGATCACCCCACCGACGTTCACGGAGCCGGTCACCGCACCTGTCGCAACCGCGTCACGGATCGTGCTGTTGTCCTGGTTTCCGACGAGCCCCCCGACCTCCGAAGTACCGACGACGGGCCCGAACGCGGACCCGTTCCGGGTGCTGCTACCGGTCTCTTGATCCCCGACGAGTCCGCCGACGGAGTCGAGGCCGGTCACCCGCCCGGATGCCGACGCGTTTTGGACCGTACTGTTTCGGAAGTTGAACCCGACGGCCCCGCCGACGTTCTCAGATCCGTTCACCCGCGTAGACGCCGACGCCACGTTAACCGTGCTGTTCTGGATGTTCAGTCCGACGAGTCCGCCCACGAACTCCGTCCCGTCCACGGCTCCGGACACGGACACGTTCCGGACGACGCTCTTGTCACTGAACCCGACGACTCCGCCGACGCTGCGAGCGCCGGTTACACTGACGTTCTGTGTCCTGATCTGTCGGATGCTTCCCCTCTCGACAACTCCGAACGGCCCGACTTGGTTCTCTGCCGGCCGGTCGATCGTCAGGCCCGAAATCGTGTGTCCGTCGCCCGCGAGCGACCCGGAGAAGGGGGTGGTAAAGTTACCGACTGGGTCGAACCCGCGTCCGCTGTTCCACCGCGCCGTATGTGAGGCGTCGATATCGCTTACGAGCGTGTAGTTCGCGTCCGGATCATCCTCCATGGCCTGTAACTGGGAGGCGTTCGCGATCCGGTACGGATTGGCCTTGGTGCCGGTGCCGTTCAGGTCACTCGGATCGACGTCGACCTGCGGGACGTCCTCACCTCCGTCCGGCCCATCGTCGGCGTCGCCGATCTGGAGGTTCTCGCTGGCCAGCGTGAGGTACACCTCGTCAGACCTCTCGCTCGGCCGAATGACGAACGCGTGAAGATAGCTGCCGTTCGAGAGGTCGCGGCTGTCGAACGTCGCGGTGAAGTTGTCCGCCGCGTCGTCGTTGTCGACCGAGCGGTTCAGGATCACCGAGTCTGCCGAGCGGTTCTGGAGCACGGACTCTGCGGAGGGTGCGATGATATACTCGACGTGCCACGATGAGTTCACGTCGGATTCGTGGTTGATCGAGACCTCGATCGTGCCCTCGGTCGAATTCTGTCGGAGCCCTTGCTCGGTCCCGGGCCCGCCGTCGTAGCCGATACCGCGAACACGGGACTCGGTCCCGGCGAGCACCGACAAGTCGGACGGCTGTGTCGTGTTCTCCGCGAGCAGCTGGACGGCGTAGGGGTCGAACACGCTCGACCCGGCGCGGGACGGGTCGAACAGGTCCCGGTTCCCGGAGACCGCGACCGGGATCTCGGTCCTGGTCCCGTTCGCGAGTCGAACCCTGAGCTCCGGGCCGCGGTCCGCGAGCGGGGTGGAGTACCCGACCGTGCCGTTGGGCCGGTAGATCTCGAACGACGCGCCGGAGATGTTGTACGTGCCGACGCCGGGCTCCGGTTCGACGACCACTGACTCGTTCGTGTCCGTGTCAGTCTGGACGACGCGGAACGCGCGCGAGTTCGCGTCGCCGATCGTGACCCCGCCCGAGGACGGCGTGGCGACCACAATCTTCGCGGCGTACACGCGGGACCCGTCCCGGCCAAAGCTCGAACTGCCGCCGCCGGGCACGAAGGAGATCGTTCTCGCTTCTGGGGGCGCGTCGCCGTCGCCGGGTTCCGTTTGAATCGCGGTGAGCGTCGGGTAGTCGCCGGGTCGTGTTTGCCACGTAGTACCGAAGTCGAGCCCACTCAGATTCGTCCGAGCGGCTTCCCCGGTCATCTGGGCGGTCGTGAGCCCCGTCGCGTCGCCGGCGGACCATGCCTGGCCGGTCGCCTGTTCATCCCAGTATGAGTCTACGACAGTCCCGGAGTTATGCCCTATCAAACCTCCCACATCGTTTTCTCCACTCACAGAACCGACAGCGAATGTATGTTGAATCCTCTCACCTGCGTTATGCCCGACAAGCCCACCTGTACGGTCAGGCCCGTTCACAGCCCCGGACGCTTTCGCATTCTGTATCGTGGTATTGTCACCGCTTTCTCCGACAAGTCCACCCGTGTTACGAGACCCGTTCACAGTCCCGGATGCTGTGACGTTCTGGATCGTGGTGTCACGGCTTTCTCCGACAAGTCCACCCGTGTCACGAGACCCGTTCACAGCTCCGGACGCTGTCGCATTCCGAACCGTTCCTCCAGAATTTCCAACGAACCGACCTATGGATCCGATGAGCCCACCTGTTTGATCAGAACCCACTACATCGCCAGACGCTACCACGTTCTGAATTACCGCATTGTCAGCAGCTCCAACAAGCCCACCCACGTTGCCGTCTGATCCAGTCACATTACCGGACGCTTGCGCATTCTGTATCGTGGTATTGTCAGAAGCGGTTCCAACGAGTCCGCCTACGTCGTCCGTTCCATTCACATCGCCAGATGCTGTGGCGTTCTGGATCGTGGTGTTGTCAAAGCTGACTCCAACAAGTCCACCCGTCAATTCAGACCCGTTCACAGCCCCGGATGCTGTGGCGCTCTGGATCGTCGTGTTTCTACCGCTATCTCCGACAAGTCCACCCGTGCGGTCAGATCCAGTCACAGTCCCAGATGCCGTGGCGTTCTGGATCATGGTGTCACCGCTATCTCCGACAAGTCCCCCCGTCTGGTCAGATCCGTTCACAGTCCCAGATGCCGTGGCGTTCTGGATCATGGTGTTGCCACCGCTGCCACCGCTGTCTCCGACAAGTCCCCCCGTGTTACGAGCCCCGTTCACAGCCCCGGATGCTGTGGCGCTCTGGATTACCACGTTGTCAAAGCTGGCTCCGACAAGCCCACCCGTACTGTCATACCCGTTTACAGTCCCGGATGCTGTGGCGCTCTGGATTACCGTGTTGTCAAAGCGGATTCCAACAAGTCCCCCCGTCTGGTCAGACCCGTTCACATCCCCGGATGCTGTGGCGCTCTGGATTGTGGTGTTGCCACTGCTGTATCCGATGAGTCCACCCGTCTGGTCAGACCCGTCCACAGTCCCGGATGCTGTGGCGCTCTGGACCACTATGTTCCCAAAGTTGTATCCGACAAGCCCGCCCGTGCTGGAAGAACCGTTCACATCTCCGGATGCTGTGGCGTTCTGGATTGTCGTGCTGTCAAAGCTGATCCCAACAAATCCACCCGTCTGGTCAGACCCATTCACATCCCCGGATGCTGTCGCATTCTGAATTGTGCCATTTATCGCGTTGGTTCCAACGAGTCCGCCGACTGCACCAGATCCGATCACATCGCCAGACGCTGTCGCATTCTGAATTAAAACATTCCCGTCCTGTCTGCCGACAAGTCCACCGACATGGTTCGATCCGTTCACGTCACCAGACGCTGTTACGTGTTGAATTGTGCTATTTCTGCTCTATTGAAAATGGAAGACAGCAACGGGATCACGCCGTAATGAGTTTAGGAAAACGAGGTCGAGAAAGCGGTAATGGGAGTCGCCTTGCT
>NZ_JAGGKE010000011.1 GCF_017873555.1 Halorubrum trapanicum | reverse complement strand
AGCTGGTCCTCGTGGATTTCACCGTCTGCTTGCTTGGTATTAGACACACCTTCAGCAAGCAGACGTCTCAACTAACCGGCTTTGTGATGTACTGAAAATGCAGGTGTCGGAATTCCACGTGAACCGGAACGAAATCCTCGGCACCACGATGACGAGTCTGGTGAGTTAGAACCAGCCGATCAAACCACGTTGGAGCAGGCAGAGAAGGTCACCGACCACGTCAGCCATATCGTGTTCCCGGCGTTTTCGCTGGACCGTGGGGACGGCTGTGAGATACACGAGAACGCCTACTGGGACCTCCAGACGTATCTCGGATTGCGCGAGCGGCTGGCTGCGAACGAAGGAGCCCGCAGTTTCATTCATGAGTCCTCGCGGGATCGAACACCACTCGGACACGCCCACCGCATTCGAGATCTCTCTATCCAGCAGATTCGCGAGATGTACCGACAGGCGGTCCGACAGCTGATCAATGAACTCGCAGAGACGAAGGAGTTCTATCGAGCCGGAATCGTCGCCATTGACATCACCGAAGCCGACCCCTTCACAGGCGACCGCACCGGACACGAAGACGAGATAATTGGAACGAAAGAGAAGAACGACGAATACGCCCACCAGTGGGCGACAGTCCAGCTGGTCGGCAACGCTGTTCCACTCGTCCTTGATGACCGCCCAGTACGGAAAGGCGAGTCACGGATAGAGATCGTCGAGGACCTGCTCGACTCTGCCCAGGACCTCGTTTACGTCGATAACGTGCTGATGGACCGAGAGTTCGACAGTCAGCACATCTTGGAGATGATCAGCCAGCGCGGGCTTTCCTACGTCGTTCCCAAGCGGATACAGACCAGCGAAAAAGCCCAGGCCAAGCGGTTGCTCCAACGGGGTCAGGACTGATACGAAACCGACCGGAAGCTCCATCTCGGGAAGAACGAATGGCACGAGACGACGCTGATCTACCGTCAGAAAGAGGACTCCGAGCATGACGATCACCGGCAGTACTCGGTGTTCATGACGAATCGGGGGAGTGGACACCTCACGGAGTACGGCTACCGTTGGGAAATCGAGAGTGGATACAAGTCGATCAAACGCTTCATGGCTGCTACCACGTCGAAGAATTTCGGGCTTAGATTCTTCTACTTCGCGTTTGCGTGTCTGCTGTACTCGATCTGGCGATCCGTCGACTTGCTCGTTCAGGTCGCGTTGACTGGTAAGTACGAGCACTCGCCGATGGTGACGGCAGATCACACACTGACGCTGCTGAAGAAGGAGACTGGAATCGGTTAGCGAGACACTCAGTCTGGGTTAGCCCGCGGTCTGAGTGGCTACACTATTGGACGTCTGAAAAATCTGCCCATACGATTGGGGGTTTGACAAGAATGGCCGCTTGGAGACTGATCTGGAGCAGTTTCCGTTGACCGAATCGGTCAAATTCACGCATCACAGGCCCGCTAAACCCACTGTAGTCTCAACTTCCATACTGGTCGCAGCTCACCGACGGGCCGGGGGCGCATCGCGAACCGCGAGGCTTCCGTCGATGACGCAATTCGGCGGCGAACTCCCGAACGACGAGCTACCGGACAACGAGAGGCGGATCCGAGACGGTTCGAAAAAGAAAACCGGACCGCGGCGGCGACCGCGTTACTCGAGGTCGAAGCGGTCGAGCTTCATGACCTCGCTCCACGTCGCGGCGAAGTCCTCGACGAACTTCTCCTCGTCGCTCGCGTACACGTCCGCGATGGTGCGGAGCCGCGCGTTCGACCCGAAGATGAGGTCGGCGCGCGTCGCCTCCCACTCGACCTCGCCGGTCTCGCGGTCGCGGATCTCGAAGACGTCCTCGTCTTCGGTGACCGCGTCCCACTCGTACTCCATGTCGAGCAGGTTCGCGAAGAAGTCGTTGGTGAGCGTTCCGGGCCGGTCAGTGAAGATTCCGCGGTCGGAGTCGCCGTAGGTCGCACCCAGCGCGCGCAGGCCGCCGGCGAGCACGGTCATCTCGGTGGCGGTCAAGTTCAGCAGGTCCGCCTTGTCGACCATGAGGTCCTCGACGTTCTCGTCCGCGTCGCCGAGGTAGTTGCGGAAGCCGTCGGCCTTCGGCTTGAGCGCCTCGAACGACTCCTCGTCGGTCTGCTCCTGCGTGGCGTCGACGCGGCCGGGTTCGAACGGCACCTCGACGTCGTAGCCCGCGTCGGCCGCGGCCTGCTCGACGGCCGCGGTCCCGCCGAGCACGATGAGGTCGGCGAGCGAGACGCGGACGTCGTCGGACCGCGACTCGTTGAACTCCGCCTGGACATCCTCGAGCGTCGAGAGGACGTCGGTCAGCTGCTCCGGCTCGTTGACCTCCCAGCTCCGCTGCGGTTCGAGGCGGATGCGGGCGCCGTTGGCGCCGCCGCGCTTGTCGCTGTCGCGGTAGGTGGACGCCGCCGCCCACGCGGTCTTGACGAGTTCACCGACCGACAGCTCGGAGTCGAGGAGCTCGGACTTCAGCTCCGCGACCTCCGCGTCGCCGATCGCGTCGTAGTCGGCGTCCGGCAGGGGGTCCTGCCAGAGCATCGTCTCCTCCGGGACCTCGGGACCGAGGAACCGCTCCGGCGGGCCCATGTCGCGGTGGATGAGCTTGTACCACGCCTTCGCGAACGTCTCCTGGAACTCGTCGGGGTCGTCGCGGAACTCCTCTAAGACGGCCCGGAAGTCGTCGTCGTGCTTCAGGGCGACGTCCGTCGTGAGCATCATGATGTCCTCCTTGTCGGAGGGGTCCGCGACGCCGGGCGCGGCGTCGTCGAGCTCGTCGTTCTTCGTCGTCCACTGCCAGGCGCCGCCGGGACCCTTCTCCGGCTCCCAGTCGTAGCTGAGCAGGTTGTTGACGTAGCTCATGTCCCAGACGGTCGGGGTGGCGTTCCACGGTCCCTCGATGCCGCTGGTGATCGCGTCGGGACCCTTCCCCTCGCCGAACTCGTTGTCCCAGCCGAGACCCTGGAGGTCGATGGGGGCGTCCTCGGGTTCGGGACCGAGGTTGTCGCCGTCGTCAGCGCCGTGGACCTTCCCAAACGTGTGGCCGCCGGCGATGAGCGCGACGGTCTCTTTGTCGTTCATCGCCATCCGGCTGAACGACTGCCGGATGTTCTTTGCCGAGCCTTCCAGATCTGGCTCGCCGTTGGGACCCTCGGGGTTGACGTAGATGAGGCCCATCACGGTGTTGCCGAGCGGGGGCTTCAGGTCGCCGTTCTCGTCGAAGCGCTCCTCGGAGGTCACCTCCCACTCGCTTTCGGGACCCCAGTCGACGGCGTCGTCGCCCCGGAAGTCGTCCTCGCGGCCGCCCGCGAAGCCGAACGTCTCGAAGCCCATCGACTCGAGCGCGACGTTCCCGGCGAGCACGATGAGGTCGGCCCACGAGAGCTTGCTGCCGTACTTCGTCTTCACCGGCTCCAGCAGCCGCCGGGCCTTGTCGAGGTTCACGTTGTCCGGCCAGCTGCTGATCGGCGGGAGGCGCTGGTGTCCGCCGGACGCGCCGCCGCGCCCGTCGAGCGAGCGGTACGTCCCGGCGCTGTGCCACGCCATCCGGATGAACAGCGGTCCGTAGTGCCCGTAGTCGGCCGGCCACCACTCCTTCGAGTCGGTCATCACGTCTTCGAGGTCGGATTTGACCTCCTCGAGGTCGAGCTCCTCGAACTCCGCCGCGTAGTCGAAGTCCGCGCCGTACGGACTGATGTCGGCGGAGTTCTGATCGAGTAGCTCCAAGTCCAACTGGTCCGGCCACCAGTTTTGAGTATTACTAACCATCAAGAAATAGTCGGTCCTCGTCGCTCATAATATTGTCTAATTCGGAGAGAGAAACATCGTTATACCAGAGGGATTGTATCGAAATAATGAAGTTCTATTTGTGGATCTGCGAAGTCGGTGCCGGGGACCGCCGCGTCTATCTTCGAGGGTTGAGGGACCGAGAGACGGCAGTCGGAGCGCAGGCTGTTCGGGAGTCTGACAGGTTAGGGAGCAAAAGGGAAGATCGCAACCGCGACCCAGAAGGGCTGTCAGTCACCGCGAGTGCGACGCGTTCTCATCGGACCGCGAGAGCGACGCGTTCGGCGGTTCAACGTCAACTGCGATCCGATCAGCGGTTCAGCGTGTGGATCGCCTGCCCGCGCGCGTTCTCGGCGGCCTCCATCACGGCCTCCGCGAGCGTCGGGTGGGTGTGGACGGTCGCCGCCACGTCTTCGAGCGTCGCGCCCATCTCGATCGCGAGCGCGACCTCGGCGATCAGCTCCGAGGCCTCCGGCCCGACGATCTGCGCGCCGAGCACGAAGCCGGTCTCGTCGTCGGCGACGATCCGGACGAACCCCTCGGTGTGGCCGGTCGTCATCGCCCGCCCGGAGGCGTTGAACGGCATCTCGCCGACCGCGGGGTCGAAGCCGGCGTCTTCGGCCTCGCTCTCGGTCATCCCCACCGTGCCGATCTCGGGGTCGGTGAAGACGGCCGCGGGGATCGCCTGCTGGTCCATCGCGGCCGGCTCGCCCGCGATAACCTCGGCGGCGACGATCCCCTCCTTCGAGGCGGCGTGCGCGAGCATCGGGTCGCCGGCGACGTCGCCGACGGCGTGGATGTGCTCGACTCCCGTACGAGTGCGGTCGTCGGTGTCGATGAACCCTCTCTCGTCCGTCTCGATCCCGGCGTTCCCCAGGTCGAGACCGTCGGTGACCGGCTGGCGGCCGACCGCGACGAAGATCTTGTCGACGCCGTACGACGACTCCTCCCCCTCCTCCGTCTCGGTGTGGAGGAGGTAGCCGCCGTCGGGCGCCTCCGACCACTCGCTCGCGCCCTCGCCGAAGTGGAACTCGACGCCCAGCTCCTCGGCGCGGTTGCGGACGATCCGCTTCACGTCGTCCTCGTAGGGGTCGAGGATGTCGGCGAGCATCTCGACGACGGTCACGTCGGCGCCGAGCTTGGCGTACGTCGTCGCCAGCTCCATCCCGATGTAGCCGCCGCCGACGATCCCGAGCCGGTCCGGGACGGTGTCGGCGTCGAGCGCGTCGGCGGAGCTCCAGACGTGGTCCTCGCTAAACTCGAAGCCGGGGATCTGGATCGGCCGCGAGCCGGTCGCGACGATCGCGTGTTCGAACGACAGCGTCTCGGACCCCTGCCCGTCGCCGCCGTGCGCGACGCGGACGGTGTTCTCGCCGACGAACGAGGCGGTCCCCGGAACGAGGTTCACGCCGTTGGCCTTACAGAGCTTCTCGACGCCGCTCGTCAGCCGGTCGACGACGCCGTCCTTCCACTCGACCATCCTCCCCATGTCGACGGCGGGGTCCGCGTGGACGCCCATGAACTCCGCGTTGCCGGCCTCGTGGGCGAGTCCGCTGCCGGTGATCAGCGCCTTCGAGGGGATGCAGCCGCGGTTGAGACAGGCGCCCCCGTAGGCGTCCTTCTCGACCAGCGTCGTGTCGAGTCCCTCCTGTGCGGCGCGGATGGCGGCGACGTAGCCGCCCGGTCCCGCCCCGATGACCAGTACCTCCGTTCCCGTGGTGACGTCTCCGACGACCATTATTCGTTGAGTAGCAGCAGGGGGTTTTCTAAGCGTTCCATGACGGTGTTCGCGAACTCGGCCGCGACCGCGCCGTCGACGACCCGGTGGTCGATCGACAAGGAGAGCGGGAGCGTCGGCGCCGGGACGACCTCGCGTTCCCCGTCGCGCTCGCGCACGACCGGGCGCTCCTCGATGGCGCCCAACCCTAAGATCGCGGTCTCGGGGTAGTTGATGATCGGCGTGGCGTACTCGCCACCGATGGCGCCGAAGTTGGTGATGGTGAACGTGCCGCCCTTCATCTCCGCGGGCTTGAGCTTGCGCTCGCGGGCGCGGGAAGCGAGGTCGTTCACCTCCGCGGCCAGCTCGAAGAGCCCCTTCTCGTCGACGTCCTCGACGACCGGGACCATGAGTCCGGCGTCCGTCGCGACCGCGATCCCGAGGTTGTACTCGCCTTTCAAGACTATCTCCTCGTCGTCCTCGCGGAGCTCGCTGTTGAGGTACGGGTGTTCCTTCAGGCCGGCGACGATGGCCTTCATCACGAACGGCATGTAGGTGAGCTTCACCTCCGCCGCTTCCGCCTTCGGCTTCAGCTCCGCGCGCGCCTCCACGAGCGCGTCGACCTCGGCGGTGTCGTGGTGGGTGACGTGCGGCGCCGTGAACTTCGACCGCTCCATCTGCTTCCCGATGGTCCGCCTGACGCCGCGGTAGGGGACGGTCTCGTCGCCGGACACGGGCGTGGTAGAACCTGCGGAAGCAACGTCCGTCGCGGTCGGTTCCGCGCCCTCGTCGACTTCGGCCGCTCCCGGTTCGGGCGTCGACTCCGCGGCCGACTCCAGCGCGTCCGCGTACGCCCGGACGTGGTCGGCCGTGACGAACGCCTCGCCGTCGCGGGTCTCGTCGGTCGGCACGTCGTCGAGGTCGACGCCGCGGTCGCGCGCGACCTTCCGCGTCGCGGGCGTCGCGAGCGTCGTGTCGCGGCCCGCCGGCTCGGGACCCCCGGCAGAAGTCGTCGCCGAGGCGTCGGCGGAGCCGTCGTCGCCGCGCTTGCTGACCGCGGACTTCCGCCCCGCCGATCCGGCGTCGGTCGGCGTCGGGGAGGGTCGCGGTTCGGGACCGTCGTCCGGACCGTCCGCCTCGGCGGATCCGGCGTCGCCCTCGGCGTGCGCTCGCACGTCGGCCTCGGTGACGCGACCGCCGGGACCGCTCCCGTCGACGGACGCGACGTCGACGCCGAGTTCGCGGGCGAGCCGGCGGGCCGACGGCGGCGCGAAGGTGCGCCCGGAGGGCGTGTCGAGTTCGCCGGGTTCGGCGTCGCCCGGCCCGCCGGCGGCCGCGTCCGGTTCCGGCTCCGGCTCGTCGGCCGGAGCCGAGTCGACTTCCGGTTCGGCCTCGGTCTCCGCGTCGTCGCCGGCCGCGTCGTCGCCCGGCGTCTCCTCGCCGCCCCCCTCCTCGTCCACGCGGAACGAGATGATCACGTCGCCGACGGGGACCATCTCCCCCTCCTCGACGAACAGCTCCTCGACGACGCCGTCGTAGCTCGACGGCACCTCGACGAGCGCCTTGTCGGTCTCGACCTCGGCGACGGGCTGGTCCTCCTCGACGCGGTCGCCGGGCGCGACCAGCCACGAGACCAGTTCGCCCTCCGCGACGCCCTCGCCCACGTCCGGCAGCTTGAACTCCTTGACTGTCATGCGTTCCCCTCCTCGGCGGTCACGCGTCGCCCCGCGACGGTCGTGTTAGCCTCCTCGACTGTCATGGGTGTATCTGCGGCGGTCATCTTAAAATTCGACCGCCTCCAGGATCCCCTCCTCGATGCGCGCCGCCGACGGGAGGTAGTAGTCCTCCAGCGCGTACAGCGGGTACGGCACGTCGAATCCGGCGACGCGGCCGATCGGCGCCTCCTGGTGTAACAGCGCCTCCTCCTGGAGGATCGCCGTTATCTCGCCGCCGAGTCCGCCCGTCTTGGGCGCCTCGTGGACGACGACCGCGCGGCCGGTCTTCTCGAACGCCTCGACTATCGCCTCGCGGTCGAGCGGCGATATCGTCCGGAGGTCGACCACCTCGCACTCGATCTCCTCCTCGCCGAGCGTCTCGGCGGCCTCCAGCGTGGGGCGCGTCATCGCGCCGTAGGTGAACACGGCGACGTCGTCGCCCTCGCGCCGGGTGGCCGCCTCGCCGATCGGCACGGTGTACGG
This sequence comes from Halorubrum trapanicum, assembly GCF_017873555.1. Taxonomy (GTDB): domain Archaea; phylum Halobacteriota; class Halobacteria; order Halobacteriales; family Haloferacaceae; genus Halorubrum; species Halorubrum trapanicum. The sequence goes on along the minus strand of NZ_JAGGKE010000011.1, from coordinate 106,576 downwards.
CTCCTCGGGGACCGCCTCGCGGAACGCCCGGTAGATCAGCTTCGGTTCGAGGAAGATCACCGGGTCGGGGTCGCGGATCGACGCCGCGAGTAACCCCTTCGCCTCGTAGGGGGTCGAGGGGACGACCACCTTCAGCCCCGCCTCGTGGGCGTAGAACGCCTCCTTCGACTCGGAGTGGTGCTCCGGCGCTCGAATTCCACCGCCGTAGGGAGCTCGCAGCGTCATCGGGAGCGTGAACCGGCCGCGGCTGCGGGCCCGGAACCGCGACATGTGCGAGACGATCTGGTCGAATCCGGGGTACATGAACCCGGAGAACTGGATCTCCGGGACCGGTCGCATCCCCATCGCGGCCATCCCGACCGCGGTGCCGACGATGCCGGACTCGGCGAGCGGGGTGTCGATCACTCGGTCGCCGCCGAACTCGTCGAACAGCCCCTCCGTCGCGCGGAAGACGCCGCCGTTCTTCCCGACGTCTTGCCCCATCACGACCACGTCGTCGTCCTCGCGCAGTTCGGTGTGTAACCCGTCTCGTACCGCCTGTACCAGCGTGAGGTTCTGTGTGTCGGTCATTTACTCCTCCAGGAACGCCGCGTCGCCGCGGTCGTCGCGCAGCGCGGCGAGCGCCTCGTACTGTCGCTGCAGTTCGGGCGGCATCTCCGCGTAGGCGTGCTCGAACAGCTCCCGCACGTCGGGACGCGCCATCGACTCCGCCTCGTCGATGGCGTCCGCGACCCGCGCTTCGACCGACGACTCGATCTCCGCGACGCGCTCGTCGTCGAGGACGCCCTCGTCCCGGAGGTACGACTCCAGCCGGTCGATCGGGTCCTTCGCCTTCCAGCGCTCGACCTCCTCGTCGTCGCGGTAGACGGTGGGGTCGTCGGCGGTCGTGTGCGCGCCGAAGCGGTACTGGACCGCCTCGATGAGCGTCGGCCGCGGCCGGTCGGCGTCGGGGTCGCGCGCCTTCTCCAAGGCGGCCGTCGTGACGCCGTAGACGGCGAGCGGGTCCATCCCGTCGACCTGAACGCCGTCGATGCCGTACGCCTCCGCCTTCTGCGCCAGCGTCGCGCTCCGGGTCTGCCGCTCGCGGGGCACGGAGATCGCCCACTGGTTGTTGTTACAGAAGAAGATGGTCGGCGTGTCGAACACGCCGGCGAAGTTGACCCCCTCGTGGAAGTCGCCCTCGCTCGTCGCGCCGTCGCCGAAGTAGCAGATGAACGCGTCGTTCTCCCCGCGGAGCTTCGAGGCCCACGCGGCGCCCGTGGCGTGGGGCACCTGCGACGCGATGGGGACGGCGACGGGGAACACGTTGACGTCGTCCGGCGCGTGGTTGCCGTCCTCGTGGCCCATCCAGTAGAGCAGCGTCTGTTTCAGCGGCAGCCCGTGGACCAGCGCGGCGCCGTGTTCGCGGTACGACGGGACCATCCAGTCGTCCGCGTCGAGCGCGTACGCCGACCCGATCTGGGCGCCCTCCTGGCCGGACAGCGGGGGATACGTCCCCATCCGGCCCTGCCGCTGGAGGCTCACCGCGCGGCCGTCGAAGTGACGCGCCAGCCGCATGTGCCTGTACATCTCGACGAGCGAGTCGTCGTCGAGGTCGGGGACGTCGCCGACGACCTCGCCGTCCTCGTCGAGGACGCGAACCGTATCGTCGTACGCCCTGTCGAACACGGTCACGGTCGAACCCACCTTCGCATGTGCGATCCGTCCACCGCCCGGGTAATATCGTTTTCGTAAATAATTTAGTATACGCAGAAATAGCGGCCTCGCGCTGAGAAACCGTCCATCAGACGGGGAGAGAACCGGACGTTTCTGAACAAACTACGAGCAATTCGGCAATATTTTCGTCAAGATGGGCGTTTCGCGGGTCAGTAACGGACGAACAGGAAGGTTTCGGCGCGAGGGAGCGCGAACCGCGACGCGGCGGCTCGGCGGTCGAGGGCGACGCCGCAAAACGAGTGACGCGGGCGAGTTCGCGGAGCCTGAGCGTCAACCGAGCCGGAAGGAGGGTTCGTCCGGTTCGCCGTCGAGGTCCTCCAGGTGGATCACCTCGTCGTCGCCGTCGTCCAGCTGCTCGCGGAGGTAGTTGACGTACCGCTTGTGCTCTTCGAGCTGCTCGCGGAGGTGTTCGGTCTCGAGCTCCAGGCGCTCGTGTTCGCGGACGAAGCTCTTCGGGACCTCGATCTTCGGGGGGAACGACTCCCCGCCCTCGCCGGTGCTCTCCAGTTCCGCCTCCGGGATGACCCGGACCTGGCCGTCGTGGGCAACGAGCGTGTCCACGTAGTCCCGGAAGACCGCCGACAGCGAGATGTCCCGCTCCTCGGCGATGTCGCGGAGGGCCTCGAACGCGCCCTCGTTGACGCGGAACGAGATCGTCTTGTTCTTGTTGCCCATTACCGGACCGTTCGTTCCGCGTCTCACTTAAGCGTTTGTCAGACGGTGCCAAGAACGAAGCCCGCGTTCGACGACCGGGTCGCGCCGACTACCGCAGATCTCCCCGGCGCGCCGGCCGCCTCACGGCTCCGGCGTGCCGGCCGGATCCGTCTCGTCTACGGTGGCGTCGTCGCCCGCGGCGTCGTCGTCCGCGGACTCGTCGCCCGCGAGTTCGTCGCCGGTCTCGTCGAGGTCCTCGAGCGCCGACAGCGCGGCGGCCTTGTACGTCTCGGGGTCGTAGTCGTACTCCTCGCGGGCCATCCGCGCGTACTCGTTGCCCTCGTCGTCGAACGCGGCGACGCGCTCGACGGTGCGGCGGGCGGTCTCCGCGACCCAGCGGTCGCGGGTGGCGGCGTCGACCTCGGTGATCGACTCGGGGCGGACGGAGACCCGGACCGTGCCGTCGTCGGTCTCGTAGGTCCGGGGCTTCCCCACGACTGCGACGTAGGCGGGCGGCTCCAAGTCCCGGAGTTTGGAAGCGGCCTCGGGCTGATACTGGCCGGCGTACACGAAGAACGTGCCCGTCGGGTCGACGATGCGGCCGCGCCAGTACTCGCTGTCGTCGCCGACGTCCTCCTTCTCCGTGAGCGTGCCGACGAAGAACACGCGGTTCGAGGACTCGCCCGTCGGCAGCAGCGCGTAGACGGGGGCGCGCTCGTCGTCGGACTCGGTGAACGTGAAGCCGGCGTCGTTGAACTCGGTGGCGAACACGCGCCGGGCGACCTCTCGGGTGGGTGCGGATTGGCTCATTTCAAATCGACCTCGCTTCGATCAGCGCGCTTTCAACGTCGACCGTACCGGGATCTTCCATCTCGTCGACCAGGACGTACCGGCCGAAGGTGGGACCGGTGACGCGGTAGTAGCGGCCGAGCACGTCCTCGCCCATCTCCTCGGCGACGACGGTGGTGTCGAGCGCGTCCATCGCCATGTCCTTGGCCTCCTCGAGGGTCATGCCGGTGAGGTCCTCGGTGGCCTCGCGGTCGAAGATGACCTCGGTGACGGTCTCGCCGTCGTCGAGGACGCCCTTGATCCGGAGGTCGAACTCGCCTTCGACCTGGCCGTGCTCGGAGCAGCGCCCGTTCTGGAGGACGCGCGTACAGTCCTCCTCGGGGCAGCGCTTGATCAGCCCGGAGCCGGACTGGATGTCGACGAGGGCGCCCTCGACGGTGTCGGCGTTGTCGCCGACCTCGATCTCCTCGTCGATCTCGGTGATACCGGTCGTCCGGTTGAGCTTCACCGAGTAGCTGCCCTCGTACTCGTCGGTGACGACGTTGGAGAGCTCGTACGCCTGCCCCTCCGTCAGCTCGGGGAGGTCCGAGGTCTCGAAGGCGACGAACTTGATCGTGCCCGACTCGTCGCCGAGGAGGCCGACCTGCGAGACCGAGTCGCTGCGCGGCTCCCAGAGGTCGACCAGCTTCACGCGCAGGTCGACCCACTGCTCGTCTGCGTCGATGTCGTTGACGAGGACCTCCTCGCTGCCGCCGCGGCCGAGCTCGTCGCGCTCCATCCCGGCGTCTTCGAGGTAGCTGTTGGTGACGCTCCGGCTGGCCTCGTCGAGGGGGACGCGGTACTCGTCGACGAGCGTCTCCAGCCGCTCCTCGACGTCGTCGGGATCGACGTCGGTGTGGTCCGAGAACTGTTCCGCTATCGCTTCCGCTTCCTGTCGCAGTTCGCTCATGGGGTGTCTCCGCCTCCGGTCTTGTTTCGGTGGGAGGCGTACGGGGGTTGGGTCCAGATGGTATTAAAACGTACGTGACCGCGGTGAAAGTGGAACGAAACGCCTGTTTGAGGGCCGCTGCGCGGTGTTCTTCCAATCCGTGGAGATCGGCCGACGGGACTACCTCGCTCGCGTCAGACGCCCGTCAGCCGTGCGCGGGCTTCGTTTCGAGTGGAACTATCACACGGGTCGGAGTCACACAGATGACGGTCCGACGGAGGTGACGAAGCAGAGCGGTGGCGCGTGCCTCCGAGTGGCCGCCTTTGGCGGCCGCGAGGAGCACGCGCGAGGGAGTCGGTGGTTCGGAGCGAAGCGGAGAACCACCGACGAGGCTGGGGAGGTGTGAGGTGCTGTGCGGTACGGAGGTGGGACTCGAAGGGGCAGCCGCGAGGCGGGCGTAGGGGAAGCAAGGACCGCAAGGAGCGAGCGAAGCGAGCGACTGAGGACCGCAGCGAGCGTGCGCCCGCCTCGTGGCTGGGGCTTCGGTGGCGTTCGTGCCGATCGGCTATTTATAAAAGCGCTCGTCATACAGCCGAGCGACCGGGGCTTCGGCGGTCCCCATGCCGGTCACGAAGTCATCCGAGTGGAACCGGCCGGTCGAACCGTCAACGTCTCAGTCGGCGTCGGGGAACGGCACCTCGATCAGGTCGCCGTCGTCGGGCAGGATACACTCGCCGTCGAACTCCTCGCGGGCGTCCCGGCGGATCGGTCGCGCGTCGGCCGCGTAGCGCGAGGAGATGTGAACCAAGGCGAGCCGCTTCGCGTTCGCGCGGGCCGCGATCGATCCCGCCTCGCGGCCGGTGGAGTGCGCCGTGTCGCGGGCGCGGTCGGCCATGTCGTCGGCGAAGGTGGCGTCGTGGATCAGCAGGTCGGCGCCTTCGGCCGCCTCTACCGTGGTTTCTCGCGGGCGCGTGTCCGCGGTGTAGGCCAGCTTGCGACCCGGGCGCGGCGGGCCGACGACCTGCTCGGGTTCGACGACCGTGCCGTCCTCGGTCTCGACCGACTCGCCCTCGTGGAGACGGCCGAACTTCGGCCCGACGGGGACCCCCAGCTCCTCCGCCTTCGGGCGGTCGAACCGGCCGGGGCGGTCGTCTTCCTCCAGGACGTAGCCCTGAGACTTCGTCCGGTGTTCCGTCTCGAACGCGCGCACGACGTACTCGTCGGCCTCGTAGGCGACCTCTCCGGGCGCGACGGGGTCGATCCGGACGGGAAACGCCGGGTCGTGGCCGACAGCGTGGACGAGGTCGCGGAGGTGGTCGCCGGTCCTCGGGGGACAGTGGACCGTCAGCGGGTCGGTGCGGTCGTTGAAGCCGAGCGTCTGGACGAGACCGGGGATCCCGAGGACGTGGTCGCCGTGGAGGTGCGAGACGAACACGCGGTCGACGGCGAACCCGGTGCCGCTGCGCATCATCTCGCGCTGGGTGCCCTCGCCGCAGTCGAAGAGGAAGCGGTCGCCCTCGCGGTTGACGAAGACGGCGCTCGCCGCGCGCTCGACGGTCGGGACGGCGCCGCCCGTCCCGAGGAAGGTGACGCGAAGGGACATGGCGACTCGTCGGGGCGGCGGTTGTAAACCGGTGTCGATGCGGCCGGGACGAACCGCGCGGCGTCCCCGGCTTCCGCGCCGTCCGCGGCCGACACCCACATGTGTCCGGCCGCCCGAAGGCGAGCATGCGAGAACCGATCGCCGCCTTGGTCCGACAGGAGGGGTGGCGCGCGGAGGGGGCGGCCGCCCGCGTCCACTACGAGGGGGGCAGCGACCGGTTCGCGGTGGAGTTCTACGCCGAGACGGCCCGCGTCCTCTACTGGTCGGTCCCGACCGACGAGGACGAGGGCGGAACGGCCGCGCCGGTCCCGCGCGACGGCGTCCCGGATCCGCTCCGGCGTCGCGTCCGGGAGGACCTCGACGAGGCCGGGATCGACCCCGCGGTCGAGCGGCGCGATCTCTGAGTTCGTCGCGCGGGCGACGGGTTTCGAGACCCGGTGCGCTCGTCGAATCCGCGGCCGACGTGCGCGCCGGTCGGAAAGTCGGTCGAACGGGGTCGACCGCCGTTTCGCAGGAACGCGACGGACAAAATCCTCCGAACGCCCGCCTGTTACCGGCGTTTTCTGCCGACGTATTTCGGTTCGAAGGAAACCTATTTGCCCGCCTACCCGATACGACTGGGTGATGAGTGGCGTCGACTGGGAAGAAGACGATCCCTTCGAGGAGCAGCGGGACAAGATCGAGAATCCGATGAAGCGGCTGTTCGTCGAGTACGGCCGCGACTACGCCCCGCAGGTGACGGTTGGGGTCCTCGCCAGCGTCTTCGCCCGCCTGCTGGACCTGCTCCCGCCCCTGATGCTCGGGATCGCCCTCGACGCGATCTTCCGCAGCGACGGCGAAGCCCAGTTCTCCGAACAGATCCCGCTCGTGGTCCTCCCCGACGCGTGGCTCCCGACGGCTCAGGTCGACCAGTTCTGGTTCACCATCGCGGTGCTGGCCGGAGCGTTCCTCTTCGGCGCCGGGTTCCACTGGGTCCGGAACTGGGGGTTCAACGCGTTCGCGCAGAACATCCAACACGACGTCCGGACCGACACGTACGACCAGATGCAGCGGCTCAACATGGACTTCTTCTCGGACAAACAGACAGGGGAGATGATGTCGATCCTGTCGAACGACGTGAACCGGCTGGAGCGGTTCCTCAACGACGGGATGAACTCCGTGTTCCGCCTCTCCGTGATGGTGGTCGGGATCAGCGTCCTCCTCTTCTGGATCAACTGGCAGCTCGCCTTGGTCGCGCTGTTGCCCGTCCCCGTCATCGCCGGATTTACCTACCTGTTCATCAAGATCATCCAGCCGAAGTACGCCGAGGTGCGGTCGACGGTCGGGAAGATGAACTCCCGGCTGGAGAACAACCTCGGCGGCATTCAGGTGATCAAGGCCGCCAACACCGAGTCCTACGAGTCCGAGCGCGTCGACGACGTCTCGTTCGACTACTTCGACGCCAACTGGGACGCCATCGAGACGCGGATCAAGTTCTTCCCCGCGCTCCGCGTGCTCGCCGGCATCGGCTTCGTCCTCACGTTCATCGTCGGCGGGCTCTGGGTGTTTCAGGGACCGCCCGGCCCGTTCACCGGCGAGCTCTCCGAGGGGATGTTCGTCGTGTTCATTCTCTACACCCAGCGGTTCATCTGGCCGATGGCGCAGTTCGGGCAGATCATCAACATGTACCAGCGCGCCCGCGCCTCGTCGGCCCGCATCTTCGGGCTGATGGATGAGCCCTCGAAGCTGGCGGAGGACCGCGACGCCGAGGAGCTCGCCGTCGACGAGGGCGAGGTGGTGTACGACGACGTGAGCTTCGGCTACGACGACGAGACCATCGTCGAGGACGTCGACTTCGAGGTCGAGGGCGGCGAGACGCTCGCCCTCGTCGGTCCCACCGGGGCCGGCAAGTCGACCGTGCTCAAGCTCCTCCTCCGGATGTACGACGTCGACGACGGGGAGATCCGGATCGACGGCCAGAACGTCAGCGACGTGACGCTGCGGTCGCTGCGCCGCTCGATCGGCTACGTCGGGCAGTCGTCGTACCTGTTCTACGGCACCGTCCGCGAGAACATCACCTACGGCACGTTCGACGCGACCGACGAGGAGGTCCGCGAGGCCGCGGAGGCCGCCGAGGCCCACGACTTCATCGAGAACCTCCCCGACGGCTACGACACGATGGTCGGCGAGCGCGGCGTGAAGCTCTCCGGCGGCCAGCGCCAGCGGATCACCATCGCGCGCGCGGTCCTGACCGACCCGGACATCCTCATCCTCGACGAGGCGACCTCCGACGTCGACACGGAGACGGAGATGCTGATCCAGCGCTCGCTCGACCGGCTCACGACCGACCGCACCACGTTCGCGATCGCCCACCGGCTCTCGACTATCAAGGACGCGGACACCATCCTCGTGTTGGAGGGCGGGAAGATCGCCGAGCGGGGCACCCACGACGAACTGCTCGACAACGACGGGCTGTACGCGCACCTGTGGGGCGTTCAGGCGGGCGAGATCGACGAGTTGCCACAGGAATTCATCGACCGCGCGCAGGAGCGCACCGCGCGGATCGTCGAGGACGCCGAAAGCGACGACGACTGAGCGGGACCGCGCGAGCAGGCGGGGCGACGCGCCGCTCGGAGCAAGCCGAAACCGCGGGAGCCGACGGCCGAGTCACTGCGGGAGTTCGGACCACTCGTCCGCGGGCGCCTCCGGGGACGCGTCGCCGTGGCCGAGCGCGTCGAGGACCGCCTCGCGGACCTCAGACGGCTCCCGGAACTGCGTCTCCTCGCGGCCTTCGAGCAATCTGTCGAGCCGCGCCGTCGCTGTCGGGGTCTCCACGGCCGCGGCGCCGTACTGCTCTATCAGCTCCGCCGCCGTCACCGGGTAGCGGTGTTCGCGGAGCGCCCGCTTCAGCGGGCCGAACGTCACGGCGGGAGCCGGATCGTGCGTCTCCGGATCGCGTTCCGCGTTGTCACCGCTCATGCGGTCGCGATCGGCGGGAAGCGGCATAATACCTCGGGAGCGTTCGCTCGCCGGTGACCGTCGCCTATACCACGCCGCGCGTCGAGGTGTCGGTATGCGCCTCAGCGAGGTCGCCTGGACCGACGTCCGCGACGCCGACGTCGACGTCGCGTTCGTTCCGGTCGGCAGCACGGAACAGCACGGGCCGCACGCCCCGCTCGGCACCGACACGCTCAACGCCGTCGCCGTCGCCGAGAGCGGCGCCGACGCGTACGAGGGGTCGGGTGGCGAGTCGGGAGCGGACCGCGGCGAGGTCGCGGTCGCGCCGCCGATCCCGGTCGGCGTCGCGGAGGAGCACCGCGCGTTCGACGGGACGATGTGGGTCTCGCCGGAGACGTTCCGCGCGTACGTCCGCGAGTCCGCCGAGTCGCTCGTCTCGCACGGGGTCGACCGCGTCGTGTTCGTCAACGGCCACGGAGGGAACGTCGAGGCGCTCGCGGAGGTCGCCCGTCGGTTCTCGCGCGACCCGGATCACGGGGGGTACGGCGTCGCGTTCACGTGGTTCGACGCGGTCGGCGACCACGCGAGCGACATGGGCCACGCCGGGCCGCTGGAGACCGCGCTGCTGCGCGCGACGAACCCGGACCTGGTGCGGGAAGAGCGAGTCGACGAGGCGGGCGCGGGCGCCGCCGACCGGTGGGGAGAGTGGGTCGCCGGCGTGAACCTCGCGCACGACTCGGACGAGTTCACCGACAACGGCGTCGTCGGCGACCCGCGGGAGGGCGACGCGGAGCGCGGCGAGATCCTGCTCGACCGCGCGAGCGACGCGCTCGCGGAACTGGCGGCGGCGGTCGCCGAGCGGGGCGGGAAGTGAGAGCGTGGCGCGGTCACTACTCCTCGTCGTCGTCCGCCGCGTCCTGGAGCGCCCCGCGGATCGCGGGGACGGTGCCGGTGAGGGAGGCCACCTCGTCGGCGGCGCCCTCGATGTCGCCGACGAGCGATTCCAGCTCCTCGATTTCGTCTTTCAGGTCCTCGGCGTCCTCGAAGGCGTCGGCCCGCTCGCCGAGGACGTACGCCTTCTTCGCCGAGCGCACGCTGTCGACCGCGTCGCCGGCGTCGAGCGCGGACTTCAGCCCGTTGAGCGCGCCGAGCACGTTGTCCGCGTCCGTCTCCCACACCGCGTCCGGGTCGGGGAGCTGATCGCGCGCCGCCGCGAGGTGCTCTTCGACCTCGGCGCGGGTCTCCTCGGCCGCCTCGCCGAACAGGTCGTCGTCGTCGAACGTGGACTGGCTCATGGCAGGAGTGTCGTGCCCGCACCTTTTAAAAACGCGCCCGAAAGCGGAAGTGAAACCGGCGGTGAGGGCGGGTCCGTCGCCGGATCGAGTGGATATCGCGTTCAGTTTCGGTTCGCCGGGAGGGCCGGAAAGCGGATCGGGACCGGAAAGCGGATCGGGACCGGAAAGCGGGCCGGAGATCCGAGCCGCCGGCGACTCAGATCCGGACGAGCAGCTCCGCCGCGATAAGCGTCACGAGGAGACCGAGAACGACGGCGAGGAGGGCGAGCGTCCGGAGCTGTTCGAACACCGCGTCGGCGTCCGGCGTCGCCGCGAGGAGGGACGGGCGGTCGCGGGAACGGGACTTCGTGTCGGAATCGAGGCCCGTATCGGAGGCGGTGCCGGGGTCGGCGGTGGGGGCGGCGTCGGAGGCTGGACCGGCGTCGGTCTGGGGGTTCGGGTCCGGCACGATCGATAGTTCGAGCGGGAGGACCGTTAAAATCGACTATGAGGGGACAGTACCGGTATTTAGCGCTCCGGAGATCGGGACCCGTTCCACGGCGCCTCCTCGAAGTCGACGAGCCGCTCGCCGCGGTCGAGCGCGTCGATCCGGGCGATCTGGTCGTCCGTCAGGTCGATCCCGCGGGCGGCCCAGTTCTCCTCGACGTGGCGGAAGTCGGCCGCCTTCGGGATCGGCGCGACGCGCTCCTTCGAGAGCAGCCACGCGAGGCTCACCTGCGCCGGCGTCGCGTCGTGAGCCGCGGCGATCTCTCGGAGTGCGTCGACGTCGGCGACGCGGTTGCGCGCGATCGGCGAGTAGGCCACGAGCCAGTGGTCGTGCTCGACCGCGTACTCGCGGAGCCGTTCCTGTTGAAGCAAGGGGTGACACTCCACCTGGTGGGCGAACACGTCGTTCGCGAGGCGGTCGATCGCCTCGTCGAGCTGGTCGGGCCGGAAGTTGGAGAGACCGATCCGGTCTACCACGCCGTCGTCGACGAGGTCGTCGAGCGCGGGCAGCGTCTCGTCCGGGTCGTAGCTGTCGATCGGCCAGTGGACGTACAGCAGGTCGAGCGAGTCGACGCCGAGCCGGTCGCGGCTGGCCCGGGCGGTCTCGACGGCGTCGTCGTACGAGAGGTTGTCCGTCGAGAGCTTCGTCGCGACGAACAGGTCGTCGCGGTCGACCTCGCCCCGGTCGATCCCGTCGCCGACGGAGGCCTCGTTGTCGTACCCCTGCGCGGTGTCGACGTGGCGGTAGCCGGTCTCGATCGCGTGTGCGACCCCCGAGGCGCACTCCTCACCGTCGGTCAGCTCGTACGTCCCGTACCCGAGTCGGTCGAAGGCGTCTGCCATGGCCTCTCCTTCCGGCGGCCGCGGGAAAAACCCGGACGTTCCGGCGGTCGGCTCGGACGTTCCGACGGTCTCGGGGACCGACCCGACGGCCAGACGCGGAGTCGGCTCGGGACGCGTCGCGGAGATCGGGATTCGGCTGCGTGTCGGTTGAGTTATCGATCGTGAGATCTGGCGAGAAGTTATTATACCGGTCGGGATGCTCTGAACGGACACATCATGGACAAGGGACCGATCGCCAGGGTTCGGTCCAGCTACGGCACACGGCTCGCGCTGTCGCTGGTCGCGGTTATGGGGGTTTCGGTGGCGTACGGGGCGGTAGTGTACCTCAGAGCGACGGAGCTCGGCGGGGCCGGAGCGGAGGTCCGTTCCGGGCTCGTCGGCATGTCGCTTCTGACGGTGATCGGACTCGCGCTCATCGGGGTCACCGTCGGCTCGAACACGGTGATCGCGCTCCGTCAGCTCACCGGGAAGGCCGAGCGGATGGCCGAGGGCGACCTCACGGTCGAGCTTGAGTCCGGCCGGCCCGACGAAATCGGCCGCCTGTTCGGCGCGTTCGACGAGATGCGCGGCTCGCTGCGCTCGGAGATCGACGACGCGGAGCAGGCCCGCGAGGAGGCCGAGCGGGCCCGACGGGAGGCGGACGCGCGCGCCGAGACGGTCGAGCGGAAGGCGACGGAGTACGAGGCCGCCATGCGCGCGCTCGCCGACGGCGACCTGACGCAGCGGGTCGACCCGGAGGGCGACAACGAGGCGATGGCGCGGGTCGGCGCCGCGTTCAACGAGATGGCCGCGGAGCTGGAGGGGACCGTCGCCTCGGTCGCGACCGTCGCGGAGGACACCGCCGACGTCGCCGGTACCGTCGACGACCGGACCGACAGCCTGCGGGCGACGACAGGAACCGTGAGCGAGGCGGTCTCGGAGATCGCCGAGGGGGCGCGGACGCAGCGCGACGACCTCCAAGCCGCGACGGACGAGGCGGAGAACCTCGCCTCCTCCGCCGAGGAGGTCGCCTCGACCGTCACGGACGTCGCGGAGACGGCCGAACACGCGGCCGAGGTGGGCGAGGAGGGCCGCGAGGCGGCCGAGGAGGCGCTCGCCGAGATGGACGCGGTCGAGGAGACGACCGCGGAGACGACCGCCGAGGTCGAAGCGCTCGCCGCGGAGGTCGAGGAGATCGGCGAGGTGGTCGACACCATCTCGGAGATCGCCGAGCAGACGAACCTGCTGGCGCTGAACGCGTCGATCGAGGCGGCCCGCTCCGGCGCGGACGGCGCCGGCTTCGCGGTCGTCGCGGAGGAGGTGAAGTCGCTCGCGGAGGAGACCCAGGAGTCCGCGGGCGAGATCGAAGCCCGGATCCACGCGGTCCAGGAGCGCGCCGAGACCGGCGCCGAGGCGATGGCCCGCACCGAAGAGCGGATCTCCGCCGGGGTCGACACCGTCGAGACGTCGATCGACGCGCTCGAACGGCTCGCGGAGGCCTCCGAGCGGACGGACACGAGCATGACCGAGATCACCAACGCGACCGAGACGCAGGCGGACTCCGTCGACGCGGTCGTCGGCCACGTCGAGGACGTCTCCGCGATCAGCGCACAGACCGCGAGCGCGGCCGGCGACGTGACCGGCGCGGTCGACGAGCAGGAACAGACTCTCGGCGCGGTCGAGAACGCAGCCGGGTCGCTGTCCGAGCGGGCGCGCGCGCTCAGGCGCGCCGTCGACGGCTTCTCGTTCGACGCCGACGAGAGCGAGATTTCGGGGGCAGTCGACGCCGACGCCGGGACGGGGGGCGAGACCGTCGCCTCCGACGGCGGCGAGTTCGAGTTCGTCAGCGGCGCGCCGAACGACGGCGACGCCGAGGGAGGTGATTCGAGATGATCGTCGACACGGCCGTCTGGGCGTGGCTCGGAGTCCTCGCGATGGGCGCGGGAACCGTCCCGCCGCTGTGGCGCTGGGTCGCGGGGTCGGACGAGGGCGACTCTCACGCGCTCCACTACGCCACGCTCGCCGGGGTTACCGGCGTCGCGGCGCTGGCGTACCTGGCGATGGCGCTCGGGTTCGGCGTCGTGTCGACCCCCGGCGGCGACCTCGAAGCCGCGCGGTACCTCGACTGGCTCGTGACGACGCCGCTTCTCATCCTGTTCCTCGGCCTCCTCGCGCGGCCGCCGCGCCGGGTGCTCGTCGGGCTGATCGGGGTCGACGTAGTGATCATCGCGGGCGGCGTCGTCGCCTCCACGACGACCGGGACGACATCGTGGGTCGCGTTCGGCGTCGCCGGCGCCGCCTACGCCGCGCTGGTGTACGGCCTGCTCGTCACGCTCCCGCGGTCGGCGTCGGCGGAGGCGGACCGGGTCACGGCCGTCTTCGGCACGCTCCGGAACATCACGGTGGTCCTGTGGACGCTGTACCCCGTGGTGTGGCTGCTCGCGCCGACTGGCTTCGGAATCCTGACGCCCGCGACGGAGATGCTCGTGTTCGTCTACCTCGACGTCGTCTCCAAGGTGGGGTTCGTCGCGGTCGCCGTCGCGGGCGCGGACGCGCTCGACCGCCTCGGAGTCGGCGATGCGAGCGACCTGGCGGCGGCGTTGGAGTCGCCGGACGCGGCCGCCGCGGAGCCGAGCGACGACTGAGCGGAAACCGCGGCCGTTTTTTCGGTTACTCCGGCCCCGAACCGGGCGAATCGGCGACGAGATCCTCGTAGCGCGCGCCGGTCTGTTTCAGCGTCTCCGTCGAGTAGAGCCGCTCGTGTGAGAAGGGGAGGTGGTCGGCCGCCAGCTCGTCGATCTTCGCGTCGACGGCCTCGGCCTCGCGGCCGTGGATCATCGTGAACAGGTTGTACTCCCACTCCTGTTCGGGGCGGCGCGGCCGGTGGTAACAGAGGGTGACGTACGGGAGGCTCCCGACCGCCTCGCCGCGCTCGTCGAGCTCCTCGTCGGGCACGTCCCAGACCACCATACAGTTGTTCGTGAACCCGGTGACGACGTGGTTGACGACACAGCCGATGCGCTTGATACAGCCGTCCGCGAGCAGTCGCTCGACCGCCGCGAGCACGTCGTCGACCGGGGCGTCGATCTCGCTCGCCACGTCGGCGTAGGGGGTCGCGGACAGCGGGAAGCCGCCTTGGATCGTGAGGAGGAGGTCGGCCTCCAACGGGGAGAGATCGCCGCGGGCGTTCTCGGAGATGCGGGTGGCGGAGACGTCGGTCTCGGACGCCCGCGGGTCGCTTCGCTCCCCGCTCGCGGAGTCCGAGGCGCTTCGCGCCTCGCCGGACTCCCGGGCGAACCGATCGCCGTTGACGACGGGGAACTCCAGGTCGATGTAGTAGTCCGTGAGCATCGGGAGCGCCAGCACCTCGCAGCCGGTGCGTTCCTCGATATCGGCGAGGATCTCGTCCCGTCGCTCTCGGGAGCTGGCGGTGACGACGAACCACTGGTTCCACTCGTGGTCGCGGCGGTAGTTGTGGTTCACCTGCCGGTAGCCGTTGATGACCTCCGCGACCTCGTCGAACCGGTCCTCGGGGGCACGCACCGCCGCGAGCGTCGAGGAGCCGATGACCGGCGGGTTGAGCACGGCGCCGAACCGCCGGAACACGCCGCGGTCGCGGAGGTCGCGGACGCGGTCGAGAACGTCGGCGGCGTCGACGTCGACGCCCGTCTCGGCCGCTATCTCGCGGGCGACCCGCTCGAACGGGCGCGACTCGACGGGGAAGCCGCTCTGGTACTCGTCGATGAGGGCCGCGTCGACCGCGTCGAGGTCGGCCCGCCAGTCGGCGTCCAGACTCATTACGTCGAGTTGGAGTCGCGCCTACGTACGGGTTTCGGAGACGGTTCGAGGGTCACAGGGGATCCGGACCGACCGGTCGTCAGCGGGGTGCGGTGGACGCCGAACGCGTCAGTCGGCGGCGGGATCCTCGCCCGGCGTGGGCGCGAACGCCCGAGCGCTCTCCTCGAGCTGCGTCGTCGAGCAGCCGCCGACGGTCGCGGCCTGTTCGAGCGTCAGCGTGCGGGAGCGATACAGCGTGAGCGCGGTCGCGACGGATTTGGACGTCATCGGGAACAACTTCTCAGTAGATGGACGAACATATAACTCTAACGCCTTTTGAGGTGTATTACAGAATATGAAAAGCGTATAAGCACATGTATTTAGATATTTTTAGCCAAAGAAGAGACGTTCGTCCAGTTAACTTATGTGAACGTGTGTCACGGAGTCGGCGCGAGCCGGCGGCTCGACGGTGTTCGTCGCTCGCGCGCGTCGCTTCGGCCTCGTGTCGGCGGCGCTGGAGGAGGTCGGAGGCGTTCCCGTCGCGCGGGAGTCGAGCGGGGGACTTTTCGTCGGAGAACCCGAACGGAGCGTATGGCTCAGGCGACCCAGGAGTTCGGCGAGTGGCCCCTCAAGCGGCTGATGACCGAGGTCTGCGGCTCCGGCCACAAGTCGGCCGACGACCTGACGCGCGCGCAGGCGACCGAGGCGTTCGAGCGCATCCTCGCGGGCGAGCCGGACCCGACGACGCTCGGGGCGTTCTGGCTCGCGAACCGCTGGAAGCGGAACACGCCCGAGGAGCTGGGCGCGTACGTCGACGTGATGTGCGATCGCGTCGAGTACGCCGAACCCGACGCCGACCCCGTCGACTGCGGCGCCAACTACGACGGGAAGGGGCGGACCGCGATCCTCGGCGTGGCCGCGGGAGCGGTCGCGGCCGCCGCGGGCACGCCGGTCGTCGTCCACTCGGGCGACCGGGTTCCCACGCAGAAGCAGGACGCGTACAAGCACGTCCTCGACGAACTGGGCGTCCACACGGAGCTGACCCCGTCGGACTCCGCCGACATGGTCGACGAGACCGGCTTCGGCTTCTACTACCAGCCCGCGTTCAACCCCGCCATCGACGACCTGTTCGAGCGCCGCGACATGATGGGCGTCCGGTCGTTCGTCAACACCGTCGAGACGCTGGCGAACCCCGCGGGCGCCTCGACGCACCTCGGCTCCTTCTACCACCTCGCGTTCGCGAAGAAGGTGGTCGACACGTTCGTCGAGAGCGAGTTCCACGACCTCGACCGCGTCCTGATGTTCCAGGGCATGGAGGGGTACGACGACGTGCGTCCCGGCTACACGAAGGTCGCCGAGTGGGACGCAGCGGGAGACGGCGACGCGGACGGAGCCGACGGCGGCGCCGGCAGCGAGGGTGCCTCCTTCGACGACTTCGAGATCGAGACCGCCGACTACGGGATGGACCTCGAAGAGGAGGACCTCGCGGTCGACGACGTGGCGGGCGAGTCGGCCGCGATCACCGAGGACGTGCTGGCCGGCGAGCGCGACGGCGCCTTCGCGGACGCTGTCGCGGTCAACGCCGCGCTCCGGATCTACGCGGGCGAGGGCGCGGAGTCGATCGAAGAGGGCCTCGACGCGGCCCGCGAAGTGATCGACGACGGCTCGGCGTACGAGGTGCTGGAAGCGCTTCGGGAGTTCTGAGAGCGACGATACCCTCGATCTCTGCTTTTAACTGCCGCCTTCTACCGACGGATCGAGGTAGGCGATCAGGGCGGTTGTAACGCGCTCCGTGAACTCGTCCGTGACCGTTCCCTGAGTTCCGACAACGTGGATCCCGTCTTTCAGCGTCACTACTGACCACGGCAGGACGTGACTCTGCGTACTCGGTTCTCCCCGAATCCACGCCTCGCTCGGTACCGCAAAACTATCGGAGTGGTGTGATTGCGTGGTGAACGCGATCGCGATCGACTCCTCGTTTCGCTACGGCAGGCGCTCGGCCGACACGACCAGCCACGGCCTGGGGTTCCCGTCGCCCGATGTGAACGGGTCAGGAGCCCACCGACATCGCCTCGCGACGCCATCTACGCGTCCTCGTCGTCGCGCTCCTCGATGGGGTCGACGGCGGTCTCCATCCACGTCTCGACCTCCTCGTCGGAGAAACCGCCGTCTCTCGCGTCGGCCGCGGCGGCGCCGAGGCGGGCCGCCGACGCGGTCGCGTGTTCTGCGTCGGCGATTTTCCAGTACCGACCGCGGTGGGTGACGAGCCCGTGCCGTTCGAGGCGCTTGAGGGTGGGTCCGACGCTTCCCTTCGGGACGTCGACGCCGTCGACGACCTCGCGCTGACGGAACGCCTGATCGGCGTTTTCGAGCAGGAACCGGTGTATCTTCCCCTGCGTCGTGTCCGGTCCGAGGTCCACGGTCCCCTCCTGCTCGTCTATCGTTTGGAAGTCGTCCTTCGAGATCGGCATCGTGTGTATCAAGTTGTATCTAATCGTATTAAATCGCATCGGCCAGCCGTGATCGAACCGGCCGACGGGGGAAGAGTGGTTGACTCCCTCGCAAATCCCAGCCGCTCATTTATAAATAACTGCCGACGGACCGACGGAGAACATCTTCAAAGCCCCAGCCTTTGAGTCCCGCCCCGCACAGCAACCGCACCTCACGCCTCCCCAGCCTCGTCGCTCACGCCCTGCGGGCGTTCGCGACTCCCTCGCGCGTGCGACTCGCGCCCTCCAGGCGCTCGTCGGCACGCGCCACCGCATCAGTTCTTTATAAGTCGCGTTCGGGCGCCGGCGGCATCGCTCGCTTGTGGGCGCTGCGCTCGTAGAGGTCGACCACGCGGTCGACGGCCGCCTGGGGGACATCGAGTTCGCGGACGGTCGCCGCCCGTGAGAGGCCGCCGTCGACGTGGACCGCGAGGATCGCGTCGACGGTGTCGTAGTCGAGTCCCATCTCCGCGGCGTCGGTCTGTCCCTCCCACATGCCCGCGGTCGGCTCCTGCATCACGAGGTCGCGGGGGACGCCGACGTGCGCGGCCAGCTGTCGCACCTGCTGTTTGTAAAGGTTCCCGATCGGGTTGCAGTCGACCGCCTGGTCGCCGTACTTCGTGAAGTAGCCCGTCATCGCCTCCGCGCGGTTCCCGGTCCCGAGGACGACGCGGTCCTCCGCGTTGGCGACGAAGTAGTTCAGCACGGCGCGGGTGCGGACGTAGACGTTGCCCGCGGCGGTGCGGTCGTCTGCCGCCTCGGGGAACGCATCGAAGAACGCCTCCGCGATCGGCTGTATCTCGACCACGTCGTACTCGATGCCGAGGTCGTGGGCGACGCGCTCCGCGTCGCTCATCACGTCCGCGTCGTTCACCGACGAGGGCATCGTGATCCCGTGGAGACCCTCCTCCCCGAGCGCCTCGACCGCGAGGTGCGCGGTGAGCGTCGAGTCGATACCGCCCGAGAGACCGAGGACCGCACCCTCGGCGCCCGCGTCGTCGACCACGTCGCGGACGAACGAGACGATGCGCTCGCGGGTCGCCTCCAGCTCCGCCTCCGAGAGGCGGAGGTCGAGCGGCGGGTCGTCCGACAGCAACACCGACTGCTCCGAGGTCTGACTCATGGTGGGACACAGGGACCGAGGCGACTAATACCTCCCCGTCGTCGCGGGGAACTGGACGTACGTCGGGTTCTTCGGCGGGCTGAGAGGGGTTCGCGGGCGACCGCCGGTTCTACAGCAGCCCCTCGCGCTCGGCGAGGAGCAGGCCCTCCAGCGTCGCGTCGTTCGTCGGCGGCGAGCGCGCGACTTCCAGGGCCTCGTCGACCGGGACCGCCCGCGGCGCGAGGAACTCGTTGCTGTCGTGGTCGACGTCGACCGGCTCCAGCCCCTCCGCGAACACGTAGCCGCGCTCGTGGCGCAACACGCCGGTCGAACACCACACCTCCTGGAGCAGCGACGTCGAAGACGGCTCGAAGCCGGTCTCCTCGGCGAGTTCGCGCGCCCCCGCCTCGGTGTAGGACTCGCCGGATTCGACGATTCCCGCCGGCAGCTCCAGCTGGGTGTTCCGCACGGTCGGACGGTACTGCTCGACGAACAGCACCTGCCCGTCGGCGACCGCGACGATCACCGTCGCGGGCGACAGCTCGGCCCAGTAGTACTTCTTCTCGGTCCCGTCGGGCTGCTCGACGCGGTCGTAGCCGCCGACGAACCAGCCCTCGTCGTACTCGACGACGACGTCTCTCACCGGCCACTCCGGCTCGCCGGGCAGCGAGTGGTTGCGGCCGTCGGAGAACGCGGGGAGGTCGCGGAGGTCGGCGGCTGGTTCGTCGGGATCCGATTTTTTATCGGTCACGGGCGAACCACCTCCGCGTGGTACGTCTCGCCGTTACGACGCACCCTGACGCCGGTCTCCGTCGAGGCGTTCGGCACCTGCTGGGTGAGCGCGTCGACCTCGTCGAACGGCGTGTGCGTGAACCACTCCTTCATCCCGTACGGGCCGGTCTGGTACCCCTCGGAGCGCCCGTCGCTCTCTATCGCGCCGATGAGGTACGGGTACCGCCGGTCGGAGACGTTGTTCACGTCGGCGGCGGTGCCGTTCGTCTCGATCGGTTCGACCGTGAGGTAGTAGGGGTCGCCGCTCCCGAGGTAGCTCGGGAGCGCGCCGAGCGCGAGCAGCGCGACGACGACCAGGGCGATGGCGACGAGGAGATTCCGGGTGACCCGGCGCATGGTCGCGGTAGGGGGCGGCGGGGAATACCGGTTTCGACCGCCGACGCGCTTTAGCCCGCTGCGTCCCTTGCTCCCGCATGGAGTACCGGTTCGAGCTGGCGCTTTGCGCCGCGCTCGAATCCCCGAACCGCGTCGTCGCCCGCCAGCTCGGCGCGGGCGTCGAGACCCCCGGGGCGCGCATCGTCGACGTCTGTCTGCTCTCGCCCGGTCCCGGCTTCGACGACCGCGCCGCGATCAGCGCCGAGCGCATCCCAGACCCCGCCATCGAGACCGCCGTCGGCCCGGGCGAGGCCGTGCCCGTCGCGGACGCGTTCGACCTGACGCCGGAGCGGGCCGCCGCGGTCGTCGAGCGCGCGGTCGAGGTCGGCTACCTCGAACGCGAGCGGCGGAACGGGCGGGAGGCCGTGCGCGCGACCGCGCGCTACCCGGACGACTGGGTCGGCGACCTCGTCGCCGTCGAGAACAAGCCCGACCTCGGGACGCCGGGCGACCTGGAGGCGCAGCTGCGGTACGACGCCGCGCTCGGCCTCTTCGACCGCGTCGTCCTCGCGACCGCCTCCTACGTCACCCGCGCGCACCTCAACCGGATCCCGGAGGCGGTCGGCGTCTGGCGGTTCGACCCCGAGACGGGCGAGCGCGAGGTGGTCCGCGAGCCGACGCCGCTCGACCCGGACGCGCCCGGGGTCGAGATCAGGGCGGAGCGCCCCTCTCGCACGGACGTCGCGCTCGTCGACTCGGAGTCGAAGGCGCGAAAGCGGCGCCGGATCGCCGAGCGCGCGTACGGGAAGGGGTGGCGCCCGGAGCCGCCGGCGTGCGCGCACGGGGAGGCGACCGCCGACGGGCGGCCCCGCTGCGCGCAGTTCGACCGCGTGGTCGATCCCGGCCGCGAGTGCGGGAGCGGCTGTCCCGCCTTCGACCCGGCCGACCCCCCGGATGCGGACCGAGAGCGCCTCCGGGACGAGCGGACCGCGTGGGTCGCGGCGCCCGAGGGAGGCGGGCCGCGCCGACAGTCCGGGCTCTCACGGTATCTGTGAGAACGCTTATACGGCGAGGACGGGTGTTTTCGGGTATGGACGAGATCGAAGACGTGTTCGTGGCGCGACTGATGTCGACGGACCTCCACACGGTGACGCCGGACACGCTGGTCGAGGACGCGGCCGCGGTCCTGCTGGAGAACGACATCAGCTCGGTGCTGGTCGTGGACGACGACGGGGGGCTGGTCGGGATCTTAACCTCGACCGACTTCGTCGACATCGTCGCGAAGAGCCAGCCGAAGGCCGAGACGACCGTCGAGCGGTACATGACCGTCGACCCGATCACGGCGAGCGCGCAGGACGACGTCGCGGCGGTCGCCGCGACGATGCTCGAACACGGCTTCCACCACGTACCGGTCGTCGACGGCGGCGAACCGATCGGCATCATCACCACCTCCGACTTCGCGGCGTACGTCTCCTCGCCGGAGTCGGTCTCGGCGTAGCGCGCTCGCGGGGCCGGTCGGGGTCGCCGCTCGCGTCCTCCATCGCTCGCGTTCTCCACCGCTCGCGTCCTCCACCGCTCGCGTCCTCCACCGCTCGCCGACCGTCCGCGACCGCGACAAGTGCCGCCACTTCCTGTGGTCGTATTACCCCGGAGCGCGTAGCGAGGGGCGTGACCGAACACCTACATCTCAACCTCTTCACCATGAGCTCGGTCGAGCACGTCTCGCCCGGGTCGTGGCGGTATCCCGGCGACCGGTCGGCCGACTACGCCGACCGCGAGTACTGGACCGAGGTCGCGCGCACGGCGGAGCGGGGCGGCTTCGACGCCGTGTTCTTCGCGGACGTACGCGGCATCTACGACGTGTACGGCGACGACCGCGAGGTCGCCGTCGAGAAGGCGGTCCAGACGCCGGCGAACGACCCGCAGCTCGTCGTCCCCGCGATGGCGGAGGTCACCGACGACCTCGGCTTCGCGGTGACGCGCTCGACGACGTACAACCACCCCTACCAGCTCGCGCGGGAGTTCTCGACGCTCGATCACCTCACCGACGGCCGGATCGCGATCAACGTGGTCACCTCCTACCTGGAGTCGGCCGCGGCGAACCTCGGACTCGACGAGCGGATGGACAAGGAGACGCGCTACGAGCGCGCCGACGAGTTCCTCGACGTCTGTTACAAGCTGTGGGAGGACTCCTGGGCGGACGACGCGGTCGAGGTCGACCGCGAGTCCGGCCGGTACAGCGACCCGGAGAAGGTCTCGGCGATCGACCACGAGGGCGACCACTTCTCGGTGCCCGGCCCGCACGGCTGCGAGCCGTCGCCCCAGCGTACCCCCGTCGTCTACCAGGCCGGCTCCTCGGACTACGGGCGGTCGTTCGCCGCGCGCAACGCCGAGGCCGTCTTCGCCAGCCAGCCGACCGAGACGGGCGTCGTCGAGTACATGGAGGACGTGAAGTCGCGCGCGGCCGACGCCGGCCGCGACCCCGAGAGCCTCCGCTTCTTCATCGGCGTGGTGCCGGTCGTCGGCGAGACGGAGGCGCTCGCGGAGGCGAAGTACGAGGAGTACAAGCGCCACGTCGACGTCGAGGCGACGCTCGCGCTTTTGTCCGGCTTCCTCGACATGGATCTGTCCGAACTCGACCCCGAGCAGAAGGTCGAACACATCGAGACGGACGCGATCCAGGGGACGATGAACGCGTTCACGAAGGCCCAGCCCGACCGCGAGTGGACGGTCCGCGAGGTCGCCGAGTTCTGCGGTCTCGGCACCACCTCCCCGAAGATCGTCGGCACGCCGGAGCAGGTCGCCGACGAGCTACAGCGCTGGCACGAGGAGGTCGGTGTCCACGGGTTCAACGTCAAGGAGGTCGTCCGGCCCGACTCGCTCGTCGACTTCGTCGACCTCGTCGTCCCGGAGCTTCGCGAACGGGGCCTCGTTCCCGAGACCGACGCCGAACCCGCGGGGGAGACGCTCCGCGAGCGACTCCTCGGCGAGGGGCAGTCGCGGCTCCGCGCGGATCACCCCGCCCGGCAGTAGCGCGAGGACGAACTTCCGCGCGGCGACCGGGACCGAGGCGCAGTCGGGGGATTCGTCGGCCGTGTTAGCGAACTGTTGTGAACGGATTTCCGCGGTCTAATACGACAGCGCTGCCGGCCCCGGCACGCTTAAGTGTCTACCGCCGCTTGTTTCAGGTGACGCTTCGCTTGGAGGGCCGAAGCGTCAGCGGGGACCTACAGAACGACACGCTCGTGCCACCTTTTCCCGGCACGGGCGTGCCGTTCGTTCCTTTACCTACCGAGCGATTCGCTCGCACAGCGCCGCGTCGACGTGTCGCGCGCGCGGAAGTCAGCCGTTAGAGTCGCTCGCCCTGATACTCGCCCTCGTACGTCCCGTCGTGATCGGCCTCGGCGAGCACCAGCTGGGCGATGCGGGCACCCGGTTCGATCTCGATCGCGTTCCCCACATCGAGTCTCCCCTCGCCGACGCCCTCGTAGCCCGCGTCCCAGACGGCGGTGTCGAGGGTACAGGCGTTCCGCAGCAGCGTCGAGCGCGGGAGGACGAAGCCGATCCGCCCCTCCGGGATCCGCACCGGCTCGCCGTATCGCACGACGTACGTTCCCCGGTCGAGTCGGTAGCGGCCGTCCTCCGGCTCCAGTTCGCGGCGCTCGCCCACGCGCTTCCCGTCGCGCGCGAGGAGTCCGGGTTCGGTCCCTTCGAACACCGCGTCGACGGTGAGGTCGACGCCGTTCGGCTGTCGCTGCGCGTCGTCGAGGTCGGCGCCGGCCGCGGTGAGCGCCGCCGCGACCGCGGCTCCGGAATCGAACATGCGCGTTCGGAACCGCGGGCGAACCTAAACGGTGTCGCCCGCGCCGCGCGCCGATCGCGGTCGAAGCGGCGGGTCTCGCCGGGATCGGCGAGACACCCGAATTCGGCCGTTTCAGACGTTTAATGACCTAAAACACTCGGCAGGGCTACGTATTTCACGGTGAATGATACCACACGGAGATCGAAGCGAACGTTGCCGGAGCGCGGGATCTAACACGGTCGATCTTCGGGAAACTCGCGGGTTTTATATCCACGGGAGAGCCATCTTTGCGTGATATGGGACAAACGATTACGGAGAAGATCCTCGATGACCATCTCGTCGAGGGCGAGCTGACGCCCGGCGAGGAGATCGGCATCGAGATCGACCAAGTGCTGACGCAGGACACGACGGGGACGATGGTGTGGCTCCAGTTCGAGGCGCTCGACCTCGACGAGGTCCAGACGGAGCTGGCCGCGCAGTACTGCGACCACCAGACGTACCAGTTCGACTTCAAGAACACCGACGACCACCGCTTCCTCCGCTCCGCGGCCGGCACGTTCGGCGCGTACTTCTCCCGGCCCGGCAACGGGATCTGCCACCAGGTCCACAAGGAGAACTTCGCGGCGCCCGGCAAGACGCTGCTCGGCTCCGACTCGCACACGCCGACTCCCGGCGGACTCGGCCAGCTCGCGATCGGCGCCGGCGGTCTCGACATCGCCGTCGCGATGGGCGGCGGTCCCTACTACGTCGAGATGCCGGAGGTCGTCAACGTCCACCTCGAGGGCGAGCTGCCCGAGTGGGCGACCGCGAAGGACGTGGCGCTCCACCTGCTCGGCGAGCTGACCGTCAAGGGCGGCGTCGGCAAGATCTTCGAGTACACCGGTCCCGGCGCCGAGAAGCTCACGATCCCCGAGCGCACCACGATCACGAACCTCGGCACCGAGCTGGGCGCCACCTCCTCGATCTTCGCGACCGACGAGAAGACGAAAGACTGGCTCGCGCGCCAGGACCGCGAGGAGGAGTACGTCGACCTCCAGCCCGACGACGACGCGGAGTACGCGGAGACGATCGAGGTCGACCTCGGCGAGCTCGAGCCGCTCGTGGCCGCGCCCTCGATGCCCGACAACGTCGCCCCCGTCAGCGAGTACGAGGGCACCGACGTCGAGCAAGTCATCGTCGGCTCCTGTACGAACGGCGCCTACGAGGACATCCTCCCCAGCGCGAAGATGCTTGAGGACCGCGAGGTCGCCAAGCAGACCGAGATGATCGTCGCGCCCGGCTCGAAGCAGGCGTCCGAGATGCTGGCCCGCGAGGGCTGGACCGCGGAGATGATGGCGGCCGGCGTCAACTTCTCCGAGGCGACCTGCGGCGCGTGTATCGGCATCGGTCACGTTCCCGCCTCCGACTCCGTCTCGCTGCGCACCTTCAACCGCAACTTCGAGGGTCGCTCCGGCATCGAGGACGACTCCGTCTTCCTCTGCTCGCCCGAGGTCGCCACCGCGGCGGCCATCACCGGCGAGATCGTCGACCCGCGCGACCTCGCGGACGAGCTCGGCGACCTCGAGGCGCCCGGTCTGGAGATGGGGACGAAGTACGGTCCCGGCATGGGCCAGGACGACTCCGACATCATCTCGCCCGACGAGGCGATCGACGACGGTCTCGTCAAGGGGCCGAACATCGGCGACGTGCCGCTGAAAGACGACATCGACGTGGACGGCGGTGAGGCGCTCCTCAAGATGGAGGACAACATCACCACCGACCACATCATCCCGGCGACGGCGGACATCCTGAAGTTCCGCTCGAACATCGAGAAGCTCTCCGAGTTCACGCTCTCGCGCGTCGACGACACGTTCGCCGAGCGCGCGCTCGCCGCCGACGGCGGCGTCCTCGTGGCCGGCGAGAACTACGGCCAGGGCTCCTCGCGCGAGCACGCCGCGCTCTGTCCGATGTACCTCGGCATCGAGGCGGTCTTCGCGCAGAGCTTCGCCCGCATCCACAAGGCGAACCTCTTCAACTTCGGGATCGTCCCGCTGGCGATCGACGCGGAGACGTACGAGAAGATCGACCAGGGCGACGACCTCGAGATCGTCGACGACGTGCCCGCGGGCGTCCGCTCCGGGCAGGAGGAGTTCACCGTGAGCGTCAACGGCGAGTGGGAGTTCACCGCCGACCTCGACGCCTCCGAGCGCGAGCGCGACATCCTCGCGGCCGGCGGCAAGCTCTCGTGGGTCAAACAGCAGCACGCGGACGACGGCTCCGGCGCGGCGCCGGCCGACGACTGAGCCGAACCGCGACGCGGACCGCTCGCGACCGATTTTCCTGTTTTTCACGGACCGCCAGCGCCGACGCCGCGGCCGACCGTACCGGTGACCCGTACGCGATCAGTGACCCGCACGCGATCGAGGCGGACCCGTCGGTAGTCGGCGGGAAAGACGAAGAGAGAAAGCGCCGGCGCTGAGTTCAGCGGGCGGCGGCGGCGACGCGCTCGCGCTCCTCCTTCTGGGCGATGGAGTAGGAGCGCTCGGCGTCGTAGTCCGCGGCCGTGGTGAGCTCGTTCGCGAGCGCCTCGGCGGCGGCGGTCGTCGACTTGTACGTCGCGTTGGCGACGCCGTCGGAGATGAAAAGCAGCGCCTGATCGACGCGGCGCTGGGGCGCGACGTCGACCGCCTTCGGAACGGAGATGCCGCCGTACTTCAGGCGGACGGTCTCCTCGCGGGGCGCGGCGTTCTCGACGGCCGTCACGAGGATCTGGGCCGGATTCTCCTCGGTCCGCTCGTGGATGATGTCGAAGGCGTCGCGGACGATCCGCGTCGCCTGCTGTTTCTTCCCCGTGTTCTCGTCCGTCTGCATCAGACGGTTGATGAGGCGCTCGACCAGCGAGATCTCGCTTTTCTTGAACTGCTTGGACGCGTGGCGGCCCATCGTGTGCGCGATGGGCGTCACGGTCATGTATCGCTTCGTCGAGGGGTCCTCGTAGGCGATCTCGGTGACATCCCAGACGCCGAACAGCTTGGCGTTCTCGTTTGCGGCCTCGCTGGACGCGGGCGCGTCCGGGTCCGGCTCGTCGGCGGCGACGTCCTCCTCGGACGGCGCCTCGGTCTCCTCACCGCTCATCTGACCGGTTTCTCCGCGTTACCGCGAACCAGTTCGATCATCGACACGCCGTTGACCTTCTCGACCTTGTAGTTGACGCCGGAAAGGTCGCCCATCGCGCGACCCTTCGCGCCGCCGATCCCGGCGATCGTGACCTCGTCGTGCTCGTCGATGAACGAGATCGCGCCGTCACCGGGACAGAACGCGGTGACCTGCTTCCCGTTTTTGATGAGCTGAACCCGGACGCACTTTCGGATCGCCGAGTTCGGCTGCTTTGCCTCGATGCCGACCTTTTCCAGGACGATGCCGCGCGCCTGCGGGGCACCCTCCAGGGGGTCGGACTTCTTTTTGAGCCCGCGCTCGCGCCGAGCGTACTCGGAGTCGGACCAGCGGCGCTTCTGCCGGTCCTTTTTGAGCTTACGGGCCGCGTACTTGCCGTTCGCCATCGTACGTCTACTTCCGAACGGAGCTACTTAAGCGTCGTCTTTCTCCGCCGAGAAACGCCCTCAGATCCGTCGAGAGGTACCGCTTGGGGTATCTGAGGGCGTTTCGGCGTATCAAACGACGGGCGGAAAACAACGTTGAGCCGATAAGCCGCCGCGAGATGTCGTCGTTCACGCGGTTCACACCGACGAATCGATCCCGGAAACGCCCGGCATCGTCGCGGGCAGGCCGGAACGACGCGCCCTACGTCAGCTGAACGTCGTCGACGTCGTAGTGCCGCTCCGCGAGTCGGCGGGCGGTTTCGATGTTCGCACCGTCCGCGCCGATGGCGACGCCGCGGTCCGCCTCGGGAACCTCGACGTAGGCCACGCGGTCGTTCTGCTCCGAGATCGTCACGGCGTTGACCGCCGCGGGCGAGAGCGCGCTCGCGACGAACCCCGCCGCCGTGTCCGCGTCCTCGACCAGATCGACCGACTTGCCGAGCCGGCGCTCCGCCTCTTCGACGGTCTCGCCGCCCTGACCGATCGCGGCGGCCATCTCGCCGGCCGGGACCACGAACACGAGTCGCTCGCTCTCCACGAGGCAGTCGGTCGGCGTGACGCCGGTCAGCTCGTCGAAGCGACCGATGTAGCGCCGCGCCTCGTCGGAGAGCTCGACGCGCATCAGTCGTCGCTCACGACGCGTGACCCCATCCGGAGATCGACGTCGCCGGTCCCCATCGAGATGGGCTTGCCGGCGATGACGTTCTCGATGACGCCGTCCAGCTCGTCGTACTCGCCGTGGATCGCGGCGTCGAGCAGGTGGTTGACCGTCACCTCGAACGCCGCGCGCGCGAGCACCGAGTCCTTGTTGCCGGAGATGCCGTGCCGGCCGATGGACTCGATCTCGCCGTTGTTCGTCATGATGTCGGCGACGAGCATGAGGTGCCGGACGTTCACGTCGTCGAGCCCCTGCTCTTCGAGCGTGTTCTTCGTCTCGTCGATGATCGTCTCGCGGGCCGCCTCGACCCCGAGGTTGCGGTAGATCTCGTGGATGTTGTTACACGTCGTCCGCGAGGCGTCGACCCCCTCGATCGCGAGGGTGTCGCCGAACGCCGACCCCTCGGTGTAGAGGACGAACTCCTCGTCGCCGTCGATCTCCTCTTTGCGGATGACGACGCGTTCGATCTCCTCGATCCCCTTGAACACGATCTCCCGGAGCCGCTCGACGAGCTGGAGCAGCTCGCGGTAGCTCGGCTCGTTCGGCCCGAACTCGACCACGGTGCCGGCCTGTCGGGCGTCGACGCCCAGCGCGTCCTCGATCGTCTCGGCGATGATCTCCGCGACCGCCGTCGGGTCGGAGTGGGTCGGCCACCGCTCCAAGAGGGTGTCGTCGTTTAAGTCGATCCGCACCAGCATGTCCGCGACGTTCGTCGACACGTCGCCGAGCGCGAGGATGCGCGTCGCCTCGATCGACCAGACGACCTCGTGGGCCTTCTCCCGGTCGGTCGCGTACTCGCCGTCGAGGTGGACCGTCATCATCGGCGTGTCCGGCGTCTTCCGGGCGTCCACCAGCTCGATGAGCCGGGGGAGGCCCTGCGTGACGTCGATCTCCGCGACGCCGGCGTAGTGGAACGTGTTCATCGTCATCTGCGTCCCCGGCTCGCCGATCGACTGCGCCGAGACGGTCCCGACCGGGTCGAGGGGGTCGACGCGCGTCTGCTCGTAGCGGTTCTCGACCCCCTCGACGACGTCGGTCGCCTGCTCGATGGTGACCTCACCGGTCTCCTCTGCCTTGCGGTCTATCGCCTCGTACACCTTCGTCTTGAGCCGGCGGGGAAGCTCGGTCGCCTCCACGACCGCCTCCATGTCGTCGGTGACGCCGTCGAACTCAGTCATCCGACTCCACCTCCAGCTCCGCGGCCTTGTTCAGCCCCGGACCGGCGTGCTCCGAGAGGTTCGTCGGCGGCTCGCGCTCGCCGAGGAACCGCTCTTTCTCCTCGCTGGACGCGAACTCGGCGTCGACGACGCGATCGACGATGTTGTCGACGTCGATCCCGTCCTCCTCGCCGGAGGAGACCTTCACCGGCGAGGTGCCGTCCTCGCCGAACTCGAACTGGATGATCCGACCCGAGGTGTCCCGGACCGTGCCGTCGTACTGCGCCTCCAGCTCGGAGAGCGCGTTGATGAGCCGACGCTGGAGGTAGCCGGACTTGGAGGTCCGGACCGCCGTGTCGACCAGCCCCTCGCGGCCGCCCATCGCGTGGAAGAAGAACTCCTCGGGCGTGAGCCCGCCGCGGTAGGAGTTCTCCACGAAGCCGTGCGCCTCCGAGGAGAGGTCGTTCGGCCGGTAGTGCGAGAGCGTCCGGTCCTCGTAGCCGCGGTTGATCCGCTCGCCGCGGACCGCCTGCTGGCCGACCGATCCGGCCATCTGCGTCAGGTTCAGCATCGAGCCACGCGCGCCGGAGCGGGCCATCACGACCGCCGGGTTGTCGTCGGCGAAGTGCTGGTCGGCGATCTCACCGGCCGAGTCGCGGGCCTTCCCGAGCGTCTGCATGATCTTCATCTCCAGCGTCTCGTCGACGCCGCGGCCGGGCAGCGACTCCAGCTCGCCGGCCTCGTACGTCGCGATTAGCTCCTGGACGCGGTCGTAGGCGCTCTCGATCGCGTCGTCGACCTGCTCTTCGGCCTCCGGCGGGATCGACTCGTCGTCGATCCCGATCGAGAACCCGAAGTTCATGATCGCGCGCATCGCCAGCGACGCAATCTCGTTGATGAACACGCGCGAGCGCGTCTCGCCGTACTCCTTCGTGAGCGTGTCGACGACCTCGCCGCCGAACGCGCCGACCGCGTCCTCGTCGATGGTTCCCTCGATCAGCTGGCCGTCCTCGATGACGACGTCGTCGCCGGCCGAGGAGGTGAAAGAGAGGTCGAGGTCGTCGGGGAGCAGCTCCGAGAACAGCGTCCGGCCGGTCCAGAACTCGCGTCCCTCGTCGTCGACGCCGTCGGCCTCGGGCAGCTCGTCCACGCGCGTGGCGCGGAGCAGGTCGAGCGCCTGCGTCTCCGTGAACTCGGGGTTCGAGTGGGTGAGCAGGTAGGTGCCGGAGATGTGGTCCTGGATCGCGCCGATGATGTTCCCGCCGAACCGGGGCGAGAGGATCTGCTCTTGGACGCGCATGAGGACGCGAGCCTCGGCGCGGGCCTCCTCGTTTTGCAGCGCGTGCATGTTCATCTCGTCGCCGTCGAAGTCGGCGTTGTACGGCGGACAGACGACGGTGTTGAGCCGGAACGTCTTGTACGGCATCACCACGACCTCGTGGGCCATGATGGACATCCGGTGGAGCGAGGGCTGCCGGTTGAAGATCACGATGTCGCCGTCCACGAGGTGGCGGTTCACCTCCCAGTCCGGCTCGACCTTCTCGGCGAGCTCCTCGCAGTTCTTCTCGGTGACCTTCAGCCGGCGGCCGTCGGGGCGGCGCACGTAGTTGGCGCCGGGGTGGGCCTCCGGCCCGTTCCGGACGTACTGCCGCGCCTCCTCGACGTTGCGCTCGGTGACGTTGAGCGTCTGGGTCATCTCCTTAGCGACGCGGTCCGGCACGCCGACCTCGTTCAGCGAGAGCGTCGGGTCCGGCGAGATGACGGTCCGGGCGGAGAAGTTGACGCGCTTCCCGGAGAGCGACCCGCGGAAGCGTCCCTCCTTGCCCTTCAGCCGCTGGCTCAGGGTCTTCAGCGGGCGGCCGGAGCGGTGTCGCGCCGGCGGCGTCCCGCTGATCTCGTTGTCGACGAACGTGGTGACGTGGTACTGGAGCAGCTCCCAGAGGTCCTCAATGATCAGCTGCGGGGCGCCCGCCTCGCGGTTCTCCATGAACCGCTGATTGATCCGGATGATGTCGACCAGCTTGTGCGTGAGGTCGTCCTCGGAGCGCTGGCCGTTGTCGAGCGTGATGGAGGGACGGGTGGTGACCGGCGGGACCGGAAGGACCGTCAGGATCATCCACTCCGGGCGGGAGTGCTCGGAGTCGATGCCGAGCACTTCGAGGTCCTCGTCCGGGATGTCCTCGAACCAGTCGCGGATGTCCGAGGGCATCAGCTTGTTCATGTCCTCCTCGGTGAGGTCGACGTCGAGCGCGTTCTCGATGGCGCGGCGGTCCTCCTTGCGCGGGCGGAACTCGCCGGCCATGATCTCGTTGACCCGGTCGAGGGCGATGTCCGTCTCCTCGGCCAGCTCCTGCGGCGAGGTGCCCGGGTCGTCCTCCTCCTCGTCGGGCTGCATCGCGGCCGCGATGCGCTCGGAGTAGTCGCCCGAGAGCACGTCCTGGACCTCGTAGTAGGTCGTCGGCTTCTCGTGTTTGATGTCCGCCTGCGGCTCGCCGCAGAACGGGCAGGTGGACGCCTTCCGGGCCTGCCGGACGGCGGCCTTCAACACGTCGTGTTCGTCGTCGCCGAGCTCCTTCGCCCGCTCGTAGCGGTCGCGGAACTCGTCGCGCTGCGCCTCGTCGAGCGCGAGCTTCCCGCACTCGCGGCACGTCGAGCGGAGCAGCCGCCGGATGAGCTTCGTGAAGCCCACGTGGATGACGGGCGCCGCCAGCTCGATGTGGCCGAAGTGGCCGTTACAGGAGCCGGAGTGGGACCCGCAGGTCCGACACTCCAGGCCGGGGTCGATGACGCCCAGTCGCGGATCCATCAGCCCCATGTCGATCGGATAGCCGTCGTCGTCGTACGTGTCGGCCGTGATCACCTTCGTCGCGGACATGTCCCGATACGTCTCCGGGTCCATGAGTCCGAAGTCGATCCCGCCGAGCACTTTCGGTGTTTGCATTGACATCTAAATCGCGTCCTCCAGTTCGAGTTTCGGTCGGATGCCGAGGGCGATCATCTCGTCGAGCAGCAGCTTGAACGCGTAGCTGACCTCCAGCTCGTGGATGTCGTCCTCGTCGCCCGTGACCGGGTCGTACACGCGGCGCTGCTCGCGGTCCTCGACGGCGACCAGCCCGGTCTCCGCGGAGACGTGGACCGTCTCGGCGTCGGAGGACTCCAGCAGCCGCTCGTTGAGCACCATCGACGCGCCGTGGCCGATGATCGTGTCGCGCTCCATCTCCCCGACGCGCAGCCCGCCCTCGCGGGCGCGACCCTCGGTCGGCTGGCGCGTGAGCACCTGGACCGGCCCGCGCGAGCGGGCGTGGAGCTTGTTCGACACCATGTGGTACAGCTTGTGGTAGAAGATCGTCCCGACGAAGATCTCGGCGTCGATCTTCTCGCCGGTGACGCCGGAGTACATGACCTCCTTGCCGGAGGACTTGAAGCCGTGGTCCTCCAGCCCGTCGCGGAGCTCCTCCTCGTCTTCGCCCTGGAACGGCGTGCCGTCGACCCGGGAACCGCGCAGCGAGCCGACCTTCCCGCCGAGCATCTCCAGCACGTGGCCGACCGTCATCCGCGACGGCAGCGCGTGCGGGTTCATCACGAGGTCCGGGACGACCCCCTCCTCGGTGAACGGCATGTCCTCCTGTGGCGCGAGGTGGCCGACGACGCCCTTCTGGCCGTGTCGGGACGCGAACTTGTCCCCGAGTTCGGGGACGCGCTGGTCGCGCACCTTCACCTTCGAGAGCTTGGAGCCGTCCTCGCCCTCCATCAGCGTCACCGTGTCGACGACGCCCGACTCGCCCGAGCGCATCGTCACGGAGGTCTCCCGGCGCTTCTGCGGGGAGAGTCCGCCCATGTCGTCCGGCTCCTCGAGGAAGCGCGGCGGGCTGGTCTTGCCGAGCAGCACCGAGGACTCGTCCACCTTCGTCTCGGGGTTGACGAGTCCGTCCTCGTCGAGGTGCGTGTACGCGTCCTCGCCGCGCGCGCCGCGCACGTCCTGGTCGGGGATCTCGAAGCGGTCCTCCTGACCGCCGGGGTAGCGGCGCTCCTCGCCCTCGTACGTCCGGAAGAAGTGCGAGCGGGTGAGCGCGCGGTCGACGGAACCCTGGTTCATCACCAGCGCGTCCTCGATGTTGAACCCCTCGTAGGACATCACGGCGACGACGAAGTTCTGCGCCGCCGGCCGCTTGTCGAAGCTGATCTGGTCGGAGGTCTGCGTCTTCACCATCGCAAGCTGCGGGTAGTGCAGGAGGTGCTGACGCGTGTCCGGCCGGATGCGGTAGTTAGCGGAGGGGAGCCCGAGCGACTGCTTCATCATCCCCGCGCCCATCGTGATCCGGGGGCTGGCGTTGTGCTCGGGGTACGGGATCATCCCCGCGCCGATACCGAACACGAGCTGCGGGTCGATCTCGAGGTGCGTGTGGTCGTCGGTCACGTCCTCCTCGTCGACGGCGACGAGGATGTCCTCCTCCTCCTCGGCGTCGATGAACTCGACGTAGCCGCGCTCGACGAGGTCCTCGAACTCGACGTCGCCGCGTTCGAGCGCCTCGATCTCCTCGTCGCCCAGCAGCGGCTCGCCGTTCTCGACGACGATGAGCGGGCGCCGCGCCCGCCCCGCGTCCGCGTTGACGATGACCTCGCGGGTCCGGTCTTTCACCGAGACGTTCACCATCTCGCTCACGTCGCCGCGGCGGCGCGCCTCGCGGATCTGTTCGGCGAGCTCGTCGGGGTTCTCGTGGGTGCCCACGAGGCTCCCGTTGACGTACACCTTCGCTTCGCGTTCTGCTTGTGCCATATTAGTCGTCCGCCGTCTGTCGTTCGACGCCCTCGATGCCGGGGATTCCCTCGACACCCATCGACGCCAGTTCTCGTTTCAGTCCCTGTTCGTCCTCGACGGTCTGTGACAGCTCCATCGCCTGCGCGAAGTTCTTCACGAGTCCGCAGTTCGGTCCCTCCGGGGTCTCGGAGGGGCAGATGCGACCCCACTGGGTCGCGTGGAGGTCCCGCGCCTCGAAGTGCGGCTGCGACCGCGACAGCGGCGACCGCAGGCGACGCAGGTGCGAGAGCACGCCCATGTAGTCCGTCCGGTCGACGAGCTGCGAGACGCCCGAGCGCCCGCCGACCCAGTTGCCCGTCGCGATCGGGTGTTCGAGCCGCTCGGTCAGCACGTCCGAGCGGACGACCGTGTTGACGGTGAGCTGCCGGTTCCGCATGTTGGCGCGTTCGAGCTGGTACTTCACGTCGCGCGCCAGCTTGTTGAGCGCGGTGCGGAACAGGTCGCGCATGAGGTCGCCGGAGACCTTCAGGCGCTTGTTCGCGTAGTGGTCCTTGTCGTCGGCCTCCCGGCGGTCCAAGGCGAGCTCGAAGCACGCCTCGGCCATCCGGCAGAGGTAGTACGCCTTGTTGATCCGCACGTCCTCCTCGTCGACGCCCTCCTCGTGGAGGTGCGGGAGGAGGTAGCGGTCGATGACGTAGTTCGCCCGCTTGAGCTGGTAGTTCTTCCCCTGACCGGAGGCGACGCGCTCGCCGAGGGTCTCGATCGCCCCCTCGGTCGTCTGGACGTCGGCCTCCTCTAAGTTCTCCAGCATGAACTTCACGATCTCGGGGTCGTCCGAGACGCGGTGGACGATCTCCTCGTCCGACTCAAGCCCGAGCGCGCGGACCAGCGTCACGAAGTCGATCGAACCCGAAACCGAAGGGAACGACACTTCGAGCAGTCCCTCGCGGTTGCGCTCGCAGAGCACCAGCGCGCGGTAGCCGCGGCGCTGAGAGAACGTCTTCGCGACCTGGATCTCGTCGCCGTACTTCGAGTCGTACTCGGCGAGGATCTTGTTCGGCGCCAGGTCCTCCGAGGTCATCAGCACGCGCTCGGAGCCGTTGACGATGAAGTAGCCGCCGGGGTCGACGGGGTCCTCGCCGATGTCGATGAGCTCCTCGTCGGAGAAGCCCGCCATGTTACACTTGTTCGAGCCGACCATGATCGGCATCCGGCCGACCTTGGTCTCGGTCGTGTCGACGACCTGCTCCGGCTCGTCCTCGCCGCCGCGCACGATGGACATCTCCATGAACACGGGCGCCGAGTAGGTGATGTTGCGGAGCCGCGCCTCCTGGGGGTACAGCAGCTCCTCGGAGCCGTCGGCCTCGCGGACGCGTGGAGTGACCATCCGCACGTCGCCGAGTTCGACGTACACCGGCTCCTGCCCCTCCTTGTCGCCGATGTCCGTCTCGATCGTCTCCTTCTCGTCGACGACCTCCTGCATGCCGCGGTCCAGGAAGTTGTTGAACGAGCGGAAGTGGTGTTCGGCGAGCCGTTCGTCTGAGAAGTATTCGCGTGAAACCACGCGTCGGTCTTGCCTATTCATGAGACGACCAGTCGGTACACGACCGCCTCGTCGGTCGTGCGGGAGTTTCGAACGATCTTCACCACGTCGCCGACTTCGGCCTCGTCGGGGAGCGCGGGATCCGTGCGTTTGATCTTCGGTAAGTCAGTCTTCTTCACGTCGTACTCCGCCAGGACCGACTCGACATCCTCGGGGTCGTCGAGGAGCACGTGGTCCGGGACGAGTTCGTGTTGGCTTACGTCTACCATGGGTGCTGGTGGTGGGGAGAAGCTATCACGAGATACTACAGATACGTATATACGCCAGCGGCATAAGACTTACCAAGCGGCGCCGCGCGCGGCTCACGGGTCGGGGGCGTTCGACACTCCCACACACGCGGGGTTCCCACAAAAGGATACCGGACGAGACCAGCGACGCGGCCCGCCGATCCCCCTCGTCGGCACCGCCCAGAAGCCGAAATTTCCTGTCACGGACCCGCACCCTCGTCGGGGATGACAAGCCTTATTTGCCAGACAGGGGTACGAACTGATGCGACAAGCCCGGATGGTGTAGTGGCCCATCATACGACCCTGTCACGGTCGTGACGCGGGTTCAAATCCCGCTCCGGGCGTCCCCCGTTTCGGGGCCAGTCGCTGTTTGCCCGGATGGTGTAGTGGCCCATCATACGACCCTGTCACGGTCGTGACGCGGGTTCAAATCCCGCTCCGGGCGTTTTCGACGAACAATACGGCGAGCGCAGCGAGCCGTTCGTCGCAAACGCTCGCATAGGGATTTGAACCAGGGAGTGAAGCGAGCGGAGCGAGCGGAACGACTGGGGTTCAAATCCCGCTCCGGGCGTCTTTCGCTGCCGCAACAACGAGAAC
Organism: Halorubrum trapanicum; assembly: GCF_017873555.1. Lineage (GTDB taxonomy): Archaea > Halobacteriota > Halobacteria > Halobacteriales > Haloferacaceae > Halorubrum > Halorubrum trapanicum. Next base: position 70,490 of record NZ_JAGGKE010000011.1, on the reverse strand, counting down.
GAGGAGCGGTAGCGACGAGTGAGTCCGGCGTCGAGAAACGGTGTCGGCCTGTCGAGCTACAGACCCAGTTCCGACCGGAGATTTTCGACGAGCGTCTCCGTCTTTCCGTCCGGTTCCTCCTCGGTGTCGACGGGGGTCCGGCCGTCGTACGTCTCGTGGACCATCGAAACGCCTTCGGCGAGCGTGTCGAGTCCGTAGCCGCCTTCGAGGACGTACGCGTCGGCTGCGCCGACGTCGTCCGCGAGCGACCGGATCCGGTCGGTCAGCAGCGCGTACCCCTCCGAAGAGACGCGCATCCGCGAGATGGGGTCATGGCGGTGCGCGTCGAAGCCGGCGGAGACGAGCAGCAGGTCGGGGTCGAAGCGGTCGACGGCGGGCGCGACCGCCTCGTCGACGGCGTACAGGTAGTCGGCGTCTCCGGCGCCGGCCGCCAGCGGGAGGTTCACCGTCGTTCCCTCCCCGTCCCCGTCGCCGGTCTCGTCGAGGGCGCCCGTGTCCGGGTACAGGCCCTCCTCGTGGATCGAGGCGTAGAGGACGTCGCCGCGGTCGTAGAAGATGTCCTGCGTTCCGTTCCCGTGGTGGACGTCCCAGTCGAAGACCGCGACGCGGTCCGCGAGGTCCTCGTCGAGGACGGTCTGGGCCGCGACCGCAGCGTTGTTGAAAAAGCAGAATCCCATCGCGTCGCCGGTGACGGCGTGGTGGCCGGGCGGGCGACCGATCGCGAACGGCGTCTGTCGCCCGGTCAACCCGTTGACCGCCTCGCGGGCCGCCCACTGGGCGAGTCCGGCGGAGGTGAGCGCCGCCTCCCACGTCCCCTCGCTGGCGACGATGTCGGGGTCCCAGCTCCCGCCGCCGTCGGCCACGAACGACTCCAGTTCGTCGACGTAGTCGGCGTCGTGGACCGCCGTGATCGCCGCCTTCTCAGCGGGGTCCGCCTCGACGTACTCGACGCCGTGGCGCTTCGCCAGCCCGCGGCGGATCGCGCGGAGCCGGTCCGGGTTCTCCGGATGTCGCTCGCCGGTGTCGTGTTCGAGACACCGCTCGCTGTAGCCGAACCGCATCTACTCGAACAGCGCGAAGTACGTCTCGATGTCCTCGGCCTGTACGGTTCGTCGGTCCGCGTGGCGGGCCAGCGTCGCGGCCGCGCTCGCGACGTTGTTGGCGTAGTCCTCCAGAATATCGGCCAGCGCAATCCGCGCGTCGACGCCGACGCGATACCGGTCGTCGATACGGAGCCGAGCGATCCGGTCGATGGGCGCGACCGGCAGCGTGAGGTCCTCCCGGGCGACGACCTGTTCGACGCCGAAGTCCGCCGCCATCAGCGTCTTCCGGCCGTCCGCGGTCGCCCGCTCGGCCGCGTCGACGGCCAGTTCCGCGCCGTGCGATTGGATCCGTCGGGCCAGCTCCTCGGCGGCGTCCGCGCTGACGCGGAGTTCCCCCGCGTTCCGCCGGATGATCCCGTCGACCGGCGCGAACGGCAACTCGACACTCATACACACAGACGCGTCCGTGTATCGTATAACGCTTTCCGTTACCCGCATCGCCGCCGGATCCGGACGGAGACCGGCCGCGTCAGAAGACGTCGTCCGCGTCGATGGTGCCGTCGCGCTCCGGGCCGCGGACGGTTATCTCCTCGCCGAGCCGGAGGCTCGCGTCGGTGTCGACGGTTCTCGTCTGCTGACCGTCGTCGAGCACGACCGGGTCGCCCGTCTGGACCACCGTCCCGGTGAACTCGACGTCCTCGCTCGACCGTTCCGTCGTCGCGGCCGCGGCGCCGCCGCTCCCGTCGTCGTCGGACTCGCCGGCGACGGCCTCGGCGGCGGCCTTCTGTCCGTCCTCGGCGAAGGCGCCGAGCCCGGTCTCGCTCGCGTCGCGGTCGGCGCTATCGGCGTCGCCGCTCCCGCCGGCACCGGATCCCGACGCCCCGTTCGCGACGCCGCCCGCCGCCTCGCTCTCGCCGTCGAGGACGGAGACGGTCGAGCGCCAGTTCGCGGACGCCTCCAGGTCGTCCTGCCACCCGTCCTGGATCTCGACGTCGGTGAAGACGACGCGGTCGGCCAGGTCGATCTCGCGGTCGGCCTTGTCGCCCCACAGCGCGACGCGGATCTCTCCCGTCTCGTCTTTGATCCGGACGTTCCGGACCTGTCCCTCGCTGCCGTCGTCGCGGTCGAACGTCCGCTTCGGGTCCGTCTCGATGACGCCGCCGGCGATGTCGACCGTCTGGCCGATCTCGAGGTCGGCGATATCGGTCGTCTCCGGGACGTACTCGACGTCGTCGTCGACGCGCTCGACGGTGCCGCGGTCGCCGACGTGAAGCTCCAGGTCGCCGTCGCGCTCGCGGACGTAGCCGTCGCCGACCTCGACGACCTCGCCGGCGTCGAACTCCTCGGCGAGGTCCGCCTTGTCGTCCCACAACGTGATCCGCACGCGGCCCGTCTCGTCGCCGACGGTGAGGTTGGCCACGCGCCCCTCGCTGCCGTCGTCGCGGTCGAAGGTCCGGATCGAGTCGGTGTCGAGCACCTGTCCGACGAGGTCGACGTCGGACGCGCCGAGCGTGAGGTCCTCGACGCGGTAGGTGTCGAGCACCTGGACGTCCACCTCGGCGTCCTCGTCCGGTTCGACCTTGTCGGCGCTCACTTCGAGGCCGCTGTACCCCTCCTTGGGGCGGCCCATGACGCGGAGCACCTGCCCGACTTCGAGTTCCTCCTCGGCGGCCGCGGCCATGTCGTCCCACAGCGCGACCCGGACGGAGCCGGAGGCGTCGGCGACGTCGACGTTACAGACGCGGCCCTCCTCGGCCTCCTCGTCGTCGCGCTCGAAGGTCCGAATCTCGCCGATTGCGGTCACCTTCCCGAGGAACTTCACCTCGTTCATCCCCGGTTCGATGTCCGCGATGGTGTCGGCCTCCTCGTCGCGAAGCTCGTGCGCGATGAGCATCGCGGCGGTCTCCTCGTCCGCCAGCCCGCCCATCTGTTCGACTTTGTCCTCGACGGCGGCCTCGAACTCCTCGAACTCGACGTCGGTGTCGAGCTCGTCGTACACCTCCTCTATGGCTCCCATACGCGTACCTCCGTGGTCGGCGAGTTCGCGGATAAGCGTTGCCGTTGCCCGGGGTTCGTTCCGGATCCCGCCCGGTCGGCGGGGCGACCGACCCGGGTCGCGCTCGCGGCTCGAAGACGTCTCATAGGCGTTCATGGGTCCCATCGGTACAAAAGGTGTTCATCCCGCGCGGAGCCCGTGCGGACCGCAGGCACGCGGCCGGCGGACCGTAACCGTCTTAAGTTCTACCGCGATACGTAGAGATGAGTCCTGGTAGGGTAGTGGACTATCCTCTTGGCTTGCGGAGCCAGGGACCGGAGTTCAAATCTCCGTCAGGACGTTTTTCGAGGCACCAAACGGCGAGCGTAGCGAGCCGTGCGTGCCTCGAAAAACTCTGCGGAGATTTGAGCAGGAAAGTCGCAGCGGCCGAGCGTAGTGAGGTGCGAGCGCAGCGAGCACCTCAACGAGCGAGCGGCGACGCCGCGAGCAGCGAGGCCGACCGTCTTTCCGAGTTCAAATCTCCGTCAGGACGCTCACTTTGCGGCTGTCTCACTTCGTTCGACAGCCGCAGCGTTCCTGACGTGCCCGACGCTCGCTTCGCTCGCGTCGGACTCCGTCAGGACTTTTTTGATTGTAATCTCACGACGGTTGCGAGCAGTGTGTCGGTCTTGGGCGACACGTTCGGCGATACTTGGTTCTGCGGTGGCGCGCGCCTCCGAGCGCCCGACGGGCGCGAGGAGCGCGTGCGAGGTCGCCGGCGCTACGCGCCGGCTGCCAGAGGGACCTTCGGTCCCTCACTGGAGTCAGTCGCCGGAGCAAAGCGGAGGCGACTGACGAGGCTGGGGAGGTAGAGGTGCTGTGCGGGTGGGACTCAAAGGGGCAGTCGCGAGGCGGGCGCAGGCGAAGCAAGCACTGGAACGAGGGAGCGAACCGAGTGAGCGACCGAGTGAAGCGCGTGGTTCGAGAGAGCTTCGCTCTCTCGTCATCACGAAAGGCGTGAAGCGCCTTTCGAACGACAGCGAGCGTGCGCCTGCCTCGCGGCTGGGGCTTTGGAGGTGTTCACCATCGACTCATGATCGACTATTTTTAGGTAACCGGCTGGCGGTTAAGCGGCCGTCATCGCCGTTTCTCGGTTCGCTGTTTATCAGCGATCGGTCGGAGATTAAGCGGAAGCCATCGGACCGATACCGACTTTTTATAAACGGTCGATCAGCGATCCGATCTCCCACACCCTCGCTCCACGAACGGTCCGAACGACCTGATCCACCGCTTAGTCGTGTGGGTGGAAGCGGTCCATCGCCCGGCGGACCGCGTCGGTGTCACCGATGAACGTCACGTAGTCGCCGATTTCGAGGACGCTGTCCGCCGAGGGGACGCGGTTTTCGCCGTCGCGGCTGACGACGGCGACGAAGGTGCCGTCGGGGATCTGCGCGTTGAGGTCGCGGATCGTCTTGCCAGCGAGCTTCTGGGAGGTCACCTCGACCTCCTGAACGTCGTGGCTGTCGCCGAGCTCGTTCATCCAGTGGGTGAGCGCGGGGCGCTCTATCTCGTCGTCGATGGCGACCGCGGTCGCCGTCGACGCGTCGATACCGGTGACGCCGATACTGTCGAAGGCGTCGACGTTGTCGGGGTCGTTCACGCGCGAATACACGGACTCGACGTCGAACTTGGTGATCGCGAGCTGACACGCGAGGAGGTTGATATCGTCGTCGCCCGTCGTCGCGATGAACCGCTTGGCGTCCTCGATACCCGCGCCGCGAAGCGTCTCGGTGTCGCTGCCGTCGCCCTCGTAAACGGTGTACCCCTCCGAGCGCGCACGCTCGACCACCTCCGGATCCGACTCGACGACCACGACGTACTCGCCCCTGTTCTCCAGTCGTGTGGCGAGCGCCTGGCCGACCCGACCCCCGCCGATGATTATCGTGCGCATTGGTGACACTCCGAGGAACTCGCCGATCTGTCGCGCGAATCCCGCTTCGACGAGGACGGTCGCAAAGATGACCGCGAACACCGTGCCGACGAGCAGCTCGCCGGCCGCGACGCTGCCGGCGAGCTCCAGCTCGATGGCGAACAGCGTCGCCACGCTCGCCGGGATGATCCCCCGCGGCCCGACGCTTGCGATGAACAGCCGCTCGGGCCGGGTGAACCGCTCGACGCCGAGGGTCGCGATGAACGCGCCCAGCGGCCGGAGGACGAGCATGATGACGGCGACGATCGCGATCACGCCGGCGCCGAGCGCGGCGATCGCCTCGACGTCGATCAGCGCGGCGAGCGAGATGAACACGAACGAGAGGACGATCGTGGTCGTGTTCTGCGCGAACTTCTCTATCTCCTCGCGGTTGTCCAAGTCGAGGTTGCCGAGGAGGATCCCGCTCGTCGCGGCCGCCGCGATGCCCGCCTCCGCGGCGACGGCCTCGGCGGCCGCGAACGACCCGATAGCGGCCGCCAGCACGAGGAACTGCGACGCCTGCACGTCGCGTTCGGGGACGAGGTCGCTGTCCAGCAACACGTAGATGATGACGGTGGCGAGCAGCCCCGCGGCGATCCCGACGCCGAACCGCTGAAGGAAGGACAGCACCGTCGCGGGGACGCCGAGGTCGTCGAGCAGCAGCGTCTCGAAGATCACGACCGCGACGATCGCGGCGGTCACGTCGTTGACGATCCCCTCCGTCTCCAGCGCGGTCGCGACGTGGTCCCGCACCCGGACCACGTTGAGGATCGGGGTGATGACGGTCGGGCCGGTCGCCACCAGCAGCGCCCCGATCAGCAGCGCGATCTCCCACTCGCCGTCGGTGAAGGTGTGAACCGCCGCCGCCGTGCCGAGGAACATCACGACCGCGCTGACCGTCACCAGCCGGAGCGACACCGTCGAGGCGCGCCGGATCCGGTCGACCCGAAGCGCGAACGCCCCCTCGAAGACGATGATCGCGACGCTGAGCCCGACGATGATCTCCAACCCGTCGCCGAACGTCTCCAGCGTGACGAGGCCCAGCACCTCCGGACCCAGCACCACCCCAATCGCGAGGTAGAAGATGACGCTCGGCACCCGAAGGCGGTGAGCGAGTAGCTGTACCGCGAGCCCCGACACGAGAATCACCGCGATCACCGGCAGCAGGCTACTGGACACGTCTACCGGCGGTATGCCCTCCGCCCCCCTTAGTGTACTGGTGGATCGGTCGCGTGGACTGTATAGTCGACCCGATCGGCTCGGCCGACTCGACTTCTCCGGCCGACCCGACTTCTCCGGCCGGCTCGACGCGACGGCCCGGCCGCGCCATTGGTTCACACACGCAGAGAACTATTAATTCGGTTCCGTCACTCGGTGAGAACGCGCCCGGTCGGTCCCCCACCGCCGGGTGGAAACCCATGACCGTCCGCGACCCCATCCCGACGTTCGCCCCCCGCCGGAGCGTCCGGAAGCGGGTCCGCGGACCGGTCGCCGCTCTCCTCGGCACCCCCGCCGCGTGACCCCGAACGGGAGACGGCCGACTCGTGCCCGAAGCGAGCGCCGCCTTCCCTCGGACGTTCCCCGACACCGCTTCGTCGCCCGCAGACCGCACGACGCCGTCCTCGGCGACCGAACCGACTCGAACCGCGAGGCGGACGCCTCGCGCCGCGATCCACATCCGACGATGAATCCAGACCGATCCCCCTCCAGACGCACCGTCCACCCCGATCTGTACGCGAATCCCCACCGGTCGGCGGCCCTCCCGTCACTCGGCGTCGCGATCGCCTTCGCGGCGCTGCCGGTGTTGACGGTCGCGGCCCTCTCGTTCCCGACCGCGGCCGCGGTCGCGCTGGCGGCCCTCTGCGGCGCGATCGCCGGCGCGGCGCTTCACCGGCGGTACCCGAGCGCGGTCGACCGGACGATCCGCCTGCCGGACGACGAAGGCGCCGTCCGAGAGACCTGATCCGCCCGCCGCGGGCGACGATCTCTCCCCCGCTGACCGCTCGCCCTCCGCTCCCCCGCTGACCGCTCGCCCTCTGCCGGTCGCGGAACTCGCCATTTATCAGTCGTCGCCGCCGACCGCGAGGCGTGACCGACCGCGACTCCGGGCAGAACGAAAACGCGCGCGACACGCCGTCCGCGTTAGCCGCGATCACCGCCGGCGCCGCGCTGTTCAACGAGGACCGGTTCCTCGCGGCCCGCGACGTCTGGGAAGGCGAACGGCGACCGCCGGACGGCGGCGATAACGACGGCACCGAGCGGCTGCTCCGGGGGCTAGCGGCGACCGCGGCGGCGACGCAGGGCGCGATCGACGGCGACCGCTCCGAGACGATCGAACACGCACAGGCCGCCGCCGCGGCGCTGAACGGAGTCGCCGACCCGCAGGGGATCGCGATCGAACCCGTCCGCGAGTGGGCGGAGCGACTCGCTGCGGCCCCGAGAGACGTGGAGTCGGCGAGCGTGCCGCGGATTCGCGTCGGCGACGAGACGCCGGGTTTCGACGGGCTGTCGCTCGTCGGGGCGGGGATCGCGGCGCCGGCGCTGGCGAGGACGGGGGAGCCGGGCGACGCGGAGGCGCTCGCGACCGCGGCCGACCTCGCGCGCGAAGAGCGCGGGACGGGCCGGACCCGCTTCGCGGAGCTGCTGTTCGCGTACCTCCGCACCCCCGACGCGCGGCCGCAGGTGGCGGCGCGGCTGCGCGATCACGTCGATATCGAGGAGCGGAAGCGGCGCGACGTCGACGACCTGTTTTAGCGGCGCGGTATCGCGGCGTCGGAGCGGCGGCGCGGGCGACGGCCACCGGGATCGATCAGGCGTCGTCGCTCGGCGCATCGGGGTCGGCGGGGAAGTTGGGTTCCGCGGGCGCGTCGTCGTCAGCGTCGGGCGCGTCGGAATCGGCAGCGGACCCCTCCCCCGCCGCGTCAACGTCACGGTCCGCCTTCGGTTCGCCCTCGAAGGTGTAGTCCGCGGAGTTGTCGGCCGGATCGTAGCCGAGCGCCTCGCGGGCGCGTTCGATCGAGTAGTAGCGGCGGTCGTTGTCCGAGATGCCGTACACGATCTCGTAGCCGTAGTCGGCCCGGAGACACCGGTCGAACAGGTGCGCGCAGTCGCGGTGCGAGAGCCACATCGCCTGCCCGCGCTCGTACTCGCGGGGCGGGTGGTCCCTGGTGAGGTTCCCGATGCGGACGCAGACGACGCTCATGCCGAACTCGTCGTGGTAGAAGCGCCCGAGCGACTCGCCCGCCGCCTTCGAGACGCCGTAGAGGTTGCCGGGGCGGGGGAGTTCGGTGCCGTCGAGCCGGTAGTCGTCGTCGGGGCGGTACAGGTCCGGCGTACGCTCGTCGGTCTCGTAGCCGCCGACGGCGTGGTTCGAAGAGGCGAACGCGAACTTCTCGACGCCGGTCTCGGCGGCGGCGCGCATCACGACCTGCGCCCCGTCGATGTTGTTTCGGAGGACCGAGTCCCACGGCGCCGTCTTCCGGGGGTCGCCGGCGAGGTGGATCACCGCACCGACGTCGGCGACCGCCTCGCGGACGGCGCGCTCGTCGGTGATGTCGGCGACGTACCGGTCGGCGTCGGTGACCCCGTCGGGCACCTTCGCGGCCGGGAGCGGCTCGCGGTCGAGGAGTCGCCACTCGTAGTCGTCGCCGAGACCGCGGAGGATGGCCTGTCCCACCCGTCCGCCGGCGCCCGTCAGCAGGACCGGCTCGTCCATTCGACTCTACGTGGGCGGGAGAACGGCATATATGACACGGTTCGACCGGTACGCCCGGGTCCGGGTCGCAGATGCGGGATACCTGGAGGAGAGGCGGATCGAGACCGCCGGAACGAGGTGCCTACAGTTTCTGTCGCGAGACCTTCACGCCGGTGGGAGTGACGATGATCTGGTCGTCGCCCTTCTGGACGATGTCGCCGTCGACCTCCTGGACCACCTGCCGAAGCTCGTCGTAGACGTGTTCTATCGTCCGGTCCGACGTGGAGTGGCGGGTGATGTCGGCGATGACGAAGTCGCCGTCGTAGACGGCGTCTTTGATCGGAATGATGTCGCTCTGATCGCCGATTTCGGCGAAGTGTACCTGCGTACCCGTCTCCGCGTGCGCGTCGGCGAAGTCGTCCGTGTCGAGCTCGACGTAGTCGTCGACGGAGCGGCTCCCACTTCCGCCGAGGATCTTGCTCATGATGCCCATACACACCACACGACGAGGTCGGACATTAGTTCTTACGTCAGACGCAGTCAGTCCAGCCGCTCCTGCCACTCCTGGACCCGCGAGAGCAGCTCCACCGGGGGGATCTCCGCGACATCGACGTCGCTCAGCTCCTCGATCACGGCGCGGGTGTCGGGATCGAGGCGGTCGGTCTCCGCGGTCTCCGCGGTCTCCGCGGTCTCCGCGCCCCCCACGTCGTCGGCTGCGGCCGACCCGGAAGCCGTCCCGTTTCGACCCGTTTCCGAGGCCGAGGCGTCGGCCGCCGTCGCTCCACCCTCGTCGCTCCCCGAGAACGACCCGGACGAGAGATCGAACACGACCTGCCGCGTGTCGCCTCCAGCCTCGCCGCCGAGCCCCTCGCCGGCGTCGCTCCCGCTCCCCCGCGAGCCGCCGCGGGCCTCGATCGCCTTCTCCTCGCGGAGCCGGTCGAGGACCTCGTCCGCGCGGGAAACGACGGGGTCGGGGACGCCCGCGAGGTCGGCGACGTGGACCCCGTACGAGCGGTTCGTCGGCCCGTCGCGGACGGTGCGGAGGAACGTCACCTCGCCGTCGCGCTCGTCGACGGCGACGTGGACGTTCGCGACGCGCGGGAGGTGGTCCGCGAGCGTCGTCAGCTCGTGGTAGTGGGTGGCGAAGAGGGTGCGCGCGCGGACCTCGTTGTGGAGGTACTCGGTCGCGGCCCACGCGATGGAGATGCCGTCGTAGGTGGCGGTACCGCGGCCGACCTCGTCGAGGATGACGAGCGAGTCCTCGGTCGCCGAGTGGAGGATGTTCGACAGCTCCTGCATCTCGACCATGAACGTCGACCGGCCCTGCGCCAGCTCGTCGAGCGCGCCGACGCGGGTGTAGATGCCGTCGACGAGTCCGACCTCGGCGGCGCGGGCGGGGACGAACGAGCCGGCCTGCGCGAGCAGCTGGATCAGCGCGGCCTGCCGCATGTACGTCGACTTCCCGCTCATGTTCGGGCCGGTGACGATGAGGAAGCCGCGCTCCGCGTCGAGCCGCAGGTCGTTCGGCACGAAGTCGGTCGTCCCCTCGACGACGGGGTGACGGCCGGCCTCGACGTCGAGCCGCCGATCCTCGGTCAGCTCCGGGCGCGTCCAGTCACGCCGGGCGGCGTGGGTCGCGAGCGAGGCGAGCGCGTCGAGTTCCGCGACAGCTCGCCCGGCGTCCTGGAGCAGCTCGGCGCGCTCGGCGACGCGCTCGCGCAGCGCCTCGAACAGTTCGTACTCCAGCTCGCCGCGGGCCTCCTCCAGCCGGAGTACCTCCCGCTCCTTCTCCGCCAGCTCGTCGGTGACGAACCGCTTGGAGTTCTTCAGCGTCTTGATCTCGCGGTAGTGCTCGGGCACCTGATCCGCGACCGACTTGCCGACCTGGATGTAGTAGCCGTCCGTCTTGTTGCGGTCGACGGTGACGTGGCTGAGTCCGTGCTCGCGCTTCTCGCGCTCCGCGAGCCCGTCGAGCCACGAGTTCACCGACTCGTGGCGCTCGATCAGCTCGTCCAGCTCGTCGTCGTACCCCTCCTTCAACAGCCCGCCGCCGGTCTTCGCCTTCGGCGGGTCCTCGGCGAGCGCCTCGGCGAGCTCCTCGCGGAGTCCGGCGGCGAGGTCGCGGTCGACCCGGTCGAGAACGGCGGCCGCCGGGGAGTCGGCGAGGGCGGTGCCGTCGATCGCGTCCGCGAGGTCCGGGAGCAGCGCGAGCGTGTCGCGGACCGAGAGCAGTTCGCGCGCGCCCGCGCTCCCGCTCGTCGTGCGCGCCGCGAGGCGTTCGAGGTCGTACGCGTCGCCGAGGACCTCCCGGATCCGGTCGCGCGCGAGCGCCGCGGACGCCAGCGCCTCGACCGCGTCGAGCCGGGCCGCGAGCGTCTCGCGGTCGCGTCGCGGGCGGGTGAGCCACTCGCGGAGCAGCCGCCCGCCGGCGGCCGTGACCGTGTGGTCGACGGTGTCGAACAGCGAGCCGTCGGCGTCGCCCCGCATCGTCTCCGTGATCTCGAGGTTGCGCTGCGTGGTCGCGTCCACGTCGACCCGGTCGTCGGCGCCGTAGGCGGTCAGGCGGGTCATCGAGGCCAGCACGCCCGCGCCCGTCTCCTCGACGTACGAGAGGACCGCGCCCGCGGCGCGGACCGCGAGCGCCGAGTCCAGTCCGACGCTGTCGGTCGTCTCGCGGCCGAACTGCTCGCGTACCGCGTGCTTCGCGCGCCCCGTCGCGAACGCCTCCGCGTCGAAGGCGGTGACGCGTCCCGAGAGGTCCTCGCGGACCGCGGCGAGCAGTCCGTCGTCGTTGCGTACCCGCGGCCCCGGGAGTACCTCGGCGGGGTCGAACCGGTAGAGTTCGGCGCGCAGGTCCCCCCCGTCGTCGACCGTCGTGGCGAGGAACCGCCCCGTGGTCACGTCGGCGAAGGCGAGTCCGTACGGGCCGTCGGCGTCGGCGCCGCCGTCGGCGTCTCCGGTTCCGCCGCTCGTCCCGGCCCCGCCGGACCCGTCCTCCTCCCGCACCACCGCCGCGAGGTAGCGCGCGTCGTCGTCGCTCGTTTCGAGGACGGTCCCGGGGGTGACGACGCGGACGATCTCGCGGGCATGGTCGCCCCCGTCCGTCTCGTACTGGTCTGCGACCGCGACCCGGTAGCCGCGCTCGACGAGGGCGTTCACGTACGGCGTCAGCTCCGAGAGCGGCACGCCCGCCATCGGGTACGACGAGCCGTGAGAGGACTTCTGCGAGATCGAGAGGTCCAGCTCGTCGGCGACAAGCTCGGCGTCGTCCGCGAAGAACTCGTAGAAGTCGCCGCACTGCATCGCGAGCACGTCCGCGTCCGTCTCCGCCTTGAGATCGAGGAACTCCCCGACGATCCCCGTTGCCATATGTCCGTACTCCCGCCGTGCGCGGCTAAAACCCTGCGGGTCCGCGGACGACTGCGCCCGCGGGACGGTCGGCGGGAGCGGGGCCCGGCGGCCGTAGTTACAAGCTCCCGCCGCGCGTAGGGGGTGTATGGACACGCCGGGCGGCTCGCTCGTCGACCGGATCCGACAGCCAGAGTACACCGGCGAGAACCGCTGTCTCCCCTGTACCGTCGTCAACGTCGCGATCGGAGTCGCGCTCGGCGCGGCGGTCGCCGTCGCCGTCGCCCCGCCCGTCGGCGCGGCCGCGACGACGGTCTCGCTCGCGGCGGTCTGGCTGCGCGGCTACCTCGTGCCGGGCACGCCCGAACTCACGAAGCGCTACCTCCCTAAGTCGGTGCTCCGACTGTTCGGGAAGGCGCCGACGGGCGCGACGCGGGCGTCGGCGGACGCGTCGCGAGGGGCGTCACCCGACGGGACCGCCGTCGACCCGCAGTCGTACCTGCTCGACGCCGGCGCGCTCGTCGAGACCGACGACGGGAGCGACCTGACGTACGCCCCGTGGTTCGCGTCGGCGTGGCGGGACGCGCTCGACGACGCCCGGAAGGCGGACGACGCCGCGGCGGTCGCGCGGCTCGCCGACGTGGACGCCGCCGACGAGCCGGGGCTGTCGGTCGAGGAGCGGGGGAACGCGGTGTTCGCCGCCGTCGACGGCGATCGGATCGGCCACTGGGTGTCGCAGCCGGCGTTCCTCGCGGACGCCGCCGCGGACCGGGTGCTGCGAGCGAACGACGACGGGTGGACCGACCTCCCGCAGCCGGCGCGGAGCGAGGTGCTCGGCGGGCTGCGGCTGTTCGTCGAGGAGTGTCCGGCCTGCGGGGGCGAGGTGACGGTCGGAGAGGAGGTCGTCGCGTCCTGTTGTACCACCCGCGACGTGGTTGTCGGGCGCTGTGAGGGCTGTGAGGCTCGCATCTTCGAAATCGAGCCTGCCGGGCTCGGCGGAGCCGAGTGACCGGTGACGCGGGATGGGAGATCCGGTGGCCTCGTCTCACTATCCGCCCGGCGTCGTCGGGGTGACCACGCCACGCAAAAAGGGGAGCGTCAGTCGCCGCGTCGCGTTACTGGTCTCGCAGCCACGCCTTCGCTTCCTCGTTGCTCGCGAACGCGCGGAACTCGAACTCGGGGGCGATCGAACTCAGCTGTTTCTCGACCTCCTCCATCTCCATGCTCGCGATCGCGGAGTCCGCGTACACGCCGGCGCCGCGCGTCACTCCCTTATCGATGAGGTCGGGGACCCACTCCTCGCCGAGCCATCGCTTGTCGGCGTCGTCGTGTGCGGTCACGCCCGCGGTGTTCACGATGTACTTGTCCGCGTTCCGGTCCGCGATGATCTCCTCCCAGCGCCGAGCGCCCTCGCGGAACGCCTCGCCGGCGGCGTACTCGTCCCACGTGAACACGGGGAGGTCGAGCGACGCGTCCCACTCGACGGTGTAGATGTCGGTCTCCTCGATCACTGTCGTCGATGTTGCCATGCTTACAATCGGCCAACACTTCCTGAAAAGCGTTTTCCAGCAATTATCATACCGGAGATTTTGAGAATGACTGCGTTCGAGACGTTGTCCACAAGCAACCACTTACACGGCCACAGAACCCTGAATTACTTCCGATCCTACACCGCTCCTGTTGCGTTATCCGTTCTGGTAATTTCACCGTCAATTTAACCACCGCCCCGGGGGGAGAGGTTCGTATGGCAACCCGATCGAACGGATCTGAGGCGGATGACCCTCCTGAATCGGACGTGCAGGCGGAAATCGGCGAGACCGTAGAGCAGCTGCTCCGGATCTCGCAGATCGTTTCGAAAGGGTCGAACGAGGTGACCGAGCTGACCGAAGAGCAGTCGGCGTCCATGCGGGAGATCTCCGAGGAGGTGTCGAACCTGTCGGCGACGGTCGAGGAGATCGCCGCCAGCGCCGAGGAGGTCGAGACGGTGAGCAGCCACGCCCAGGAGCTGACCGAGGAGGGGTGTGCGGTCGCCGAGAACGCGATCGACGCGATGGAGACCGTCGAGTCGGCCAACGACGAGGTGTCCGAGACCGTCTCGCGGCTCGAAGACCGGATCGGGCGGATCGACGAGATCGTCGACGTGATCGACGACATCGCCGACCAGACGAACATGCTCGCGCTGAACGCCTCCATCGAGGCGGCCCGGGCGGGCGAGGCGGGCGACGGCTTCGCGGTCGTCGCCGAGGAGGTGAAGAATCTCGCGGAGGAGTCACAGCGGAACGCGGAGGACATCGAGGAGCTGGTCGACGAGATCAAAGCGGACACCCACGAGACGAGCGAACGGATCGAGAACGCGAGCGACGAGGTCCGAACGGGTCTCGACCGGGTCGACGAGACGGTCGACGTGCTCCACGACATCGACGACGCGGTCACCGAGGCCACGGAGGGCGTCGGCGAGGTTGCCGACGCGACGGACCAGCAGGCCGCCTCCACCGAGGAGGTGTCGTCGATGATCGACTCGGCGGCCGACACCGCCGACGACGTCGCGGCCGAGGCGGAGCGGATCGGGGCGGCCAACGAGGAGCAGACCGAGAAGATCGACGAACTGGGCGAACTCGTCGAGTAGCGCCCGGCGACCGCCTTCCCGGGACGCGGATGCGCCCACCGGAGTTATCACCGAGACGGGCGTACCGCCGCCCGATGGTCGCGCTCGACGCCTACGCGTTCGTCTTCGTCGCCGGCCTGATCACGGCGCTGGCGACCGGGATCGGGGCGCTGCCGTTCTTCTTCTTCGACGCCATCAGCGACCGCGGGAACGTTGCGCTGTGGGGGTTCGCGTCGGGGATCATGCTGTCGGCGTCGCTGTTCGGCCTGATCCAAGAGGGGCTCGCGGAGGGGACCCCCGCGGAGATCGGGATCGGGATGCTCGCGGGCGTCGTTCTCGTCGTCCTCGCGCACGACGTGTTGACCGACGCCGAGATCGACCCGCGGGAGTACGCGGAGGCCGACTTCAAGAAGCTACTTCTGATCCTCGGCGTGCTGACGGTCCACAGCTTCCCGGAGGGGATCGCTGTCGGCGTCTCCTTCGCGGACCTCGGACTGGAGGGCGGCACCGCGCTGTTCGGCTTCACGGTCCCGCTACTGGCCGTGTTCATGACCGTCGCCATCTCGATCCACAACGTCCCGGAGGGGACGGCCATCTCGATCCCGCTGCGGGCGATGGGCGTCTCGAAGTGGAAGATGGTGTGGTGGTCGGTGTTCTCCAGTCTCCCGCAGCCGATCGGGGCCGTGATCGCGTTCGCGTTCGTGCGGTACGCCCGCGAGTTCCTCCCGTACGGCTTCGGCTTCGCCGCGGGCGCGATGATCTACCTCGTCTGCTCGGAGTTCATCCCCGAGGCGCTGGAGACCGGTTCCGACCTCCCGCACGGCGGCAGGCGGATCCTCGGCGGCGGCGTCGCGCTCGGCGCCGCGCTGATGGTCCCGTTGGCGTATTTATAGGAATGAGCGGCGTGAATCACTTCGAGGTTAAGCTCCGGGGCATTCCCCTTGTATTCCGTAAAGTTAGCAGTTGATCGGTTCTCGTCTTCAATCTCAGTACAGAGGACTCACGAATCGCTCAGTACAGGGGAGGGACTTACTCAGAGATAATCGCAACCGCCTCGATCTCAACGAGTAACTCCGGATCGATGAGGCGATTCACCTCCACCATGCTGGTGGCTGGGCGAACGTCACGAAACACTTCACCATGGGCCTCACCGATTGCCTCCCACTCATCGATATCGGTGACGAACATTCGAGTTCTGACCACGTCCTCAAGTGATGTATCAGTCTCTCGAAGGGCGTCTTCGATGTTCTGGAGTGCTTTTTTCGTCTGTTCGTACGCGTCGTCTTTGCCAACTATATCACCAGCATCGCTAGTCGCTGTCGTTCCAGAAACGTGTACTTGAGAGCCCTTTTGAACGGCCCGAGAGTACCCGACTTTCGACTCCCATTCGGTTCCAGACGATATTCGTTTCCGTTCCATAGTTCAGGCTCATAGTCGTTATTGAAAGAGGTTCGGTCGGTGAGACGCACGTTCGCTGACCGGCCGTCTCGACAGAGATCGTCTCCGAAGAACCGGAACTCGGCAGAGTCAGACGATAGCGTTTCGACCACTCACTCCTTGCCTAACACCGTCGGGTTGACCGCGCCCGGTCCCTCACCCGCGTCGTAGCCGCGCCGGACCGCCTCGGTCATCTCCTCGACCGCGGCGCCGACCGCTCCACGAATCGGCTCTCCTCTCGCCAGCCGTGCCGCGATCGCACTCGACAGCGCGCAGCCGGAGCCGTGGGTCGCGTCGGTGTCGATCCGCGGCGTCTCGAAGCGGTCGACGGTCGGGACGGTCCCGTCACCGCCCGCGCCGTCGGCCTGAACGAGCGTGTCGACGACGACGTCACCGTCGACCGACCCGCCGTCGAGGTGCCCGCCCTTCACCAGCGCCGCGTCCGCGCCGAGCGCGACGAGGTCGCGGGCCGCGCGCTCGGCGTCGGCCGGGGTCTCGACCGCGTCGCCGGTCAGCACCGCGGCCTCGTCGGCGTTCGGCGTGACGAGCGTCGCGGCCGCGATCAGGTCCTCGTAGGCGTCCTCGGCGGTGGGAGAGAGCAGTCGATCGCCGGTCGCCGCGACCATCACGGGATCGACGACGACCGGGGCGTCGGCGTCCGCGACCGCCTCGGTCACCGTCTCGACGATTTCCGCGGTCGCCAACATCCCCGTCTTGACCGCCCCGACGGCGAAGTCGTCGTCGACCGCCGCGTACTGGGCCGCGACGTGGTCGGCCGGGAGCGGGTGGACGTCCTCGACGCCCCGCGTGTTCTGTGCGGTCGTCGCCGTCACGACCGCGGTCCCGAAGACGCCGTGCGCGGTCATCGCGGTCAGGTCCGCCTGGATTCCCGCCCCGCCGCCGCTGTCGCTGCCGGCGATCGTCAGCGCGACCGGCGGGTCGACCGGATCGTACTCGGGCATACGCGGTGGTAAAACTTAGTTGTATTAATTGGTAGTGGTTTGGGATCGACGCGGACGGTCCGCACGCCGGGCGAGCGCCACCGTGCGCGTCGCGCCCACGCTGCCGTCGCCGAACGACCTTTTCGGCTCCGGGGCGTAGCGGGGGCATGGCAACCGACTCCGACGCGGCGTCCGGCGCCGACGAGCGCGAGGCGATCACCGTCTACTCCGACTACGTCTGCCCGTTCTGCTTCCTCGGGCGGCGGTCGCTCGCGAACTATCAGGAGACGCGCGAGGAGCCGCTCGACATCGACTGGCACCCGTTCGACCTCCGGGCGGGCCAGCGCGGGCCGGACGGCGAGATCGACGGCGACGCCGACACCGGAAAAGACGAGGAGTACTACGAGCAGGCCCGCGAGAACGTCCGCCGGCTTCAAGCGGAGTACGGCGCCGAGGAGATGGAGCTGGAACTCGCGAGCGACGTCGACTCGCTGCCCGCGCAGATCGTCTCGGTCCGCGTTCGCGAGACCGCGCCGGACGCGTGGCTCGCGTTCGACGAGGCCGTCTTCGACGCGCTCTGGCTTGAGGGCCGCGACATCGGCGACCGCGACGTGCTCGGCGATATCGCGGCCGAGATCGACGGTCTCGAACCCGGAGTCGTCGACCGCGCGCTCGACGACGACGACCTCCGCGAGCGCGTCACCGAGCTGTTCGACGCCGCGAGGCGACAGGGCGTCACCGGCGTCCCGACGTTCGCGTACGACGGTCACGCGGCCCGCGGCGCGGTCCCGCCGGAGCAGCTCGAACGGCTCGTCGAAGGGGTCTGATCGCGGGTCGCCGAACGGCGACACCGACGGAACCTCCGCGGATCAGTCGTCCGCGCCGGTCCCGGAGCCGGGACACTCCCCGTCCGCGTCGCCGCTCGGTTCGGCGGCGTCGCTCCGGGGGTCCACGAGGCGATACGCGAGGGCGACGGAGCCGAACGCGAGCGCGAAGCCGGCGACGACGTCGGTGAGCCAGTGGATGCCGAGGTACATCGTCGCGACGACGACCGACAGCGAGAGCGGGACCGCGACCGGAGTCCACAGCGGGTACTCCTCGCGGGTCAGCACCGCAAACGTACCCACGGTGACCGAAAGCGAGGTGTGGAGCGACGGGAAGACGTTCGTGTTCACGTTCACCTCGGTCGCGAGGAGCATCACGTCGGGCTGGTTGGTGAACAGGAGCGGCGTCACCATGTCCGGCATCACGTTCCGCGGTCCGTAGGCGAACACCGCCGTGTACAGCGCCAGCCCGATCGCGTAGTTGAGCGCGTACGCGACGAGGACGCGCCTGAGCGTCGCCGTCCGCGGAAGCGCGAGGTACGCGACCACCGGGAACGCGAGCAGGAACGCGTAGCCGTACACGTACACCCACGAGAAATACGCGGTCAACGCCGGGAGGGCGAACGTCGCCTGAACCCACGCGACGAACCCGCCCTCCAGCCCGTAGATGAGCGCCGTCGCCTGGAGACCGAACAGCTCCGAGACCGACTGAAGCGAGCTCCGGCCGATCGCGCTGGCGAGCAGCACCGCACACAGGACCGCGACGGCCCGGCGCGCGTCCCACAGCCGCGCGCGAAGCCCGCTCCACGCCTCGCGGAGCCGGGCCGGCCCGACGATCGCGACGCTCGCAACCGCCAGCATCGTCCCGACCCACGCGACGACCGACGCGAGGACGGACAAAAACGGCGTCATTGCCCCCGCGAGAGCAGCCGTCCCTCGTCGTCGAAGCGGTATCCGATGTCGCGAAGCTCCGCCCTGGCGGCCGCGACGTCCAGCGATCCCCCGTCGTCGAAGAACGGGTGAACGGGGTCGGTCTCGCCGGTCCACGTCAGCGATTCCGGAACCGCGTCCGCCGACGCCGCGAGCGGGGAGGTCGCCGCCTTCGCGTACCCGTTGAACGCGTCCTCGACGACCGCGGACTTGTCGATCAACCGCGCGATGACCGCGCGGAAGCGAGGGTTCGACAGCGGGCTCCGCCGCACGTTGTACCCGACGTGATAGAACGCCGCCGATCGGCCGCTCACGAGCCGGGCGTCGTCCGAGCGGCCGATCCGCGGGACCGACGCCGGACCGAGGTTCGAGGCGGTCGCGTCCGCGAGCCCCTCGGCGACCGACTCCACGGCCGAAATGTCCGACGGCAACACCTCGATCCGGAGTCGATCGAAGGCAGGCTTCCCGTGGTATCTGGACGGGATTCCCCCACGCGGGTCCGTCGTCTCCTCGGCCGCCTCGGCGTCGTCTGACGCCGGGCGGCCGAGGAAGTGGTCGGGGTTCCGTTCGAAGACGACCGACTCCCCCGCGGTCGCCTCGACGAAGCGCAGCGGACCGCTGCCGACCGGATCGGGGTTGTTCGAGACGACCGCCTCCGTCGTCTCGAAGTCGAACTCGAAGCCGGCGATCGTCGCCGCGTCTGTCCGCTCCGACCAGACGTGTTCCGGGAGTATCGGCGCCTGAAGCGCCCGAGAAACGGCCGTCTCGTTGACGTCGGGGACGGTGAGACGAACGGTCGCGTCGTCGAGGACCCGCTCGTCTTCGACGAGGGAGCTCCGACCGCGGAACCGCGGGGTCGGAACCGGCGTCTCGACGTTCCCCAGCGACGTGTCCCGGAGGAACTCGTAGGTGAACGCGACGTCGCTCGCGGTCACGGGTTCACCGTCGTGCCACCGAGCGTCGCGGAGCGAGACGTCGACGGCGTCGTCGTCGACCCGCTCCCAGTCGGCCGCCAGCCACGGGACGACGGACTCGCCGTCCGCGCGGACGAGCGGGTCGTACAGCAGCCCGGTGAACGTACCGTACTTCCGGTACTCCGCGGCGATCGGGTTCCAGTTCTCGGTGATGCGGTCGTCGGTCGTCACGAGTCGGAGGACATCTCCGCCGCCGTCGTCCGTATCGGCTCCGTCGCCGTCGTCCGCGTCACCCGTGTCACCAGTCATCGCGTTGCCCGTCGTCACGTTGCCCGTCGTCGCGTTTCCGTCCGTCCCGGAACCACCGTCTCCCGAGTCGGTGTCGCCTCCCGAGCCGTCATCGGGAGCGACCGCGTCGAGTTCGAGGAGTCCGGTGACCGAAAGCGGCTGGCGGCCCTCCGTCCACCCCTCGAACCGGTTCCTCCGGACGGCGGTGAGCGCGTCGGGAAACGCGACGACGGAGAAGGGTTGGCGGTCACACAACGTCTCTTGGAGCGCGTCGACGGCGTCGGCCCGTTCGTCTCCCGCTACCCGGCGCTGTCGGTCCAGCAGGTCGTCGACCGCGATCTCCGTGAGACCGAAGGGGTTCTGCCACCCGGATTCCGCGATGAACTTCGAGTGGGTCAGGCCGTACAGCGCGTCCGGATCGAACGGCTCCGTCTCCACGAACTGCCCGACGTAGATGTCGAAGTTCTGGTTGATGAGCACCTTCCGCCAGAGGTCGGTCTGTCCGACGGTGTTGAGTCGGACATCGATGCCGACCGCGGTCAGGTGTTCTTCGAGCTGTCTCGCGATGCGGATCCCGTTGGGGTCGTCGTCGGCCGGCGTGGTGTTGATCTCGAGGGTCAGCTGCGAGTGAGGGTCGCGTCCGGCGATGTTCTCAGTGCGACCGAGACAGCCGGCGCTGGCGGCCGCGAGGCCGAACCCGGCGAGCGCCGCGCGTCGGCTGATCGGTCGCGTCATCTGTTCGTCTCCCCTTGTTTTCAGCCAACCGGTATATCTCTTCTGTGCTGTTCCGCCTCGAGACGGCGCGCCGACGCGATCGACCGCTCAGATCACGTCCATCAGCGGGAGCGCCAGTCCGACGGCCCACGCCGCCAGCCCGGCGACGGCGACCGGCCGGTCGGCGGCCGCCCGCCCGATGGCGACGACGCCGAGCGCGGCGAGGAGCGCCACGCGGTGGACGATGAGGGCGGGCGGGACCGCCACGCCGAGCGCGGCGAAATCGGCGAGGAAGCCGCCGCCGAGACCGACGACGACGGCCAGCGCGGCGGCAGCCGGGTCGGACCGCGGCGCGCGCCAGACGACCAGCGCGGGCAGCCCGAGCGCGAGGGCGAGGTACAGCGGCGCCGCGATGGCCTTCGGCGAGGCGCCCGGCAGCGCCGCCTCCAGCGTCACGCCCGCGACGCGGACGCCGACGAGGACGGCGCCGAGCGCGAGACCCAGCGTCGCCGCGGCGGCGTGTCGTCCCGCGTCGGTGCGGAGCCGGCGAAGGAGGTCGGCGGCCGCCTCGCGGGTCCGCCGGCGGAGCAGCGCCCCGGCGAGCGTCGCCGCCGCGGCCAGTTCGATCACGGAGAGCCAGCCGTCGCTGCGCCCGCCGTCGATGCCGCGGTACTCGCGGCGGACGTCCGTCGCGCGGTCCGACTCGACGAACTCGTCCACCAGCCGCGTCGCGGGCGCGTCGATGTCAGGGACGGTGTGGCGGAGCCGGAACCAGTCGTAGTACTCCTCGTGGGCCTGTATCGCGGTGTAGGTGCCGTCGGGCGACTCGTAGGCGCGGAGGTGGTCGCGGACCCCGAGGTACGCCCCGTCGTGGAGTTCGAACGTCTCAGTGAGCCACGCGCCGCCGGTCGGTCCCTCGACGTACGAGTAGCGGAGCGAGCTGTGGGCGTCCCGCCAGTCGCGGCCGACGAACTCGCGGACCTGATCGTCGTCGGCGGTCGCCTCGCTCTCGTTCGGGCTCGTCTCCTCCCAGTCCGCGGCCGGGTCACCCTCGATGGCGGCCCGGGTCGTCTCGGCGTCGGCGTGGAACACGACGTTGATCGCGAGCGTCCGCCCCTCGACGGTCCTGCTCCGGCTCGTGTACGGCCAGAGCCGGTAGTCGCCGTCGACCTCGATGAGGCGGTCGTCGGCGACGTCGTCGACGGCCGGCTCCTCGGTCGCCCCGGCGAAGAACCCGGAGAGAACGAGACCGACACCGACGACGACGAGGAGGGCGACGACGACGCGAGCCCGTTTCATGCGGGCCACGAGAACCGCGGGACACAAACCTGTTCGGGTGGAGTCGGCACGCCGCGGCGAGGGAGTTCGGGAGGGGCGGTCACCAGGTCTCGACGACGCCGTCGCGGACGTCCTCCGCGCAGCCCTCGCAGTCGGGGTGACCCGACTCGAAGCAGGTCGGGCGCCCCTCGGCGTCGACCGGCACGGTCCGGCGCTCCGCGTGGCGGCGGCAGACGATGCGGGCGCGGCCGTCCCCGTCGGTCGGGAGGCCGAACCGCGCCGCGGCGGCCGCGTCGCCCTCGGGGTCGTCGCGCCCCTCGGCGTAGGCGCGTTTGGCCTCCTCGAACTGCTTGCCCGCCTTCCGGAGCTTTTGGCGGATGACGCGTTCGAACCGGTCGTCCATACCCCGCCGTTTCGGCGCGCCGGATATAGGTCCGTTGGCGGGCCGAGCGGGGAACGGTCCTCGGACGCCCCTCGACGGCGACACCGCGAGGAACGCCGTCACCGCGCCTCCGGGAAACCTTGATGGGACGCCCGAGCGATCGGTCGCGTATGTCCGACGACTGTATTTTCTGTTCGATCGTCGCCGGCGACATCCCGGCGCGGACCGTGTACGAGACCGACTCGGTGCTGGCGTTTCTGGACGCGAACCCCCTCGCTCGGGGGCACACGCTGGTAATTCCCAAGTCGCACGCGCAGCACGTCGGCGACCTCGACGCCGCCCTCGCGGGCGACCTGTTCGACGCGGTCGCGTCGCTCACGCCGAGAATCCAGGACGCGGTCGACGCCGACGGCGCCAACGTCGGCGTCAACGACGGCGAGGCGGCCGGCCAGGAGGTCCCACACGTCCACGTTCACGTCGTTCCGCGGTTCGAGGGCGACGGGGGCGCGCCGATCCACGCCGTCGCGGGCGCCCGGCCCGACCTCTCCGACGACGAGATCGACGCCGTCGCCGAGGACGTGGCGGCCGCGATAGACGGGTAGTGGAGAGGTAGGATCGGTGACGATTCGGATCACGGTTGGAGAGCGGGTCGAATCAGATCTCGGAAATGACAATAATATCAGTATAGCACTTGAGGTCCAGAGTTTATTTGTCGGAAACGGTTGTGGACACCTAATTAAAATCGTTTGAAATACAACAAAATATTTATTTAATCCTCAATCATATCCACGGGTGACTCTTCCATCGCAGAAAAAACAGATTCCTTGAAATTCTCTAAATTATCAAAGTCAGACGTTTCGTAGATCTCGAAACCCTCCTTGGTGGAAATACCGATAGATGCATTTTCTTCACCCTCCCAGAGGTGATTAAGCATATGGTCATGATAGGTCCGATCGTGAGAAATGTAATCGTGTTGACGTAACCACCGGAGCTCTTCAAATGATTCTCGACCTGCTTTATATTTAGACATTAGTTTATCTGGGTCCGGTTCTTCTCGATTTATATTAATATCAACAGAAATATTGATTAAAAATCTATCACTATCATCTAACTGGGTTATGACAGATCGGATCCCACCAGCAAGCGTGCTTTCAAAGCGGCTTTTTGCCTTCTCTATATCTTCGTTTTCTACGTCCAGAATCATCCTAAATAGGACAGATATCACACGTAGTACAATTACATCGCCGTTTTCGTCTGACGGGAAGAGATCCTCAGCTATTAATTTTCTATCCTTGTTTGAGATCATACGTCTCAAAAAGGAGATATCCAGTAGCCCATGTTTGATTCGCTTTCTAATTCGGTAACGCGCATCTCTCTTTGACTGACCAGATAGTTCCTTTTCTCCTCCCAAGAATTTTCGATCTGACGGGGTGAGTATTCCTCTCTCTCGCTCAACGTCATCAGCGTCGTAATCGTTGGTTTCTGTCATGGTAATCGTAGCTTAATACGGACTATAATCTTGATCCGTCGCCCAGTATGGAGTATACTTGGCGTCAAGTATTTATATCCTCACCCTGAACCAGTTAAGTGGGAGGATAGGAGAATCCTACGACTCACGATCGGTGTGAAGTACACCTGGCCCACCTGCCAAGCTCCAACCCATGTCAGGTGGGCACAGGGCAGAACCACCCTGCGAGCCACCGGAACTAACTCCCGTGACTGTGGGTTATCTGCTGCATCTCACGGTCTGTACGGGCAGGATTTAGTTCTTGTGTCTGGCTCAAGGGGCTCCAGATCAACGAATTCAACCCATGAGCTCCAAGAGTTCGGGTAATACAACTGCCCGACACGACATCGTACAGTACCTCGGCAACAATAGCGGATGGCACGAAGTAGCAGACATTGCCAATGCGGTTGGCTATAGTCACAACCACGCGTTGTCAACCGGTAAGCAGTTGGCACGAGATGAAGCCACAGGGGTCGAGGGGAGGAAGAATCACTCAAAGCCGGTGGTTGGCTACTACATTAATGGAAGCCTAGAGGTACCTGGAAGTAATCGGCAGGAGGTTGTTCGACTCATCAGAGTCCATTCGGATTCACATCCCAGCCTCGAAGGGATGTCGATGGATGAACTATATAAGTGCCTCCGTAATGTTGCCTCTGGCACGGTAACCTTAGAGTACAAGAGAGAGTTCCGAATCCGCTAGCTGACTGACGGCCCCGCAGAGTTCCTCTCACAGTTCGCCAGCGACCTCGGGGCGACCTCGCCGTCGAGAGTCGCACCGATCCACGCGGCGGCCGAGGAGGTCGCGGCCGAGATCGACAGCTGGCCGGACCGCCGCTCGGCTTCGCTCTTTTTAAGAACCGGCTCCGGCGAGACCGGGGCATGCAGGCGACGACGCTCGCGCTGGTCGGGGCGACCGGCGGCGCGGGAACGACGCGGACCGCGGTCGAGCTGGCGGCGATGGGCGCGCGCGACGGCGACGACGTCGCGGTCGTCGACGCCGCGTTCACGACACAAGGGCTCTCCGAGTACGTGGCCGGGCGGATCGACCCGGACCTCACCGCGCTCCTCACCGACGATCCGGACGCCGCGCTGTCGGCGGCGGCGTACCCGATCGCCGGAACGCGCGAGGACGCCGAGCTGTCGGGGGTCGGCGGCGGAAGCAGAGCGAACGGCGGGAGCGACGCGCCGGACCTCGCGGGACGCGTCGATGCGATACCCGCGAGGGCGCCCTTCGAGCGCGTCGCGCGGGCAAAGACCGCGGAGGCCGCCCGGAAGCTGGAGCGCCGCATCGACGAGGCGGCGACGACGTACGACGCGGTGGTCGTCGACGCCGCGCCGGCCGGCTCGAACGAGGCGGTCGCGGCCGCGACGAGCGTCGACCGCGCGGTCGCGGTCAGGCCGGCGACGGCCCACGGCAGCGACGCGGCACAGCGGCTCCGGGGGCGGATCGCCGACGTGGGCGGGAGCCTCGACGCGACGCTCGCGGTGGAGCGACCCGGAACCGGCGGCGGCGGAGGCGACGAAGAGCGCGACGACGGCGACGCCGGCGTCGGCCGCGTCCCACCCACCGATCCCGAGGTCGCGGCCGCGCCGACCGCGGCGACGGGAGACGACGCGTACGCGCGGGCGATCGCGGCCGCCTACGAGACCGCGTTCGACACCTCGCTCGGCGTGGAGTTCCCGGAGAAAGGGCTGATCGAACGGTTCACGCCGTAAGCCGGGTCGCCTAAGCTCGAAGTCGAGAAGAGCGATATCGGCCCTCAGCGGAGCCCGTCGGTGGAGCCGAGCGCATCGCCGAGGGGGTCGTCGCCGCCGAGTCCGTCCCCGAGCGGCGCCGAGCCGGCGACCTGCGCGTCGACCGCCTCCGCGACGGCGTCGACCGGATCGTGCGTCTCGACGTACGTCGCCAGCGCGAAGTCCGCCTCGTCGCCGCCGGTGAGTTCGACGGCCTGGCTCCGGGAGGTCCGGCCCGCGAGCCAGTCGCGGACCACGTCGCGCCCGGTCGGGGAGAGCGGGCAGACGCCCGCGACGCCGCACCGGTGGAGCGCCTTCGCGGCCGTCATCGGGGAGACCCCCGCCTCCCGGGCCGCGTCGCCGACGCTCCGGCCGGCGGTGTAGGCGTCGACGAGCGTGGCGGTCGCCGCGGGCGTACACGGGAGCGACTCGGCGTGGTCCGACAGGCGATCGACGAGCGGCGTCTCCGTGTCGTCCGCGAGCGCGACCCCGCGGTCTTGCTGGCGCGAGGTCACCTCGACCCCGGCCGCGATATCCGACAGCGTCATGCGAGCCGATGGGCCGCACGGAGGGTTAAAACCACCGTACTGCGGCGCCGTCGGCCGCCGGATCACCGAACGGTAACCGGTCGGTTCGAGCGTCGCGATCGGGCCGATCGACCGCCGATCCACCCGGGTTTAAGTAAGGCATCGGGCCGGAGTTCGACGTGTGATGAGTGACGCACGCTCGACCCGCGTTCGTTCGCCCCGTACCGAGACCGACGACGTCGCGACGACGGACCGCGCCGCGACAGCCGACCGCGCCCGGGCGGCCGACGAGACCGCCCGCGACGAGACGGCGGGCGGCGAGACCGCGTCCGCCGACGAGACCGGCGACCGCGAGACGTGTCCGGAGTGCGGCGGCCGCACGCGCGTCGAGGGCGCGGAGCGCGTCTGTACCGACTGCGGGCTGGTCGTCGATGCCGACCGGATCGACCACGGCCCGGAGTGGCGGTCGTTCGACGACGACGACGCGAACCCCAAGCGCACCGGCGCGCCGCTGACGCGCTCGCGGCACGACCGCGGCCTCTCGACGGAGATCGGCCGGTCGACGAAGGTGAAGGGCCGCAAGCGGCGGCGGCTCGCCCGGATGCGGACCCAGCACAACCGCGCGCAGATCTCGACGAAGCGCGACCGCAACAAGGTGTACGCCTACACCGAGATCCGGCGGCTCACCGGGGTCATGGGGCTGCCGGACAGCGTCCGCGACGCCGCCTGCGCGCTGTTCGACTCCGCGCAGGACGAGAGCCTGCTCCGCGGGCGCTCGCTGGAGGGCTTTTCGGCCGCCTGCGTCTACGTCGCCTGCCGCACCGCCGACGTGGCCCGCACCGTCGGCGAGGTGTGCGCCGAGGCGAAGGCGACGGAGGACGAGCATCAGGCCGCCTTCGACGCGATGAACCGCGAGCTCGGCCTCCCGATCGCGCCGAGCGGCCCCGCGGAGTACCTGCCCCGGTTCGCCAGCGACCTCGACTGTGACCCCGCCGTCGAGCGCCGCGCGGGCGAACTCGCCGAGCGCGCCGTCGAGGAGGGGATCGCGAACGGCCGCAACCCGGTCGGGGTCGCGGCCGCCTGCCTCTACACCGCGGCCCGCGAACTGGACGCGGAGTGCACCCAACAGGAGGCCGCCGACGTGGCGGACGTGACGCCCGTGACCGTCCGCCGGACGTACGTCGATCTGACCGACGAGTAGGAAACCCGCGTAATACCGACGCTTCAGTCGTTCGACCGCGCGTCGAGGCGGTCCGTCCACCGTTCTCTGACCGCGAGGTGTCCCTGCGCGATGACCCCCAACAGCGGGAGTTCCAGCAGCGGCCCGATCACCAGCGCCAGTGGGATCAGCGGCTCGTTCGGGAAGGCGACGACCGCGATGGCGAGCGCGGTCGGCGAGTTCCGCGAGAGGATCGTGTTGTTGAAACAGACCAGTTCGCCGTACGAGAAGGAGAGCAGGCGGCCGACGACGAACCCGACGGCGAGGTTGATCGCGTAGAACAGCACCACTGGGACCGCCATCAGCGCCAGCAGCCGCGGGTTCTCGACGATCACCTGGCCCTGCGACGCGAACATGGCTCCGACCGCGAGCGCGAGGAAGAGTATCTGGACCGGACCCAACCGCGGGAGGAACCGCCGGCTGAACCACGTTCTTCCCTTCGTTCGGGTGAGTCCCCACCGCGCGACCGCACCGAGGACGAGGGGAACGACCAGCACGAGCAGGACGCTCTCGGCCAGCAGCGCGAGCGGTAGGTCGACGAGCGCCCCCGCGAACGCGTAGAGGTACACCGGCAGCAACACCAGTTGGAGGACGAGGTTGTACGGAAGTACTGAGGTCGCCAGCGGCACGTCGCCGTCGGCGACGTCCGTGAACACGAGGTACCAGTCGGTACACGGCGTCACGAGGAGCATGATGAGTCCGACCCAGAGCGCGGGCTGGTTGCGGAGGAAGACCGCGCCGAGACCGACCGCCAGCAGCGGACTCCAGACGAAGTTGACCAGCAGGCTCGACCCGACGACCCGGCGGTTTCCGAACGCCTCCCGGAGCCGCGAGAGGGGGACCCCCGCGAACGCGGCGAACAGCATCACCATCAGGAACGGGACGATGAGCCGGTCCGCGACGGGGGCGACACCGTCGACCTGTCCGGCGGCGAGACCGGCGACGACGGCGGCGAGGACGAGCGCCGACTGGTACTTCTCGACGGGATTCATCGCGTCGTCTCGGTACTGCGCCGGCGACGTGCTAAGGCTGTGGGTCGGCGTCGAAGGAGGGGAAAAGGAGGGGGAAAACGACGGCGAGGCCGTCGTCTCGTGACGATCCGTCGGGCGGACGCGGCGGCGTCAGCGGGGACCGCCGCCGGCGGGGGACCGGCGACGGCGGTCGGTCGCGGTCGGACGAACCGGCCGCGACCGGGAGTCGATAGCGGGCGGGCGGGAGCGGAGGGCAGGGGGGCGCCCCGTCCGCCCGGCGGGCGTCACGCATCTAAATCCAAGTCCGGGGGATAATTCTACGTTAGCCGTCGATAGTACGGATAAACCGAACAATGTGGTCCGGTCGGACGGGTCGCGTCGTGCGTGTCGGCCGGTCACGACCCGCCGGTCGTGGTATCGTCCGTCGACCGCGATACCGGCCGGCGACTCCGGTCCTCTCGTCGACTCCGCTATCGCCCGTCGAGCTTGTGCTTGAACGCGAAGAAGACGCGGCGGCCGGTCTCGGTGAGTCGCACGGTGTCGGAGCGCCCGATGTCCTCCAGTTCGACGTAGCCGCGCTCGCGCAGCGGCGAGAGGACGTGCGTCTCCAGCGCGCGGTACTTCGCCGTCCGGCTCTCGCCCGCCTCGCGGAGGAACGACAGCTCGCGCTCGCGCGCCCACTCGATCAGGTTCCACTTGTCCGTGGTCAGGCTCCCTTCGGCGCGGTCGTTGAGCCGACCGAGCACGGCGACCTGGTCGGTCGTCGGGGCGTCCATCGGGTAGATGGGCAGGTCGACAGTGCGCTCGACGCCCTCGGTGAGCGGCTCCTCGCGCCGGTCGTGGCGGTGCCGTTCGGGCTCGACGCTGTAGGGGCGCGCGCCGACGATCATACAGGCCATCGCGACGCCGACCGCGGCGATCCGCGGCCCGGTCGAGACGTTCCCGAAGAGGCGGTCGCCGTCCTCCGCGCTCGCCCGGTGGCGAGCGGCGACCGTCGTCGTCACGCCGAGCGCGTCGTACACGTCCGCGAGCGCGACCGGGATGGGTCTGACCTCGGCGAACTCGGCGACGGCCGTCCACGCGTCGCGCTGGTAGTCGGTGAGTTCGTCGGGGTCGACGCGAGTCGCGTCGGGGTCCGACGCGCTGGCCGCCGCGAAGTCCACGTCGCCGCGGGCCCCGTCGCGGTCGGGGGCGTCGACGAGGAGGTAGGCGACGTCGGCGCCGTGGCGGCGGAGGGGTTCGACGATCCGGTCGCGCTCGTAGCCGAGCGGGACCACGTGAACGCGGCGTTCGGCGACGCTGGGGACCGAGGTGTCCATACCGCCGTTGTCCGCGGCGCTCGGTTAAATAGCCCGCCGGAGCGCTCGGGACCGATCACGAGTCGTGGGGTCACGTACCACGAAAACCGTTAAGCCCGGCTGCCGCCTACGAGGGGACATGAGCGCTGACCGGTCCGCCCTCCGGCGGGCCATCGAGCGCGGCGAGCAGGACGGCGGCGCCATCGAGTTCAAAGAGCGGCTAACGCGGGAGGTCCACCTGGCTGACGGGCGCATGGAGTCGCTCGTGGCCCAGCTCCGTCACCGCGTGCTCTCCGGCGACGGCGAGGCCACGTACGTCCTCGGCGTCACCGACGACGGCGGATTGGCCGGGATCACGCCTCAGAGCTTCTCCGAGACGATGGACGTGCTCTCGCTTCTGGCCGACGAGGCGGACGCCCACATCGCCGACGTCGAGACGTGGAGCGCCGGCGACGGGGGCGACGCCGAGGAGGCGGGGCTGGTCGGGCTGGCCACGCTCCGCGACGGCGGCGTGTTCGAGGCCGACGAGGACCACCTCGTGGTCGGCACCGCCGGCCACGTCGACCACGGGAAGTCGACGCTCGTGGGCACGCTCGTCACCGGGCGCGCCGACGACGGGCAGGGCGGCACGCGCGGCTTCCTCGACGTCCAGCCCCACGAGGTCGAGCGCGGCCTCTCCGCGGACCTCTCGTACGCGGTGTACGGCTTCGCGGACGACGCCGACGAGCCGGTCCGCATGGACAACCCCCACCGCAAGGCCGACCGCGCCGGGGTCGTCGAGGAGGCCGACCGGCTCGTCTCGTTCGTCGACACCGTCGGCCACGAGCCGTGGCTCCGGACGACGATCCGGGGGCTGGTCGGCCAGAAGCTCGACTACGGGCTCCTCGTCGTCGCGGCCGACGACGGCCCGACGAAGACGACCCGCGAGCACCTCGGGATCCTGCTCGCGACGGAGCTGCCGACGATCGTCGCGATCACGAAGGCGGACGCCGTGAGCGACGACCGGCTCGCCGCGGTCGAGCGCGAGGTGGAGTCGGTGCTGCGGGACGCCGGACAGACCCCGCTGCTCGTCGACCGCCACGGGGTCGACACCGCGGTCGCGGAGGTCGGCGACGGGGTCGTCCCCCTGCTGCGGACCAGCGCGGTGACGAAGGACGGGATCGAGACGCTCGACCGCCTGTTCGAGCGCCTGCCGAAGCGCGCGACGCCAGACCGCGAGACCTTCCGGATGTACGTCGACCGGAGCTACAAGGTGACCGGCGTGGGGGCGGTCGCGTCCGGGACGGTGAACTC
Organism: Halorubrum trapanicum; assembly: GCF_017873555.1. Lineage (GTDB taxonomy): Archaea > Halobacteriota > Halobacteria > Halobacteriales > Haloferacaceae > Halorubrum > Halorubrum trapanicum. The sequence continues at coordinate 39,599 of NZ_JAGGKE010000011.1, read as the reverse complement.
CGGGACCGTCGAGACCGGCGACGAACTCCTGCTCGGTCCCATGCCCGACGGCTCCTTCCGCGAGGTGGAGGTGCGGTCGATCGAGATGCACTACCACCGGGTCGACAAGGCGACCGCCGGCCGCATCGTCGGCGTCGCGCTGAAGGGCGTCGACGAGGCTGAGATCGAGCGCGGGATGGCCCTGGTGCCCCGAGACAGCGATCCGGAACCGGTCCGCGAGTTCGACGCCGAGGTGATGGTGTTGAACCACCCGACCCGGATCCAGGAGGGGTACGAGCCGGTGGTTCACCTCGAAACCGTCTCCGAGGCGGCCGCGTTCTTCCCGGAGAACGGACGGCTGCTCCCGGGCGACACGGGCCGAGCGCGCGTCCGGTTCAAGTTCCGGCCGTACCTGATCGAGGAGGGACAGCGGTTCGTCTTCCGCGAGGGGTCGAGCAAGGGCGTCGGAACCGTGACCGACATCGAGGGGACGGACGGCGGGGCCGCGGGCGACGGCCGCTGACCATCGCAGCGGCCGGCGGTCGCCGCCCACCGAATCGAGGGTCCCCCGGCGGGGAGACACCGCCCGCGAGGGACGCGCGCGAACATTCGTTTAATCTAACTGACTGATTTCTTTCAAAAATCAGGTGAAAATTCCGGAACGCGGCGGGTGTGATATCGGTTCGGATGGTTTTTGGCGGGGTCGAGATGTACAAAAAGACAGCGAAACGAACAGAGGTGACCATTCGGACAGGACGACCCAAAATGCTTATAAGATAGAAACAAGAGTTCGGCTGTATGCGTCGACAACACACACAACGCATTTCGCGACGGAAGGTCCTCGCCGGCGGAGCAGCCGGCACCTCTCTCCTGCTCGCCGGATGTACCGGTGGCGGAGACGGCGGCGACGGCGGCGGAAACGGCTCCGACGGCGGAAACGGCTCCGACGGCGGCGACGGTGGCGACGGCGGGAGCGCCCCGACCCTGTACTTCTCGCAGGTGAAGGGACCGCTCGACATGGACCCGGTCGTGATGAACGACGTGCCGTCCGCCCAGATCACGGGGCAGCTCTTCGACGGCATCTACGAGTACACCGACGGCGTCGGCATCGAGCCGAAGATCGCCGCGGAGGAACCGACCGTCGAGCGCGACGGGACGCGGTTCATCGTCCCGATCCGCGAGGACGCCGAGTTCCAGAACGGCGACCCCGTCACCGCGGAGGACGTCGTCCACACGATGCTTGCTCCCGTCGAGGAGCAGACCGAGAACGCCCCCGAGGTCAACATGATCGACAGCGGGGAGGCGATCGACGAGTACACCGCGCAGTTCGACCTGTCGTACCCCTACGGCGCGTTCACGATCGCCATGGTCCGCAGCGTCGTCAACGCCTCCGTGCGCCAAGAGGACACCGAGGCGTACAACCAGGACCCGGTCGGCTCCGGACCGTTCCAACTCGTCGAGTGGGAGCCGGAGGACTACGCGACCGTCGAGCGCTGGGACGACTACTGGGACAGCGACAACCTCCCGGAGATCGGCCGGATCGAGTTCGATCCGATCGAGGAGCAGACGACCCGCGTCACCGAGCTGGAGACGGGGAACGTCGACATCATCGAAACCATCCCGCCGCAGCTGTACGAGACGGTCGAGGGGAACCAGAACGCCTCGATCACGGAGTCGCCCGGCGTCGGGTACTTCTACCTCGCGTTCAACTGCGCCAACGGCCCGACGAGCGACCCGCTCGTCCGGGAGGCGGTCGACTACTGCTTCTCGATGCAGCAGGCGGTCGAGAACTTCGTCGAACCGTCCGGCGTGCGGCAGTACAGCCCGTACCCGTCGTCCATCTCGGAGGAGTGGGACTTCCCCGTCGACGAGTGGTCGAACATCCCCCACGATCAGGACATCGAGGAGGCGCAGGCGCTGTTCGACGAGGCGGGCATTCCGATGGACTACAACTGGCGGATCATCGTCCCGCCGGACGACATGCGCGAGCAGATCGGCATCTCGATCGGCGACGGGCTTCAGAACGCCGGCTTCGAGAACGTCCAGGTCCAGCGGCTCGACTGGGGGACGTTCACCGAGACGTACCAGAGCGACGACGGCCCGAACAGCGAGGACGACTACAACATGTACACCCTCGGCTGGTCGGGCAGTCCGGACCCGGACGCGTTCGTGTACAACCTGCTGAGCCAGGAGACGGACGGCGTGACCAACGGGACGTTCCACGGGTACGACGAGGCGTCCGAGATGCTGACGCAGGCCCGCGAGTCCGCCGACCGCGAGGAGCGCCGGCAGCTGTACATCGACGCGACGACGACGCTGCTCGAAGGCCGCGTCCACCTCCCGGCGTACAACCTGAACAACTCCTACGGCGTGCGCGACGTCGTGGAGGGCTTCAGCTCGCACCCGATCTCGTCGGAGGTTCAGGTGGACGACGTTACCGTGTCCCGGTAATTCGGACGGAAGACGAACGCGACGAATCGAAGCGGAAACGCGACGGATCGCGGCGCGGATACGGCCGTCCACGGCCGAACGCCAGCCCTTCGGGTGGTCATCGGCGCGTTCGGCGGCCGGCTGCGGCCACCGTCTTGATGCGTCGGCGGGAGCGAAACGGATAAGCGACAGCAAAGACCGAATCGAAGCAACGAGAGATCCACGACAGTGAGTTTACTTCGGTACACACTCCGGCGGTTCGCACAGGCGATACCCGTACTGATAGGTATCGTGACAATAACCTTCTTCCTGGCAAACCAGATCCCCGGCGATCCGGTCGAGATCATGCTGGGACCGACGCCGGCACAGGAGCAGGTCGAGGCGATCCGAGCCCGCTACGGTCTCGACCGCCCGATATACGTGCGGTACTTCACCTACCTCAGCGGCGTCGCGACTGGGGATCTCGGGCTCAGCATCTACTACGACCGGCCGGTCCTCGAGATGATCATGCTCCGGCTCCCGGTGACGCTGCTGCTCATGCTGTCCGCGTTCGCGTTCGCGATCGTCACCGCGATCCCGCTCGGCGTCATCTCGGCGAAGCGGCGGAACGAGCCGGCCGACCACGTCTCCCGGATCGTCTCGCTCATCGGCGTCTCGACCCCGTCGTTCTGGATCGGGCTGGTGTTGATCATCGTCTTCGCGTTCTACCTCGGGTGGTTCCCCGCGCGGGGACTCGTCCTCCCGTGGGCCAACCCGGCGGACGTTCGGGGGGCGGCGACGCAACTGGAGGTGCTTCGGCAGTCGGCGCATCACCTCTTCTTGCCGATGATCGCGCTCGGGACGCTCCAGATGGCACAGATCACGCGGATCGAGCGCTCGTCGATGGTCGACTCGCTTCAGGGCGAGTACGTCAAGCTCGCCCGGGCGTACGGCGTGCCCGAGTCGACGATCGTCCGCAAACACGCGTTCCAGGTCGCGCAGCTCCCGGTGATCACCATCATCGGTCTCGGGCTGTCGACCGCGCTCGGCGGCGCCGTCCTCACGGAGACCGTCTTCGAGATACAGGGGATGGGCCGGCTGATCATCACGGCGATCAACAACCAGGACTACGAGCTGATCATGGGGACGACGCTCGTGTTCGGGGTCGTCTACGTGGTCGGTGTCATCCTCACGGACATCACGTACAGCTACCTCGACCCGCGGGTCACCTACGGTGAAGACTGATGTCGATCAACAGCGCAACTTCGGACGACGACACACCGGACGGAGACGACGAGAGCGGCGGACCCGACGAGGTGGAAGCCCGGGTCGGCCTTCGATACACCCTGAAACAGGTCCGACAGGACACGACGGCGCGGATCGGGACCTACATCGTCGGACTCATGACCTTCGTCGCGGTGTTCGCCGCGTTCGACTACTACATCCTCGATTACGCGATCGCGGAAGCGGTGCTGTACAACCCGGAGACCGACCCGGATCAGGTGCGGCGCCTGCTCCCGCCAGTCGGCATGGAGAACCAGTTCGGGCAGGGCGTGCTCGAACACCCGCTCGGCACCGACCACCGCGGCCGCGACCTGCTCTCCCGGACCATCTACGGGACCCGGATCGCGATGACCGTCGGGTTCCTCGCGACGGCCATCGGACTGGGCGGCGGCACCGTCATCGGCGCGGTCTCCGGCTACTACGGCGGCTGGATCGACGACGTGCTCCAGCGCGTCACGGAGACGATCTACGCGATCCCGTTCCTCGTGCTGGTCATCGCGTTCATGACCGCGTTCGGCCGGGACCTCACGTTCGCGATGATCGGCGTCGGGATCACGGCGATCCCCGTGTTCAACCGGCTCATCCGGTCTCGCGTGGTGTCCATCCGCGAGGAGGACTACGTCGAGGCCGCCCGGGCCGCCGGGGTGAAAGACCGGAACATCATCTTCCGGCACATCATCCCGAACAGCTTCGCGCCGGTGTTGGTCCAGGCGACGCTTCAGGTCGGGGTGAGCATCCTCATCGTCGCCGGGCTCTCGTTCCTCGGCTTCGGCGCGCAGCCGCCGACGCCGTCGTGGGGACAGATGCTGTCGGCCTCGCGGGGGTACATGCTCCCCGCGCCGACGTTCAGCATCTTCCCCGGTATCGCCATTCTGATCACCGTCATCGGCTTCAACATTCTCGGCGACGGTCTCCAGGACGCCCTCGATCCGCGGATAAACAACTGATATGAGCGAACCACTACTCAGCGTACGCGATCTCAAGACACAGTTCTTCACCGAGGACGGGACGGTCCGCGCCGTCGACGGCATCTCCTTCGACGTCAACGAGGGAGAGATCGTCGGACTCGTCGGCGAGTCGGGCGCCGGAAAGTCCGTCGCGACCTCCAGTATCCTCCGCCTCGTCGACAGCCCGGGCGAGATCGTCGGCGGCGAGATCGAGTTCAAAGGCGAGACGATCTTCGGACTCGAAGCGGACGACGACGGCGAGTTACGACCCCGCGACGAGATGCTCACCGAAGAGGAGATGCGGAAACAGATCCGCGGCCGGGAGATCGCGATCATCTTCCAAGACCCGATGGAGTCTCTGAACCCCGTGTTCACCGTCGGGGGACAGCTCCGGGAGTTCATCGAGATCAACCGCGGCCTCGACCCGGACGAGGCGAAGGCGGAGGCGATCGACATGCTCCGAGAGGTCGGGATCCCGGCGCCGGAGTCGCGGTACGACGAGTACCCCCACCAGTTCTCCGGCGGGATGCGACAGCGCGTGCTGATCGCGATGGCGCTCGCCTGTCAGCCAGACCTGATCATCGCCGACGAGCCGACGACCGCGCTCGACGTCACCGTCGAGGGCGAGATCCTCGAGATGGTGACCGACCTCCAAGAGAAGTACGGCACGTCGTTCATCTGGGTCACCCACGACATGAGCGTCGTCGCGGAGATCTGCGACCGCGTCAACGTGATGTACCTCGGCGAGATCATCGAGCAGGCCGAGGTGGACGACCTGTTTTACGACACGAAACACCCGTACACGTCGGCGCTGCTCGACTCGATGCCGCGCCCCGACCGGACGGTCGACGAGCTCAGGCCGATCGAGGGGGTGATGCCGGAGGCGATCGACCCGCCCTCCGGCTGTCGGTTCCACTCCCGGTGTCCCGAGGCACGGGAGGTGTGCCGCGAGGTCCACCCCGAGCCGCGGGACCTGAGCGAGGAGGGCGAGGCGCTCCACACGGCCGCGTGCGTGAAACACGACGCGTTCGACGTGGGGTACGACGAGAGCCCGCCGATCGACACGCAGGCGACCGGCGGCTTCTCCGCCGGGTTCACCGAGACCGGAGGTGAGGCGGAATGAGCGAGGTCGGTCCGCCCGAGTCCGACCCCGAGGCGCTGCTCCAGGTTCGGAACCTCCAGAAGCACTTCGACAACGAGAGCGGGCTGCTGGCCGGCGTCGAGCTCGACGACGAGTTCCCGTACGTCTCCCGGTCGTCCTCCGACGTCCGCGCCGTCGACGGCGTGAGCTTCGACATCAAGGAGGGGGAGACCCTCGGTCTCGTCGGCGAGTCCGGCTGCGGGAAGTCGACGCTTGCGCGCACCGTGCTCCGGCTGCTCGAACCGACCGACGGGAGCGTCTACTTCCAAGGCGAGGACCTCGCGTCGCTGTCCGGCGAGCCGCTGCGGCGGATGCGGAAGGACATGCAGATGATCTTCCAGGACCCGCAGTCGTCGCTCGACCCGCGGATGAAGGTCGGCCCGATCGTCGAGGAGCCGATGAAGGCCCACGACATGCTCGACGAGGAGGGGCGCGAGGCGCGCGCGAAGGAGTTACTGGAGAAGGTGGGACTCGACCCGCAACACTACAACCGATACCCCCACGCGTTCTCCGGCGGACAGCGGCAGCGCGTGAACCTCGCCCGGGCGCTGTCGGTGAACCCCGACTTCATCGTCTGCGACGAGCCGGTGTCGGCGCTCGACGTCTCGATCCAGGCGCAGGTGCTCAACACGATGGAGGAGCTACAGGAGGAGTTCGACCTCACCTACCTGTTCATCGCGCACGACCTGAGCGTCATCCGCCACATCTCCGACCGCGTGGCGGTGATGTACCTCGGCGAGATAGTCGAACTGGCCGACAAAGAGGAGCTGTTCGAGAACCCGAAACACCCGTACACGAAGGCGCTGCTCGACGCGATCCCGGTTCCCGACCCGCGAAGCGGCGGGCGGAAGGCGCTTTTATCCGGCGACGTGCCGTCGCCGATCGACCCGCCGTCGGGCTGTCGGTTCCGGACGCGGTGCCCGAAGGTGATCCAGCCGGAGGCGTACGACATGACCGACGAGGCCTGGCGGAACGTCGTGGAGTTCCAGCGGGCGGTCGAGCGGCGGGCGTTCGAGGAGACGGATCCCGAGGCGCTCCGAGACCGGTACTTCGACGAGGCGACGCCGAGCGGCGACGCGGAGACCCTGCTCGACGAGGCGCTCGGCCACATCGAGCGCGACGAGTTCGAGGACGCCGAGCGACTTCTCACCGAACGGTTCGCGGACGAGAGCGTCTGCGCGACGGCGAACCCCGCCTACGAGCTGGGATCGGAGCTGGGCGACGACCGCCACTACGCGGCGTGTCACCTGCGACGGGACGAGGCGGTCGCGAGCGCCGTCGACGAGCGCTCGCTCGACGGCGCGGCGCGTCCCGGCAGGTCGGAAGCCGACGACTGACCGCGCTCGCTTTTCTGCGGTTCGAGTCCCTGAGAACCTGATCGCGGCGCGCCGCTCTCGGACGGCTACCGGATCCGTATCTGCGTGACGGCCTCGTGGCGTTCGTCGGCGTCGGGGACCGGGACGAACGCGGTGATCGTGTGGTTCCCGCGCTCGGCCCGGACCGAGCGGTCGAGACCGTCGTCGTCGGTGCGGCGGAAGCGGCCGTTCCACGTGGCGGTCGCCCGCTTCGTCTCCCCTGCGCGGAGCGACAGCGCGGACTCCTCGTCGCGCACGTAGCGCCGCTCGTCGGTGGCCTCCATGACGCCGTCGACCGCCCACCCCCACGAGCGGCGGGTGGACGTTGGGACCTCGATCGGGACCGGCAGGCGGTTTCGGATCGCGACGGTGATCGCGACCGGCTCGTCAGGCGCGTACTCGGCGGCGTCCGTGCTGACGGTCACTTCGATCGCTCGCCGCGCCACCGCCCGCGGTATCACGCGGCCGAGGGCGGTCGAGAGGTAGTTCTTCGTCTCGTCGAAGCCGGTGCGGTCCGTCTGACTGTCGTGGCGTCTGTCGACCATGTGAGTCTCTGAAAGCGGGAGATCGGAACGTCGGCCGCCGTTCGGGTCGCCGTACGCGTGTCGCGGTACTAAGCGTTCGGGTCGGCGTCGGGCGACGGCGCGGCGTCACCGGAACGCGACGGGTCGTCGTCGGCCACCGCGACGAGTTTCATCAGGGGGTAGCCGTCCTCCATCTCCATCCGGGTCTGGACCGCGACGCCCTCGTAGTCGATCCGCATCTCGACGTCCATCAGCGAGCCGGTGAGTTCGGTGTAGCCGTTCTCGTGGTCGATGGCGTCGGCGACGCGGTCGTCGTGAATGGTCACGTCGACCGCCTCGCAGTACGGTTGGTTCTCGATCGCCTCCGCCATCGCGGCCTCCAGGCTCCGCGCGCTCGACGGGCTGACGGGCGTGCCGGAGAACTGGTGGTACAGCGAGCCGAACTTGATCCCGGCCTCGAAACACGCCTGCTGGGCGTCGGTTGCCATGCCGGAACGCGGCCGCGAGCGGGCAAGAAGGTTCGGACGGCGGGCGGGTTCGGACGGCGGGCGGGTTCGGACGACGGGCGGATTCGAGCGAGGAGGATCCGCGAGACGGAGTTCGAGAACGATCAGTCGGCAGTCAGCGGGAGCAGCCCGCCGTCATCGTCGTCTCCAGAGCCGTCGTCTCCGGACCCTCCGTCTCCGGACCCGTCGTCGGTCGTGCCGCCGTCGTCGGTCGTATTTTCGGTGTCGCCCGTCGCGTTGCCGTCGTCGCTCGCGTTCCCGTCGTCGCTCGCGCTGTCACCGGAGCCGCCGGAATCCGTCGAGTCGCCGGCGGCGGTGTCGTTCCCCTGATGGATCCCCTCGTCGAAGATGTCCGTCTCGATCGTCTCCTCGTATGTGAGCGCGTCCAGCGGGACGGTGAACTCCTCGCCCGAGGGGAGCTCGACCACCGCGTAGAACTCGATCCGGAGGTCACTCACCTGGTGGCCGTTGTCCGACTCGTTGAGGTGGGTCACCCACCACTCGTCGAGGCGGTCGTTTCGGAGCGCGGTGGAGATTTCGACCGTCTCCGAGCCGTACGAGGGAATGACGTACTCCTCCTCGGTCGAGCCGGACCCCATCTCGACGTCGTTCATCGTGACGTCGTAGCCGATCTCAGAGACGACGTACGGTTCGAGGTTGGGGTTGTACACGTCGAACTCGGTCTCGATCGGGGTCTCGTCGTCGGTGACCGTCCCCCACCGGCCGCGCGTCTCGTTGACGTAGAGGACTGGATCGTCGACCAGCGGCGCGTCGGCGTTGACCGGGCGGGTCTCCTCGGAGCTGAACGCGCCGATGAGGTCCGTCTCGATTTCGCGGGTGCGGGTGAGGTTCGCGCTCCGACCGAGGAGATCGGAGGTGACCGTCGCGTCGATCGCGACGGTCGTCCGCTCGTCGTTCTCGACGTGGCTGGTCCACCACGGCGGGATCGCGTCGTTCTCCAGGGCCGTCTCGAACGCGAGCGAGGAGTTCCCCGAGGCGACGCTGACGCCCTCGCGACCGCCGGCCGCCATCTCGACGTCGTTCATCGAGACGGTGTAATTGATCGAGACACCGTCGAGGCCGACCCCGATCGGGTTCGGGTTCGAGACGACGAGGTCGGTCTCGACGACCGTCGTCTCGTTCGTCACGTCGCCGAAGGAGTTGTTCACGGCGGCGACGCTCGGGACGCCGAGGGCGCCGAGCGCGAACGCCCCGCCGACCGCGGCAGCGACGACGAGCAGCCCGACGACGGCGATCCGGAGCTTCCCCGCGGTGAGCGCCGACGCGACGCCTTTCAGAGCCATGTCCGTTCGTTTCGATCGGCGGATAAAGTCGTGTCGCTCGGGAGTGACCACGAACCGAAGGCGTTTGGTTCGAGGGGCGGAACGAGCGGGTATGAACCACCTCCGCGTCACGGGCGGGCGAGTGCTCCGACCCGACGGTCACGTCGAGCGGGCGGACGTCGCGGTCGACCGCGACGAGGGAACGATTCGGGCCGTGGGGTCGCCGAGCGAGGTCGACGAGGCGGTCGGCGGGGCGGCCGCCGAGACGCTCGACGCCGACGGCGGCCTCGTGATCCCGGGGCTCGTCAACGCGCACACGCACGTCGCGATGACGCTGCTCCGCGGGTACGCCGACGACAAACCGCTCGACCCGTGGCTCCGGGAGGACATCTGGCCGGCAGAGGGCGAACTGACGCCCGACGACGTCGAGGCGGGCGCCGAACTCGGCGCGCTGGAGATGATCCGGTCGGGGACGACCGCGTTCGCGGACATGTACTTCGCGATGGACCGCGTGGCAGAGGCCGTCGACCACGCGGGGTTGCGCGCGCGGCTCGGCCACGGCGTCGTGACGGTCGGCAAAGACGACGCGGACGCCCGCGCGGACGTCGAGGAGAGCCTCGCGGTCGCGCGCGAGCTCGACGGCGCCGCGGACGGCCGGATCCGCACCGCGTTCATGCCGCACTCGCTGACGACGGTCGGCGAGGAGTTCCTGCGCGAGGGCGTCGCGGAAGCCCGCGAGGCGGGCGTCCCGATCCACCTCCACGCGAACGAGACGACCGACGAGGTCGACCCGATCGTCGACGAGCGCGGGGAGCGACCGATCGCGTACGCCGACGACCTCGACGCGCTCGGCCCGGACGACTTCTTCGCGCACGGCGTCCACGTCGACGACTCGGAGATCGACCGGCTCGCCGAGGCGGGGACCGCGGTCGTCCACTGCCCGGCCTCGAACATGAAGCTCGCGAGCGGGATGGCCCCGGTCCGGCGCCTCCGCGAGGCGGGCGTGACGGTCGCGCTCGGCACCGACGGCGCGGCCTCGAACAACGACCTCGACGTCTTCGACGAGATGCGCGACGCCGCGATGCTCGGGAAGCTGGCCGCGGACGACGCGAGCGCGGTGCCCGCGGCGGCGGTCGTCGAGATGGCGACGCGGGGCGGCGCCGACGCCCTGAACCTCCCCGGCGGCCGGATCGAGGCGGGCGCGGCCGCCGACCTCGCCGTCGTCGACCTCGACGCGCCGCACCTGACGCCGGTCCACGACCCCGTTTCTCACCTCGCGTACGCGGCGCGCGGGAGCGACGTGCGCCACACGGTCTGCGACGGCCGGGTCCTCATGCGCGACCGCGAGGTCCTGACGCTCGACGCCGAGGCGGTTCAGGAGCGCGCCGCGACCGCCGCGAGCGATCTCGTCGAGCGGGTCGAATCGGCGTAGCGCGCAGCGCGAAGCGCGACCGAACGCGACGCGCAAAGCCGACCCACGTCGGCAGCATTTAAATGAAGAATCCGAGTCTGACGTGCGGCTTATAAATGAACGCGCGGTGGCGCGTGCCGACGAGCGGCCGAAGGCCGCGAGTCGCACGCGCGAGGGACGCGGCGAGCGACGGGGCGACCGAAGGGAGCCCCGAGCGAGCCGCGAGGCTGGGGAGGCGTGAGGTGCTGTGCGGTCGCAGTCGGGTGGACTCAAAGGGGCAGCCGCGAGGCCGACGTAGGCGACGCAAGCACTGGAACGAGGGAGCGAACGCAGTGAGCGACCGAGTGAAGCGCACAGCGAGCGTACGTCGGCCTCGCGGCTGGGGCTTTGGAGGTGTTCGCCGTCGATCAGCAGTCTGTTATTTATAAATGAGTGGCTGGGGCTTTGGTCGTGGTCATCTCGAGACTCTCCCCGGATACAACTGCGTAAACGTATCGCGCGCGAGCGAGGTTCGACCCGAAACCGGGGGCGAATCGGGGGGCGATCACCCTCAAAACCGCCACCGAACCCCCGATCAACCAAAACAGACGCCTCAGAACCGTTAACACGGATACAAACCGGATTAAACCGCGTTAAGGGACTTCTCTATTTATAAGGAAACAGAGAGTGGACCCGAGTGGACATGAGCAAACGCACGACAGCCATCCTACTGATCGCGGTCGTCGCGCTCGGCGCGATGACCGGCGTCGCGGCCGCCGACGACCACCTCGAAGTGGCCGTCGACGACGCGGACGGCGAACCGACGGTCACGGTGACCGAGAACGACACCGCCGTCGAGAACGCCACGGTCGTGGTGAGCGTGGCCGACGACGCCGACGAGAACGCGTCGTACGCGGGGGCGGGCGAGTACGAGACGGACGCCAACGGCACCGTCGACCTCCCCGCCGCCGAGGAGGACGTGACGATCCAGGTGAGCGTCGTCTCCGACAGCGGCGCCGTCTCGACGCCGTTCGAACTCGAGGCGCCCGACGGTCTCGAACTCGACGTCGACGACGACGAGAGCGAACCCGTCATCACGGTCACGAACGACGACGAGGCGGTCGAAAATGCCTCCGTGAACGTCACGACCGTCGACGAGAACGCCACCTACGCCGGCGCGGGCGAGTACGAGACCGACACGAACGGCACCGTCGACCTCCCCGCCGCCGAGGAGGACGTGACCGTCGAGGTCACCGCCGAGTACGAGAACGAGTCCGCCTCGGAGACGGTCGAACTCGAAGCGCCCGACGGTCTCGAACTCGAGGTCGACGACACCGACGAGGAACCGACGGTGACCGTCACCGACGACGAGGGGGTCGCGAACGCGACCGTCGCCGTCGCTCTCGCGGACGACGCCGACGAGAACGCGTCGTACGCGGGGACGGGCGAGTACGAGACGGACGCCGACGGCACCGTCGGTCTCCCCGCCGCCGAGGCGGACGTCGCGGTCGACGTGACCGCGAGCTACGACGACCGGACCGCCTCGACGACCGTCGAGCTGACGACCGGCGAGGAGGAGGAAGACGCCTCCGAGGAGACGCCGTTCGGCCAGCTGGTCCGCGACTTCATCGAGGACATCAGCGACCGCGAGGGCGGCATCGGCGCCGCAGTCTCCGACTTCGCGACGGAGAACAATCCCGGTAACGCCCCCGACCACGCGGGCGGTCCCGGCGGTCCCGACGACGCGGACGGCAACGAGAGCGACGAGAACGATAGCGCGCCGGGGAACGCCCCCGACCACGCCGGACCCGACGGCGACGAGGACGACGAGCGCGGCCCGCCGGCCCACGCCGGTCCCGGCGGCGACGACGCGGACGATGACGACGCAGACGAGGAAGACGAAGCGGACGAAGACGACGCCGAAGAAGACGACGCCGAAGAGGCGGAAGACGAAGCGGACGACGACGAGAGCGATGACGAAGAAGACGACGAAGACGACGACGAGAGCGGCCCGCCGGACCACGCGGGCGGTCCCGGCGGTAACTGACGCGCCGACGCACCGAGCGTCGGCCGACCCGGGCGACGATAGCTGACGACGGGCTTTTTTGCGGGCGCGGTCCGGTGTCGGCAGGATTTAGTGCGCCGTGAGCGAACCGAGAGGTATGAGCGAGACCGCGTACCCGCCGGTGTCACAGCACCTCTCGGACGTCGAAGCGGCCCGAGAGGAGGGGCGCCGGAAGATGGACTGGGCGCTCCAGCACATGCCGATACTGAACGCGCTCCGCGAGGAGTTCGTCGACGAGCAGCCGCTCGCCGGCGAGACGGTCGCGATGGCGATGCACGTCGAGGCGAAGACGGCGAACCTCGTCGAACTCCTCGCCGAGGGCGGCGCCGAGGTCGCGATCACCGGGTGTAACCCGCTGTCGACGCACGACGACGTGTCGGCCGCGCTCGACGCCCACGGGTCGATCACCTCCTACGCGGTCCGCGGCGTCGACGACGAGGCGTACTACGACGCGATGCACGCCTGTATCGCGCACGGGCCGACCATCACCGTCGACGACGGGATGGACATGGTGAAGCTGGTCCACGAGGAGTACCCCGAGCTCATCGACTCCATAATCGGCGGCGCCGAGGAGACGACCACCGGCGTCGACCGCCTGCGCGCGATGGACGCCGACGGCGAGCTTCACTACCCCGTCTTCGCCGTGAACGACACGCCGATGAAGCAGCTGTTCGACAACGTCCACGGCACGGGCGAGTCGTCGCTCGCGACCATCGCGATGACGACGAACCTCTCGTGGGCCGGGAAGAACGTCGTCGTCGGCGGCTACGGCCAGTGCGGGAAGGGCGTCGCCAAGAAGGCCTCGGGCCAGAACGCGAACGTCATCGTCTGCGAGGTCGACCCCCGGAAGGCGCTCGAAGCGCACATGGAGGGGTACGAGGTGCTCCCCATGACGGAGGCCGCGAAGAAGGGCGACGTGTTCATCACGACGACGGGCAACCGCGACGTGATCACCCGCGAGCACTTCGAGGAGATGAACGACGGCGTGCTGCTCGCGAACGCCGGCCACTTCGACGTCGAAGTGAACCTCGATCACCTCGACGACCTCGCGGTCGACCGCTACGAGGTCCGCGACGGCGTGGAGGGGTTCGAGATGCCCGACGGCCGCGTCCTGAACGTCATCGCGGAGGGGCGGCTGGTCAACCTCGCCGCGCCCATCTCGCTCGGCCACCCGGTCGAGGTGATGGACCAGAGCTTCGGCGTCCAGGCGGTCGTCGTCCGCGAACTGGCCGACAACGGCGACGCGTACGACGCCGGCGTCCACGACGTGCCCGACGAGCTCGACCGCGAGGTCGCGGATATCAAGCTCGCCGCCGAGGGGGTCGAGTACGACGAGCTCACCGACGAGCAGCGCGAGTACATGGGCAGCTGGGAACACGGGACGTAACGCAGCAGCGCCTTTTTTGACATCCTCCTCCGCGTAAACGCGGAGGAATCCCGAGCGGTGGGTGTTTCAGGTTTACAGTTCAGTCAGTTGACTACCAGACCTTTCGGGCACGGGTAGTCCCACAGTGTCGGACTGGTGGACTGCTGGCCATGCCAACTGGCCGTTACCCCTATTCTCGACCGTGTACGGCGTCCCAGTGTTGTTTTTGCCAGGGGGACGCCGGCAAGCATCAACGAACTTGGGGGTATCGTCTAGTTTGCTTTGAGCAGTCGGCACAGACACACCCTTCGAGGATGTAGCGTTCACCTACTGCCCTTTCAGATACTGCCTCGTTACGCGGGCGGACAGGCCGCCTCCGAAGGACGGTTCGGAATCCGCTCCGTTCCGACCGATTCCTAGCTCCGTATAGAGCGGCCTGTCGGTTAAATCTCCGTCTGTGAAACTCGGTAGAGACATTCGACTAGTGGATTGCTTCCCACCATGTCGGCTTCATCACCCGCCCGAAGGCGGGTGTATTCGCCTTCTAGTCTCTATAAGTAGAAGTACAGTGGCGCGTGCCGACGAGCGCCCGAAGGGCGCGAGTCGCACGCGCGAGGGAGTCGCGAGCGGTGCGAGGTGCGAGCGACGAGGCTGGGGAGGTGTGAGGCGGTGCGGTCGGGTGGGACTCAAAGGGGCAGCCGGCGAGGCGAGCGCAGGCGACACAAGGACCGCAAGGAGGGAGCGCTAGCGACCGACTGAGGACCGCAGTGAGCGTGCGCTCGCCTCGCCGGCTGGGGCTTTGGAGGAGTTCACCGAGTCGTCGGCAGGAACGGTTTATAAGCGGTCGACAGCAGCATCGATCCCGTAGCGCGCTCCACCATCGTCGACAACAACGACGTATACCCGACCACCTCCACACACCTCTCCCTCGCGCCCTTTTTGAGCGACAATCACATACGAGTAGTAGTGACAGTCACGAGCGTCCACGACCCGAGCCACCGCGAAGCCCTCTGGGAGCTGGAGGACGCCTTCGAGCGCGGCGACCTCGTCAGCGTGTTCGGCCGCTGTACGGTCAGCTACGAGGGTCGCGCCGCCTCCGACCTCGGCGCCGGCGACCGACTGCTCGTGTTGAAGCCCGACGGCGCCGCCCTCGTCCACACCGACGAGGGGCGCCAGCCCGTCAACTGGCAGCCGCCGGGATCGGAGCATCACGCCGCGGTGCGCGAGGGGCGGCTCCGCGTGCGCTCGACCAGAGACAACCCCGACGAGACGCTGACGGTCCGCTTCGAGCGAGTTCACCAGCTCTCCGCGATGGCCGTGACGGGCGGCCGCGACCTCGAACTCCACGGGAGCGAGGAGGACCTCCGGACCCGAATTCTGGAACGCCCCGACCTCGTCGAGACCGGGTTCGAACCCCGGGAAACCGAACGCCCCTCCAGCGCCGGCCCGATGGACATCTTCGGCGTCGACGCCGACGACACCCCGGTCGTCGTCGAACTGAAGCGCCGCCGCGTCGGCCCGGACGCGGTCGGGCAGCTCGCGCGGTACGTGCGGGCGCTCAAGGAGGAGTTGGGAGTCGATGACGAGAGCGATGCCGAGGACGCCCCCGCAGTCCGCGGAATCCTCGTCGCGCCGTCGGTCACCGACCGGGCCGCGGAGCGGCTCGCGGACCGCAGGTTCGACCACGTCGCGCTCGAACCGACCCCGGCGGAGTGATGCGAGCGGCGTGTCAACGCGGGTCTCGATCCGGCGGAGCGCCGGCGCTGGCGCCGAACGAGCCGACGAAGACGCCTCGCTATCGAAGGCTTTATCGCCGCAGCGGCGGCTACATCGGACAAGTAGCCATGTCTGACAAACCCGCCTCTATGTATCGGACGATCGACAAGCCGTCGTACACCCGCCGCGAGTACATCACGGGCATCCCCGGCTCGAAGATCGCCCAGCACAACATGGGCGACCTCTCCGCGGAGCCGGACGACTACCCCGTCCAGATCAGCCTCCGCGTCGAGGAGGAGCTTCAGGTGCGACACGGCTCCTTAGAGAGCGCGCGCCTCTCGGCGAACCGCCACCTGATCAAGGAGCTGGGCGAGGGCAACTACAAGATGACCCTCCGCAAGTTCCCCCACCAGGTCATCCGGGAGAACAAGCAGGCGACCGGCGCCGGCGCGGACCGCGTCTCCGACGGGATGCGGCAGGCGTTCGGCAAGCCGGTCGGCACCGCCGCGCGACTCAACAAGGACGACGTGGTCTTCACCGCGTACTGCGACGTCGAGCAGGCGTCCGTCGTGAAGGAGGCGTTCCGCCGCGCGTACAACAAGCTCTCCCCGCCGTGCCGGATCACGGTCGACCGCGGCGAAGAGCTGCTCGTCTCGTAGCGACCGACCGCGTCCCCGTCCGCGAGGCGGGTCCTTCTCCGCGCGACCGCTCCGCGTAGCCGCGGCGCCGCGCACGTGGCGCGCGCCGCGCTGGTACCGACCCCCGAGCCGAACTCCTGAAATACCTACCTCGCGTACCGACGGGCAGTGTCACAGCAGCTGGCCGAGGTCGAGACGCTGTTCCTCCACGAGTCGCGGAGCGACTACACCGTCGTGGCGAACCGCGACGGCAACCGCGTGCTCCGCGGGCGGCTCGAGCTCAAGGAGACCGCCGCCGGCCCGCGCCCGGGGAAGTTCCGGGTGATCCGCGACGGCGAGGACCACCCGCGTCAGCCCGACGAGTTCGTCGACCTCGCGCGGGCGGCCGACCGCATCCGCATCTCCGAGCAGACCACCCCCGAGAACCGGACGCGGCTGAAGGAGATGCTCGACGGCTACCAGCTGGAGGCGACGGCGGTCCGGACCTGCCGGCGCTGCGCGAGCGACGGGCGGTACGGGCCGATCACCTCGGAGGACGCGATCGAACACAACGGCGAGCTGATCTGCCGGGACTGCGCCCGCCGGGAGCTGGAGCGGGAGCTGTCGTACAAAGGCGAGTTCACGGGCGCGGCCGAGGAGCGCCTCGAAGAGCTGCTGTACGAGTCGGGCGACTTGGACCGGATCGTGAGCCTCCTTCAGGGCGGGCTCGACCCCGACCTCACGAAGTACGACGAGGTGTCGGCGAACGTCGACGACGTCTCGCCGGTCCGGACCGAGGACCTCGACCTCCACCCGGACCTCTCTTCGCACCTCCAAGGCAGGTTCGAGGAGCTGCTCCCGGTCCAGAGCCTCTCCGTGCGGAACGGCCTGCTCGACGGGAACGACCAGCTCGTCGTGAGCGCGACCGCGACCGGGAAGACGCTCGTCGGCGAGCTGACGGGGATCGACCGCGCGCTGAAGGGGGACGGGAAGCTGCTCTTCTTGGTCCCGCTCGTCGCGCTCGCCAACCAGAAGCACGAGGACTTCGAGGACCGCTACGGCGACCTGCTGGACGTCTCCATCCGCGTCGGCTCCTCGCGGGTGAACGACGACGGCAACCGCTTCGACCCGCACGCCGACGTGATCGTCGGGACCTACGAGGGGATCGACCACGCGCTCCGGACCGGGAAGGACCTGGGCGACGTGGGAACGGTCGTCATCGACGAGGTCCACACGTTGAAGGAGGGCGAGCGCGGCCACCGCCTCGACGGCCTCATCTCGCGGCTGAAGTACTACAGCGAGAACCGGATGGAGACGCACGCGGGGTACGACGGCACGCAGTTCGTCTACCTCTCGGCGACGGTCGGGAACCCCGAGTGGCTCGCGGAGCGCCTCCGGGCGACGCTCATCGAGTACGAGGAGCGCCCCGTCCCCATCGAGCGCCACGTCACGTTCGCGGACAGCCGGGAGAAGGCGCAGATCGCCGACAAGCTCGTGAAACGCGAGTTCGACACGAAATCGTCGAAGGGGTACCGCGGGCAGACGATCATCTTCACGAACTCGCGGCGGCGCTGCCACGAGATCAGCCGGAAGCTCCGGTACGACTCCGCGCCGTACCACGCCGGACTCGACTACGGCCGGCGGAAGAAGGTCGAGCGCATGTTCGGGAACCAGGACCTCTCGGCGGTCGTCACCACCGCGGCGCTGGCGGCCGGGGTCGACTTCCCCGCCTCGCAGGTGATCTTCGACTCGCTGGCGATGGGGATCGAGTGGCTCTCGGTCCAGGAGTTCTCCCAGATGCTCGGCCGGGCCGGCCGCCCGGACTACCACGACCGCGGCCGCGTCTACCTCCTCGTCGAGCCGGACGGCGTCTACCACGGCTCGATGGACCGCACGGAAGACGAGGTGGCGTTCACCCTGCTGAAAGGCGAGATGGAGGACGTGGCGACCCACTACGACGAGACCGCGGCCGCCGAGGAGACGCTCGCGAACGTCGTCGTGGCCGGCAAGAAGGCCAAGCGCCTCAACGACCGCATGATCGGCGAAGTTCCCACCAAGCACGCGCTCGGGAAGCTGCTGGAGTGGAACTTCATCGACGGCTTCGAACCCACGCCGCTCGGCCGCGGGGTCACCAGACACTTCCTCGCCCCCGACGAGGCGTTCTTCATCCTCGATTCGGTCCGGAAGGGGACCGACCCCTACGACATCGTCGCCGACCTCGAACGGCGCGACGACGAGGAGTGAGGGCGGCTGCGGTCGACCGCGGCGCGGAGCGCAACGAAACCCTTTAGCGGTCGATGCGGGTACGTATAGGCGCGGGGCCGTGGGGTAGTGGTATCCTCGCTGCCTTGGGTGCAGTGGACCTGAGTTCGACTCTCAGCGGCCCCATTCTAACGGTCGATTGGGGCGCTATAGAATGACATGACATATATCTTATAAACAGTGGTGAACGACGGCAGCGACTGCTTATAAACTGATGGGCGGCGGCGCGTGCCTGCGAGGCCGCGTCGCGGCCGAGCAGCGCGCGCGAGGGAGTCAGTCGCCGGAGCAAAGCGGAGGCGACTGACGAGGCTGGGGAGGTAAGAGGTGCGGTGCTGTGCGGAGCGGGGTGGGACTCAAAGGGGCAGCCGCGAGGGCGGCGCAGACGAGGTAAGCACCGCAGCGAGCAACGCGAGCGAGGAGCGCAACGAGTGTGCGCCGCCCTCGCGGCTGGGGCTTTGGAGGTAGTCTCGCTCGATCCGCGGTCGACCAATTATAAGCGAGCGACAGAGGCGTTAGAAGCCTTTTCCACACCGTCGACCGTTGACGACGCCCGCAACGATATTTAAACGTCTCAAGCCAAGTCAGTCAGCGACTGCTGTTCGTACACGTCGGGGTCGGCGGGGGGCGCGTCCCGAATCTCGGGGAAGTACTCTAAGAGCTGGGTCGCCAGTTCCTCGCCGAGTCGGACGGGGACCGCGTTGCCGATCTGTTTCAGCACGTCGGTCTTCGTCCCCTCGAACGCGAAGTCGTCGGGAAACGTCTGGAGCCGCGCCATCTCGCGGGGCGTGAGGTATCGGTCCTCGCTCGGGTGGATGAAGACGTTCGTGCTCACCGTCAGCGACGGCTCGTCGGGGTGGAGCCGGCGGAGGTACGTGCCGTAGCGCTTGACGATCTCCGGCTCGTGCGGGCAGGTGTCGGTGTCCTCGCAGTCGCACTGGTACTTCTTCGTCTTCAGCCGGTCGGGGAGGTCGCGGTAGTAGCCGCCCGGGGGAACGTGGCGGATGCGTTCGAGCGTCTTCTCTTGGGTGTTCGCGTACGTCATGTTCGGGAGGTCGTCGCTCGCGTCCGCGAGCGCCTCGCCCGCGGTGCGCCAGTGCCCCTCGGGGGTCGTCGGCTCGGGGAACCGGATCGGCACGTCGCGGTCGGTGCCCATGAAGAAGATCCGGCGGCGCTTCTGGGGGACGCCGTACTGTTCGGCCTCCAGCACCCGGTACTCGCACTTGTAGCCGTGGGCCGCGAACTCGTCGACGATGAGGTCCTTCACGTACCGGTCGTCGCTGGTCTGGCGGTTGATCAGGTCGCGGACGTTCTCCATCAACACGAGCTGCGGTTCGAGGACGGAGACGACCCGGAGGAACTCCTCGAAGAGGGTGTTCCGGCGGTCCTTCTCCATCTCGTCCAGCTCGATCTGCTCGTTGTTGAGCCGGCTGAACCCCTGACAGGGCGGCCCGCCGATCACCACGTCGATCCCGTCGGGGTCGTGGCCGGCGCGCTCGACGGCGGCGCGGATCGCCGGGGCGTCGAGCTCGCGGACGTCCTCCTCGATGAACTCCACGTCGGAGAAGTTGCGGCGGTAGGTCTCGGCGGCCGGCTCCCACTGGTCGCTCCCGAGGGCCACGTCGAAGCCGGCCCGCTCGAAGCCCAGGTCGAGACCGCCGCAGCCGGAGAAGAAGCCGGCGACGACCGGGGCGTCGGCGCTCGCTTCGGTCGGGGCGTCCGACTCGGAGACGGAATCGCCGTCAGCACCCACCGACATCACCTCGCCCGGACCCGGGCGCGCGTACTCGATCCATTTGCCACTCGGTTCGCCGCGGGCGCATAAAAACGTCACACCTCGGGCGGTGAAGCGCCGGGTCGTCCTCGCCGGGCGGTCAGGCGCGTCGCTCGCGGATCGCCTCGGCGACCTTCTCGGCGGGGATATCGTCCGATACCGAGGAGCGGTCCCGGACCGCGCGACCCGGATTCGAGCGACGCGGGCGGGGCGAGACGTCGACCGGCGGCGTCCGCCCGCGGCCTTTCGAAATCCTTTTGTCTCGAATCGGCGTTGGTGCGAGTGCGAGCCGCCTTAGCTCAGACTGGGAGAGCACTCGACTGAAGATCGAGCTGTCCCCCGTTCAAATCGGGGAGGCGGCATTTTCCTGCGAACCTACAGGGAGCGCAGCGACCGAGTCGTGAGCAGCGAAAATGCTCCCGACCCGATTTGAGCAGACGAGTCGCGAGCGCGAGCGGGGCGAGGGCGAGCGTCTCGGCGAGTTCAAATCGGGGAGGCGGCATATTTCGAGACGGTGAGCGGAGCGAACGTTGAGAAAACGACGCCGTGCGGACCCCACCGGACCTACCCGTTCGGGAGCGCAGCGAGATCGAGACCGACGGGGCGTTCCCGGTCCCACTCGACCGTGAGGACGGCATCTCGAAGCGAGTCGAGGCGTCGCTCGACGACGTCCAGCGGATGTGAGTCGATGAACCCCGCCGGTTCGTGCGCGACGGGCGTCGCACCGTCGTTGACCTGCAGATGGATCGGACCGAGGTCATCGTGCGTGTCGTCCTGATGCCAACCCACCAACAGACTTCGGTCCGGCTCGATCCAGTTGAACCAGTAGTACTCGTGCGGCTCACCAGTGTGCAATTGAAACCCGATCTCGATCCGCGCAGCCGTCACCGGGTACTCGTCGTCGTCCAAGAACTGCCGCGGATTCACGTCGGCGACGACACGGTACGGGCCCGCTTCGCGCGGCTCGGCACGTCTCCGTCGGACGTTGTCGAACTTGCCGTTGAGCCGGTTCCCGATGCGGCCGTGGAGCCGCTTGCTCTGTAGGTTCGTCCGGTCAGCGAGAAAAACGACCATTAGGCGAGCGTCGAGGGAGAGTCAGTCCGCGGCGAGGCGAGTTCGAGAACGTCATCGTACAGCTGGAGGGCGTGTTTCACGAGCCCGAGTTCCGTGTTGATCGCCTCCCACGTGGCGATCGCGTTGCGACGCTCGCGGAGTTCCGCGGCCGAGAGCTCCTCGTCAGCGAGGCGTTCCCGGAACTCGTCGAGTGAGCCGACGTCGTACTCCGCCGCCAGCTCTTCCTGTTCCGCCTTCAGCCCCGTGAGTCGACGCTCCAGTTCCTCACGCGAGTGGGATTCAATCAGGTCCGTCACCTCGTCGAAGAGCATCCGCACGGGGTTCAGGTCGTAGGCTTTCGTCCCGTCGACGGTCGTCTCAGTCACCCAGTCGTCGCTCTCCAGTCGACGGAGTTCATCGTCGGCCGTCGCGCGCGAGACGTCCGCCCGGTCTGCGATTTCCTGTACCGGCGTCGGCTCGTCCAACAGCTCCGCGACGTGCCGGACGCGCTCACGCCCGCTCATGTGCACCGTCCACGGTTCGGAGTTCGATTCGGCCATTCGACCGGACGTTGTACCGTACGACTCAAATAATTTTGTATAGTTCAGATATTCAAGAGAGACCGGTTCCGCGAACACAGATATCGGAGCGGTCACGGATTCGGCCCCAGCGGCGCCGCGCACTCGCGGCAGTAGGCGAACTCGGACGCGTTCTCCGCGCCGCACTGCGGACAGGTAGCGGGCGCCGCTCCGTCGGCGTCCGGATCCGGCGGGTCGCGGTCGTAGACGGGGTCCTCGGTGTAGCGGTCGATCTCACCCTCGCGTCGCTTGCGGCTTCGCTCGCGGCCATCCCGGAAGATCCCGGCGAGGACCCGAATCCCGACGGCCAGCGCGAAGAGCAGCAGCGCGCCGGTCGCGACGAGGGAGAGCGTGCCGACGTCGACCATGGGACCACTACGGGGCGAACACGTAGATAATGTGGGGAGTCAGCACGGCCCGTGGGAGTGGTAGGTTCGGGCGGCGACCCCGACTCACTCGTCGCCGACGAAGACGGTCGCGAGCCGGTCGCCGCAGTGCGGGCAGTTCAGCGTCTGCCACGTGTCGGCGTCGAGGTCGCCGAACGGTTCGGAGCGGCGGGCGTCCGCGGCGGCGACGCTCGCGCCGCACGTCCCGCAGTCGTAGGTGTCAGCGTCGGTCATTCGGGGAGCGAGTACAGGGCGGTCGCCGCGAGGATCCCCGCAGTCTGGCCGATACCGACAAGCGCGACCCCGGTGACGACGCCGGTCGCGGAGGCCGCGAGCGCGGCGACGACGGCACCGGCGACCGAACACGCGGCCGCGGCGTGGTGGACCGTCGAGCGCGGGACTTCCGGGTCGCGCAGGCCCGTGTAGACGAACGCGGGCGCGGGCAGCAGCATCCACCCGTAGAAGGCGACGGCGAGGAGCGCGTCGGCCGGGACCGCGGCCGCGAGCGCCGGCACGGTCCCGTCGCGCGCGAGGAGCCCGGCGACGCCCGCGAGCGTGACCGGCGTCCCCGCGAGGATCACCAACTTCCACGCGCGGAGGACGCCCGTGGCCATGTCGCGCCACGAGGCGACGACGAAGGCGACGAGCAGGAGGCTCATGACGACGTGCGCGACGAACAGCGCGTGCGCGGAGACGACGCCGAGGACCGCCCCCGCGGCGACGCCCCACGCCGCCGGGACCAGCAGCGCGGGACCGTTCTCTCGGAGGGAGAGGGCGGGACCGGCCGCGCGAGACGTGCGAGACACGCACGGCGCTTTCGCGGCCGGAAGGATAAACGTCAGTGTCGGAGGGGTAGTCAGAGAAGCCGACGTATCGGTCGGGATAGCATTGGAAATTCGTCGTACGGTCAATGTAATTCCCCATAACCGGGGCTTTTCGAAGAAGAACGTCCGCAGAGAGACGTGGTAACTGTACACTCGCAATCCTTATGCCCGGCCGGCGCCTCGCTGTAATCGCAATGGCGACCGGAAAGGTTGATTTCTTCAACGACACTGGCGGCTACGGATTTATCGAGACTGACGACGCGGACGACGACGTGTTCTTCCACATGGAAGACGTCGGCGGCCCGGACCTCGAAGAGGGCCAGGAGCTCGAGTTCGACATCGAGTCCTCCGAGAAGGGCCCCCGCGCGACTAACGTCGTTCGGCAGTAAGCCGATCCGAAAGGTGGGTCGGTCCGGCTGACGCCGAACGCGACTCTGACACACGGTACCAAACGTTTTCGTCCGCGTCACGGGCTTCGCGTCCGCCGCGGCCGTATTTTATCACCGACCAGCGCTCCGCTTGCCGCGTGTGCCGCCCGTCGCGTGGACGGCGTTCGCGGTGGACCTACAAAATCGACGGGAGCGGCCGCGCTCAGATGTGCTGCCCGAAGAGACCGCGGCCCTTCGTCACCTCGACGTCGCCCTCGACTTTCGTCTGACAGGCGAGGCGAACGTCGTGGTTCGGGTGGTGCGGCGGGAACCAGAGGCGGGCGCGCTCCTTTTTGCCCGGCTCGCTGACCTCGCCGTCGACCTGAACCGCACAGGAGCCGCACGACCCGCTTCCCCGACAGTTGAGCTGCTCCATCTTGCCGTTGTAGACGGAGAGACCGGCCTCCTTGAGCACGTCGCGTAAGACGGTGCCCTTCTCGCACTCGATTTCCTCGCCCTGATAGGATACGGTAGGCATGTGGATACACGGTACGAGAGCGATCCACAAAGAGCCTGTGTCCGCGGGCCGCGACGACCGAACCGGGCGCTCGACCGGCGCCGTCCCGCGATAACGGTCGTGTGCCGAGCGTCGGACGCCGACGGGGCGTTTTTTACCCTCGGAACCGCAGGGTGGCACAATGGGACTCAGGTGTCTGCTCGGACACGACTTCGGCGAACCCGAACTCCAGCGGGAACGCGAGGAGGACGGCGACGAGGTCGTCACGACCGTCAAGGAGGTGAAGACCTGCGCTCGCTGCGGCGAGACGCAGATCGTCAGCGAGAATACCGAGGTGACGACGATGGAGCAACTGGCCGACGAGGCCGCCGCGAACGCGACCGGCGAGACCGACCCGGCGGGCGAGGGTGACCGCGGGACCGCGGGGGGACCGGCGGCTCCGGGTGAGGGCGAAGCCGCGGTCGACGCCGATGGGACCGCGGGCGTCGGCGCGGCGCCGGGACGCGGCGACGCGGACGAGGCCGCGGGCGCCGGTGACGGGGTGACGCTCGACGAGGAGCCGGGAGCCGGGACCGACGACGCGGTAATCATCGACGACGGACCGTCTGGCGACGAGGGGACCGAAACGGCCGACGCCGGGCCGGATCCGGGGGAGGTCGAGACCCCGACGGGACCGGCGGATGGTCCGGACGCCGCGGGCGAGTCGGCGTCGACGGGACCGAGCCGAGCGGACGAGGACACCGAGCTTTTGGACGCGGGCGAAGGGTCGGCGTCCGGCGGGTCGCCCGCGACCGACGCCGAACCGGAGTCCGCGTCGAGCGCCGAACCGGACGCGGAGAGCGACGACGGCGTGATCCTCGACGAGGACGGGGAGTCGGCCGGCGACCGGGAACGAGGGGCGTGGCCGTCGGTCGACGAGGCGGACGCCGACGCCGACGAGCGGGCCGCGTGGCCCGACAACGGGGGCGAAGACGAGGGGTTCAGCGCGGAGGTCGGCGAGGGCGGCGAGGCCGACGTGGAGTTCGGCGGCGGACTCACCCCGGAGGCCGCGGCGGGGCGAGACGGGGAGTCGGCGGAGACGGAGTACGTCGAAGCGCCGGACGACGCGGAGGCCGTGGCGTTCGACGCGGGCGGTGAGGGCGGAACGGGGATCACCCGCGGGGAGAGTCCCGACCTGGAGACGGCGGGCGGAGACGAGCCGACGGAGTACTACTGTCCGGAGTGCGGTATGGTCCGAGCCGCGGACGGCAGCTCCATGCGCGCGGGAGACATCTGTCCGGAGTGTAAGCGCGGGTACGTCGACGAGCGGCCCCGATAGTCCGACGATCGGCCGGTAATCCGGTAAAAGGCCGCGTCGGCGGCCGAGCGGCCGTGACGAAACTGGTTTACGCCGGCCTGTCGAACGGTCGCGGCATGAAGCAGTACAAGATGCGCCGCGGCGAGCATCTGGACGACCGGATGCCGGACCTGAAAGGTTCCATCGAGGAGTACTTCGGCGATGTCACGGACACCGAGGAGTACGACGGCCACGAGCTGTACGTCGTCGAGGACCCCGACAACCCGGTGTTCGAGCGAATCGTCGCGGGCGCCGCCGAGTACGGGAGCAAGAAGGACAAGCTGGCGGTCCACTTCGAGGAGCGGCCCGCCGAGGAAGTCATCGCCGAGGGGAACGCCGACGCCGCCGCGGACGCCGTCGACGCGAAAAACGAGTTCTTACTGGCGGCGACCGGCCGCGACGCGAAGTCCCGCCGCGACTCGCTGAAGCGCGAAGTCGAGGACGACGCGCCCGACTACTGATCCGCCCGCCGCCGGAGCCGCCCTTCTCTCGTCGAGAGCCGTTCGGAGCGCCCGTAGCGCCTCGCTCGTCCGACCGGCAGCCGTCGGAACCGGAGCCTCGCGGCCGTGAGAGTGTCAGGATCGATCGATTAAATGTTTATTCGGATTTGAGTTAAAACTCCGCTACACTTAACTCGGTCGGAGGCGAAAGGCGTGTATGAGCATCGAAACGGTTGTACTGGCGGTCGGCACCGAAGACGAGAAACGCACCGAGCGGCTCGCAGAGGAGATCATCGCGCTCGCGGAGCCGGCGGACGCCGAAGTCGTGTTGACCCACGTGTTCGGCGAGGAGGAGTTCGACGAGACCCGCGCGAAGCTCGGCTTCGACGCGGACGGCGAGAACTCGACGCCCGACGCGGTCGCGGAACGACACAGGACCACCCGAGAGCTCTCGGAGATCCTCTCCGCGGCCGGCGTGCGACACTCGGTCCGCGGCGCGGTCGGCGACCTCGCGGACGAGGTCGTCGAGACCGCCGAAGGCCTCGGAGCCGACCGCGTCGTCGTCGGCGGTCGGCGCCGCTCGCCGACCGGGAAGGCCGTCTTCGGCAGCGCGGCGCAGAAGGTCATGCTCTCGGCGCCGTGTCCGGTAACGTTCGTCCGCGAGACCGCCTCGTAACGCGATTTCGCTGGAGACGGCTCGTTTTTATTCCCGCTCGACCGCGCGAAGCGTCCCGCTTAAGTGAGACGGGTCCGCCCTTACACCCGATGTACTACGTGGGCGTCGATCTCGGGGCGACGAACGTCCGGGCGGTCGTCGGCGACGAGACCGCGGCGATCCTCGGCTCCGCGTCGCGAGACACCCCGCGGGGACCGAACGGAATCGCCGTCACGGAGGCCGTCTTGGAGGTGATTCGAGCGGCCAGCGCGGACGCGGGGATCGCACCCAGCGAGGCGGTCGCGGCCGGGATCGGCTCTATCGGCCCGCTCGACCTGGCGGAGGGGATCGTCCAGGGTCCCGCGAACCTCCCGGACACCGTCGAGCGCATCCCGCTCGTCGGCCCGGTCGGCCGGCTGCTCGACACCGACGAGGTGTACCTCCACAACGACACCATCGCGGGCGTCATCGGCGAGCGGTTCCACTCCGAACGCAACCCCGACGACATGGTGTATCTCACCATCTCCTCGGGGATCGGCGCCGGCGTCGCCGTCGACGGCAACGTGCTCTCGGGGTGGGACGGCAACGCCGGCGAGGTCGGCCACATGACCGTCGACCCGCACGGGTTCATGACCTGCGGCTGCGGGCTGGACGGCCACTGGGAGGGGTACTGCTCGGGGAACAACATCCCGAAGTACGCCCGCGAACTGTACGAGGAGGACCCGATAGAGACGAGCCTGCCGGTCGAGGACCCCGACTTCTCCGCGGTCGACGTGTTCGAGGCGGCGGGCGAGGACACGTTCGCCGACCACGTGATAGATCAGGTCGCCCACTGGAACGCCATGGGGATCTCCAACGTCATCCACGCGTACGCCCCGCTGGTCGTGAGCGTCGGCGGCGCGGTCGCGCTCAACAACCCCAAGCGCGTCCTCGACCCGATCCGCGAGAAGCTCCCCGAGATGGTGTTCATCAACGTCCCGGAGGTGCGGCTCACCGACCTCGGCGACGAGGTGGTCGTGAAGGGCGCCCTCGCGAGCGCGCTGACGGGCGGGACGGGCGACCGCTCGCGGGTCGAGAGTCCGCCCTGACGGGCGGGAGACCGGAGCGGTGAGTTTCGCGGGCTACTGCTCGAACTCGGTTAGCTCCGGCTCGACCTCGGGATCGACCGCGTCGCGCGTCTCGAGGTACGTGTCGCGGTACCGCCGGATCTTGCGGAGGAGCACGTAGCCGAACGCGCCCTGGAAGACGAGGACGAACCCGAACAGCGCGAGGACCTGCGGGAGACCGAGCAGCTGCGAGGCGACGGCCGTCACCGGGCCGACGAGCGTGTTGTACAACGCGTGGATCGCCGCCGCGAGGACGAGCCCCTTGACGATGATCGGGCCGCGGTGCTCCGGGTTGAACTTCGCCAGCCCCAAGTAGTAGCCCGCGAACGCCGAGTAGATGACGTGACCCGGTCCCGCGAGCGCCCGGAGCGCCGCGATGCCGTCGCCGGCGCCGAGCGCCGCGATACCGACCGTCAGCTCCGCGAGGTCGACGTTCTGGGCGATGTACACGAAGTTCTCGATGACGACGAAGCCGAGACCCGCGATGGCGCCGTAGACGGCGCCGTCGATGACCGCGTCGAACCGGGCGTCGGTGTAGGCGTACAGCCGCACCGCGAGCAGCTTCACCGACTCCTCTATCGGACCGACGACGACGAAGAAGAAGACGACGAGCCCGAGGAAGCCGAACGGCTGGAAGTACGGCTGGAGCAGGCTGTTCAGTATCGCCGCGAACGTCGCGGTGAGGATCGACAGCAGGAACGTCGCCACCAGCAGCGACAGCGGCTCGGCGGTCGTGACGTCCGAGACGTACACGTAGGCGGCCAGACCGAGCGCGGGGATCACGGAGAGACCGAGGAGGATCGCGATGGTCGGGTCGAACAGCAGCCCCAACCCGAACGAGCCGAGGATCGCGAGAAGCCCGACGAGCGCGACGAGGACGATCCCGGCCTTCGCCGAGCGCGTGAGCAGCCAGTACAGCGCGACCGACAGCCCGTCGAGGGAAGTCCGCTCCTCCCAGGTCGCGACGTCGTAGAGGTCGCGGTCGTCGTCGGCCCGGGACGCGATTGGGTCCTCCTCGGATGGCATGCGAGCCGATTGCCCCCCCGGTGACTTAATTGATGGGCGGTATCCGGGAGGCGGACGTGGTGAGGGGCGGAACGACACGACCGCGACGCGGCCGACAGGATTGAAACGGCGGCGGCCGAAGGCGGGGTATGCACTTCGATCCACGGGTCCAGCAGGCCCTCCGAGAGGCCGGACTGGACGCGGACGCCGTCGCCGACGCCTCGGACCGCGCCGCCGAACTCGTCGCCCGCGACGCGGACCGCCTCCGGGCGTTCTTCGACGGCGACGGTCCCTACTACTCGGACATGGAGCCGGCCCACAGCGCGACGGCGATCCAAGAGCACGCGACCGCCGACGTCGACCTGTTCACCCACGGGAGCGACCTCCGCGGCTACCTCTCGCTCGACGGGTGGGGCGTCCCCGTCGAGGGCGGTCGAATCCTCCGAGCGAGCGAGGACGGCGACGATCCGGTCGTCGTCGAACTCTCACTCGGCGACACGGTGAACGACCGGGTTCGGTTCGCGCGCGAGCGCGAGGACCTCTGACGATGCCGCGAGCCCGCGTCCGCGGTATCTACGCGACGGCGCTCACCGCGCGCCTGCTCGATTCGGGCCACGAGGTCGTCGACGCCTCGCCGCCGATCCGGCGGCGCTTCGACGCCGCGTTCGGAACCGAGCCGCCGGACGTCCGGGTCGGGACGAGCGCGGACCGTCAGGGCGTCGGCGCACACGGCGACCCGGATGCGGTCGACGCGGTCCGCGAGGTCCTGACCGGCGCGGGCCGCGACGCGCTCGCGTGGCCGGACCCGACCCCGCCCGGCGCCGTCCTCGACGGCGAGGTGACGGAGACCCTCGGCGGCGGCGCCGTCGTCGACCTCCGCGTCGGCGACGGCGCCGCCGCCGAGGGGTACCTCCCGTACGGCGACGTCGACGCCCGGATAGAGTCCGGGGATCCGGTCCGGACCCAGGTGCGCGAGTCGGCGGCGCCGTGGACCGATCGCCGCCCCGAACTCGCCGGGGAACTGCGGGTCGGCGGCGACCTCGTCGCGCTCGAACCGGGGTCGGGGACGCGGGTCGACGCGCGCAACGACGAGGCCGCGCGAGAACTGTCGGGGATGCTCGACCTGCTCGACCTCGAACCGCCGGCGGGGTGGCGAGCGGTGTGGCAACCCTCGGCCGTCGACGCCGACACGGAGGCGCTGACCGCCGGACTCGACGCGGCGGTCGCGGCCGCCGAGGAGCTGCGCGCGGCGACAGAGTCGGAGGAGGGGACCGGAGCGGCCGGAGGCGACGGCGAGAGCGACGGAGCGGGACTCGGCGTCCTCGACGACCGGAGCCGGCTCCGCGACGCGCCGGTCGCCGTGCCCAACGCCGGCGTCTGGGCCTGGTTCGGCCGCGAGAGCCGGTCCGGACTCGACGACGCGCGCCGGACCGCGACCGCGACGATGCCGGGCCACCACCGCGTGAAGGCGGGGTCGGCCGACGCCTCGGGCGGGGTCGACCTCGCAGAGGCGCTCTGCGACCCCGACCCCGACGCCGAGTTCCCGTTCGCGGTCGTGGCCGACGCGTTCGGCCCGCGCGAGGGCGACGCGCTCCGGATCGACCACGGGAAGCCGGACGGGCGGCTGATCACCCTCGGCGAGGGGACGGTCACGGCGGTCGACGTCGACGGGACCGTCACCGTCGAGCGTGAGATGACCGGCGGCGGAAGCTACGACGGGCTGGGGGTCGCCCGCGAGGCGGGCGACGTCGCCGAGACGAGCCTGAAGGAGGGCCGCTGGTGGTACCCGACGACGTACCGCGGCCGCGACGGGACCGTCCGCGGGACGTACGTCAACGTCTGTACGCCGGTGGAGGTGTTCCCGGACGCGGCCCGCTACGTGGACCTCCACGTCGACGTGGTGAAACGGCCGGACGGTCGGGTCGAGCGCGTCGACGACGACGCCTTAGACGAGTCGGTCGCGGCGGGCCACACCCCCGAGCCGCTCGCCGAGAAGGCGCGGAGCGTCGCGTCGGCGTTAGAGAAGGCGTTGTAGCGGCTGGAACGACCCCGCCGCGTTCAGAAGTGGTTCGCGGACTCGGTCTCGTGTTTGAGTTCGCCGCCGCGGCCGCCCTCGACGGTGGAGGCGCCCTGATCGCCGGAGGAGGCGGTTCGGACCGTCACGTTGTCGACCTCGTCGAAGTCCATGATGAGGTCGCGGCGAATGTTGTCGGCGGTGATGTTCGAGATGCCGCAGCCGGAGCAGGTGCCGCCGAGTTCGACGACGACCTCGCCCGTCTCGGGGTCCGCCTCGCGCACGACGCTCGTGCCGCCGTGCATCTGGATGATCGGCATCTGTCCGACCATCCACCGCTCGACTCGGTCCGCGAGGCTTTCGTCGCTCTCGTCGCTCATTACCTCCCATACAGCGCCGACGGTATGGAAAGTTGCGGTTTAGGAGTCGGCTGCGGAATCGAAAGGAACTGTGTCATCGTCGATGAGACGAAACGGAGCCGGGAGGGACCGCGATCAGTCGAGGTCGTCTCCGGGTCGCTATCGGTCGCGCTCGTCCCCGGGTCGCTATCGATCGCTATCGTCGCTCCGGTCGGTCGACTCGCCGGACTGGCTCGGGAGCCGGGTGGGGTCGGCCGCGTCGTCACCGTTCATCGAGTCGTCGCGTTCGAGCAGGTAGAGGAGGGGACCGAGCGCGGTCAACACGAGGACGCCGGGCAGGGGCGCGTCGGGGACGAGGATCAGGGTGACGAGGCTCGCGCCGCCGGTGAGGACGACGAGCGCGGCCCAGGTCGCCGGCGAGCCGAGGTCGACGCCGACGCGGAGAGCGTCGCGGTAGACGGCCGCGGCGATCAGCGCGACGGCGACACCCCCGCCGCCGGCGACGAGCGCCGTGGTGACGGACATACGAGCGGTTGGAGCGAGACGCGAAAAAGGGTGTCGCGAGCGACCGCGGGGAGAGAAGGGGCGGGAGGGGGTGCGACGGGGAGACGAGATCCGGCGGGTTACGGCGCCTCGCCGGTCTCGATGCTGAAGGAGTCGCGCGGGTAGGCGACGCAGGTGAGCGTGTAGCCGTCGTCGATTTCCGCCTCCTCGAGCATCTGCTGGTTGTCGTGTTCGACGAAGTCCTCGGACGGGCCGTCCGCGATCCGCCCCGCACAGGAGACGCACTGGCCCTGCCGGCAGGCGTACGGGAGGTCCCATCCCTCGTCTTCGCCCTGCTCGAGGATGGGCTGGTCGTTCGAGAGCTCGACCGTCTCGCCCTGCTTGACGAACTCGACCTCGAAGTACTCCACCTCGTCTTCGGGGATGTCGCCGGGACCGGAGCTGGCGGTCCCGCCCTCTTCGAGTTCGCCCTCCTCGCCGTCGCCGCCGGCCGGAATGGCGCCACCGCCGCCACCGCCGCCGATCGCGCGGTTGCCCGGCTCCGGGAACTCCGTCTCCGGGACCGCGGCCGCGCGGCGTTCGAGCACTTCCTCGGAGATGTCGGTCGTGGGTTCCCACCCCGTTCCTCTCACCGAGGTGACGAGAACGACGAGCAGCGTCGCGACCGCCGCGAGCACGATCGCGGGCGGGTTCGCGACGTTCGCAATGAGCGGATTAAGCATACGAACCGATATGGAGAGGTGGCATAAGGCCGTTTTGATCGATCCAACCGCGTGAGACCCCCGACGGCGGGGACCGGACGACGCGCCACGCCGCGGAGCGGTCCATTTATCGGCCGAGCGGTCGACGGGACCCCCATGGAAGTGAAATCGCGGCACCACCTCCGGAGCGACGAGATCACGGCGATCCGCGAGGCGGTCGCCGACCACCTCGGGGTCGACATCGACGGCGACACGTTCGAGTTCGTGGAGTTCGTCGACGCCGGCTACGAACTCGTCCTGGTCGACGGCGACCCCGCCGTCTTCTACGTCGACGACGACGAGCCGTTCCTCACCGTCCGGGGCGCGAACGACTTCGACCCGGAGACGGGCGTCGTCACGGTCGACGCGGGCGCGGTCTCGTTCGTCTCCGACGGCGCCGACGTGATGCGCCCGGGCATCGTCGAGGCCGACGAGGCGATCCGCGAGAGCGATCTGGTCGTGATCGCCGAGGAGTCTCACGGGAAGGTGCTGGCGGTCGGCCGCGCGCTGGTCGACGGCGACGAGATGGTCGGGGACAGCGGGAAGGTCGTCGAGTCGATCCACCACGTCGGCGACGACCTCTACGAGTTCTCGGTGTGAGCGCGCGAACGAAGACGGCGACTGCTATTTATAAATAGTGCCGCGGTGGCGCGTGCCTGCGAGCGGCCGCCCTTGGCGGCCGCGAGACAGCACGCGCGAGGTCGCCGGCGCTACGCGCCGGCTGCCAGAGGGACCTTCGGTCCCTCGCTGGAGTCGGTGGTCCGGAGCGAAGCGGAGGACCACCGACGAGGCTGGGGAGGTGTGTGGTGCTGTGCCGTGCGGGGTGGGACTCAAAGGGGCAGTCGCGAGGACGAAGCACGGCGTTCACGAGAGCTTCGCTCTCGTGAGCCAACCAGAACGCGAAGCGTTCTGGTGACGACGCAAGCACCGCAGCGAAGGAGCGCGAGCGACTGAGCGAGGAGCACAGCGAGCCGCGCGAGTCCTCGCGGCTGGGGCTTTGGCGGTGTTCACCGTCGACGCAGTAACGTCTATTTATAAACGATCGATCGAGGTATCGACACTGTACTCGTCGACACCATCCCGATCGTCTCCGCGATTGCTCCGCTCCTTTTAATCGCCTCGCCCGAGACGCCCGACGTAATGACCGCGATCCGGGTGGTAAGCTACAACGTCCGCTACGCCAACCGCGGCGATCACCACGACGCCTGGCACGACCGGCGCGACGCGGTCGGGCGACTCGTCCGATTTCACCGACCCGACGTCGCCGCCTTTCAGGAGCCGCTACCGGCCCAACGCGACGACCTCCGCGAGCGGCTCCCGGCGTACGAGTTCGTCGGACGCGGCCGCGAGGAGGGCGGGAAGGGAGAGGGGTGCCCGATCGCGGTGCGGAGCGACCGCTTCGAGGTCCTCGACAGCGACACGTTCTGGCTCTCGGAAACTCCCGAGGAGCCCTCGACCGACTGGGGCGCCGCCCACCCGCGGATCGCGACGTGGGCACGGGTGCGCGACGTCGACGGCGACACCGCGCTCCGCGTCGTCAACACGCACTTCGACCACGTGAGCGCCCGCGCGCGGCGCGAGGGCGCCCGCCTGCTCCGCGAGCGGATCCCGGAGACAGCGGGCGAAAGCGAGACCGAATCCGACGGATCGACGCCGGTCGTCCTCGTCGGCGACCTCAACTGTACGCCGGGGTCGGATCCGCATCAGATCCTCGTCGGTGACGACCCCGAAACCGACGGAAACGCCGCCGGGACACCGACCGAGGACCGCGTCGCGCTCCGCGACGCCGCGACCGCCGCCGACCTCCGACACGGACCGTCGACGAGCCTCACCGACTTCTCGCGACTCATCGACGGGCGCCGGATCGACCACGCGCTCGTCTCGCCCGAACTCTCGGTCGAGGCGTTCGGAACGCTCGCGGACCGCGACGACCGGGGGCGGTACCCCTCCGATCACCTGCCGATCCTCGCGCGGCTGTCGCTGTAGGGGTTCGCCGTCGTCCGCGGTCGCTACTCCCCGTCCCCTTCAGTCTCGCCCTCGGTCGCCTGCTCCGCCCCTCCGTCTTCCGCATCCTCGGCGTACTTCTCTAAGATCGTCTCGTAGCCGCGCTTGGCGGTCTCGTACGTCTCGCGGAGGTCGGCCACGGGCGTCTCGCTCGCGTCGACGCGGAGGTCGTTGTAGTACGGGTCGTCGGTCTCCTCCTCGGTGTTACACACGATCAGCGCCGCGGACTGGACTTCCAGATCCTCGCGCTTGTCGCCGCCCGCGGCGTGGCCCGCCGCGAGCGCGTCGATCAGCCGCTCGGCGAGCGGCGCGTCGCCGTGCGCGTCCGACTCGTAGGCGGCCGCGGTGTCCGCTATCACGTCCTCACCGGTCAGGAGGTTGCCCGCGACGGTGTAGTTCTGGCCCTCCCGGTGGCCGTACCAGTCGTTACACTCGTCGCCGGAGAACGCGAACGTCCCGTCGGCGTCGACGCCGTGGAGCTGGCGCTGGGCGCTCCCCTCGTCGGCGTTCAAGAGGGCCTCCAGCGCGTCGTCGACCGCCAGCCCGTCGCCGAGGTACTCGATCCCCTTCCGTCCCAACTCGACGTTGACGAGCGACTGGGTCGCCACCGCACCGTCGGACGACGCGAACGGGCAGAGGGTTCCCACGCCCGGCAGGCGGGTGGTCACCGCCACGCCGAACCGAGTCTGGTCGCCGCCGTCCTCGCCGGTGTACCGCTCGCGAACGCAGATGCTGAACGTCACACGGGTCCTGCGTCCGCGTCCCGCAAAAGAGTGCGCTCCGGGGCCGATGGTTCCGGTTTTCCGACGGCGCGCGGGCTTACGCGAGGTCCGCGACCATCGCCGACACCGCCGCGACCTCGTCGTCGTTGATCCCGTGGCCCATCCCGTCGTAGATCCGCTCGTCCACGTCGGCGCCGAGCGCCTCCAGCACCGCGGTGGTCTCGTGGACCCGCTCTTCGGGAATGTGCGGGTCGACGTCGCTACAGCCGATGAACGCGGGCGTGCCGGCGAGGGGACCCGCGTCGCCGTCCGTCGACCTCTTCCCATCGTCGTCGGTCGCGTCCGCGAGGTAGTCGTCGACGTCGATCGACTCCCCGATCAGCCCGCCGCTGAAGACGGCGAGTCCGCCGTACCGGGTCGGGTTCCGGCCGACGAACTCGCTCGCGAGACAGGCGCCCTGCGAGAAGCCGCCGACGAGGACGCGGTCGCGAGCGATCCCGGCGTCGACCGCGCGGTCGACCGCACCGCCGACCGCCCGGAGTCCGGAGGTCCGCCCCGGCTCGTTGTCCGCGACCGGCGAGAGGAACGAGTTCGGGTACCAGGTGTTGCCCGCGGCCGCCGGTGCCAACAGGGCGACCGCGACGTCGCCGGCGAGCTGCTCGCCAAGATCGACGACGCTGCGGGCGGTCGCGCCGCGGCCGTGAACGAGCACGAGCGCAGCGTCGGCGTCGTCGAGCGGCGTTCCGGCCGTGACCAGCGGCTCGTCGCCGTGCGGGTCGTCGCCCGCGTGCGACCCCGGAGACCGGCCGGCCATCTCAGACCCCCACGCCGGCGTCGGCGTCGGGGAGATCGTGTTTGTTCACCGGGAGACCCAGCGCTTCGAGGGCGCCCTCCATGTGCCGGTCCTGCGCGAAGTCGGCCCCGTCCTCCTCGCGGAGGCGCTGTGCGGTCGCGAGCACCTCGCCCTTGCGGCCGTCCGGGATCTCGTACTTGTCGGCCGACAGCTCGATGACAAGTCCGTTGTTGTCCTGGGTGTAAATCGAGTGGAAGATGCCGCGGTCGAACACGTTGTACCCCTTCCCCGCCTCTTCGAGCGCGGCCATGATATCCTCGTACTCGTCCGGCTCGACGCTGAAACACAGGTGGTGGACGGCACCGGTGTTGATGCGCTGCCCGCGCGTGGACGCCCGCTCGTCGCTCACGAACACCGTGAGGATCCGACCGTCGCCGGTGTCGAAGAAGAGGTGCGTCTGCGAGGGGTCGTCGAGGTTCGGCTGCCGCAACACGAGCGGCATCCCGAGCAGATCGCGGTAGAACGCGAGCGTGTCCTCCTCGTTGCTCCCCCAGACAGTGATGTGATCGGTGCCGCTGGTGTGGAACGGTGCGTCCGGACGCTCCGACGTGACCGGAGCCGGGTTCTCGTCGCTCATACCAGTACGGAGGCGACCGATCCGTATAAAAGCGAACGGGACGGGAGCGTGACCGGCTGACACCGATGTTATCGGTTCCGACCTCGATCGGCGCGTTCAGCCGCCGTACTCCGCCCGGAACCGCTCGACGAGCCACCGGGTCGCGCGCTTTCTGTTCCCGTCCGGGACGTAGACGAACGGGATCGGGCTGTCGAACGCGCGGTCGCCGTACAGCCCCCAGTCGCCGGCCGACCGCGTCGTTCCCCCGTAGGCGATCGGGATGTCGGCCAGTTCAGAGGGCTCGTACTCGGGAACGTACGACCGCTCGATCCACACGTCGTGAACCGGGACGCCCAGTTCGTCCGCGAGCTCGCGTTCGAGGCGGTCGTCGCCCGAAACGAGCCACTCGCCGAACGCCTCGCGGTCGACGTCGATCCGGTCCGCGTAAGCGATCCGGTGTTTCCAGCAGGTCGTCGGGAACCGCCGCGAGCGGTACCGGTCGTACAGCGTCGCGAACGTGGTGTCCGGTCGGTCCCGCGCGAGTCGGCGCAGCCGCTCGGCGACCGTGTTGTCGTCGATCTCCTCGTCGAGGATACCGTCCACCGTCACCGGCGGGTCGCCCGTCAACGCGGCCGCCCGCTCGGTGAGATCGCGGAGCAGCGCGTTCGCGTACACCGACTTGTGGTGTTGCGTCACCCACATGTACAGCGCGATCCGGCCCTCGAGGTAGTTTCCGAGCGTCGAGAGCGCCTTCTCCGAGAGCGCGAGCCCCTCGTCGGGGTGGGCCGTGTAGGCGTCGACCATGCGGTCGGTGTCGAAGTTCAACACGTTCGCGCCCGTCATCCAGTTGTCCCGGGAGATGTAGTCGAGGCGGTCGACGTCGACCGGCGAGTGAAGCAGCTGTGCGCCGAGTCCGTGCTGCCACGGTCCCCCGCGTTCGTACACCAAACTGTATCCCAGGACGTACGCGCACACCTCCTCCGGGTCGACCGACAGCGACCGGAGCGCGTCGCCGAAGCGGTCGAGTATCAACAGGCAACCCAGAAGTTCGTGCGGACTTGCCTCGCGAATCGGGGTTTCGCCGAGTCCGGCCTCCCGGAGCGACGCGACGAAGCCGCGCGCGGCGAGTCGGTCCCGAAGCCCCTCCGGATCGAGGAACCGTTCACAAACGTGCGAAAACGGGGGATGACCCACGTCGTGGAGCAGACACGCACACTCCAGCGTGGACTGAATCTCGTCTAACGTCTCCGGCGACGTCTCCCGGGTGAAGTACGGCTCCTCTCGGAGGTTGTCGAAGACGCGACGACCGAGGTGGTAGACGCCGAGGCTGTGTTCGAACCGCGTGTGATTGGCCGCCGGATAGACGAGATGCGTCGCCGAGAGCTGTTTGACGTACCGAAGCCGCTGAAACGCCGACGTGTCGATCACGCGCTCGACGACCGGATCGGCGAGTTCGATGTATCCGTGGACGGGGTCTTTGATCTGTGTGGTCATATGGGGGTGGATGCGGTCACCGCCGCCAGATAGGCGGTGCGACGCCGAGCGCCCGAGCGACGAACGGGTAGCCGAAAGCGATAGCCAGCACAAGCGCCATCGATGCCACAAATCCGAGACCTCCGAGAGCGCTGTCGACGACCGCCAACGCGACGAACACGGCGACGAACATCACCGCCCAGTGGGGAGCGAGCTGTCGCACCTTCTCCGGCATCGAAGCCATGTCCGCAGTAGTGGTCCCGCCGAGTAGTGGCTGTCGGTGGAAAGCCGGGCGACCGCCGATCAGTACCGCGACGGAATGAACGCCATTCCGGCGAGCATGATCGACGACAGAACCGAGAGGATGAGCACGCGCGAGAGACCGCTGTTGTACTGATCAAACCGATCTATCTCGGCGACCTGCGCCTCGTACGCCTCGATATCCGTCGACATCCGAAGCGTCGAGGCGTCGGGGAAGTGCGCGATGTAGTCCGTGTCGCCGAGCGTCACCGTCGACTCCTGAGCGACCTCAATTGTCTCCGTGTCGGTGACCTCCCACGCGAGCACGGCGCCATCGGCCGTCACCTCGTCGACCGTAACCGTCTGCCCGTCGTATTCGAGCGTCTCGCCCGTCGCGACCGAGCGTTCCTCGGGCGCGGGGAAGTACCCGTCGACGGGCACCAGCGTCCGCTCGCCGGAGTCGTCTGTCACCGCGACGTACTCGCCGTCCTCGAGCGTTACGGTCTCGTTTTCCGCCGCGTCGTCGGCTTCGA
This sequence comes from Halorubrum trapanicum, assembly GCF_017873555.1. Classification (GTDB taxonomy): domain Archaea; phylum Halobacteriota; class Halobacteria; order Halobacteriales; family Haloferacaceae; genus Halorubrum; species Halorubrum trapanicum. The sequence goes on along the minus strand of NZ_JAGGKE010000011.1, from coordinate 718 downwards.
GGATCGCCTGCCGGTCGAGCACCTCGACGAGCGTGAACTCGGTGGCGTTCTCGCCAGAGATTTCGACACGCCACTCGCCCTCCCCGACCGAGACCGTCGACCCGTTCGTCCACGTTTCGGACGTTTGCGTGGTGAAGTTACGCTCAAGCGTCCCCGAGATAACCGTCGTCGCCGCGCCACCGTGGCCACCGCCACCCTCCTCCGTCTCCGAGATATCGGTCACGACGTACGATTCGTCGTCGACGGGAATTGTGTCACCCTGAGAGACGTCAACCTCCGGGTTCTCCAGCGCTATCTCCGGACTATCGGCCGTCGCGGTCATCGCGCCCGCCACGCCAGCGATGGCGAGGAACAGCGCGACGAACACGGCTACAGCGCGTCGTTGCATAGTTCACGCATGGGTCACCCGGTGTTTAACGGTTACTAAGCGGGTCAGTTCGCGAGACCGATCCGGGATCGGATCTCGAGTAGAAACAAAAGCCAAGGGCCGGATTTGAACCGGCGTTGGGCGGCTCTGCAGGCCGCTGCGTCTGACCGGACTCTGCCACCTTGGCGCAATCGGACGTACCGCTGTCGAGCGTTTAAGCTTAGCGGTCGCGTGTGGGACGGCGCGCCCGCTCTGGACGTAAAGAAAGCCCACGGACGCAGCGTCCGTGGGCTGTAAGGGAGTTGTCTCCCGTATGAATGGACAGGCGGCGACTCGTGGTTCCCAGAGGAT
>NZ_JAGGKE010000010.1 GCF_017873555.1 Halorubrum trapanicum | reverse complement strand
TCACCTCCACTCGTCCGCGGCCCCCAGGGCGGGGGCGCCGCCCCCCCCCCGCCCCCCCCCCCCCCGGGGGGGGCGGGGCCCCCCCCCCCCCCGGGGGGGGGCCCCCCCCCCGGGGGGGGGGGGGGGGGCCCCCCCCGCCCCCCGCCACGAGGCTGGGGTGGCGTGAGGCTGCGGTCGCTGTGGCGGGGTGGGACTCAAAGGGGCAGCCGTGAGGGCGGCGTAGGCGACGTAAGCACCACAGCGAAGGAGCGGAGCGACTGAGCGAGGAGCGTGGTTCGAGACGCCGGAGGCGTCTCGTCATCACGAAAGGCGCGGAGCGCCTTTCGAACGACAGCGAGCGTGTGCCGCCCTCACGGCTGGGGCTTTGGCGGTGTTGATCACCGTCGTTCCGCCAGCAACCACCACAGATGGTCAACCAGATCCGTCGGAATACTCCGTCACTGGTGGCCCGTAGTCCGTCTGTATCCAATACCGGTCAAGCAGTGGCCAGTTGCGCGAGGAGTCCGACTGCCCAGAGAACCAGCCCGAAGACGAGGAGAGACGTGGTCGGTCCGTACTCGTCGACGACGGGGTTTTCCTCGTACCGGACGACTCCGAACAGGCCGGCCACTAACAGAAAGGCTCCGCCGAGAAGCTGTAGCGCGGTCCCGGCCGTTAAGGGTCGTCCCCCGACGATGCCGACCTGAGCCAAGAGTAAGACGCTGACCGTAACGAAACATATCGCGACCAATCTGGAGGGATGCATGGACGCCCGATCGCCCGTCACCCGTAATACTGTACCGAGTCGTGTCACGCAGCGATACTCGCGACACGTCCAGCAGCCGCTTATAAGACCGCGAGCGACGCGCCGTAGATCGCCACCGCACCGATCGCACCGATCGCTACCGCCTTCGCGTTGAGGCGGACCGCCTTCTTGCGGTCGGCGGCGAGCGCCGCCTCGTTCTGGATCTCGTTCGTCCCCTCGCCAACGTCGAAGACGCCGATGCCGGCGAAGCCGATACAGAAGCGCTCGCGGTACTGTAGTACGCCCATCGCGGCGCCGTACAGCGGGAACACCGAGGCGAGGAGCGACCACCGCGGCCACGCGAGCGCGACGACGGCCGCGACGTAGGCCGCCGCGGCCACCAGCGAGCCGACGCCGAGGAGGAGCCGCCGTCGCTGTTGGGTCGGTCCGATGTTACACACGCCCGGTTGGTACTCCATACCCTCGGAACGGGCGGGAAAAGCTTAGCCCCAACGGTCGGATGCGGAGACGGATCCCGGCGGAGCGGCCCCCGTGAACGATGGTTTATTACCGACCGGGCGGAATCGGGAGACGAACACAGATGGGGGACCGCGATCCGGACCGGCGAGCGCGGGACCTGCGCCGCTACGAGACGATCCTGGGGTCGCTCGACGACGCCGTCTACGCCATCCGGCCCGACGGCACGATCGTCTACGTCAACGAGCGGTACGCGGAGATGAAAGGCGTCGACCGCGAACAGCTCCTCGGAACGGATATCTACGACTGGGTGAGCGAGGAGACCGCCGAGCGGGCGCGGCGGGAGCGCGCGGCGATGCGCGAGGAGGGTCGCAAGACCGGCGCGATCGAGTACGAGTTCGAGACGGAGAACGGCGACTCCTTTCCCGCGGAGATGCGGTTCGGGCGGACGGACCTCGACGACCGAGAGGAACTGGGCCGGGTGGGCGTCATCCGCAACGTCACCGAGCGAAAGCGGCGAGAGCGCGAGCTTGAGCGGCAGAACGAGCGGCTCGACGAGTTCGCGAGCATCGTCTCCCACGACCTCCGGAACCCGCTGGACGTGGCGCGGGGGCACCTCGACCTCGCCCGCGAGGAACGCGACTCCGAGCACCTCGAAGCGGTCGGCCGCGCTCACGACCGCATGGCGACGCTCATCGACGACCTCCTGACGCTGGCGCGCGAGGGCGTCGACGTCGAGTCGCTGGAACCGGTCGACCTCAGCGCGGTCGCCGAGGAGTGCTGGGCGGGCGTCGACACCGCGGACGCGACGCTGCGCGCGGAGACGACGCAGACGGTCCGCGCGGACCGGAGCCGGCTCAGACAGCTGCTGGAGAACCTCCTGCGAAACGCCGTCTCGCACGGCGGCTCGGCGGTCACCGTCACCCTCGGCGACCTCGACGACGGGTTCTACGTCGAAGACGACGGCCCGGGGATCCCCGAAGGCGAACGCGACGGGGTCTTCGAGGCCGGCCACACGACGGACCCGGACGGGACCGGCTTCGGACTCGCCATCGTCGAGCGTGTGGCCGAGGCGCACGGCTGGGAGGTCGCGGTCACCGCGAGCGCCGAGGGCGGGGCGCGCTTCGAGTTCACCGGCGTCGACGTCGAGTGACTTCCGGGTGGAGTCCCGGACACGGCTCCGGCCCGCCCCGCGGTGGAAACGGTGAAATGCCCGGCGAGCGAGGTGCCCGTGTGAAACGGATCCAGCTCGGCAACACCGTCTTCGAGGGCGAAAACGACGTCTACCTGATCGACGGCGAGGCGACCGCGCTCGTCGACACCGGCGTCGCGCTCCCGGACGTGCGCGAGGAGTTGGTCGACGGTCTCACCGAGCACGGGGTCGCGTTCGCCGACGTCGACGCCGTGGTGCTCACCCACTGGCACCCGGACCACGCGGGGCTGGCGGGCGAGGTTCAGGCCGAGAGCGGCGCCGACGTGTACGTCCACGAGGCCGACGCCGCCCTCGTCGACGGGACCGAGACGCCGCTGTTCGCCGACCGCGACCGCCAGCGCGAGACGTTCGAGCGGTGGGGGATGCCCGACGCCGACCGCGAGCGGCTCACCGACTTCTTCGACGCGGTCAGCGCGGACCTCTCGGGCCGCCCGGCGGACGTGACGACGTTCGGCGACGGCGACGCGATCGAGGCGGGCGGCGTCGAACTCGAAGCGCTCCACCTGCCCGGCCACACCGCCGGACTCTCCGGGTTCGCGTTCGACCCGCGGACGGTGCCGGACCACGACCCGGTCGCCGGCGCGGACGCGACGGAGGAGGTCTTCACGGGCGACGCGCTGCTCCCGAAGTACACCCCCAACGTCGGCGGCGCGGACGTGCGCGTCGAGGGGGCGCTCGCCGCCTACGCCGAGAGCCTCGCGCGCGTCGTCGAGCGCGACTTCGACGCCGCCCACCCCGGCCACCGGTGGCGGATCGACGAGCCGAGCCGCCGCGCGGCGGCGATCCTCGACCACCACCGCCACCGGACCCGCCGGGTGATCGACGTGCTCGACGAGTCGGGACCGGCGACCGCGTGGGCGGTCTCGGCCGCCCTGTTCGGCTCGCTGGAGGGGATCCACGTCCTCCACGGTCCCGGCGAGGCGTTCTCGCACCTCGACCACCTCGCGGCCGCCGGCGTCGTCGAGCGCGACGGGACCGCGTACCGCCTCGTCGAACCCGAACCCGACGTCGACGCGCTGTTCCCGACGACGCCGCTCGACGGCCTCGTTGACGGCAGCGAAGACGCGTAGCCGGGGACTGCGGGGCGTTCCGGCCCGATCACCGGCCGGACCTCGGCCGCCGAAAGGTATTCGTGCCGGCCGGCGTATTCGGGGACGTGAAGCGGGACGCCCTCGCTGCGGTCGTCGTCGCCCTCCTCGCCGTCGTCGCGCTCGGCGTCGCGGCCGCGACGCTGGACACCGCCGTCGACACCGGCAGCGGCGGGTTCGGCGGTGGCGACGGAGACGCTCCGAGCGTCGGAGAGTCGGCGGGCGACCCGGGCGTCCTCACCTCCTCGGGGGAGGCGGGCGGGCTGTCCACCTCCGGGGTCTGTCTCCCGTACCTCAGGGAGCCGCCGGCCGTGGCCGCGCTCGTTCTCGGGATGGCGCTGCTCGCCGGGGTGACCTACCGGGACACCGCGTCGCCGTTCGCGGGCGCCGCCGTCGCCGGCGTGATCGGTCTCCCGATCGGAGTCCTCTTCTGGATTCTGTCGGCGTGCGGATCGGCCGCACAGAGCCTCTCGGTGTCGCTCGGTCTCGGCGGCAACGGAACGGGACTGTTCCCCGAGGGCGCCCCCGGCGGCGGCGGGTTCGGCGGCGGCGAGGGGGCGGCGTCGACGCCAGAGGTCCTGTTCGCGCTGGTCGTCCTCGCCGCGGTCGTCGCGAGCGTCGCCGTCCTCCTCCTCGCGGGCGGTGACGACGAGACCGACGACGGCGAGACCGGCCGCCCCGATCCGGCGGACGACGACCCCCCGGAGTTGGACGCGATCGGCCGGGCGGCCGGCGAGGCCGCCGACCGGATCGAGTCGTCGGACGCGGACAACGAGGTGTACCGGGCGTGGCGGGACATGACCGACGTCCTCGACGTCGACCGCCCCGCCTCCTCGACGCCCGCCGAGTTCGCGACCGCGGCCGTCGACGCCGGCGTCGACGAGGAGCCGGTGACCGCGCTCACCGAGGCGTTCGAGCGCGTGCGCTACGGCGGCGAGGACGCGACGGACGACCGCGAGCGCCGCGCCGTCGAGGCGCTGCGCCGGATCGAGGAGCGACACGGGGGCGACTCGTGACGCGCGGCCCCGCCGGGATCGGACGCGTCGGAGCCGACGGGGGTGACCGGTAGTGCGTCCCCTGGTCGTCGCGGGGGTGCTGGCGGTCGCCGTCGGTCTCCTCGCCGCGCTCGACCGCGGCGTGGCGGCGGCCATCTCCCCCACCTCGACCGTCGTCACGCTGATCGGCGTCCTCGGCGTGGTCCAGGGGATCCGATACGCGAACGCGCGCCGGGACCGACGCCGACTCCCGACGGATCCCGGGGAGCCGGAACGCCGCGCGCCCGCCGCGGTGCCCGGCGCGGATCTCGACGAGCGGATAGCCCGGGTCGCCAGCCCCGCGCCGGGCGGCTACCGGGACCGCCGGGACCTCCGCGACCGGGTCCGGGAGGTGGCGGTCGACGCCGTCGCCCGCGACCGCAACTGCTCGCGGGAGGCGGCCGAGGCGACCGTCGACGACGGGACGTGGACGGACGACCCCGTCGCCGCCGCGTTCTTCGACGCGCGGACCGGGTACCCGCTCCGCGTCCGTCTGTCGGCCACGGTCCGGGGGCGGTCGCGCTACTGGTACGGGCTGCGGGCGGCGATAGACGAGATCGATCGGATCGAGTCCGGAGGTGCGGCGTGAGCGACCCGCGGGGGGAGGTCGCGTCCGGTTCGGCCGATTCCGCCGATTCCGCCGGTTCGACCGATACGACCGATCCGGCCGATTCGACCGATCCGCGTTCTGACGAGGACGAGGACGGCGTCGCGGTCGGAATCGACTCGGCCCGGGGAGACGATCCGGACGCGACCGCGACTGGCGTGGAGAGCGACGCGGCCGAACGAGAGGACGACGCGGCCGCGACGGGGGCGGCCGAGACCCCGACCGACCGGGAGCGCAGACGGGAGGTCGAGACGGATCGGTGGCTGGGGATCGCGGGGGCGGCGCTGGCGCTCGTCGGTCTCGGCGTGATCGTCCGGCAGTCGTCGCTGGTGCTCGCGGGCGCGGTCGGCGTCGGGTACGCCGTGTACGCCCGGGCGGGAGACGCGCCGACGCCGACGCTCGCGGTGACGCGGTCGGTGAGCGACGAGACGCCGGCGCCCGGCGACGAGGTTCGCGTCACCGTTCGCGCGGAGAACGTCGGGGAAGCGGCGCTTCCGGACCTCCGGCTCGTCGACGGCGTCCCGCCGGGGCTAGCGGTCGTCGACGGACCGGCTCGCGTCGCGACCGCGTTGCGGCCGGGGACGGCGGTCTCGTTCGAGTACACCGTGCGGGCGGCGCGCGGCGACCACGAGTGGGGACCGCTGACCGCGATCACGCGCGACGCGGCCGGTGCCCGCGAGCGGACGGCGGACCTCGACGCGCCGACGGCCGTCTCCTGTACGCCGGAGCTGTCCGCCGGCGGGGACCTCCCCCTGCGCGGACTGACGACCGTCCACCACGGTCGAGTGCCGACCGACGTTGGCGGGGCCGGCGTCGAGTTCCACGCGACCCGGGAGTACCGCCGCGGCGACCCGGTCAAGCGGATCGACTGGAACCGCCGCGCGCGGACGGGCGAGCTGTCGACCGTCGAGCACCGCGAGGAGCGCTCCGCCACCGTCGTGCTGCTCGTCGACGCGCGCGAGTCGGCCTACGTCGCCGCCGACCCCGACGCCGAGACGGCGGTGGAGGCGAGCGTCGCGGCCGCCGGCCAGGCGTTCTCGGCGCTCCTCGACGGCGGCGACCGGGTGGGGATCGCGGCGCTGTCGCCGCTGGACTGCTGGCTCCCGCCAGGCAGCGGGACCGTCCACGCGGCCCGCGGCCGCGAGACGCTGGCCACCGACCCGGCGCTGGCGCCGACGCCCAGCGGGGAGCGCTTCTACCGCTCGCTGTGGCTCCGACGGTTCCGACGACGGCTCCCGGCCGACGCGCAGGTGCTGTTCTTCACGCCGCTCGCGGACGACACCGCGGCGACGCTCGCGCGTCGGATCGACGCGCACGGCCACCTCGTGACCGTCCTCTCGCCGGATCCCACGGCGACCGAGACGGCCGGCGAGCGGCTGACCGCCTTCGAGCGCCGGCAGCGGCTCCGGACGCTCCGGTCGGGTGGGATCCGCGCGCTGGAGTGGCGAGACGACTCCTTCCCGGTCGCGGTCGCGGCCGCGACGAGGCGGTGGTCGCGATGAGCGGTGCGGTCCGCGACGGAGAGAGCGGAGGGGGCAGCGAGGGGGAAAGCGAAGCGGGCGGCGACGGGTCGTCGGACGGAGGTCCGGCCGCCGACCTGACCGCCGACTTCCACGAGACGGACGCGCGGCCGCCGACGGTCGCGATAGTCGCGAGCCTCGCGGCCGCGGGCGTCGCGGCGACCGCCGGCGCGGTGGCGAGTCCGATCGGCGGCGCGCTGCTCGGGGTCGCCGCGCTCGGCTTCCTCGGCGGCGCGCTCCGGAGGTCGACGCGGGTCCTGACGTGGGGCGCCGCCGTCGGCGTGGTCGGGGTCGCGGTCGCGGGGTACCGCGGCGCCCCCGCCGAGGCGCTGCTCGTCGCCGCCGTCGGGCTGGCGGTCGCGTGGGACGTCGCCGACCACGGCGTCGGTCTCGGCGAGCAGGTCGGTCGGGGCGCGCGGGTCCGTCGGAACGTCGCGGTCCACGCGGGGACGAGCCTGCTCGTCGGCGCGCTCGCGGCCGGTCTCGTCTACGGGGTCACCCTCGCGGTCGGCGGCGGCCAGCCGGTGGCCGCGCTCGCGCTGCTGCTCGCGGGCGGTATCGCGCTGACCTCGGCGGTTCGGTGAGGGCGGGCGGCGCGCTGAACGCCACCGGTCGGTGGGGTGCGGTCGCCGCGCGCCCGCGGAGCTAAACCCTTATGAGCGCGCGGCCGGCAGGTACGCTCGTATGAGCGACCTCCCGGACGACTTCGACTGCACGCTCACCAACTGGGAGTACATCTACGGGCTCTGCCGCAACGTCTCCGACGCGGTGAAGCGGGCCGACTTCGAGCCGGACGTGGTCGTCGCCCTGGCCCGCGGCGGCTGGTTCGCGGGCCGGTGCGTCTGCGACTTCCTCGGACTCAACGACCTCACCAGCCTCAAGATGGAACACTACGTCGGGACCGCCGAGAAGAGCGGCGAACCCCAGATCCGCTACCCGATGCCGGAGGGGAGCGTGGAGGGGAAGAACGTCCTGATCATCGACGACATCGCCGACACCGGCGGGTCGATCCGCCGCGCCGAGGAGTACGTCGAGGACCGGGACGCGGGCGAGGTCCGCACCGCGACGCTCCAGCTTCTGGGCACCTCCGAGTTCCAGCCGGACTTCGTCGGCGAGCGCCTGGAGCAGTGGACCTGGGTCGTCTACCCGTGGAACTTCCTCGAGGACATGGTCGACCTCACGGAGGGCGCGATGGAGCGCGCCGACGAGTCGGCGTTCTCGCGGGAGGACCTACGTCACTACTTAGAGGAGTTCCACGGCATCGGCCGGATCGAGATGGAGGTTGCCCAGCCCGACCGCCTCGACGAGGTCATCGACGAGATGGTCCGGCGGGACGTTGCCGAACCCGTCGGCGACGGAAGCTGGGCGCTCGCCGAGTAGCCGCCCCGAGCGATGGACGCCGCAGAGTCCGGTGACGACGATCTCGACGACGCCCTCGGCGCGGTGCTCGCCGCCTACGACCTGAAAGACGAGCGGCGCACCGGCTGGCAGCTCCGCGGGGTCGACGACCCCGAGTCCGTCGCCGCCCACTCGTGGGGGGTCGCGTACCTCGTCGTGACGCTCGGCGACCGGCTGGCCGCCGACCTGCCGGGCGTCGACCTCGACCGCGCGCTCCGGCTCGCGGTCGTCCACGACGTGGCCGAGGCGGAGACGGGCGACGCCGCGACCCGCGCCGATTCGACCGCGGACACGGTGGACCCCGAGACCAAGGAGGCCGCCGAACGCGAGGCGATGGCGGACCTCGCCGGCCCGCTCCCCGAGCGCGTGCGGGACGCGTGGGAGGCGTACGAGGCGCGCGAGTCGCCGGAGGCGGTCCTCGTCAAGGAGTGTGACCTCCTCGACACCTGTTTTCAGGCCGTCCGCTACGAGCGCGGCGACCGGTACGACCCCGAGCGCGGCGCCCCCGACGCGTTCCGCGAGTACGACGACCTCGACGAGTTCTTCGCGACGACCGAGCCGCGGCTCCGGACCGAGGCCGGGCGCGCGCTGTTCGCGGCGGTCCGCGAGCGGTACCGAAGCGCGCGGGACGAGTAAAATTCGACGATCGTCGAATAGACAATCGACGTTTGTAGGCTCTCTACCGCTCGATTTCGCGTAAAGATGGTAAAAGGGTTAACGGGGGAGTCCGTCTCACGAGGTGAGCTTTCACCACGCATGTCTGACACCGATCTCGTAATCATCGGCGGGGGAATCAGCGGGGCGTCGCTGCTGTACACGGTCGCGAAGTTCACCGACGTCGAGGACGTCACGCTGATCGAGAAGGAGCGGGAGATAGCCGCGATCAACTCCCACCGGACGAACAACTCCCAGACCCTCCACTTCGGAGACATCGAGACGAACTACACCCTCGAGAAGGCCGAGGAGGTCAAGGAGGGCGCGGAGCTGCTCGCGGGCTACCTCGAAGGGGAGGACCCCGACCGCGAGATGCACAGCAAGCGGAGCAAGATGGTCCTCGGCGTCGGCGACGAGGAGGTCGCCAAGCTGGAGGAGCGCTACCGCGAGAACGGGTTCGGCGACCTGTTCCCGAAGCTCCGCGAGATCGGCCGCGAGGAGATCGAAGAGCTGGAGCCGAAGGTCGTCGAGGGGCGCGACCCCGGCACGGAGCTGAAGGCGCTCCAGACGCCGGACGGCTACGTGGTCGACTACGGCGCGGTCGCGAAGTCCTTCGTCGACGCCGCCCGCGAGGAGGAGGGCGTCTCGGTCCACCTCGGAACGGCCGTGACGAACGTCGACGACCGCGGCGACGACTTCCTCGTCGAGACCGACGACGGCGACTTCGACGCCGAGGCGGTCGTCGTCGCGGCCGGCTCGCACAGCCTCCAGTTCGCCAAGGAGATGGGGTACGGCGAGGGGATGTCGCTACTGCCGGTCGCGGGGAGCTTCTTCCTCGCGGACGACCTGCTGAACGGGAAGGTGTACACGCTCCAGATGAAGAAGCTCCCGTTCGCGGCGGTCCACGGCGACGCCGACGTCCACGACGACGGGATCACCCGGTTCGGTCCGACCGCGAAGCTCGTGCCCGCGCTCGAACGCGGCCACCTCTCGACGGTGAGCGACTTCGTCGACGTGTTCGGCTTCAACCCCGACTCCGTGCTGAGCTACGTCAACATCCTCTCGGACCGGATCCTCTTCCCGTACGTCGTGCGCAACCTCGTGTACGACCTCCCGGTGGTCGGGAAGCGCGCGTTCCTGCCGGACGTCCAGAAGGTCGTGCCGAGCGTCGACGTCGACGACATCGACCGCGCGAAGGGGTACGGCGGCGTGCGCCCGCAGATCGTCGACACCGAGAACAAGGAGCTGGACATGGGCGAAGCGAAGATCACCGAGGACGGCATCCTGTTCAACATCACGCCCTCGCCGGGCGCGTCGACCGCGCTGAAGAACGCGATGACCGACGTCGAGACCGTCCTCGGCTTCTTCGAGGACGACTACGAGTTCGACGAGTCCGCCTTCCGCGACGCGACCATCGAGAACTTCCCGCGGCTCGACGAGACGGAAGCGGACGAGGAGGCGGACGCCGACGCGGACGCGAACGACGAGGTCGCGGCCGAGGCCGACGACTGATCGGACCCGGGCGCGAGCGACACGGGTAAGTAGCGCCCCGGTCGATCCGCCGTCATGGTATCGAACGGCGACGAGGGGGCGGGAGCGGACGGTTCGACGGTCGACGACGGGATCGTCGACCGCTGGACCGCGCTCGACCGCGGCTGGCAGGCGCTCGCGCTGGGTCTCGGAATCGTCGCCGCGCACCTCGTCGGACAGGCGCTGTGACGGGAGTCGCCGAGGCGCTCCGGGCGTACCTCCCCGGACTCGCGCTGCTCGCCGGGGGCGCCCTCGCCGCGACGCTCGTCGCGGGCGCGGTCCCCGGGGTTCAGCCGCTCGTCGTCGCCGTCGCGATCGGCGTCGGCGTCGGGAACGCCGTCGGGATCCCCGAGATCGCGGAGCCGGGCGTCGGCGTCGACAAGCTGTTCTTGGAGACGGGGATCGTCCTGCTCGGCGCGGCGGTCGCGGTCGAGGAATACCTCGCCGCGGGACCGACCGTCCTCGGACTGGTGGTGGCGTTCGTCGCCGGCGGACTCCTGTTCGCGGAGGTCGTCGCGCGCGGCCTCTTCCGGATCGGGTCGCCCACCTCGTCGCTTCTGGCCGCGGGCGCGAGCGTCTGCGGCGTCTCCGCCGTCGTCGCGATCGGGAGGGTGCTGGACGCCCGGGGCGCCGCGATCACCTTCGCGGCCGCGACGGTGCTGCTGTTCGACGCCGTCACGCTCGTCGCGTTCCCGCTGGCGGGCGAGTGGCTCGGTCTCACCGGTCGGCAGTTCGGCGTCTGGGCGGGTGTGAGCATGTTCTCGACCGGTCCCGTCGCGGCCGCGGGGTTCGCCCACTCGCCCGAGGCGGGCCAGTGGGCGACCGTGACGAAGCTGGCGCGAAACTCGCTTCTGGGCGGCGTGGCGGTCGCGTACTCGCTGGCGTACACGGCGCGCTCGGCCGCCGAACCGGGCGTCCGTCGCCTGTGGGCCGAGTTCCCGAAGTTCCTGCTCGGATTTCTGATCGTCGCGACGGTCGCCAACAGCGGACTGCTCTCGCCGGCCGCGCTGGCGTCTATCGGGCGCGTCTCGGACGCGCTGTTCGCGCTGGCGTTCGTCGGTCTCGGTCTCTCGATCCGGGTCGACGACATGCGCGCGGTGGGCGCCGCGCCCGTCGGCGCGGTCCTCGTCCACCTGCTCGTCGTGAGCGCGGTCGCGCTCGCGGCAGTGCGCTGGTTCCTGTAGCGAGTTCGGTCCGTATAAGTGGCGAGCGGGCGCATTCCGGGTATGGGAACTATCGGATTCATCGGCGGCAGCGGTATCTACGAGGCGCTCCCCCTGAACGACGTGCGCGAGGTCGAGTTCGACACGCCGTACGGCGAGCCGAGCGACGCGGTGACGATCGGCGAGTTCGGCGACACCGGCCGAGAGGTGGCGTTCCTGCCGCGACACGGCTCGAGCCACGGCGTCTCGCCGACCGACCTCCCGTACCGCGCCAACATGTACGCCTTGAAAAAGGCGGGCGTCATCCACGTGTTCGCGTCGAACGCGGTCGGGAGCCTGAAAGAGGAGCTGGAGCCGGGGACGCTCGTCGTCCCGGACCAGATCTACGACCGGACGAAGGGCCGCGACCTCTCCTTCTACGGTGACGGGGTCGTCGTCCACCAGCCGTTCGCGGACCCGTACAGCCCCGAACTCGTCGATCACCTCACTGATGCCGCGGAGTCTTCCACGTCCGCCGACACCGGCGTCGTGAAGGGCGGCACGTACGTCTGTATCGAGGGACCGCAGTACTCGACGCGCGCGGAGTCGGAGTTCTACAAGCGCCAAGGCTGGGACCTCGTCGGCATGACCGCGATCCCGGAGGCGAAGCTGGCCCGCGAGGCCGAGATCGCGTACGCGACGATCGCCGGCGTCACCGACTACGACGTCTGGAAGGAAGACAGCGAGGTGACACTCGAGGAGGTGCTCGAAAACGCCGAGCAGAACCAGACGGCGATCAAGGCCGCCGTCGAGGAGGCCGTGCGGACGCTCCCCGAGGACCTGGAGTGTGACGCCCACACCGCGCTCGAAGGCACCGTCAACACGCCGACCGAGGCGATCCCCGAGGAGACGAAAGAGCGCGTCGAGCCGCTGCTCGGCGACTACTTATAAATAGACACGCCGTGCGGTGGCGCGTGCCGGTGAGTGGCCCGGAGGGCCACGAGCCGCACGCGCGAGGTTGTCGGGCTTCGCCCGACTGCCAGAGGCGCGTCGCGCCTCGCTGTCACCGGACTCCGTCCGGTTTCAAGCGAGAGCTTCGCTCTCGCACTGTCGCCGGCGCTACGCGCCGGCTGCCAGAGGGACCTTCGGTCCCTCGCTGGAGTCGGTCGCCGAGCGAAGCGAGGGCGACCGACGAGGCAGGGGAGGTGTGAGGTGCGGTCCCGCGAGCGACCGGAGGGAGCGAGTGGGGGTACGGAAGTCGCAGCCCGCGCAGCGAACGCAGTGAGCGAGCAGGACCGTCTTCCGGTGGTGCTGTGCGGTCAGGGTGGGGCTTTGGAAGTGTTCTCCGCGAGACTGACAACGTATCGCCGAGCGACCACTGTAGACACGTCCTAGTCGTCGAACACGTCGAGGGTGAACTCCTCGTCGGACTCCCGTGTCAGTCGCTCGGAGCCGTCGTGGTCGGTGACCGTTCCCGGTGCCATCGACTCGTGAACCCTCTCTACCGTGTCCGGCGTCACCTTCTCGGTCACCTCGAACGTCTTCACCGGGGAGAGGAGTCCCCAGAGCGCGCCGGCCGAGTGCGCGAGGAAGGCGATCGGCGTCAACAGGAGGTACAGCGGCCACGTGATCGGATGTTTGTCGTACGAGGCCGCGCCGACGAGCGTGTAGACGAACAGGATCCCGAACAACGCCAGCGACGCCGTGCGGTACCACTCCATACCGGGTGCGGTGCCCGGGAAGACGAGCGACGCGAAGACGAGGAGCGGGACCAGCGGCGAGAGCGACCACGCGATGATCCGGGTGTAATACACCGGTCGGTACCTGAGTGGGAGCAGGTGGCCGTCGGCGCGCGTGCCCGAGATCCAGCGCCGGCGCTGCTTCGCCATCGCGCGCAGCGACGGGGGCGCCTGGTTGCGGAACCGCACGTCGAGCACGGCGAAGGAGACGCCCGTCTGGTCCGCGGCCCGCCAGATGAAGTTCGTGTCCTCGGTGATAGTCGCGACATCCCACGTGATCGACTCCTCTAACGAGTGTCGGACCGCCACCCCGCCGCCCCACGCGTACAGCGGGTATCGGAGCTTATGGAACGCGAACTGCTCGTACTGGTAGCCGACGCGGAATATCTCGCTCAGATAAGCGACCCGCGATCCGGTGAAAAGCGGCTTCTCGGTGAACTGGACCACGTCCGCGTCCGGGAGGCCCTCGAATCCGGCCATGATCGTGTCCTCGTCGAGGTACAGCACGTACTCGCGGTCGCACGGCACCACGCGCCGCGCCCACTCGACCGCCCGGCCCTTGTTGGTCGCGTCGCACTCGAACTCCTCGGGAACGACGTGGACGTCCGCACCCTCAACGTCGATCGGCGACTCCGCGATCACGCGCACGTCGTCGATCGCCTGCGGGACCGAGTTGACGGTCGCCTGTACCACCTCCTCGGCGTCGATAGTCAGGATGCGGACCTGGATGTCCTCGTACCCCCACTCGACGTCGTCGGGGTCGACGCGGCCGCCGCGCGCGAGCACCGTCGCTTCGAGGAGCCACCAGAGCGCCGAGGCGCCGTACAGCAGGAGGCCGATCCACAGCGCCGCGACGATCGCGGCGAGCGCGGGGTTGGCGGCGGCGAACGATATCACGGGAAAACCCTCTCGCGGCAGCGTAAAGAGCGTATTGGAGGGGAGTCGCGGTCGGTCAGCGAACGGCTCGCAGCCGGTCGTTCAGTCTGCGATCGCTTCCGACTCGCCGGTCATCGCCGCGGGGTCTTTCACCCAGAGGTCGCCGAACAGGTCGTCCTGCTGGAGCCGGACCGAGCCGCGGTGGGCCATGAACAGCAGCGCGAGGTACGTCATGAACGGGCGGCCGCCCGCGCCGTCGATCTCCGCGAACAGCACCTCCGTACGCCCGCGCTCGAAGTGGGTCCGGAGAGCGTTGTCGATCTCCACGATGACCTCCTCGATGTCCTCGTCGTGGGTGCGGTCGGTCGCCTCGCCCGCGGTCGGCTCCCCGTCCTGCCGGAACTCGTCGTCCGCGTGGTAGTCGAGCGTCTGCGTGCCGCGAGCGTGGCCGTGCGGCGACTCGGAGGTGTCGTACTCGCGGGAGTCCTTCCACCACGAGCCGCGCTCGGCCTCGCGCAGTTCGCGGACCAGCTCGTCGAGCGTCTCCGGCGAGCCGCGGGTGTTCTTCCGGTCGAGCCGGCGGTCCATCTCCGCCTCCAGCTCGTCGATCGGGTCGAAGTCGCCGTCGGCGGGGTCGGGCGCGCCGCCCTCCATCGCGACCTCCCACGGCTCCGGTTCCGGCTCCGCCTCTTCGTCGTCGTCCGCCAGCATGCCGTCGCTTTTCATCCGGAGGAGGACGCTGGCGTAGAACAGCGCCCGCCCGGTCGTCCGGAGGTCCGTCTCGTCGAGCTTCTCCAAGAAGGCGTCCGTCACCTGGACGATGTCGATGTCCCACGGCTCGATCTCGCCCTCCTCGGCGAGCTGGACGAGGAGTTCGACGGGCTCGACCTCGTCGTCGTCGGTCTCGTCGGGGGGTGAGACGCCCGCCACGTCCGGACCGGACTCGTCGGCCGGGCCACCGCCCTCGTCGTGCTGAGGATCGTCGTTCGGAGACTCGTCGGCGAACGGGTCCGCGCCGTCGCGCTCGCTCGTCAGGTCGAGGTCGGGGACGGCGTCGTCGGAACCGCCGCCAGAGCCTTGGCCGTCCCCTTCTTCAGTCATCCGCGCTCACCTCCTCGTCGGCGTCGTCACCGAACTGCATCCCGGTCACCGCCGAGAGGTTGTCGCCCTGCATCGTGACGCCGATCGCGCGGTCCGAGCGCTCCAACAGCGCCGAGCGGTGGCCGACGACGACGAACTGGGCCTCCTCGGCCAGCTCCTCTATCATCTCGCCGACGCGCTCGGCGTTGACCGCGTCGAGGAACGCGTCGATCTCGTCGAGCGCGTAGAACGGCGCGGGGTTGTGCCGCTGGACCGCGAAGATAAAGGAGAGGGCGGTGAGCGACTTCTCGCCGCCGCTCATCGCGTCGAGCCGCTGAACCGGCTTGTCCGCGGGCTGGGCCTTCATCGTCAGCCCCTCCTCGAACGGATCCTCGGGGTTCTCCAAGACGAGCTCGCCGCTCCCGGCCGAGAGCCGCGCGAAGATGTCCCCGAAGTGGTCGTTGATCGACTCGAACGTCTCCATGAACGTCTCCTTCTTCGCCGCCTCGTACCCCTCGATGCGCTCCTCGATGGCGTCGCGCTCCTCGACGAGCACGTCGCGGCGCTCCTGAATCTCCGACAGCGCCTCCTGGACCTCGTCGTACTCGTCGATCGCGAGCATGTTCACCGGTTCGAGCGCCTCCATCTCGGTCTCCAGCTCCTCGATCCGCGACTCCACCTCGTCGAGGTCGGGGATCTCCTCGGCGTCGTAGGCGCCGACCTGCGACTCCAGCTCGTCGATCTCCCACTCCAGTCGGTCCCGCCGGTCGGTGAGATCCGAGAGGTCCGACTCCGCCTCGGCGACGAGCGACCGCTGCTCGTCGCGCCGCTGGGTCGCCTCGCGGATCTCCTCGCGGAGGTCCTCGCGGTCCTCCTTCAGCTCCGTGAGCTCCGCTTCGAGGTCGGCGATCGCCTCCTTCTTCTCCGCCAACTCCGCCTCCTTCTCCTCGATGGCGGCCTCGTGGTCGGCGATCGCCTCCTCGGCCTCCGCCTTCGCGTTCTGCGCCTCCTCGACGTCGTCGTGGAGGTCGTCGAGCGCGTCCTCGGCGTACCCCTTCTCCAGCTCCAGCTCGTTGATCCGACCGTCGAGCGAGCTCATCCGGTCTTCCAGCTCGTCGATCTCGGCGCGGATCTCGTCGGCGCGCTCGGAGAGCTCGGGGATCTTCGAGTCGGCGAGCTCGGCTTCGATCTCGTCGATCTCCGCGGCGAGCTCGTCGATCTCCGCGTCGGTCGCCGCCAGCTCGTCGTCGAGGGCCGTCATCTCCTCGTCGACCGACTCGCGTTCCGCCTCCAGCTCTTCGAGTTCGGTCTCACGCTCCTCGATCCGGTCTTCGGACTCCGCGAGCTCCTCTTCGGCGCGCTCGACGTCCGCCTCCAGCGACCGCACGCGCTCGGCCGCGTCGGCCTTGCGGTCGCGCGCGTCCTCGATGTCGTCGTCGAGCGCGTCGATCTCCGACTGGACCGACTGGCGCTCGTCTTCGAGGTCGGATATCTCCGTCGCGAGCCGTTCGAGCTTCCCGCCGCCGGACTTCGTGAACGAGTAGCGGGAGCCGCCGCCGGAGCCGCCGGTCATCGCGCCCGACTTCTCGACGAGGTCGCCGTCGAGCGTCACCATCCGGAAGTCGCCCATCAGCTCGCGGGCGGTCGACATGTCCTCGACGACGAGCGTCGAGCCGAGCACGTACGAGAAGATCGACTCGTACTCGGCGTCGTAGTCGACGAGGTCGCGCGCGAAGTCGACGACGCCCGGTAGCGAGGGCTTCCGCGGCAGGCTCCGGTCGTCCATCTTCGTGATCGGGAGGAACGTCGCCCGCCCCGCGTTCCGCTGTTTGAGGTAGTCGATACACGTCGAGCCGACGCCGTCGTCGTCGACGACGACGTTCGCCAGTCGCCCGCCCGCGGCGGTCTCGCAGGCCTCGGCGTACTGGGTCTCGACCGAGGCCAACTCGCCGACCGCGCCGTGGACACCGTCGATGCCGCCGTTCTTCACCTCGGTGACCGCTCTGGGCCACGAGGCGTCACCGCGCTCGTCGGCGGCCGCCTCCAGCTTGGCGTACTCGTTCTGCTTCTCGCGGAGCGTCGCCTCGATCTCCTCCAGCCGCTCCTCCGTCTCGGCCTTCTCCGAGAAGAGGTCCGCGACCGCGTCCTCGATGGTCGCCTGATTCTTCTCGGCTTTGTCCAGCTCGCTTTTCAGCTCGGAGATCCGCGCCTTGTGCTCCGGGAGCGACTCGCGGGCCGCCTCCAGCTCCTCGCGGGCCTCGCTCACCGCGTTCGACCGCCGGCGAGCCTCGTCGAGCAGCCGGTCCTTCTCGCGTTGCGTCTCGTTTTTCTCCTCGCGGAGGGACTCGATCTCCTCCTTCTTCTCCGACAGCTCGGCCTTCAGCTCGTCGAACTCGGTGTCGGCCCCCTCGATCTCGGCCTCGACGTCGGCCAGCTCGGAGCGCTTCGTCGCCAGCTCCGATTTCACCGACGCCTTCTCCACTTTCGTCTCGCGGATCTCGGCGTCCAGCTCCTCGATCGTCTCCTCTTTGCGGTCGATCTGGACGAACGCCTGCCGCCGGTCGTTCTCGGCCGACTCGGCGCGCGACTCGGCCGACTCGATCCTGTCCTCCAGCCGCGAGACCTCGCCTTTGATCGCCTCTATCTCCGAGCGGATCTCGATCTGTTCCTCCTCGCCTTTCGTCTCTATCTCGTGGTTGAGGTCCGCGAGGTCCTCCTCCAGGCGGGTGAGCTTCCCCTGTCTGGCGTCCAGCTCCTCGCGGAGCGATTCGAGGTCCGTCTCCGCCTCGCCGATCTCGCTTTCGACGTCCGCGAGCGCGTCGCGCTTGTCCTCCAGCTCCGAGGCCTTCCTGAACCCGCGGTACTCCTCGAGCTCGTCGCGGAGGTCCTGGTACTGGAGCGCGGTCTCGCGCTCGTCGGCGAGCTGATCGAGCCGGTCCTCCTTCTCGCCGATCCGGAGGTCGGCCTCGCCGATCCGGTCTTCGACGGTGTCCAGCTCCTCGTAGGCGGCCTCCTTCTTCTCGTCGAACTCGGCGACGCCCGCGATCTCGTCGATGATCCCCCGCCGCTGGTAGGGGGTCATGTTGATGATCTCGGTGACGTCGCCCTGCATCACCACGTTGTACCCCTCCGGCGTGACGCCCGCCGCCGCGAGCAGGTCCTGGACGTCCGAGAGGTTCACGGAGCGCCCGTTGAGGTAGTAGTACGAGTAGTAGTTGTCCTCGGTCTCCTTCACCCGGCGCTTGATCGTGATCTCGGAGACGTCGCCGACGTTCTCCGTGCCGGCCGCGGAGACGACCTGCGATCGGTCGAGGGTGCCGTCCTCGTTCGAGAGCACGACCGTCACCGAGGCCTCGTTCGGTCCGTCCGCGGCCTCGCCGTCGTCGTGGCCGGGATTGTAGATGAGGTCGGTGAGCTTCTTCGCGCGGATCCCGCGGGTGCGCGCCAGCCCGAGCGCGAACAGCACGCCGTCGATGATGTTCGACTTCCCGGAGCCGTTCGGGCCGGTGACGACCGTGAAATCCTCGTAGAAGGGGATCCTCGTCGTCCGCCCGAAGCTCTTGAACCCGTCCAGAACGACTTCAGTGATGTGCATGGAGGCGGGACGACCGCTTACGCGACGATGATGTCGTCGCCCTCGCTCGACTCGCCGTCGTCGTCGGTTTCGTCGGTCGCGTCGGCGTCGGGCGTCGTCGCAGACTGTTCTGGCACGATGACGTCCTCACCGTCGCCCGCGTCGGCCGCGGCCGTCGCGTCGCCCTCGGACGCACCGTCGGAAGAGTCCTCGACGGACTCGAAGACGTCGACGTGGTCGTCGGAGTGAGTCGTCCGCTCGCCGCCGGACACCCGTTCGGCTTCGCTACCGGCTGCGGCGGACTCGTCGCCGACAGACGCCGCCGTGTCGTCCTCGGAACCGGTTTCCGCACCGGTCGCGTCCGCCTCGACCGCGACCGAGCGCTCGTCTTCCAGCTGTCGAACGCGCTCTTTCATCTCGACGAGCTCTTCGGTGAGTCCGTTGACCGCCGCCTGTAGCTCCGCGACCTGCCGTTCGAGGTCCTCGACGCGGTTGCTCATTATACACACGTGTGCTCGCGCGACGCGTATAAATCTGCGTCAGACACACGTGTGACCAATTCGCACGGTTTGACGGCGTTTCCCGAACGTTTCGGAGTCGTGAAACGTGTCAGACAACAGGGGAAGATACTTGTACCGACCGGCAATACCCCTTCGGTATGAGCAAGATCACCTTCCGGGCGGACGACGACCTCGTCGACCGGCTGGAAGCGTGTGACGCCTCCAAAAGCGAGGTGATGCGGGAGGCGCTCCGGACACACCTCGACGGGGGCGACGAGGCCGCGTCGGACGAGTCCGACGCG
This sequence comes from Halorubrum trapanicum, assembly GCF_017873555.1. Taxonomy (GTDB): domain Archaea; phylum Halobacteriota; class Halobacteria; order Halobacteriales; family Haloferacaceae; genus Halorubrum; species Halorubrum trapanicum. The sequence continues at coordinate 108,007 of NZ_JAGGKE010000010.1, read as the reverse complement.
GCGACGGGGAGCGTCGACGACGCCCTCGCGGACCGCGTCGACGAGCTGATCGCGGAGCGGCTCGACGCCGCACTCGACGAGCGGCTCGGTCCGACGGCCGGCGCCGCGACGCCGGCGTATACGGCCGGAAGCTCGAGAGATATCAACGTAAACGTCACGCTCGACGCGCCGAACGCCCAATCCGACGAGTCCGAAGGCGACGTCCGTGTGACGCGTGAGACGGCGACCGACGGGGATCCGGGCGCGCGTAAGACGGATGCGGACCCGAGCGCGCAAACGCGCGAAAGCGCCTGTGGCGGGTGCGGCGAGATAGTGCCATCAGACCACGTGTACTGCCCGAACTGTGGCGAAAAGCAATCTCACAGAGCCTTCTGCGAGTGCGGCGACGAGCTCCGGACCGACTGGGCGTTCTGCCCGGGATGCGGGCGGAGGACCCCGGCAGCAGACGTTCTGAAAGACGATAACAGGAGGTAGACGCCCATATGCGCGCATAATCAGTAGTTTAACATTTTGTCTTACAACCACCGGTAGTTTTATATTGGTAGGCTCGGTGAGTCCAGTTGCGTAAGACGGTCGTCTTACAGAGGGCGTCCGATTCGGGGTGCTGCCCCGTAGTCGGGCGGTCCGAGCTGTAAGACACACGCGTCGCGTGTTCGCCGTCTTACCGGGGGAATACCAATGGAGCGTGTGACACTACGAATCCCGAAACAGCAGATTGACGAGGTCGAACAGATGGTGGAGACGGGCGAGTTCCCGAACCGGAGCGAGGCGATCCGGTCGGCCGTCCGCGACATGTTGAACGAACAGGACGGCGAGCGCGACGAGCGCGGCCGCAACCGCAACTGGGCGAAGGTGTAAACTGATGCAAGATCTCGTTCAGGACGCCCTCGACAACGCGGAAGCGGAGAAGCGCGACATGGACTCCGTCGACATGGACGACGACGAGTTCGGGGACCCCCGAATAGTCATCGTCGGCGCCGGCGGCGCCGGGAACAACACGGTCAACCGGCTGTACAACATCGGCGTCGACGGCGCCGACACCGTCGCCATCAACACGGACAAACAGCACCTCAAGATGATCGAGGCCGACACCAAGATCCTCGTGGGCAAGTCGCTCACGCAGGGGCTCGGTGCCGGCGGCGACCCCAAGATGGGCGAGCGCGCCACCGAGATGGCTCAGGGGACGATCAAGGAGGTGCTCGGCGACGCCGACCTCGTCTTCGTCACCGCCGGGATGGGCGGCGGCACCGGCACCGGCGCCGCGCCGGTCGTCTCGAAGATCGCCAAAGAGCAGGGCGCCATCGTCGTCGGGATGGTCTCGACGCCGTTCAACGTCGAGCGCGCCCGCACGGTGAAAGCCGAGGAGGGTCTGGAGACCCTCCGCAACGAGGCCGACTCGATCATCGTCCTCGACAACAACCGGCTCCTCGATTACGTCCCGAACCTGCCGATCGGGAAGGCGTTCTCCGTGATGGACCAGATCATCGCGGAGACGGTGAAGGGGATCTCCGAGACGATCACCCAGCCGAGCCTCATCAACCTCGACTACGCCGACATGTCGACGATCATGGACCAGGGCGGCGTCGCGGTCATGCTCGTCGGCGAGACCCAAGACAAGAACAAGACCCAAGAGGTGGTCAACGACGCGATGAACCACCCGCTGCTCGACGTGGACTACCGCGGCGCCTCGGGCGGACTCGTCCACATCACGGGCGGTCCCGACCTCACGCTGAAGGAGGCCGAGGGGATCGCGAACAACATCACCGAGCGGCTGGAGGCGAGCGCCAACGTGATCTGGGGCGCCCGCATCCAGGAGGAGTACAAGGGGAAGGTGCGCGTTATGGCGATCATGACGGGCGTCCAGAGCGCGCAGGTGCTCGGTCCCTCGACCCAGAAGCAGGCGGACAAGTCCCGCGCCGCGGTCAACGGCGACGAAATCGGCGACTCGCGCTCGCGGGCGGCCGAGGCGAACGAGACCGCGGGCGGCCACGGCGACAGGGGCGAGCCGGCGGTCTCCGGCGGCACCGAGCGCAGCGCGTGGGAGTCCGACGGCGGCAGCGACCCGATCGAGAAGAACAACGGGCTCGACGTCATCCGCTGAGTCGTCTCCGTTTTCCCGGAGCAGAGACGGCCGATCGCCTTTTCGACGTTTTTGCGGACCGTTTCAGACCGCCTCGATCGATTCCAGCAGCCGGCATTTCCGACAGACGTCCCGACTCGTCTGCGAGCCGCAGCGCTCGCACTCGCCGAGGGTCGAAGCGTCGGCGTCGTCGCCCGTCTCACCGGCTTCGTCGTCGCCGGCTCCCTTACCGTCCCCGCGGTAGGCGTCGGCCGCGAGCGCGGACAGCTCCTCGTAGCCGGCCATGATCGAGTGGCGCGCGCCGGGGTGGTTCTCCTCTAAGGCGTGGATCGTCGACTGGATCTCGCCGCGGTACGCCTCCTCAGCGTGGGGACACTCGGCCATGTGGGTCGGCAGGTCGCGGACGTGGCAGTACAGGGCGATCTCCTTTTCGGGTACGTCGCGGAGGGGCTTGGCGCGCGGGACAAACGCGTCGGTCTCGGCGCGCTCGTCGAAGGGACCGAGCGAGGCGTCGAAGTGTTTCGCCACCTGTCGCACGTCGCCCTCCAGGAAGTTCATCATCGCGGTCTGCGCCTCGTCGTCGAGGTTGTGGCCGGTGAGCAGCTTGTCGGCGTCGAACTCGGCGGCGTAGTTCTCCAGCAGGTCGCGGCGGAACACGCCGCAGTACGCGCAGGCGGCCATGTCCTCGGGGTCGTCCTCGACCACGTCGTCCATCCGCACGTCGAACTCCTCCTCGTAGGAGACCAGCTCGTGGCGCAAGGAGAGGTCGTCGGCCAGCTCGATCGTGGCGTCGATGCTCTCGTCGCGGTATCCCTCGATCCCCTCGTGGATCGTCAAGGCGAGCATCTCGACGCGGGGGTCCTTCCCGAACACGTCGTCGAGGATCTGCGTCAGGGCGACGCTGTCTTTCCCGCCGGAGAGACCGATCACCCAGCGGTCTGGGTCGTCGGGGGTGGCGTCCGGGTCGAGGAGCCCGTCCTCGCGGACCCGACGCTTCACGCGCTTCTCGACCGACTCCCGGAGGTGGTGGCCACAGAGGTGCGCCCCGGAGTAGGCGGCGTGGTGGATCGCGTCGCTCCCGCACTTGTCGCACTCCATCGGTGTCGGGTTGCGGTCGCGCGGGGATACCCGTTTCGGGCCGCATACGTGATTGGCGATCCCGTCGGAACTACCGCTAAATTCTCGGCCGCTCGGTAGTACGCGACGGGCCATAGATCCACACGGAACACCTCCAAAGCCCCAGCCGCGACGGCTCGCGCGGCTTGCTGTCGTTCGAAAGGCGCTTCGCGCCTTTCGTGATGTCGTCAGAACGCTTCGCGTTCTGACTGCTAGCCAGAAATCGGAGATTTCTGGCGATGACGAGACGCCGTAGGCGTCTCGAACCACGTTCCTCGCTCGGTCGCTGTCGCTCCCTCGCTGCGGTACTTGCTGCGCCGTGCTTCGCCCTCGCGACTGCCCCTTTGAGCCCCACCCCGCCCCGCACAGCACCGCACCTCACGCCTCCCCAACCTCGTCGGGCGCGTGTCTCGGGCTCCCTTCGGTCGCCCTCGTCGCGCCCGACTCCCTCGCGCGTGCTCCTCGCGCCCGATGGGCGCTCGGAGGCACGCGCCGCGAGGTGGGTGTAAACGAACGTCTGACATCGACAACCCTCGGCCGGTTGTCGCCGGTTCCGACACCGGTTTGTCGCCGGCGCGCCGCGAATCGGCGTGAGCGATTCCCCGACCGGGGTCGACCGCGACCCCGACCCGCGATCCCTGCGCGAGGATCCGCCGGCGGAGAGCCGTCGGACCCGGCTCTGGCGGGTCGGGTTCAACCTCCTTCCCGCGTACCGGGGCACGGGCGCGCGCGTCGACCACATCGCGGCCGACTGGCGCTACGTCCGGATCCGCGTCCCGTTCAACTGGCGCACCCGGAACGCGGTTGGGACGATATTCGGCGGCAGCATCTACGGCGCGATCGACCCGGTGTACATGACGATGCTCCGGCGGACGCTGGGCGACGGGTTCACGGTGTGGGACAAGTCGGCCGCGCTGGAGTTCATCGAACCCGGCCGGGAGGCGCTGTACGCAGAGTTCGACCTGCCGACCGCGGAGACGCAGGCGATCCGCGACGCGCTCGATCCGGGCGAGTCGACCGACCGCGAGTACCTCGTCTCGCTCGTCGACGACGAGGGGGAGGTCCACGCGGCCTGCGAGAAGACGCTGTACGTGCGCCGCGACGAGTGAGGCTGGCGGCGGTCGCCGGCCCCACCTCGGTCAGTCGTCGGCGGGCCGCCGGACCGAGTCGAGCGGCGACACGGAGATTATCAGCCGGTCGTCGGCCGTCGCGCTCACCATCTTCGACTCGGCGAAGCGACTGCCGTCCGCCCGGAGCCCCGTGCTCGTCCCGGTCCACCGCTCGCCGCCGGTCACGGCCGGGATGACGTTCCGCTCGATGTGTTCGACCGCCGGCTCGGGGTGGAGCCGCTGCCACGGCTCCCCCTCCAGCTCCCCGGGGTCGTACCCGTACAGCGAGCCGTACTCCTCGCCCACGAACTCGAAGGTCCCGTCCGGCGCCACGGTACAGATCCCGTCGAGGGTGACGCCGCCCGCGGCCGGGCCGCCGGCGCCCTCGGTCCCGAAGCGCCCGCTCTCGCCGGCGGCGGCCAGCCTGACGCGCCGCAGCAGCGCCGTGTAGCCGTCTGCGCCGCCCCGCTTCGAGACGTAGTCGCTGACGCCGGCGCGGACCATCTCGGCCGCGATGTCGGCCGGCCCGGTCGCGGAAAAGAGGAGGAACGGGAGGTCCGGATCGAGTTCGCGGGCGGCCGAGAGCAGTTCGACGCCGGTCAGGCGGGGCATGTCGTAGTCGCTGACGACGCAGTCGAACGGCTCGCGCTCGATGCGCCGGAGCGCGTCGTCTGGACGGGTCTCGACCGCGGTCTCGCAGTCGAGTTCGTCGTCGCGTTCGAGGTGGGTCGCGACGAGCCGCGCGAGTCCCGGCTCGTCGTCGACGCACAGCACGCGGAGCGTCTCGCTCGTCATACGCGTCGTCGCCGGCGGGCGTACTTATTCGTATTCGCCCGATGTTCAGGGCTGAGAACCAGTTTTCGAGCGCGTTACGCCGTCGCGCCCGTGACGAGCGCCTCCTCAACCGTCTCGACGAACCGCTCGGGGTGTTCGACGTGCGGGAGCAGCCGCGCGCGGTCGAAGACGACGAGCCGCGCGTCGGCGGCGTCGGCCAGCTCGCGCCCCTCGGTGAGGGGACTCACGGTCGCCTCCCGCCCCCAGACGATCGTGGGGGGCACGTCCAGCTCCGCGAGCGCGGCCGCGAGGTCGATATCGCTGTTCAGGCTCCCCGAAATGAACGAGGCGGGCGCGAACCGCGCGTTCTCGACGTGGGTCGTGCGCCACTCGTAGTCGGTCCACTCGGCGCTCGGGTTCGCGGGGTCGTCGTAGCCGTGATCCGCGTTGAAGTACCGGATCGACGGCTTCGAGGCGACGACGTTGAACAGCGCCTGCCCGACGAGCGGCGCGCGGAGCAGTTCGCGGAGCCACCCCTTCGCCGGACTCGGTCCCGCGGTCGCGGTCGGACAGACGGCGACGAACCCGCGCAGGTCGACGCCGCCGTCCGCGTCGCCGCCGTCGACCGCCGCGGCCGCGTACGCCGCCGACAGCGAGGAGGCGACGACCGCCGGCTCGTCGAGCTCCCCGAGGAAGTCGTGGACGAAGTCCTCGTACAGCGCCGCCGAGTACCGGAGCGGCGGCCGGTCCGAGCGGCCGTACCCCGGGAAGTCGGGCGCGACGACGTGGTAGTCGGCGGCCAGCTCGTCGAACACCGCGCGCCACTCGCCGGCGGAGCCGGCGGCGTTGATCCCGTGGAGCAACACCAGATCGGGGTCGTCCGGGTCGCCCGCCTCGGTGTACGCGACGTCCATCCCGCGCCAGCGGAAGGTGCCGTCGTCGCCGTCGAGCGGGGACTCCAGTTCGCCCTCGTACCGGAGACCGGTGTTGAGCGCTGCGAGCGCGCCGACGCCGAGGACGGCGCCGCCGAGGAGGTTCCTGAGCTTCATGGAAACCTGTTGGTTCGCTGGCGACTTATACCCGTGGGACGCGGCGGGGGCGCGGAGCGACCGCGAGGACTCCCGAGCGAGTCCGGGTCTCAGTCGTCGCGGTCGCCGTCCGCGGCCTCCTCCACGCAGTCGGCGATCGGTCCCACGATCGCCTCGGCGACCGCGTACGGGTCCGTCTCCCGGTCGCGGACGCGCTCTGCGAGGCGGTCGATCCCCCCGCGGCGCTCGATCTCGGCGGTCGCGAGCGCCCCCACGTCCGCCCGAACGAGCGTGCGGATCTCTTCGGCGTACCGGCGCCGTTCGGTCGTCTCGATCTCGCCGGACTCCCGCAGGTACGCCGCGTGCGCGTCGAACGTCTCGATCAGCCCCTCGACGCCCTCGCCGGTGTTCGCGACGGTCTCTAACACCTCCGGCGTCCACGAGTCGTCAGCGTCCGCGTCGCGAGCGTCGGACTCACCGGACTCGGAGTCCGCCGAGTGGCCGGCGTCGTGGTGGCTCCCGGCGGATCCGCCTCCCTCGGTCGAGGCCATCGAGGCCGCGCCGTGGTGGCCGGCGCCGCGGCCGGTCGTCCCGCCCTCGCGGCGGTGGACCATCTCCTCCAGCTCGGCGACGGTCCGCTGTGCGCCGTCCATGTCCGCCTTGTTGACGACGAACACGTCGCCGATCTCGAGGATACCGGCCTTCAGCGTCTGGACGTCGTCGCCGGAGCCGGGCTGGACCAGCACCGCCACCGTGTCGGCGGTGCGGACCACGTCGACCTCGTTCTGGCCGGCGCCGACGGTCTCCAAGACGACGACGTCCTTCCCGAAGGCGTCGAGCGCCTTCACGGCGTCCGCGGTCGCGGTCGAGAGGCCGCCGAGCTGGCCGCGCGCGCTCATCGACCGGAAGAACACGTCCATGTCGCCGACGTTCGACCCCATCCGGATCCGGTCGCCGAGGACGGCCCCGCCGGTGTACGGCGAGGAGGGGTCGACCGCGATCACGCCGACCGTGTCGCCGCGCTCGCGGTAGGCGGCAGCGAGCTTGTCGACCAGCGTCGACTTCCCGGCGCCCGGCGACCCGGTGACCCCGATCACGTCCGCGCCCCCGGTGTGCTCGTGGAGCGCGGAGACGATCGCCCGGTACCCCGGCGTCCGGCTCTCGATCTTGGTGATCACGCGGGCGAGCGCGCGGTGACTCCCCGAGAGGAGGTCCTCGACGAGCGCGGCGTCCGCGTCGGAGAGCGACGGCGCGTCTGCGAACGCGGGTGCGTCCGGCCCGGCCATCTACGCGCGCTCCGGGACGTTGTTCCGGATGAACTCGATCGTTTCCTCCATCGGCGTCCCCGGCCCGAACACCTCGGCGACGCCCAGCTCCTTCAGGTCGTCCTCGTCCTCGTCTGGGATGATCCCGCCGACGAGGACGAGGGTGTCGTCGAACGCGTCGTACTCCTTCAGCCCCTCGATCACCTTCGGGACGAGCGTGTTGTGCGCGCCCGAGAGGATCGAGATGCCGAGCACGTCGACGTCCTCCTGGACCGCCGCCTGGACGATGTCCTCCGGCGCGCGGTGGAGTCCGGAGTAGACGACCTCGAAGCCGGCGTCGCGGAACGCCCGTGCGATCACGTGTGCGCCCCGGTCGTGGCCGTCGAGTCCGACCTTCGCGACCAGACACCGGACGGCCCGTTCCTGCTGTTCGGCGCTCATGCCCCACTCTGGGTCGCGTGCTGGTTTGATTCTAACGGAAGATGGGGAGGTTTAGGCGAGCGGGCAGGACCGATCGGCGCCGCGGGATCCGCGACCGACGCGTTGAACGCGCGGGCGACCGTAAACGGCTCAATGACCGACGAGACCGACGGGGACAGCGACGACGCCGCGGGCGCTCCCAACGCTTCCGCGGGCAACGGTGACGACCGGCTCCCACCCGAGACGCGGATTGGCCGCGCCGCGCTCCGGGTCGCCGACCTCGACGAGACGACCGCGTTCTACCGCGACGTGGTCGGTCTCGCGGTCCTCGACCGCGACGACGAGCGAGCGACCCTCGGCGTCGGGGAGACCCCGCTCCTGATCTTGGAACGCGACGCCGACCGCCCGGCGCGGAGCCGGATCGACGCCGGACTCTTCCACACCGCGTTCCGGGTCCCTTCGCGGGCCGCGCTCGGCGAAGCGCTGGCGCGGGTGCGGGAGCGCTGGCGGCTCGACGGCGCCGCCGACCACCTCGTCAGCGAGGCGCTGTACCTCGACGACCCCGAGGGGAACGGCGTTGAGATCTACCGCGACCGCCCCCGCGAGGAGTGGCCGACAGACGAGGACGGGACGGTTCGGATGGCGACCGACCCGCTCGACGTCGAGGGGGTCGCCGCGGCGGCGGCGAGCGAGGAGCGAGCGGGTTCGGTCCCTCTCGTCGACCGCACTCCTGCCGGGACCGACGTGGGTCACGTTCACCTCGAAGTGACCTCGCTGTCGGCGTTCGAGGCGGTGTACGTCGACGGTCTCGGCTTCGAGGTCGGGACGAGCGGCCCGGACGTGCGGTTCGTCGCGGCCGGCGGCTACCACCACCACCTCGGCGCGAACACGTGGCGGGGGCGGACGACCCCAGCCGGAGGGCGCGGGATCGCGTGGTTCGAGGTCGTGGTTCCCGACGAGGGCGCGCTGGACGCGGTACGGACCCGGCTCGACGCGGTCGCGGGCGAGGGGGGAGTCGAGTTCGCCGTCGACGAGCGCGAGGGCGGGCTCTCCGTCACCGACGCCGACGGCACCGAGGTCCGCATTCGGGCAGCGGAAACTCAGCCTTTATAAATTAATGCGGTGGCGCGTGCCGGCGAGCGCCCGACGGGCGCGAAGTCGCACGCGCGAGGGAGTCGGCCGACCGGAGGGAGGCCGACGAGGCTGGGGAGGTGTGAGGTGCGGTGCTGTGCGGGGCGGGACTCAAAGGGGCAGCCGCGAGGGCGAAGCACGGCGTAGCAAGCACCGCAGCGAAGGAGCGAGCAACGCGAGCGACTGAGCGAGGCGCGCAGCAAGCCGCGCGAGTCCTCGCGGCTGGGGCTTTGGCGGTGTTCGTCGTCGATCTGCCAGTGTCGATTTATAAGTATACGGCTGGGGCTTTGGAAGTCTCCACGGTCGATCCGCGGTCAATCACTTATAACTGAGAACCCGAGAGTTCGGAGGTAGCGGCTGTTGCCCCAGATTCAACCATTTATAAGTGCGTACTTGAGCGCTGTCGGATGTCCCGAACCGATCGACCGCTGTGTTAGTCGTCACCCGACGATCGTCCGGAGCGTCGACTCGGTCAGGAACGTGGTGATCCCGAGCGCCTCGGTCGTCATCCACGCGAGGAAGACGAGGTACATCGCGAGGAAGACGTACCCCTCCTCGGTGGTGATCTCGAAGTCCGTCGCGGCCATCACCACCACGACGAGGGTGGTGTAAAACAGGAACAGCAGGAGCGGCACGGAGGTGAGGAAGCCGATCGAGACGCCGCCGGCGAGGATGACGCCGATCGGCAGCGCCGCGACGAGGTTGAACGTGTTCGTCCCGAAGACGTTCGCGATCGCCGCCCGCTTGTCGCCGGCCTTGCCCATCTTCACGCCGACGAGCAGGTCGGGGAACGAGCTCATCGCCGACAGCAACGTCACGGAGATGAGGAACGACGGCGCGTCGAGCGCGTCCGATATCTGCACCGTCATACCCACCATCGACTCGACGCCGACGAGCACGACGACCAGTCCGGCCGCGAACAGTCCGACCTGCTTCGGGACGTTCGTCGACTCGGTCCGCTCCAGGTCCGACGCGCCGCTCTTGCCGCCGGCGAGGAGGATGACGTACACGCCGTACAACACCAGCAGACCGACGCCCATCTGCGGGGTGATCCGCGCGAGCTCCCGCCCGTCGGTCCCGAGGACGCCCAAGGCGATCACGCCGAAGAGGGAGAGGACGGCGACCATGTAGAAGATGGCGTCGCGGTAGACGATCCCCTGTGTCGTCGTCGTGTCGCCGCTCGTGATGGAGACGGCGGCCGGGATGACCAGGATGTTGAACACCGCCGTCCCGATGAGCGCCCCGGCGCCGACGCCGAAGTCGCCGAGGACGAGCACCGAGATAATGATGATCGCGAGCTCGGGGAACGACGTCGCGGCCGCGACGATGAGTCCCCCCTGGATCGCCTGCGAGACGCCGAAGTGGTCGCTGATCTTCGAGGTCGTCGACTCGACGATGTTCGCGCCCTTCCACGTCAGCAGGAACCCGACCACGCCGAGCGCGATCCAGACGGCGAGCGGCTGGTCGCCGATAAGCTCATAGAGTAGCGTCACCGTGCGATAGATCCGCTCGGAGCCGATTAGTGGTTCCGGAAGGGCGCGGTCCGCTCGGTCCCGAAACCCGTCGGCTCGGCTCGCGTCGCCTACCGCTCGCCGTCGAACTCGCCGAACCGCTCGTCGAAGACGGCGATCACGCGGCGCTCGATCTCGTCGCGGATCTCGCGGACCGCCTCGATCGGCCGCTCGCCCGGGTCGTCGAGGTCCCAGTCGTCGGTGTCGACGGTCTCCAGTTCGAGCGTCGAACACCCCATCGTGGCGACGAAGTCCGACTCGGCGAGCGACTCGTCGGAGATCTCTCTCGGCGTCCGGCCGTTCGCGTCGAGACCGACCTCCGAGAGCGCCTCGATGACGACGTCGTGAACGGCGTCCGCGGGGGCGGTGCCGCCGGTCCGGATCTCGACGCGGTCGCCGAGCCCGCGCCGGTCGCGCTCGCGCTCCGCGAACGCGGTCGCCATCTGGCTGCGCCCGGCGTTGCGGACGCACATGAAGGTGAGGACGGTCTCCGCGTCGGTCGTCTCGTCGGTCGGTCCGCCGTCGGTGGTGTCGGTGGGATTCGTCATCGTGGGGAGTGTGTCGTTCGTCGGTCGCGAACCGCCCGCCGCGGTGCGAACGGCGCTCGTCGGTCGCGAACCGCCCGCCGCGGTGCGAACGGCGCTCGTCGGCCGCGAACCGCCCGCCGCGGTGCGAACGGCGCTCGGCGGGTCGGCCCGCTCAGTAGATCAGCTCGTCGTCGTTCTCGATCATGTACAGCGTCCGCGCCGCGACGTTGACCGCGTGGTCCGCGACCCGTTCGAGGTCGCGCACCGCGAGCAGCGCCTGCGACACCTCGTCGAGCGAGGCTTCGAGCGCCTCGCCGTCCGTCGGAGCCGGCCCGTCTCGGGCCGCGTTGCGGGCGCGGTCGGCCTCCAGCAGCTCGCGGACGACCGCCTCGCTCGCCTCCCGACAGCGCTCGTCGAACGCGTCGTCGCGGGCGGCGATCTCGCGGCAGGCGTCCGGGTCGCGCGCCGCGTAGGCGGCGACCGCGTCCGCGACCATCTCGCGGGCGCCGTCCCCGAGGTCGCGCACGTCGACCGCGGTGTGGACGCCGCCCTCCGGACCGCCGTACGCCGCGACGTTCGTCGCGAGGTCGGCGACGCGTTCGAGGTCGGTGATGATCTTGAACGAGGCGGCGACGAGCCGGAGGTCGCCGGCCACCGGCTGCTGGAGCGCCAGCAGTTCGGTACACTCGTCCTCCAGGGCGAGGTACGTCTCGTTGACCTCGTGGTCGCTTTCGATCACCGACTGCGCGAGGTCGTCGTCGCCGGAGACCGCGGCCTCGATCGCGTCGTCGAGCCGGTCGCAGACGGTCTCGCCCATCGCGACCACGTCCTCGCGGAGCTGATCGAGCCGCTCCTGGTAGTTCTCTCGGGGCATCTATCCGAACTTCCCCGTGATGTAGTCCTCGACGCGCTGTTCCTCGGGGTCCTCGAAGATCTTCGCGGTGTCGTCGTACTCGACCAGCTCGCCGCCCGTGAGGAACACGGCGGTCCGGTCCGAGATCCGGGCCGCCTGCTGCATGTTGTGCGTGACGATGATGACGGTGTACTCCTCCGCGAGGTCGTCGATCAGGTCCTCGATCTTCGAGGCCGCGACGGGGTCGAGCGCCGAGGTCGGCTCGTCCATCAGGATGACCTCCGGGTCGGGCGCGATGGCCCGGGCGATACAGAGCCGCTGTTGCTGGCCGCCGGACAGTTCGAGTCCAGAGGAGTCGAGCTGGTCTTTCACCTCGTCCCACAGCGCGGCCCCCTTCAGCGACTCCTCGACGCGCGCGTCGACGTCGCCGTCGTACCCCTGGATCTTCAGGCCGTACGCGACGTTGTCGCGGATCGACTTCGGGAACGGGTTCGGCTTCTGGAACACCATCCCGATCTTCCGGCGCAGGGCGACCGGGTCCACGTTGGGACCGTACACGTTCTTCCCGCCGAACTCCACGTCGCCCTCGACGCGGCAGATCTCGATCATGTCGTTCATCCGGTTGATACACCGGAGGAACGTCGACTTGCCGCAGCCGGAGGGACCGATCAGCGCCGTCACGCGCTTCTCGGGGATCTCCATCGTCACGTCGTCGATAGCCTGCTCGTCGCCGTAGAAGACGTTCAGGTCCCGCGCCGCCACCGCGGTTCCGGCGGCGGGCGCCGCGCGGTCGTCGTTCGAGTCCGCCTGTACCTCCGTCGTGATCAGTGAGTCGTCTGTTGTCGTGTTACTCATGTTAGCTCCCCCGTTCCGCGCGGTTCCGCAGTAGAATTGCCGACCCGTTCATGCCGACGAGGATGATAAGCAGCGTGATAACCCCTGCGGCGACGACGCCGTACCGGAAGTCGGCCTGCGGGAAGCCGGCCCACGTGTAGATCTGCATCGGCATCGCGCTGAACCGGCTGAACAGGCTGTCCGGTGCCCTGAACACCGTCGTCGCCGCGCCGATCATGATGAGCGGCGCGGTCTCGCCGATCGCTCGGCCGAGCGCGAGGATCGTCCCGGTGAGGATCCCCGGCATTGCCTCGGGCAGGACCACGTTCTTCGTCGTCTGCCAGCGCGTCGCGCCCATCGCGTCCGAGCCGCGCCGGAGGTCGTCCGGCACCGACCGGATCGCCTCCTGCGCGGAGATGATCGTGATCGGGAGGATGAGAAGCGACAGCGTCAGCGCCGCGGTCACCGCCGTCCCGATCCCGAGTCCGAGGAGGTTCGCGAACAGCCCCAAGCCGAGGAGACCGTAGACGACCGACGGGACCGCCGCGAGGTTCGCGACGTTGACCTGGAGTATCCGCGTCAGCGTGCCGAGCGGGCCGCTCTCCGGCGTGTACTCCTCCAAGAAGACCGACGTGCCGACGCCGAGCGCGAACGACAGCACCGCGACCATCGCGATGATGATGACGGAGCCGACGATGGCCGGGTAAAGACCAGCCTCCGACGGGGTTCGAGAGGGAGCCTCGGTGAGGTACGACGCGTCGAGCCACGGGTCGGGCGCCGGGACGCCCAGCGCCTCGACGATCAGCGCACCGACTATCACGCCCGCGGCGAGGAGGAACGGGAGCGCGAGTCCGACGACGCCCTCGCCGACGTCGACCACGCGGGAGACGTACGCCGCGGTCGGTACGCCGGTCAAAACGAGCACGAGGAGGACGGTGGGAGCCGGCAGTCCGGCACCCGCGGCGAGGAACCCCCCCGCGGTCGCGACGGCGAGCGGAAGTCCCCCGACGAGGACTCCGGCAGTTCGCCCGCTGCGGTCGGCGACGAGAAGCGCCCCGGCGGCCGCGACCGGGACCGCGATCGTCCAGAGGTAGATGATGAGGTCCGACGGGTACGTCGCGACCACGTCGCGGAGGAACACCGCGGCGGTCAGCCCGACGAGACCAACCGGTGCGGCCGCGGTTCGCGCTCGCGGCGCCGACCGGACCCGGCCGAACGCGTACAGCCCGACGGCCGGAAGGACGCCGAGCGTGTACGCGAGGAACCACAGCAGCGCGTCGAACACCAAGAACAGCGTGCCGACCGCGAGACCGATTGCGACCCCGCCGACGAGCCGCCCGAGGAGTCCGAAGCCGACCGCGCCGAGCCGACCGCGGCTCCCGACGTACGCGAGGTACGCCGTGGTGGGAGCGGCGACGACGAAGAGGTACGCCAGCTGCCAGTTGAGCCGCGGGATCGGCGCGACGAACGCCTCGATCGCGGAAAACAGCGCGGCGACGACGACGAGCCCGCCGCCGAGCGCCCCGAGCGCGCGTCGAGTGACTTCCGGGTCGTTCGCGCTGTACAGGCAGAACGCGAGGAAGGGACCGACGAGGGTGAGGAAGTAGGTCAACAGCCACTCGGGGCTGGCGTTCGCCAGGTCGAAGGCGTCGATCGCGACGTACACGAGCAACACGCCGAGCGCGACGAGACCGAACACGCTCGCGCCGAACGAGAGGTACTCGAAGGCGATCCCCCGCACTCGACTGACCTCGCCGAATCCGTCCGCGTTCGGGTTGTCGGTCGCCATCAGTACTCCTCCCGGTAGCGTTGCGCGATGATATCACTGATCACGTTCATAACGAGCGTTACCGCGAACAGCGCGAGACCGAGCGCGAACATGGAGTTGTACGGGAGCGTGCCGCCGGTGAGGTCGCCGCCGGTGATCTGGACCATCGCGACCGTGATGGTCATCCCGGACTCCAAGAGGACATCGGCGGGGTTGATGAACGGAATCCCGAAGGCCGCCTCCTGAATCTCGGGCATCCGCGCCTGTGCGCCCATCGCGACGACGACGATCATCGTCTCGCCGATGGCGCGGGAGACGGCGAGGATGTACGAGGAGGCGATCCCGGAGATGGACGCCGGGACGACGATCCCGGTCGACACCTCGAACTTGGTCGCACCGAGCCCGTAGCCGGCCTGCCGGAGCTCGTCGGGCACCGCGCTCATGGCGTCCTCGGAGATCGACGACACCATCGGGATCGTCATGATTCCGACCATGATCGACGCCGCCAGCGCGTTGAAGGTACTCATCTCCGGGAACAGCGTCGCCTTCAGCGCCGGCGTGATGTACACCAGCGCGAAGTACCCGTATACGACCGTCGGGATCCCCGCGAGGATCTCCAAGAGGGGTTTCAGGATCGACCGGGCGTTCGGGGTCGCGTACTCGCTGAGGTAGATGGCGGTGAGCGTCCCGATCGGGATCGAGATGAGCGCCGCCGTGAACGTCACGGTGAGCGTGCCGATCAACAGCGGGATGATACCGAACGCCTGCCCGCCGCCGGCCGGGTTCGGGCTCCAGTTGGTGCCGGTGAGGAACTCGACTATCGATATCGACCGGAAAAACACCACGGCGTCCGACAGGAGGGTAACGAAGATCGCGGCCGTCGTGAGCAGAGTGATCGCCGCACACGCCGCGAACAGGCCGCCGTAGGTTCCCTCCTTCAGTCGTGTGAGTCCGCCCCGCCGGGTCAGGTCGGGACTCTCTGTGCTGTCAGTCACGAACGGTGGGGTATCGAACGCAGCCGTAAATCAATACACCGGTTCATCGCGCCGACTCAGCCCTGCGCCTGCTCGATGGCGTCTTCGAGGATGCTCATCTGCTCCTCCTGCGTCTCCTCGGTGGCGGGCACGTAGCCGACGTCGCCGGCGACGAGGTCCTCGTTGGTCGTCTGCTCGACGAAGTACCGGGCGAACTCCGCGATGTGTTCCTCGCCCAGCGACTCGATCGACGGGTAGGTGAACAGGGGCCGAGACAGCGGGGTGTACTCGCCCGAAGAGGCCGTTTCGAGGCTCGGCTCGACCGGCCCGTCGCCGTCGTCGATCCCGAGCGCCTTGAGCTGGTCGGGGTTCTGGAAGTAGTACGCGAACCCGAAGTAGCCGATCGCGTACTCGCTGCCGGCGACCCCCTGCGCGATCGTGTTGTCCTGCTCGGTCGCCTGGTAGTCGCCGGTGTGGCCGTCCTCGCCGAGGATCGCCTCGATGAAGTAGTCGTACGTGCCCGAGGTGTCGGCGGCGCCGAACCGCTCGATCTCCTCGTTCGGGAACTCGTCGCGGATCTCGTCCCATGTCTCGGCGGCGTCGGAGCGCCAGATCTGCGCGAGCTCCTCGGTCGTGAGCGAGTCGATCCAGTCCGCGTCGGGGTTGACGACGACGGTGAGCGCATCGGTCGCCGCGATCAGCTCCACGTACTCGACGCCGTTCTCCTCGCACAGCGCCTCCTCTTCCGGCTGGATCGGGCGGCTCGCGTTGTTGAAGTCGGTGTCGCCCGTACAGAAGAAGTTCGAGAACCCGCCGCCGGAGCCGGTCGAACTGATGTCGGGGTCGACGTCCGGATGCATCTCGGCGAAGTCCTCCATGACCGCGCTCATCAGCGGGAACACCGTGCTCGAGCCCGCGATGTTTATCGGACCCGACAGGGAGCTATCGCCGTCGGAGCCGTCCCCCCCGTCGGAACCGTCGCCACCGTCGGAGCCGTCCCCGCCGTCCCCGCCGTCCGTGCTCTGCGTACAGCCCGCGAGGCCGAGCGCCCCCGCGCCGGCGAGCGCCGCGAGTGATTTCCGCCGTGTGATCCCCGCTGTGTCCGCGTCGTGGCTGGAAGCCATCACCAGATGGTGGACGAGTTCCGGTTAAGTAGTATGCTATGAGGAGTACAGGGCGAGCCGTACCGCCCGGTACGGCTATGCTCCGACATATAGAATATATATCCGTATATAGACGATGCGGTCGCGGCCGACGGGTCGAGAGCGACGACGGGGGAGCGCTTCTCGGCGTCGAGTCCGCCCGCGAACCGTGACGTGGTTTTAAGTCCCCGTACCGGGAGAAGCCGGACGAATGACGCCTCCCACGACCGACGGGCCGCCGGCGCCGACGACCTCCCGGGAGGAGGCGTGGGTGGCTCACGCCGCGCTGCTCGACGCCGCGCAGAGCGCGACCGACGACGACGCCCCGTACCACCGGCCGATCGAATCGATAGAGCGAGGGACGGCGCTCGACGACGAGGGGGTCGCCCTGCTTCGCGACGCGCTCGTCGATTACCTCGGCGACGCGCCGGTCCGCGACCGCGCCCCCGGGCGGGCGCTGCTGCGTCGCACCGACGACGCGGCGGACGCGCTGTCGGGGCGCGCGTAGATTCGGCGGGCGGACGAAAAACGGTCCCCGACCGCTACGACCCGGTCTCCACCGCCTCGATCAGGAGTTCCGCGACGTCGACGACCTCCACGTCCTCCTCGAAGTTCCCCGTCTTCCGCCCGTCCTCGAACATCGTCGTACACATCGGGCAGGCGACGACGAACTTCTCGATATCGGCGCCCGCGTCGGTGTCCTCGACCGCCTCGCGGAGGCGCTCCTCGCTCGGCTTGACCGCCTCGTCGTGTTCGGTCCAGAGACCGCCGCCGCCCCCGCCACAGCAGAACGAGTCGTCGCGCGAGCGCGGCATCTCGTACAGGTCGGCGCCGGTCGCTGAGATCAGCTCGCGGGGCGCCTCGTACTCGTCGTTGTACCGGCCGAGGTGACAGGGGTCGTGGTAGGTGACGGTGTAGTCCAGCTCGTCGCCGGCGAGGTCGAGCCGCCCCGCCTCGACCAGCTCCTCGACCACCTGCGTCCAGTGGAACACGCCGATTTCCCCCTCCGAGTTCCACGGCTCCTCGCGCTCGAACGGCATCATCGGGTCGTCGGCGAACTCCGCGAAGTCGACCTCGGGGTACTCGTTTTTGATGGTGTTGTAGGAGTGCGGGTCCGTACAGACGACGTTCTCGAACTCGCAGTCCGCGAACGTCTCGACGTGGTGACCCGCTAGTTCGAGGTAGAGGAACTCCTCGCCGATCCGGCGGATGTCGTTGCCGTCGGTCTTCTCGTCGTCGAATAAGATGCCGAACGACACGTCGGCCTCGTCGAAGAGGCGAGCGAGCGCGCGGGCGACCTTCTTGTTCCGGTCGTCGAAGCTCGGGTAGTCGCCGACGTACCAGAGGTACTCGACCTCGTTTTCGCGGGCGTCCGGGACCTCGACGTCGTCGAGGGCGTCGGCCCAGTCGCCGCGGTTCGCCTGGGACTCGCCGAAGGTGTTCCCTCGCTGCATCACGTCCTGGAACACGTCCTGGAGGTTCGAGTCGACCGCCCCCTCGTCGACGAGCTGGCGGTTCATTTTCGTGAACGAGGTGAGGTGCTCGATGTCGACCGGGCAGGCGTCCATGCAGGCCATACAGGACAGACACGACTCCATCGACTCGGCGTCGATCACGCCGCCCTCGTCGGCGACGATGGGGACGGTTCCTCCGTCGGAGGCGGCGGCGGAGTCGGCCACGCCGCCGTCCGCGCTCGCGACGCCGCCGTCGGTCGCCATCGTCCCGCTTCCGCCGCTCCCCGCCACCGGGTCGTCGCTCACCGACTCGCGGTACGACTTCAGGTCGAGGATGACGTCCCGCGGGTCGAGGTTCCGGCCGACCGTGTCGGCGGGACAGGCGTCCGTACACCGCCCGCACTTCGTGCAGGCGTCGCCGTCGAGCAGCTCCTTCCAGGTGAAGTCGTCGAGCGACTCGGCGTTGGTGTGATCGAGGTCCGCGGGGACGTTCGGGAGCCGCGCGCCCGCCCGCTCGTCGCGGGCGACGACGTTCGCGAACGAGGAGATCATGTGGAACGGCTTCGCGTACGGGATCCACGCGACGAACGCGAACGCCAGAAGCGAGTGGCTCCACCAGAGGACGCCGTAGACGGTCTCGGCGCCCGCGGTCGTGAGTCCGGCCGTCTCCAGTCCGGTCGCGAGCGCCATGCCGACGAAGCTCACCGTCTCGGTCGCCCGCTGGGGCTGTCCGACCATGCTCACGCCCTCGACGAGGAAGCCGCCGACCCCGAGCAGGAAGAGGGTCCAGACGAACGCGTCGTCCTCCAGCGAGGTGTGTTTCCCCCACAGCCGCCCGTCGCGGGACCGGTAGCGGCGGAACCCGGCCATGCCGACGCCGACGACGAACAGCAGGCCGAACGCGTCGACGGCGAACTGGTAGGCGAGGTAGAACTCGCCGACCCAGAACGACTCGCCCGTCAGCGGGCGGTAGAGGTCCATGTCGATCCCGAGGATCGTCGTCGCGACGAGGAGGACGAGGAACCCCCACAGCACGAACGTGTGCATCACGCCCGCGTACAGGTCCCCGTCGAACTGGTTCTCGTTCGAGAGGACCGTCTTCGTCGCCGCGACGACCCGACCGGGGAGGTTCGACAGTCTGTCTCGCGGGTCCGCGCTCCCGCGCGCGTACGCCGCGAACCGCGCGTAGACGCCGTACAGGAACACGCCGATCGCGAGGGCGGCGAGCCAGTAGAACGCCGCCTTCCCCACCGGACCGATGGTCCAGAAGGTTTCCCGGGTGGCCGCCTGTAGGGGAGTCATGATCGATCACCCGGATACGGTCGGGTTAAAACTTGCCACAACGCGGAGGTCGTCGCTCGCCGTTCACGCGGTTTCGGATCCCGGCGCCCCACCGTAGTCGCCGACCGGGCGCGCCTCGCGCGCGGCGTCAGACGACTCGCAACACCGCGGCAGCGAACATCGACGCGGCGAGCGCCAGCGCCGGGGCGTCGACGCGCCGGAACGCTAAGCGCGGGAGCGTCGGGTTCCACGCGAAACACCGGGCGACGAGTGCGGTCCCAAGGCGGTCGGCCCGAGAGAACGCCCGCGAAAGTCCGCCGACCGCGACCAGTCGCATCCGCTCGCGGCGGGAGCGCTCCGCGCCGAGCCGCGCTCGGACCGCCGCGCGCGAGGCCGCGAGGTCGCGTTTCAGCAGGGGGAGAAACCGGAAGACGAGCGCGACGCCGACCCCGAGGAACACGCCCGGACGCCCGGGGATCGTCCGCTGGACCGCCGCGCGCGACTCCCGGACGGGGGTCGATCGCACGTACGCGGCCGCGACGACGAGCAGCAGGAAGACGCGGTAGCTCGCGAGTCCCGTCACGGCGGCGCGCTCGACCCGAAACCACGGCGCGCCGAGCGTCGCGCCAGCGACGACGGGGGCGAAGAGGAGGACCGGGAGCGCGACCCGATAGCTCCACAGATCCCGGATGCCCCCGTCGGCGGCGAGCAGGCAGCCGACGGCGACGAGGGTGAGAAGGGCCAGTCCCCGGGGCGTCGTGTACGCGTACGCGACGGCCGCGAACGCGACCTGGACGAGCAGCTTCGACCGCGGGTCGAGCCGGTGGGCGAGCGAGTCGCCGGGGACGAAGGATAGCGTCATCCGGTCGGCTTTCCGAATTCGCCGCCCTCTGGCACCCGTACGTCCAGCCCGGGCAGCGCCGAGACCGCCTCCCGCGGCGGCGCGTCGACCGCGATCCGCCCGTCTGCCAGCCCGACGATCCGGTCGGCGAGCGCGGCCACGTCGCGGAGGTCGTGCGTGACGACGACGACGCTCGTCCCCTCGGCGTGAAGCGCTCGGAGTCGATCCACGACCGACCGCCGGGCCGGCTCGTCGAGACCGGTGAACGGCTCGTCCAACACGAGGTGGTCCGGCTCCATCGCGAGCGCGCCAGCGATCGCGACGCGCTCGCGCTCGCCCCCGGAGAGGGAGTCGATCCGCTCGCGCTCCCGACCCGACATGTTCACGGCCGCGAGCGCCTCGTCGACCCGCCGGTCGATCTCGTCGTGGGAGAGGCCGAGGTTCTCCGGACCGAACGCGACGTCGGCCCCGACGGTCGCGGCGACCAGCTGGTCGCGGGGATCCTGAAACACCATCCCGACCGCCGAGCGCGCGGCGACGAGGTCCCCGTCGACGGGAGTCCCGTTCACCGAGACCGTCCCGGCGTCCGGATCGACGAGGCCGTTGAACGTCCTGACGAGGGTGGTCTTGCCCGAGCCGTTCGCGCCCGCGACGACGAGGAACTCGCCGTCGGGGACCGAGAGGGAGGCGTCGTCGACCGCGACGGTGCCGGTAGCGCCGTCGTCGGCGTCGCCATCGGAATCGGCGTCACCGTCGTCTCCTCCCTCGCCCGCGCCGCGGCCGTACCGACACGTGACACCGTCGAGTTCGATCACGGTCGCACCTCGCGTGTACTCACGAGCGCCTCACGCCGCGGCGATCGCGTCGGACCTGACGACGCCGACCGCGGCGGCGATCTTCAGGGCCTCGGCCGGGAGGAACGCGGCGGCGCCGGCGGCGATCGCCTCGACCGGGCCGAGCGACAACACCAGCATGAGACCGGCGACGCCGAACCCGTAGATGACGACGGTCCCGAGGACCATGGCGCCGACGAGAACGGGGAGACCGACGGAGTCGAGGTCGCGGAGCGTCGCGCCGCGGTGGACGACCGCGCCGACGACCGCCGCGGCGATCGGGTACGACCAGAGGTAGCCGGCCGACTGCCCGACGAGCTGGCCGACGCCGGCCGACCCGCCCTCGAAGACGGGCGCCCCGAGCGCCCCGGCCGCGAGGTAGAGGACCAGCGACGCGCCGCCCCACACCGGACCGAGGAAGATCCCCGCGAGGAAGACGCCGAGCACCTGAAGGGTCACGTCCACCGGCGAGACCGGATTCTGGAACGTCACGTACGCGAACGCCCCGACGATCGCCGCGAACAGCGCGGCGCGAGCGAGGTTCGTCGCCGCCTCGTCGCCGACGAGGTCGACGGACTCCGTGTTCGTAGCCATGGCTGAACGGACTCGTAAACTCACTTCAACGTAGCGGTTTACGAGTCCGGAGCGGGCGAGGGTGAAGCGACACACAGCCGTTCCGAGCACCCGTAGACTCTCCCGATAATCCTCAGATAATAACGTTCATGCCCGCCCGGCGTCCACGACGCGAGTATGCCCAAGATAAGCGTCGAGATTCCGGCGGAGCTGCTCGCCGACCTCGACGATCACGTCGGCGACGACGGGAAGTTCGTGAACCGCAGCGACGCGGTGCGCGCCTCGATCCGTAAGAACCTCGACCTGCTCGACGAGATCGACGCCCGCCACGACCGGCTCGACGAAGACGCGCCGTCGACCGCGGCCGGGTCGGCGACCGAGGCGACGGTCGGCGATTCGGGGACGAGAGGGTCGGCGGAGGAGACCGATGAGTAGCCGAACCGCGAGCGGCGAGGGCGGTCCCTTCCGACCCGATCCGCTGGACCGGCCGGCGGTCGCGGCGGTGGCGCTCATCACGCTGTTCACGGTCGCGCTCGCGACCTCGCAGCTCACCGCCGCGAAGGTGCTCGCGCTCCCGCTCCCGTTCGCGCTGCCGGTCGTCGGCCCGGAGATCACCCTGCCGGGCGCGGCGCTCGCGTACGCGCTTACGTTCCTCGCGTCGGACTGCTACGCGGAGCTGTACGGCCGGCGGGCGACGCAGGTCGTCGTCAACGTCGCGTTCCTCGCGAACTTCCTCGTGTTAGCGCTGGTGTGGTCGACGCTCGCGGCGCCCGGGGTCGACCCCGAGGTGTCGGCCGCCTTCCAGACCGCGCTCGGGCCGGCGGCGAACATCGTCGTCGGCAGCCTGCTGGCGTACGTCGTCAGCCAGAACTGGGACGTGTTCATCTTCCACGCGATCCGCGACCGCACCGGGGAGCGCATGCTGTGGCTCCGTAACCTCGCGTCGACGGCGACGAGCCAGGCCATCGACACCGTCATCTTCGTCGGGGTCGCCTTCTACGCCGCGCCGCTGCTGCTCGGCGTCGGGCCGGTGTTCGACCCGCCGGCGCTGCTCGCGCTCGGACTCGGCCAGTACCTCCTCAAACTCGCCATCGCCGTCCTCGACACGCCGGTCGTTTACCTGATCGTCGGCGCGGTCCGGGACTGATCCAGAGCGGCCGCGCTCGGTCCTCGTTCGCTCCGTTTCCCTCGGCTCAAGCGACCGCCAGCGCCCGCGCCGGACGGTCGGGGAGGTCGGCAGGCACCTGCTCGACGGAGTCGCCCGCGTCGCGGGTGACGAAGAGGCCGCGGTTCGAGAGCGCCCAGATCGCTCCGGCGGCGCGACCGGACGCCAACACGGCCCGATAGGTGCCCTCTCCGGTCGGAAACCCGCGGTCGTCGAGCCGATCGAATCCCTCGTTGCGGCGGTAGCGGTACAGGTGCGCCTCGCCGCGGCGGTGGGCGGCCGTCGCGCTCTCCGCCGCGCTGACGAGCGCCGTGTCCGGGTCGCCGGGGTCGACCGCGAGCCCCCAGACGTAGCCGCGATCGAGACCGGCGTCGCGGACGCGCCACGAGTCGCCGCGGTCGTCGCTCTCGGCGAAGCCGTCGCCGGCGGCGGCGTAGACGCGGTCGGGCGCGTCCGGGTGCGTCGCCATCGCGTGCGTGTCGCGGCGGGACCCCGGCGGGCGGTCGGTCCACGTCTCGCCGCCGTCGGGCGTCACGACGAGCGCGCCCGCCTCGATGCCGAGCAGCCACCGCTCCGGGTCCGCCGGGCAGGGTTCGATCCACCGCACGTGGTGCGTGTCGGGACGGGGCGGGAACGACCACTCGTCGGCGGAGGGGAGATCGGTCAGCCCGCCGACGCGCTGAGCCGTCTCGCCGCCGTCCGCGGAGCGGTACGCCCGCGACGGCTCCGTGCCGATCCAGACGACCGCGGGGTCGTGCGGGCTGGTCGCGACCGCGGTCACCCCGTCCGGGCCGGACCCCTCGGGACCCAGCGTCGGGGCGGCCGCCCGGCAAAACCGCTCCCCGCCGTCGACGGAGCGGAACAACCCGGCGTCGAACGTCCCCGCGAGGACGCGCGGCGCGCGGTCCGCAGTTTCTCCCGCCTCGTCGGTCGTATCGGGGGTCGCGACGGAGAGGCACTCGACGCGCTGGCCGGACAGGCGCGTCTCGACCGCGCCCGTCTCGGGGTCGACGATCCGGAGCCCGTCGTCGTAGGCCGCGTAGACGCGCATGGGTCGGAGTTCGGCCGGGAGGCTCAAAAGCGTACGCCGGGCTCCGGGAAATCCGAGTTGTCGGCGCGGCGACGCCGTGACGCCGCGACCCGGGGTTCCACGAGCGCAAGAGACTTACCGCCCGCTCCCGTGCGAACTGTACACATGGATCTTCGCGTCCAAGGGGACGTTCCCCCCGACCCGTTTCTCGGCGCCGCGGACCTCTTCGAGACCGAGCGCTCCGTCGAGTCGCCGGTCCGCGTCGTGGTCCGCGAGGACCCCGACGAGCGGACCTGGGCCGGCCACTACGACGACCACCACGTCCTGAACGTCTCGCGGCGGGCCGCCACGAGCGCGATGGCGCGCGAGCTGGCGATCCACGAGCTCGCGCACATGGCGCGCTACGAGGAGGGCCACCCATCGCACCTCCAGTCGACCGAGGAGGCGCTGTACCTCGGGCTCTCCGGCGAGGAGGTCGAGCGCCGCAAGCTCGCGCACTGCTACCAGATCGCGAACCACATGAAGGACATCTACGCCGACGACATCACGCTCTCGGTGGCGCCCGCGGACAAGCTCCTCGGCTTCCTCGAGTCGACGCTGGCGGCCGCGGTGGCGGACCGCCCCGACGTGTCGCGCACCGGCTCGCCGCCGGTGACGGCCGGCGCCGACCCCGAGATCACGGCCGTCAACGCCGCGTTCGCGCTCGCCCTCGTCGAGCGACACGACATCGCCGGACCCGATCACCGGATCTACGATCTCGCGCGCGCGGCCGGCAGCGACACCGACGCCGTCGACGTCGACGCGTTCAAAAACAGATTCCTCGACCTCGGCCACGACCCCTCCGAGAGCGACTATCGGAAGGCGCTCGTCGCGGCCGCCCGCGCCTACGCCGTTTAAAAACGGAACGCGGCACACGGACGGCCGAATTGCGGGCTACGCCTTTTTGAGGCGAGGCCGACCACCGCGATTGTTATAAACTGAATTGCGGTGGCGCGTGCCGCCGAGTGGCCGCCGAAGGCGGCTGCGAGTAGTGAGAGACCTTCGGTCTCTCTGACAGCCGGCGGCTTCGCCGCCGGCGAGAGCACGCGCGAGGGAGTCGCTGGCGCCTAGCGCCACCGACGAGGCTGGGGAGGCGTAAGGCGCGGTTGCTGTGCTGGGCGTTCCCGCGCAGCGAAGCGAGCAGGAACGTCTTCCGGAGGGGCGGGACTCAAAGGGGCAGTCGCGAGGACGAAAACGCGCGACGTAAGCACTGGAGGGAGCGAGCAACGCGAGCGACTGAAGCGCGCAGCCAGCGCATCAAGCCCTTGCGGCTGGGGCTTTGGAGGCGTTCACCGCCGAGTCTCCGGCAGCCGCTTGCGAGTGACCGACCGAGAATCCGAGATCCGTCTCTCGCTATTCGTCCAGTGAAAGCGCCGCGAGCAGCGACTCAAGCTGGACCTGCTCGTTGGCGCCCTCGGCGATCCGGTAGTCGGCCTCGCCGATGCGCTCCATGAGCCGCACCGCCTCGCGCTCGCTCAGCTCGAACTCCCAGACGGAGCGGTGGAGCTGGTCGATCACGTCGCCGCCGGCCATCCCGGTCTCCGTGAGGAGCGTGTCGAGCGTCGAGCGCGCCCGCGCGAAGTCGCCGTTCAACGCGTCGGTCACCATCGACTCGATCTCCTCGGGTCGGGCCGTCGCCGTGATCGCGTACACCGCCTCCTCGTCGACCACGTCGCCGGTCGTCGCCGCGGCCTGAAGCGAGTTGATCGCGCGACGCATGTCGCCGTCGGCCGCGTACACGAGCGCGTCGATTCCCTCGTCGGTCACCTCGATCTCCTCGGCGGCCGCGATCTCGCGGATCATCCCGCCGACCGCCTCGTCCGAGAGCGGCGAGAACCGGAAGACGGCGCAGCGCGACTGGATCGGGTCGATGATCTTCGACGAGTAGTTACACGAGAGGATGAATCGGGTGTTGTCGGAGAACTGCTCCATCGTCCGGCGGAGCGCTGCCTGTGCATCATCCGTGAGGCTGTCGGCCTCATCAAGAAACACGATCCTGAAGTCGCCGCCGAACGAGGAGCGCGCGAACCCCTTGATCCGGTCGCGCACCACGTCGATCCCGCGCTGGTCTGAGGCGTTGAGTTCGAGGAAGTTGCCGCGCCAGTTCTCCTCGCCGTACACCTGTCTGGCGATGGCGGTCGCCGCGGTGGTTTTTCCCACGCCCGCAGGTCCTGAAAAGAGCAGGTGGGGAACGTCGTCCTGATCGATGTAGCTCTGAAGCCGCTCGACGGCCTCCTCCTGGCCGTGGATGTCGTCGAGGGTCTGGGGCCGGTACTTCTCGATCCAGATCTCCCGCCCGGTCGCGGTCGCAGCCGCCTGCTCGTCGGCCTCGCTCATTGCCCGATCCGAGGGTCGGCGGGGTGATAAACGAACCGAGAACGGACGGGCGGCGGAACGGATCGCCGCCGGAGCGGACGGGCGGCAGAACGTATCGCGGGCGTCGGCTCAGGCGAACTCGTCGATCGGCTCAGGCGAACTCGTCGATGAGTTCGGGCACCACGTCGAAGAGGTCGCCGACGATCCCGTAGTCCGCGATGTCGAAGATGGGGGCGTTCGGGTCGGTGTTGATCGCGATTATCGTGTCCGACCCCTTCATCCCGGCGACGTGCTGGACCGCGCCGGAGATGCCGATCGCGATGTACACGTCCGGCGTGACGACCTTCCCCGACTGGCCGACCTGCCGGTTCTTCGGGAGCCAGCCGTTGTCGACGATCGGCCGCGAGGCCGACAGCGTCGCGCCGAGCGCGTCCGCGAGGCCCTCGACCAGTTCGAGGTTCTCCTCCTCCTCGATGCCGCGCCCGACCGAGACGAGCACGTCGGCGTCCGCGATGTCGACGTCGCCGCCGCCGACCTCCTCGAAGCCCGTGACGCGGGCGCCCGACTCGGGGATGTCGACCTCGACCGACTCGACGGTCGCGTCGCCGACGCCCTCCGCGGGCGGCCACTCGCCGCCGCGGACCGTGAGGACGAACCGGTCGCCGGCGACGTCGACGGTCGTCTCGACCTTCGAGCCGTACATCTCGCGGGTGACGGTGAGCCCGTCGTCGTACTCGATTCCGACCGCGTCGGTCACGATCGGGACGCCGAGGGCCTCCGCGAGCGCGGGCGCGTAGTCGAGTCCGTTGACGGAGTTCGGCACCACCACCGAGCCGGCGTCGAGCCGCTCCGCCAGCGTCGAGACCGCCGCCTGGTAGGCGTTGTGGTCGAACTCCTCGCCGTCGGCGACGGCGTGGATCCCGTCGACGCCCTCGCGGTTCAGGTCCTCCGCGAACCCGTCGACGTCGCCGCCGATCACGGCCACGTGGAGGTCGCCGCCGCGAGCGTCGGCGAGCTCTCGGCCGGCCGTGATCGCCTCGTACGAGACGTCTCGGAGGTCTCCGCGGCGGTGTTCGGCGACGACGAGCACGCTCATCACGCGCCCACCCCCTTCTCGCGGAGGACCTCCGCAAGGCGACCCGCGGACTCCCCGGCGTCGCCCTCGATGATCTCCGCGTCGGACTCGCTCTCCGGCTCGTACATCTCGGTGATCGTCAGCGCGCTCTCCACGTCCGCGGCGGTCACGCCGAGGTCGGCCAGGTCCGTCGCGGCGATCTCCTTGCGCTGCGCCTGTCGGATCCCGCGGAGGCTCGCGTACCGCGGCTCGTTGAGACCGGTCTGGACCGTCAACACCGCGGGGAGGTCCACGTCGGTCAGCTCCTCGACGCCGCCCTCCAGCTCGCGG
Organism: Halorubrum trapanicum; assembly: GCF_017873555.1. Lineage (GTDB taxonomy): Archaea > Halobacteriota > Halobacteria > Halobacteriales > Haloferacaceae > Halorubrum > Halorubrum trapanicum. The sequence goes on along the minus strand of NZ_JAGGKE010000010.1, from coordinate 80,538 downwards.
TGGACGTGCGCGACGCCCGCGTCCGCGTCGACGTCCAGGTGGTTGACGACCGCGGCGTGTTCGAAACCGATCCGCTCCGCCAGCGCGACGCCGGTCGCGCCGAACCCGGTGTCCGCCGCCTGAACCCCGCCGAGGACCAGGTCCGGCTCCTCTTCCGCGACGACCGCCTCGAACAGGTCGACCTTCGAGGCGACGTCCGGGAACGACCCCTCCAGCGAGTCGTCCCAGACGCGGACCGCGCGGTCCGCGCCCTTTGCGAGCGCCATCCGGATCGTCTCCTCGGCGCGCTCGGGACCGATAGTGACGGTCACGACCTCGTCCGCGACCCCCGCCTCGGCCAGTTGGACGGCGGCCTCGACGGCGTAGTCGTCCCACTCGTTGAGGTCGTACTCGAGGTCGGACTCGGCGATGTCGGTCCCCTCGATCGCGAAGTCGTCGTCCGCCTCCGCGACCTCCTTGACGGTTACCAGAACTTTCATGATCGATACTCGGTCGTTCGCCCTGTAATGATTTTCGGAACGGTCGACCGCGGAACAACGGTTTCCGGGACCTCCGGCGGAGCTTCAGGCCCGGGTTCGGGGATCTCAGTCGCCGACGCGGTCTCCGTCACCGCTTTCGCCGTCCCCACCACCGCGCTCGCCTTCCTCGTCGTCGGGCAGCGAGATGAGGTTCTCGCGCCCGAGCCGGAGCTTCTCGACGCGCCTCTCGTCGGCCATCGCCGAGAGCAACTGCGACACCTTCGCGTCCGACCACCCGGTCTCGGCGACGATGTCGGCCTGCCGCATCCGGCCGCCGTTCTCGTCGAGGAGCCGCTCGACGCGCTCCTCGTCCGAGAGCAGCGAGAGGTCCGGCTCCTCGGTGTCCCCGTCGGTCGCCTCTTCGGCGTCGGTTTCGGGCGCTCCAGCCGTGTTCGGGTCGGCGACGGGGGTGCGACCGCCTCCGCTCGTCGCTTCGCTGTCGCCGGTCGCCGCCGGCTCGTCGGCATCGTCGTCCTCGGCGCTGACCCGGCGGTACCCGACGACGCTCCCGGCGACGAGGGTCGCCGCGAGCAGGACCGCGGCCATCACCATCCCCCACGGCGGCGTGCCCGCGGGACCGTAGACGATCACCACGGGTTCGCCCCCGTCGAACGTCTGGGGACCTTCGATGATCACGTCGCCGTCCGAGAGCCGCGTCACGGCCGTGCTCGGCGTTCCGGTGACGGTGTACCCCTCCGGGGTCGCCACCTCCAGGGTCTGGGCCGATTCGAGGCTGCGCAGCCAGGTCTCGTTGCCCGGCGTCGTCAACGCGTCGCCGAGGACGAGGCTCTCGCCGTCCTGATCGAGGAACGCCGTCCAGGTGAACGTCAACCGAAGTTCGCCGACTGCGACCGCATCCTCCGTGGCGACGTCGAACTCGTCCGGGTTCTCGTGGACGACGACCTCGCGGTCGACATCGTTGATCTCCATCGACCGGTCGACGTTTCGGTTCGCCTCGCGGCGGAGTCCCTCGAACAGCTCGGCGTCCGGGCCGACCTCGCCGGTACGGAACCGCTCGCCCGCGGTCTCGAACGTCTCCGTCTCGTTTTCGTCCGCCAGCGAGTACCGCACGGCCACGGTCCAGTCGGCGCTGCGGTCGGGGTTCAGTTCGAGCCGGATCTGCGTCGCCGAGGGCGACGTGATGGCGTCGGCGGTCTGCTGTCGAAGCGCCTCCGATCGGCGCTCGAGCGACTCGGCAGGACGCGGCGCGTCGCCGTCGACGGAGGCGTCGGGCGGAGCGTCGTCCGCGTCGAGGGTGGAGGGAGCCGTGACCGCGCCGCCGACCGCGCCGCCTGCGCTCGCGATCAACGCGAGCGCGACGAGCACGACCAGAAGCGCGCGAAGGGCGGGGTTCCGCATACGTCTCGGGTCACTCGCGCGCCGGGCAAAACGCTTTCCATACGCTATTTTTTGACAGGACGCTCCACCGAATCTCCCCGTCACATTTGCGGACGCGACCGATTCCGTCGCCGCGTCGATTCTGCCCGCCCTCGCGGGCGCTCCCGACGTCCGCTCGCAGTAGGTGGATTTTTTGTATCGCGGGGCGAACCGGCAGACGATGAGAGCCCTCCCGATCGCCGTCGTCGCGGTCCTGCTGCTCGTGGCGCCGGTCGCTTCCGTCGCCGCACCGGGCGCCGCCTCGCCGCCCGCCGAGTCGGTGTCGTCCACCGATTCGACCCTCTCCGCCGGTTCGGCGTCGTCCACCGGTTCGGCGTCGTCCACCGGTTCGACACCCTCGGCCGGTTCGGCGTCGCCGGTCGCCGGACAAACGTCGACACCCCAGATAGACCGAGCGAATCTCACGCTCCGGACGCTGTCGACGCCGTCGGGTGCGGAGACGCGCGTCAGCACGTACACCCGCGGTCCCGACCTGGGCTCCTCGCTCGGCTTCGCCACCGCGGACGCCGACGCCGCCGTCGAGACCGCCGCCGTCGTCCGTCGGATCGAACGCGCCGAGTCGACCGTCGAACGCCAACAGCAGATCCTCGCGGAGATCAACCGCGTCGAGCGCGCGGAGGTGGCGCTCAACAGCCAACAGGCGAACGCCTTCACCGCGCACGCAGCCGGGGAGCTGTCCGACCGCGAACTGGTCGACGAACTCGTCCGCGTGTCCGCGACCGCCCGCGAGTACGACGAGCGCCTCGACGAGCTGGACGCGCTCGCCGAGGCGACCGACGGCTTCAGCTCGCCCGGTCGGCTCGACGAGCTTCAGGTGGCGTTACAGGTGTACGAGGGTCCGGTCCGCGACACCGCGCTCGCGACCGCCAGGGGACAGTCCCCGCCGACCGACATGTACGTCGCGTCGAGCCAAGGCGCGGTCGTGCTCGCGACCGTCACCGACGGCGAGTACGTCCGCGAGGTGTTCCGGACCGACCGCTGGGACCGCGGCGGCGGTCCCATCTCGAACGACCTGGCGATCGAAGTGACCGAGGCGGCGTACCCCGAGACGGCGTCGCTCCGCGAGCCGGACGCGTTCGGCGCGGGCGCCGTCCAGCGGATCACGATCCCGCACGAGTTCGGCACCCTCCGAACCTTCGTCAGCGGCGGTACCGAACAGGTGTTCGTCGAACACCAGCGGATCGATCTCGCCGCGTTCCCCGACAGCGAACCGGTCTCGGAGAGCGGTGACGGGTTCAACGTCACCGTCGAGCGGACCTACCCCGGGGGACCGGTGACCGTCACCGTCCTCGACGACGAAACGGGCGACCCCGTCCCCAACGTCACCGTCACCAAATCGGTCGGCGACGGCGACAGCCAAGCCATCGGAACGACCGACGCGGCCGGCGTCGTCCGGACGCTCTCGCCGGCCGAGACGTACCGCATCACGGTCGTCGACGAGCCTCGCGTCGTCGTCGGCGGCGACATCGAACCGCTCCCGACGCCGAGACCGATCGGCGACGAGTGAGCGTCTCTTCCCGGGCCACCCACGCCCGGTTTCGATCCCCTCGTCTCGGTCCGCTCCGTCGCTCCGCGGGCCGACCGCCGCTCGGTGAGCGACTCCTTTTATACGAACCCGCTCCAACGCCGCCGTGTCATCAGTCGTTCGTCACGCCGGTCGCGGAATGGCGCCCGTCGCGGGCGTGTTGCTGATCGCGATCACGGTCGTGCTGGCCGGAGGCGTCGCGACCGCCGCGCTCGACGGCCCGAGCGCGACGGTGCCGCCGTCGGCGGTGTTGTCGCTGTCGGCGACCGACGACCGGATCGCGATCGACCATCGCGGCGGCGACCCGATCGACGTCGCGGACGTGACGGTCCGCGTCCGCGTCGACGGCGAACCGCTCGACGAGCAGCCGCCGGTCCCGTTCTTCTCGGCGGCCGGCTTCCGCCCCGGCCCGACCGGTCCGTTCAACGCCGCCAGCGACGACGCGTGGCGCGTCGGCGACACGGCGACGTTCCGCGTCGCCGGGACCAACGACCCGACGCTCGAACCGGGGCGGACGGTCGCGGTCGAGATCACGGCCGACGGACAGCCGATCGCGTCGCTGGAGACAGTCGTCGAAGCGGGGTGAGAATGCGCCGGGGACGGCGGGTTATTCCGCGTCGGGCGCCGCCGGGTCCGCGTCGGAGCCGGCCGCGTCCGACCCGTCGCCGCCCGGGACCCGGGCGACGGTCGTGATCGCTCGCGGGCTCTGGGGCGTGGCCCGCTGGATGTGGTGTTCGAACTCCTCGTAGCCGGCCGCCTCGAACATCCGGTCCGCCTCGTCGGCGTCGTAGAACAGCATGATCGCGTCGGCCACCCGCTGGAGGATCGGGTTGTGCGGGTAGTCGGGACCGACGACGAGCACCTGTCCCCCGGGCTTCGCGACGCGGTGGAGTTCCCGGAGCCCCTCGACGGGGTTAGGCCAGTACTCGATGGAGCCGGACGACCAGACCACGTCGAACGTGTCGTCGCGGAACGGGAGCCGCTCGGCGTCGCCGCGGTAGAAGTTCACGCGGTCGCGTTTCCCGAACTTCTCGAACGCCTTCTCCATCTGGTGGACGCTCTGGTCGAGACCGTGGACGTCGTCGGCGTGTTCGAGCAGTCCCTCGGTGCCGAACCCGGTGCCACACCCCACGTCGAGCACCGTCGGGTCGGCGCCGAACTCCAGCCACGAGAGCGCCTCAGCGCGCATCTCCTCGCTCCAGTTGAAGCGGTTGACCCGGTCGTACACCTTCGAGAGGTACTTGTAGAAGAGCCGGGCGTTCGACTTGTCCTCGAGGATCCCCATTTACCGGTTCGTTGGGCCGCCCGCCCCATAACGACACGGATCCGCGGGCGACGAGCGTCCCCTTCGGCGCCTCGCTTCCGACCGCCTTTTCCGCGCTCCGCCCCACCGTCGGGTATGGACCCGACGACGAGCGGCCGGTTCCGCGTCCACGACCGCCGCCAGCGGCCGGACATCGACGACGGCGCGGGCGCGGTCGCCGACGCCGCCGCGGCTACCGACTCCGTCGACGCCGAGGAGTTCGTCCTCGTCGAGATCGCGGACGAGCCGGTCGATCCGACCGACCCCGACGTCGCCGACCGGTACGACCCGCTCTACGCGACCGCGGACGGGTACGAGGGCGACCTCGCGGACGCCGTCGACGCGCTCCGGCCCGGTTTCGTCGTCGACGCGACGCTGGCGTGGACCGACGGCTCCGCTCGCTTCCGCGAGGTCGAGGTCGTCCGCGAGACGCGGTTCCGCTTCGCGGACGAGGTCGAGGGGATGTTCGAGGCGGCCGTCGAGACCTGGAAGCAGATCCGCGCCGAGGGCGAGCCGGTCGGCTCGATCACGACCCGGTCGAACGACGGCGACCCCAACGGCGCGCTGTACCTCTTCGCGGACGGTCCCGGCAGCGACGCCTTCGAGGAGGTGCGTACGGGCCGGCTCCCGATCGAGCCGCTCGTCGCGCGCGTGAACGACTCGCGGGACGACGACGACCCGCGGGAGGTGTTCGTGTTACGCCCCGCGGCACACGAGTTCGTCGCCGTCTACGTCGTCTTCGACCGCGACGGCGTGCTCGCGCAGACCGTCCGGGACACCTACGACCTCGGTCCGGGTCTCGCCGCCGGACTCGACGCGAGCTACCCCGGCGGCGGAGACGGCAGGGACCCCGCCGTTCCCGCCGGCTCGGACGGTTCGGACGGCTCGGACGGCTCGGACGGTCCCGACGACGACCTCGACGGCGGGGACGACTTCGACGCACTCGACCGCCTGTAGGCGCTTTCTCCACTCTCGCGACCACCGCCGCGTTACAGCCAGTCGGCGTCGGGATCGACGCGGCCCTCGGGCGTCTCGCCGTTGAGGACGGCCGCCACGTCGGCCGCGCCGCTCCGATTCAAGTCGTCTCTGGCCTCCTCGCTGTACCACGCCGCGTGCGGCGTGACGACCGTGTCGTCGCGACCGACGAGCGGGTCGTCCTCGGGCGGTTCCTCGGCGAGCACGTCGAGTCCGGCGGCCTTGATCTCCCCGGCGTCCAGCGCGTCGAGCAGGGCGTCGCCGTCGACGACCGGGCCGCGGCTCACGTTGACGACGACCGAGTCCTCGCTCAGCCGCGCCAGCGCGTCCGCGTCGACGATCCCCCGCGTCGCGTCCGTCAGGGGCGCGTAGACGCCGACGTGGTCGGCGCGGTCGAACAGTCCCTTCAACTCGACCTTCTCGACGCCGTGCTCGGCCATCTCGTCGGCGTCGACGAACGGGTCGTACGCGACGAGGTCAGCGCCGAACCCGGAGAGCTGCTCGGCCGCCCGCCGAGCGATCGGCCCGAACGAGAGCAGCCCGATCGTCGACGCGCTCACGCGCCGGATCGGGACGCCGGTCTCCCAGCTCCACCCGCCGGCCGCGACCGCGTCGTCGTACGCCTTCAGCGAGCGCAGACAGGCGAAAAGCAGCGAGACGGAGTGGGCCGCCACCTCGTCGGTACAGTAGTCGGGAACGCGGGTGACGACCACGCCGCGCTCCGCCGCCGCCGCGACGTCGACGTTGTCCACGCCGACGGCCGAGCGAACGACGACTCGGAGGTCCAGGGCGTCGAGCGCCGCCTCGGTGACGGGCGTGTTGATGTCGGTGACGACTGCGTCGGCGCCGGCCGCCGCCTCGATCAGCCGCTCGGTCGACCCCAACTCCGCGACCTCGACGTCGACCGGTTCGTCGACGGCGCCGCCGAGGACATCGCGGTACGTCTCCGGGTCTATCATCGGGAACGCCGACAGCACAACTTTGGGCATACGCCGGGCTTCTCCCCCGATCCACTTGACGGCTGTCACTAACGCTGTCAGGCCTTCGTACGTCCGTTTCGATCGTGAGGGATCGGCGTCCGCGCGTCGCGTTCCGATGGCTCTTTGCGGCCGCCGCCCCGACGATCCGTCGTGAGCGACGAGCGTTCGAAACCGCCGATGCTGGTCCTGCTGGAGTCGCTGTCCTTCTACCGCAACGTTCGGATCGGGGCGGCGGTCGGTGCACTGTTCGCGGTCCTGCTGTACCTCGTCAGAACCTTGGAACTGCTCGGACCGGTGATCGACGCGCGGGACTACCCGCTGTTCGGGCCGGACGCCTGGTTCCTCCTGCTGGCGTTCGTGTTGGCGGCGACGTCGGCGCTGTTCGTCGCCGTCGTCCTCACGATCGCGACGGCGGTCCGCGGCGCGCGCGAAGACGGACTGGACCGTCCGGAGTAGCCGCGTCGCCGGAGTAACCGATACTGCGGTGTCCGGAGCGGCCGAGACGTGTCGTCCGGAGCGGCCGAGACGTGTCGTCCGGAGCGGCCGAGACGTGTCGTCCGGAGCGGCCGAGACGCGTCGCTCGGGATCGGCGCCACGGGGGACTAAGAGACCGAAACCGGACGGGGATCGAGGGCGACGAGTCAGTCGGCGGTACAGGAGGTCTCGCTCTCGTCGGCGGTGAACTCCTGTGCCGGCTCCGTGAGCTTGTAGAGGTTCTGCCTGGCGTCAGCGAAGTAGACGTCCTCGTCGACGACGTCGATACCCTCCAGCCGTTCGAGCGCGTATCGGACGGTGCGGGCCGAAAGCATCGACTCTTGGACGATCCCCTTCTGGGTCAGCGGTCCGTTGTACTCGAGCACCTTGAAGACGAGCTTGGCGCTCGGCGGGAGGTCGTCGAGACCCTCCGTTTGGGTTCCTTCCATCGTTACGATTCGAAACCGTACACGCTCATAAATGTTGATGGAGCATCCCCGCCAAACCGCCGTTTACCGGAGATATACGCCGCATTTTGCGCCCGAAACCAGCAACATTACCTGGTTTCCACCCGCTGGACTGACCAGTCAGTCAGCGATTCGGTTCGCGCGCGCTTCGGCCGCGGCGGCGCGCGCCGACGGACGGGCGGCGCCGCTCCGCGGCTGGCGCGTCGCGACCGTGGGCGACGGCCGGAACGAACGGTTTTTCACGGGCGCTCGCGGATCCGAAGGCATGAGCGACGATTCGGGCCTGTCCGACCACGCCCGCGGCGTGGTCGTCACGACCATCTGCTGTCTCGCCGGCATCGCCGCCGGCCTCGTCTCGGCCGTCTACGTCGGGACCGACCCCGCCGCCGCGGCGAGCACCACCGCGGTCTTCGTGTTGGGGGCGTTCGTCATCGTCCAGTACCCGGTGTTCAAGGCGGTCGGCGTCGGCGACCTCGGGATCAAAGACAACCTCTACGTGGCGTTTCTCACGTTCACCCTCTGGTTCATCAGCTACACCGTGCTGCTGACGTCCGCCGTCGACCTGGGGATCTGAGATGGCCGACGACAGTATCGCGGTCGTGGACCTCGATCGGTGTCAGCCCGACCGCTGCAACTACGAGTGTATGAAGGACTGCCCGCCCAACCGGACGGGCAAGGAGTGTATCACGAAGCGGGGCGAGGACGCGGAGGAGGGCGACCCCGACCAGATCCACATCTCCGAGGAGATCTGTCTGGGCGAGAGCTGCGGCATCTGCGTCAACTCCTGTCCGTTCGACGCGATCGAGATCATCAACCTCCCCTCCGAGCTCGACGACGACCCGGTCCACCGCTACGGCGACAACGCCTTCTCACTGTACGGCCTCCCGACGCCGGAGCCGGGCAGCGTCACCGGCATCCTCGGGCCGAACGGGATCGGGAAGTCGACCGCGGTCCACGCGCTCGCCGGCGAGATGGTCCCGAACCTCGGGGACCACGCGGCCGACGGCGACTGGGAGCGCGTGCTCGACCGCTTCCGCGGCACCGGTCTCCAGAACTACCTCGAATCGCTGAAGGCGGGCGACGTGACGGTCGCGCGCAAGCCGCAGTACGTCGACCAGATTCCGAACCAGTTCGACGGCAACACCCGCGAACTGCTGGAGCGCACCGACGAGCGCGGCGCGCTCGACGACCTCGTCGACCGGCTCAACATCCGACCGGTGATGGACCAGGACATCGACTCCATCTCCGGCGGCGAGCTCCAGCGCGTCGCCATCGCGGCGTGTCTCGCGCGCGACGCCGACTTCTACTTCCTCGACGAGATCACGCCGTACCTCGACATCGGCCAGCGGATGATCGTCGCCCGGCTCATCCGCGAGCTGGCGGACGACGACGCCGCGGACCGGTCGATGCTCGTCGTCGAACACGACCTCGCCATCCTCGATCTGCTCGCTGACACCCTCCACGTCGCGTACGGGGAGCCGGGCGCGTACGGGGTCATCACCGACCCCAAGTCGGTCCGAAACGGGATCAACGAGTACCTGAAGGGGTACCTCGACAACGAGAACATGCGGATCCGCCCGTCGGCGATCACCTTCGAGGAGCACGCGCCGCGGGTCGCCTCTCGGAGCGAGACGCTGATCGAGTACCCCGACATGACGAAGTCGTACGGCGACGGCGAGTTCGAACTTCACGTCGAGGGCGGCGAGATCAACCGCTCCGAGGTGCTCGGCGTCGTCGGTCCGAACGGGATCGGGAAGTCCACGCTCGCGCAGCTGTTCACTGGCGACCTGACGCCCGACGAGGGCGAGCTGGACTTCGCGCTCGACATCTCCTACAAGCCGCAGTACATCGACATCGACCAGCACATGCGGGTCGACGCGTTCCTCGCCTCGATCACCGACGAGTTCGGCTCCTCGTACTGGAACACCGAGATCGCCCAGCCGCTCCAGTTAGAGCGCGTGATGGAGCAGAACCTCTCGGACCTCTCGGGCGGGGAGCGCCAGCGCGTCGCCATCGCGGCGTGCCTCTCCGACGACGCCGACCTCTACCTGCTCGACGAGCCGTCGGCCCACCTCGACGTGGAACAGCGCGTGCGGGCGACGACCGCGATCCGGCGGTACGCCGAGAACCACGACGCGACGGTGATGGTGATCGACCACGACATCTACATGATCGACCTGCTCGCCGACCGCCTGATGGTGTTCGACGGCGAGCCGGCCGAGCGCGGCCGCGCCGCGCCGCCCCAGGACATGCGCGACGGCATGAACGAGTTCCTCGCCGACCTCGAGATCACCTTCCGCCGCGACGAGCGCACGGGGCGCCCCCGAATCAACAAGCCGGGGTCGCAGCTCGACAGCCAGCAGAAGCGCGACGGCGAGTACTACTACTCGGGCTGAGGCCGACGCGTCGACGACTCGTTCGCCCGCGCCGCCACCCCGCCTCCCGCCGTCTCCCTTCGCCGCTACCCCGAACTTTTCCTCGCCCGACTGCGGACCCACTGCCATGCCCGAGACCGACGCCGACCTGTTCGGCATAACGTGGGAGGACGCCGAAAGCGCGGTCGACGAGGCCGACTTCGCGGTCCTCCCGACCGGGAGCATCGAGCAGCACGGTCCGCATCTCCCGCTCGCGACCGACACGCTCCGCGCGGACCACCTCACCGCCGAACTCGTCGACGCCGCCGACGAGGTCGACCTCGACCTGCTGCGGCTCCCGACGCTGCCGTACGGCCAGTCGGAGCACCACATGCGCTTCCCGGGGACCGTCACCCTCTCGACGGAGACGTACGTCGACGTGGTCCGCGAGATCGGCGAATCGGTGGCCGAACACGGCGTCGACCGCCTGCTGGTCGTGAACTGCCACGGCGGGAACCGCGAGCCGCTGTCGGTCGCCGCCGACCGGCTCGGCCGCGACACCGACCTCACGGTCCACTTCGTCCACTGGACGGACTTCGCGCGCGAGGAGTTGGAGGCGGCGTTCGGCGAGGGGTGGGGCCACGCCGGCGACCACGAGACGAGCTTCGTCGAGCTGTACCGCCCGGACCTCGTCCGGACCGAGAAGAAGGAACCGCAGGAGGCGGAGGAGATGCCCCGAACGCGGAGCTACGAGTACTTCGACGAGGTGACCGAGTTGGGCGGGCTGGGCGACCCGACGAACAGCGACCCGGACGCGCTCGAACCGATCGTCGCCGCGACGACCCGGGAGATCCTCGGCGCGCTCGTCGAGGACCTCGATCGAGGGTGGTGAGCGGACGGGGCTCCGAGCGCCCGCCCGCGCTACCGCCGGTGAGCGGGCGCGGGGGCGCCGCGATCCGATCCGCGGTATCGAAGCGATTAAGCCCGGAACACGCGAACGCCGGCACATGTACCACCTCATCATCCGCGGCGACCCCGACATTCGGCGGGACGCGGTGATCGAGCACGACGGCGAGGAGCTGGTCTGTTTCGGAATCAACGTTCAGGGCGGCTGGCACGGCCCGGACGAGCCGCAGCTCTGGTGTACCGTCGGCACCGAAGAGGAGCGCGAGGCGTACGACAAACGCGAGTACGTCCCCCACTGGCTCGACGTCGAGACGGTCGACGCAGAGGACCTCGACGTGGTCAAGGCGAAAGGCGAGCTGTCGGTCTAACCCGCGCGAACGACCGCTTTTCGCCGGCACACCTCACTCCTCTACCGGCGGGTCCGCCAGCCACGCCTCGATCGCGCCGGCCATCGCGCCGCGGCGGTGGATCGTCCCCGCCTCGGGGTCGACGACCGTGCTCTCAGTGCCGGGCGCCTCTCCGTCGTCGATCACGGCGGCGACCCCCTCGCGGATCCGGTCGTCGAGGTCGTTCGGGTGCGTGACGCTGCCGGTTCCCGAAACGTTGGCGCTCGTCGCCGTGAGCGGACCGGTCTCGGCCAGCAGCGCCCGCGCGAGGTCGTGGTCCGGCACGCGGATCCCGACCCGGTCGCGCCCGGCGGTGAGCGCGTCGGGCACCCGGTCGCCGCGCTCGACGACGACGGTCACCGGTCCCGGGAGGAACGCCCGCGCGAAGGCGACGGCAAGCTCCGTCGGGCGGGTGTAGCGGAGCGCGTCGTCGACGCTCGCGACGCCGAGCGAGAGCGGGTTCGACCGGTCCCGGCCCTTCAGGTCGAAGACGCGCTCGACGGCGTCGGGGTCGAGCGCGTCGGCGCCCAACCCGTACACCGTCTCCGTCGGGTAGACGACGAGGTCCCCCCGGTCGACGGCGGCGGCCGCCGCGCGCAGCTCGTCGGATCGGTCCGGTCGGTCGGCGCTCGTGTCGGCGGTCACGCGCGACCGTTCGGCGCCGAGTTGAAAAAGGGTGACGAGTGTATGCGCGACGTTCGCGTCAGTTGGTTCGCCGCCGTCGCGTCAGTCGACGAGGTCCGCGACCGCGTCGCCGATCGCCTCGGCGTCGGGGAACTCCGGGTGTTCGCTCGCCACCCACGCGTACTCGACGGTGCGGTCGGAATCGAGGAGGAAGACGGCCGGGCGGCTCTCGGTGATCCCGGTCATCCCGTCGATGTCGTGGGCGAGACCGTACTCCTCGATGACGTCCGCGCCGGGGTCGGAGAAGATCCGGACGCCGTCGCCGCGGTCGGCGAGCAGGCGCTTGTGGGCGTACGGCGTCGAGATGGAGAGACCGAGCACGTCGACGTCGTCGGTCCAGCCGTGGTCGTCGACGGTGTTGTAGAGGTACGTCCCCTGGAAGGCGCCGTCCATCGGGTGGAACAGCAGGAGCGTCGGGCCGTCGACGACGTCGTCGAGCGCGCGGTCCTCCCAGTACTCGTCGTTCGCGAGCGGGCGGGTGAAGTCGGGCGCGACCTCGCCCTCGGCGACGTGGTCGGTCTCGGGCAGGGAGACGACGTCGAAGTCGGGCATCTCAGGCACCTCCCTCGGCGTCGGCTGCGCGGCCACCATCGGTCGCCGCGTCGCCGTAGGTCCCCTTGAGGTACTCGACGATGTTCGCGCTCTCGGACATGGTGACGCCGGTCTCGCGGTCGACGATCGCCGGGACGCTCCGGGCGCCGGAGACGCGCTTGACGACGTTGCGCTCGGAGTGCATCGGCTCGACGTATCGGGACCGGTACTCCAGGTCCAGCTCGTTCAGCGTCCGGACCACGCGCTCGCAGAACGGACACGCCTGGAGCCGGTACAGGGTGATCTGTGGCTCGCTCATACCGCGTGATTCGCCCGCGAGACGGGTAATCGTGTCGGCAGCGGCACCCCTCGGCCGCGGCGAGTTTGCGCGACCGTCGAGACGCGCACCTCGCGGTCGGTCGGGCCGCCTCGAGGGGAGCCGAAGGGAACGCTTTAATCGCGGGGCGACGGATGACAAACGGATATGGGCTTGTCGTCTATCGCGCCGCTGGTCGACGTCCTTCAGGTACCGATGCCGGGCGATAGCGTCGTGACCGCTCTCGGCGTCGCCGCGATCCTCTTTTTGGTCGCGCTCTCGGCGTTCTTCTCCTCGTCCGAGATCGCGATGTTCTCGCTGCCGCAACACCGCATCGACAGCCTCGTCGACGAGGGGGTGACGGGCGCGAAGACGATCGCGGACATGAAACAGAACCCCCACCGGCTGCTGGTGACGATCCTCGTCGGCAACAACATCGTCAACGTGGCGATGACCTCCATCGCCACCGCGCTGTTCGGGATCTACCTCTCGCGGGGCCAGTCGGTGCTGGCGACGACGTTCGGAATCACGACGCTCGTGCTGATCTTCGGCGAGAGCGCGCCGAAGTCGTACGCGGTCGAGAACACCGAGTCGTGGGCGCTCCGGATCGCCCGCCCGCTGAAGCTCTCCGAGTACGCGCTGTACCCGCTCGTCGTCCTCTTCGACTACATCGTCAAGGGCGTCAACGCCGTCATCGGCGGCTCGGCGGCCATCGAGTCGACGTACGTCACCCGCGACGAGATTCAAGATATCATCGAGACGGGCGAGCGCGAGGGCGTCATCGAGGAGGAGGAACGCGAGATGCTCGACCGCATCTTCCGCTTTAATAACACCATCGCCAAGGAGGTGATGACGCCGCGGCTCGACGTCACCGCGGTCGCGAAGGAGGACTCCGTCGAGGAGGCGATCGAGACGTGTATCCAGGCCGACCACGAGCGCGTCCCCGTCTACGAGGGGAACCTCGACAACATCATCGGCGTGGTCACGGTGCGCGACCTGGTCCGCGAGCTGCGCTACTCCGAGGGACAGCCCTCCTTAGAGCGGGTGGTCAAGCCCACGCTCCACGTCCCCGAGTCGAAGAACGCCGACGAGCTGCTCGCGGAGATGCAGGACAACCGCCTCCAGATGGTCACCGTCATCGACGAGTTCGGCACCACCGAGGGGATCATCACCTTGGAGGACATGGTCGAGGAGATCGTCGGCGAGATCCTGGAGGGCGACGAGGAGGCGCCGGTGGAGTTCGTCGACGACAACGTCGCGGTCGTCCAAGGCGAGGTGAACATCGACGAGGTCAACGAGATCCTCGGGATCGATCTCCCCGAGGGCGAGGAGTTCGAGACGCTCGCCGGCTTCGTCTTCAACCGCGCCGGCCGCCTCGTCGAGGAGGGCGAGGAGATCGAGTTCGACCAGATCCGGATCCGGATCGAGCGCGTCGACAACACCCGAATCATGTCCGCGCGCGTCACCGTCCTCAATGGCGCCGCGGCCGCGGCAGAGGACTCAAGCACGCCGGTGGAGACGACCGACTCGACCGAGGGCGACGGGACGGTGGAGGCGGACGGCGACGGCGAACCCGCCCAGAACGACACAGAATAAGACGCGGTCGGAGACGGTTTTCGGAGACCGGAGCGATGTTTCTAAATCGCCGCCGGCTTTCCGTGGCGCGTAGCGCCACGCTACTTGCGTCGTCATCAGAACGCGGAGCGTTCTGATTGGCCCACGAGAGCTTCGTTCTCGTGAACGCCTGCGCCCGCCTCGCGACTGCCTCTTTGAGTCCCGCCACTCCGGAAGACGTTCCTGCTCGCTTCGCTGCGCGGCCTGCGACTTCCGTGCTCCCGCTCGCTTCGCTCGCGGGACCGCCCAGCACCGCAGCCTCACGCCTCCCCAGCCTCGTCGCTGGCGCCGCCGGCGCCAGCGACTCCCTCGCGCGTGCTCCTCGCGCCCGGTGGGCGCTCGGAGGCACGCGCCACCGCAGCAGGCGCGCTTTTTAAATTACGGCGGCGCCGACGGTCGGTATGCTCGTCGTCGTCTCCGACACGCACGCACGCGAGGAGTCGAAGCTCCAGGGACGGACCGCGGAGGCGGTCCGCGAGGCGGAGCTGGTGGTCCACGCGGGCGACTTCTACCGCGAGCCGGTGTTGGACGCCTTTCAGTCGGCCGCCGCCGGCCTCCGAGCCGTCTACGGCAACAACGACGACGCCGCGATCCGCGACCGGATTCCAGAGGCGCGGACCGTCGAGTACGCCGGGGTCCGGTTCGCGGTCACGCACCGCCACCGCAGCGGCGACACGGGCCTCGTCATGCTCGGGCGCGGCCGCGACGCGGACGCCGTGATCTGCGGCCACAGCCACCGACCCCGCTTCGACGACGCCGGCGGCCTGCCGATACTGAACCCGGGGAGCCACGCGCAGCCGCGCGGCAATCGCCCGGCGCACGCGGAGCTGACCCCGTCCGATGACGACCCGACCGAAGACGAGGGGGGACTGGAGGGAAAGCTGGTGACGCCGGACGGCGAGACCTTCGAGACGTTCCGGATCGAGGGCGGAAGTACTGAGTGAGAACGAGAGGGGCGTGAGAAGCGTAGCGGGGGAGTCGCCGTCGCGGACCGCGGGGACCGAACGCGACACCCCGCGGACGGCCGGGCCGGCCGACGGTCGTGTGCACGGGGAGGACCCGGATCGCAGCGGGCGCGGGCGCCGGCGGTCGGTCGCACTGGTCGGCCGGGGAGGGGCACCGGGCAGGGGAGAGAGCGAGTGCGGAGCCGACTGGCCGACGTGTCGACCGGCGATTTCAGGCGTGTGAGGGCCGAAGCGGGGGGTCGCACCTGTACCTAACGCGGCTGACAACATATACGTGGCTGAGAGACAAACGAGCGTTTTAGTCATCGAGCGGTCGTCCGCGCGCCGCGGGAGTTCGAGGCGTCACGCGACCGTGCGGCTCGAAACTTATAACCGCGTCCCGACGGATTCGAGCGTATGCTCCCGGTCCAACCGCTGTTCGTCCTGCTGTTGGTGGGTCTTCTCGGGCTGTTCTTCTTCGGGTTCCTCCTCGTCCGTCGCACGGTGACGGGACTGAACGAGGGGTACAACGACGGGCGGAACTGATGGTCGTCGTCACCGCCGCGACGCTGCTCGTCGCCGCCGCCGCCAGCCTCTTCATGGCGTGGTCGATCGGCGCGGGGTCTTCGGGTTCGACCCCGTTCGCGCCCGCGGTCGGCGCGAACGCCATCTCCGTGATGCGGGCCGGACTCGTCGTCGGTGTCCTCGGGCTGCTCGGCGCGATACTCCAGGGCGCGAACGTGACGGAGGCGGTGGGCACCGAGCTGATCGGCGGCGTGACGCTCACGGCGGCGGCGGCCATCGTCGCGCTCGTCACCGCCGCCGCGCTGGTCGCAATCGGCGTCTTCGCCGGCTACCCGATCGCGACGGCGTTCACCGTCACTGGGGCGGTCGTCGGCGTCGGTCTCGCGCTGGGCGGCGACCCGGCGTGGCCGAAGTACGGCGAGATCATGACGCTGTGGGTGCTCACGCCGTTCGTCGGCGGTGGCGTCGCCTACGGGGTCGCGCGGATGCTCATCGGCGAGTCGCTGCCGGAGCGCCCGCTCACGGCCGTCCTCGCCGGACTCGTCGGGGCGATCCTCGCGAACGTCGGGTTCGCGCTGCTCGGTCCCGCCGGCGAACAGGCCTCGGTCGCGACCGTCCTCGGCTCGGGGCTCGGGATCGGGGGCGCAGGCTCCGCCGCGGTGAGCCTCGCGATCGCCGCGCTCGTCGCGGTCGCGGTGTACGCCGACCTCGGCCGCGACCGCGAGGGCGCCCAGCGGCGGTTCCTGCTCGCGATGGGCGGCCTCGTCGCGTTCTCGGCGGGCGGGTCGCAGGTCGGACTCGCGATCGGTCCCCTCGTCCCGATCTTCACCGAGGTCGGCGTCCCGGTGTGGGCGCTGCTCGTCGGCGGCGGGGTCGGACTGCTGGTCGGGTCGTGGACCGGCGCGCCGCGGATGATCAAGGCGATCTCGCAGGACTACGCGTCGATGGGACCGCGGCGGTCGATCGCGGCGCTCATCCCGTCGTTCGCGATCGCGCAGATCGCGGTCGCGTTCGGGATCCCCGTCTCGTTCAACGAGATCATCGTCTCCGCGATCGTCGGCGCGGGCTACGCCGCGGGCGACGCGGGCGTGAGCCGCAAGAAGATGGGCTACACCGTGCTCGCGTGGGTCGGGTCTCTCGTCGGCGCGTTCGCGCTCGGGTTCGGCGTCTACTCGCTCGTCGACCTCGTGGTGTGAAGCGGCCCCGTCGGTCGCCGCCGCGGGGCACTCAGGCGCGCAGCCCCGGATACGTCGGCAGCCGCGCGGACCGCGCGCTGCCGTCGACGAAGGGGAGATCGACGGCGGCAGCCGGGACCTCGTCGCCGTCGACGCGGACGGTGACCGAACCGAGGTCGGCGTCGAACGCGACGAGCGCCAGCCCGATCGGGACGTCCGTCGCGGGACCGACCGCGGCGCGCGTGACCTCGCCGACCGCCTCGTCGCCGTCGAAGACGGCCGCGCCGGACGCGGGGAGCGCGTCGTCGATCCCCTTCGGGTTCGCGTCCGCGTCGACGTCGGCGACCGCCTCGGCGAGACCGTCGAGTTCGAGACCGACGAGGCGGCGGCTCGGTCGCCCCTGATTCTCCACGCGCGAGACGACCTCCTGGCCGACGTAACACCCCTTGTCGAAGTCGAGCGCGTTCCGGAGACCGAGGACGTTCGGGACCGTCCCCGCCAGCTCGTACTCGAAGAGGGGGGTGCCGGCCTCCGTCGCGAGCGCGTCCCACGTCCGGTAGCCGAAGGGCGTGGCGTTGAGTCCGCGGTTGATCAGGGTGTCGAACACGTCGCCCGCGTCGGCGGCGGCACAGACGATCTCGTACCCCTCCTCGCCAAGCGGACCGTCCGTGGCGATCACGGTGACGCCGGCGTCGACCATCGACCCGCGGACGAACGAGAGCGGTTCCTCGGGCGCGCCGGGACCGCCGAGGACGGACGCAACCTTCTCCGTCGACTTCGGACCGTGAACGCCGAACACGCCGAACTCGTCGGAGACGTCGTCGATCTCGACGTCCTGGATGAACACGTTCTCCGCCCAGTCGGCGGCGACCGCCTCGGTCCGCTCCGGCGGGAGGAACACGAGCAGCCGCTCGTCGGCGTTGTACACGTACATGTCCGTCTCTATCCCGCCCTGCGGGTCGAGCAGGAGCGCGTACGTCCCCTCCCCGTCCGCGGTCGGGACGCGGTTCGAGACGGCGTTGTCGACGAACTCGACGCGGTCGGCTCCCCTGACGGCGAGGACGCCGTACCCCATCTCGATCACGCCGGCGACCTTTCGAACCGCCTTGCCGACGCGAACGGGCTTCCCGTAGTGGTCGACCACCTCGCGGCCGCCGCGGTCGCGGTACGCCGCGCCGTGCGCGTCGTGGGTACCGGAGACGAGCGTCATGATCGCAGAGACGCGATCGAGGGCCAAAAGGCCGCCGTCTCGGCCGGCTACAGTCCGATCCGGTCGCGGATGGCGTCGACGAGGCTCTCCGACGGGTCGTCGGTCGGTTCGTCGGGGTCGGGGACGACCCGCTCGTGGGCGTACACTCGAACGCGTTCCTCCGACTCCACGATGATAAGCGAGTCCTCTTTCAGCGCCGAGAGCGCCTCCTCGACGGCGTCGATGTCGGCGTCGACGGCCGCGCGAAGTTCGAGGACGGTCATCCCCTCGTCGCCGCGGTCGACGAGCGCGTCGAGCAGCGCGACCTCGACGTCCGGCCGGTCGCGGTATTCCGGCTTTGCGGCCATACCGGTCCCTTGTGCGGGACGGACTTTACGTCTACCGGCGGGAGGAGAGAACTTAACCCGAGAGCACGGAGCGTCAGCGAACGAGGCGAGAACAGGTGCCACAGAGATTCTCCTCTTTCACGTCGACCTCGCGGACGGTGGGGGAAAACGACATCACGCACTTGCTGTTGTCGCAGTGTTCCAATCCGAGCGTGTGCCCGATCTCGTGGACGATCTCCTTGCGGACCCGGTCGCCGAAGACGTCGGCCGCGGGCTTGGTGGAGACGCCGCCGTCGGAGGAGGTGCGGAGGCGGTGCGTGGAGATGACGGAGCCGCTCCCGTTGAGATACGCGAGACCGAACACGTAGTTCCGGCGGCGGTAGTAGAGGTCCTCGGGCGTAATTCCGATGTTCTTCTCGCCGCCGCCGACGCGGGTGACCGTCTCGATGAGATCCTCGGCGCGGTACTGGCCGCGGTCGGCGTCGAACGCGGAGTCGGGGATCGCCTGATCGTCGTGGACCGTCACGTCGCAGTCGTACACGGAACGCAGCGCGCCGGAGGCCTCCCGTTTCACTCGGGGGGTAACCTCTCCGACCGGGACGATGTCCACGAGCATGGAACCGCTTTTGACCGCCGCAATCATAAAGGCCGCGCCGTGGCACAACCACCGCCGTCGAAGCGCGCGCTCGTCGCCGCGCTCGACCCGTACGCGCGGCTGATCGAGGTCGGCGTCGGCCGGCGTCCGAACGTCGCTCTCGCGCTCGCCGAGCGGGGTCACGAGGTCGTCGCGGTCGACGTCGACGTGAGCGAGACGGCGCGGGACGCGGCGGCCGAGACGCGAGCGACCGACGGGGGATCGCTTCGCGTCGTCACCGCGGACGTGACTGCGCTGGCGACGGCCGACGACCGAGCCGTCCTGAACGCGCTCGGTCTCGACGCGGAGCAGGACGGTTTCGACGCTGTGTACGCGCGGAACCTCCCGGCCGAACTCCAGCGGCCGGCCGTCGCGCTCGCAGACCGGTTCGACGCCGCCTGCCTGTTCACCACGCTCGGGTTCGAGGAACCGGTCGTCGACGTCCGGCGGCGAGCGACCGAATCGGGACCCGTCGTGTACGTCGCGCGGTGACCGCGGCGTAGCGCGCGGCGAGGGGCCGAACCGACGGGCGTACGGTCGCCTCTCGAACCGGCGACGCCGACCGCGAACCCGAACGTTCATTCCGTCGCCAGCCGGGGTAGCGGTATGCAGGTCGACGCAGCGGTCCTCGACATCGACGGGGTGTTGGTCGACGTGGCGGACTCCTACCGCCGGGCGATCCTCGAATCGGTCGACCGGGTGTGCGGCAAGCCGATCGACCGGGACGCGGTCCAGGCGTTCAAGGACGCCGGCGGGTTCAACAACGACTGGGAGCTGACGGACGCGGCCGCGCTGTTCGTGTTGGCCCGCCGCGAGGGCCTCCGGATGGACGTCGACGAGTTCACCGACCGCGTTCACGAACTCGGCGGCGGTCTCGACGCCGCCAAGGAGATCGTCGGCGATCTCCCGCGGGTCGCGCAGGCCCGCGTCCGCGACCAGTGGGACCGGGACGCGCTCCGCGAGACGTTTCAGGCGCTGTATCTCGGCTCAGAGCTGTACCGCGAGCTGGAGGGCGGCGAGCCGCCGGTCGAGGCGGACGGGTACATCCACGACGAGCCGACGCTCGTCGACCCCGAGACGATAGCCGACCTCACCGCGCGGTTCGACGTGGGCGTCCTCACCGGCCGACCGGCCGCGGAGGCCGACATCGCCTTGGAGCGCGTCGGTCTCGACGTGCCCGACGACCGCCGGTTCACGATGGACGACTGGGAGGAGGGGAAGCCGCACCCGCGGGCGCTCGTCGAGCTCGCCGAGCGGTTCGACGCCGAGCGCGTCGCGTTCGCGGGCGACACCCTCGACGACGTGCGGACCGCGCGCAACGCCGACGAGACCGACGAGACGCGCGTCTACTACGGAATCGGCGTTCTCACGGGCGGGTTAACGGGCGAGGCGGGTCGCGAGAAGTTCGCCGAAAGCGGCGCCGACGCGGTGATCGACGACGTGAACGAACTGGTGGCGTTGTTGGAGTAGCCGGCGCCGGATCGCATCCGTGGCTCGCAGAGCGATTTGCGTCGAAAATGGGCCCTGCCGGATTCGAACCGGCGATCAACTCGTTATGAGCGAGTCGCTTTAACCGGACTAAGCTAAGGGCCCGTACTCGTCGGTACGCCCGAGACGCTTTTTAGCGTACCGACTCGCGACGAAGCAGTGAAAGCAGAAGGCGCCGAAGCCAGGACTCGAACCTGGGACCGCCTCGTTAACAGCGAGGCGCTCTACCAACTGAGCTACTTCGGCTCACTTTCGGGTACTCGCGTCGTTTTGATAGGGCTTTCGTTTCCGCCCGACGGGGCGGGATCCGGACGATGCGAGCGGTGCGAAACGCAACCGCGACGCCCGCGGCTCGCGCCGCCGATCCGACCGACACGTTTTCGGCCGGACCGCGAGACCGTTCGGTATGGACGAGTTGGAGGCGGTGCTGTCGCGGGTCCGCGAGCGCGTCCTCCCGGAGGCGGCGGAGCGCGAGCGGCTGCGCGAGACGGCCGCGACGCTGACCGAGCGGACCCGCGGGGCCATCGCTGATCTCCCCGTCGAGGCCGACGTGGTCCAGGTCGGGTCGACCGCGCGGGGTACGTGGGTCGCGGGCGACCGCGACATCGACCTCTTCGTCCGGTTCGACGCGGACCTCGACCGCGCCGAGCTGGAGGAGTACGGTCTCGCGGTCGGGCACGCGGTCCTCCCCGACGGCCACGAGGAGTACGCCGAACACCCGTACGTGAAGGGGAGCCACGAGGGGTTCGACGTCGACCTGGTCCCCTGTCACGACGTGGAGCGGGCGGCCGAGCTGGTCTCCGCGGTCGACCGTACCCCGTTCCACGACGCGTACCTCTCCGCGCGGCTCGACGACGACCTCGCGGCGGACGTGGTGCTGGCGAAGGCGTTCCTGAAGGGGATCGGGGCGTACGGGAGCGACCTCCGCACCGAGGGGTTTTCGGGGTACCTGACGGAGCTGCTCGTGTTGGAACTCGGCGGGTTCGTCCCCCTCGTCGAGTCGGCGCGGAGCTGGCACCCGCCCGTGGAGTTCGACCCGGAGGGACACGCGGAGCGCACGTTCGAGGACCCGCTCGTCGTCGTCGACCCCACGGACCCGACGCGGAACGTCGCCGCGGTGCTGTCGGCGACGAACCTCGCGCGGTTCCAGCACTACGCGCGGGAGCTGCTCGCGGCCCCGAGCGAGGCGTTCTTCGACCCGGAGGAGCCGGAGCCGCTCGACCCCAAGGAGGTGCGCGCGCACCTCGACCGGCGGGGGACGACGCCGGTCGCGGTCGTTTTCGACGCCCCCGACGTGGTCGACGACCAGCTGTGGCCGCAGCTCCGGCGCTCGCTAGACGGGATCGTCGGCGGCCTCAACGATCGCGGCTTCGACGTGCTCCGGGCACGCGCCATGACGGACGCGGCGGGAGCGGCGGGTGATTCGGCGGGTGATTCGGCGGAGACCCGCGACACCGAGGGAGCGGCCGAGCGCGACGCTACCGACGAGCCGACGCGGGCCGCGCTGTACGCGGAGCTGGAGGTGACCGAGCGGCCCGCCGTCCAGCGCCACGACGGGCCGCCGGTCGCGGTCAGGAAACACGCCGCGAGCTTCTACGAGTCGTACGTCGACGACGTCGACCCGGACACCTACGGGCCGTTCATCGACGGAGATCGGTACGTGGTCGAGCGCGAGCGGGAGTTCGCCACCGTTCGGGAGTACCTGGAGAGCGACGCCGCGAGCGACGTGGCGCTCGGGGCGCAGGTGGAGCCGGCGTTCGGCGACCGCGACGTGCTGGTCGGCGACGCGGTCGCGACGCTGGCGCCCGCGTTCGGTCGACCGCTCCGGGAGTTCTACGAGCCGCGGCCGTGAGGGCGCCGCCCCGAAACGGCGCCCCGCGGAGCCGAGCCGGAACGCCGACGAGCGACCGGGCGTCAGCGGGAGACGCGATCGAGAATCCAGTAAACGAGGGCTGCGACGGCGACGACGATCACCGCGACAGCGGAGAGGAGACCGGCGACGCGGGGGAACGACAGCCAGAACGCGGCGTAGAAGGCGAGCGCGAACGCGAACAGGCCGACGACCAGCAGTCCGCGCGAGGGGTTCTGCGCGGCGGCGACGAACGCGCGCTGGAGGATCGAGAGGTCCCCGAACTCGGGGACGTCCTCGGGGTCGACGTCGTCGTAGCGGGAACCCGAGTCGCCCGGATCGGTCGACTCGTCGTCGACGGAACGGTCGGTGTCGGTCACGGGGTCGCGTAGGGACCGAGGGATTCTGTACCTATCGCTTGCCGAGTCGGTAGCGGTCAGAACCAAGAGTCATCGGTTAGCCGAAAACGCCGGTGACGAGGAGGGATCCGAGGAGGAACGCGACCAGCGCGACCGCGATATTCGACGCCGCGACGACCGCTGCGGCGCGGTTTCCGGTCTCGCTCGCCGCCCGAACGGTTTCGACCGCGAACGACGAGAACGTCGTAAACGCGCCGCAGAACCCGACGCCGAGGCCCAGCGCCGCCGTCGATCCGATCGGTGCTGCGGAGACGGCGCCGAGCGCGAGGCTCCCCAGCGCGTTGACGAGGAGGATCGACCGGCGGCCTTCGGTCCGGAGTCCGACCCAGTGCCGAGAGGCTGCGCCGAGGGCGCCGCCGACGCCGACAAGCGCGGTCGCGACGAGCGGCGAGACGGTCATCACCGGTCCCGCCCTCCGACGGCGAGTCCGAGCGCGGCCGCGGCGAATCCGGTCGCGTAGCTGACGGCGACGTACCACGCACCGGCGGGCGTTCCGAGCGCGACCGCGTCCGAGACGAACGTGCTGTACGTCGTGAACGAGGAGAGCGCGCCGGTCCCGACGAACAGGCGGGTGCGGTCGCCGGACGCGCGGGTCAACAGGAGTCCGAGCGCGAACGACCCGGCGACGTTCGCGACCAGCGTCCCCGCTCCGGTCGCGGTGCCGCCGAGGACGGTCGGACCGCCTCCGGACCAGACCGCGGCGAGGACACCGCCGACCCCGACGTCGACCGCGTGTCTGGCGACCGCGCCGAGGAATCCCCCGAGCGAGACGAGCAGGAATCCGTACGGCGTCCGTTCCATGCGCGAGAGTGTCGCCGGAGCGGCTTGTGCGTTCTGAAGCGCGTCAGCGCGGTTCCGACTGCGACAGCCGGCTCGCTCCCGGACTCTCCCCCTCGTGGGGCGTTCTGCGCTCTCGGATCGCGACCGTGTGGGCCGTTTCGGTGGCGTCGTCGACGACGAGCGCCTCGCCGACGCCCTCGGGGAGCCGCGCGGCGAGGTCGCCCGCGAGGTACGTCGCCTCCGCCTCCGCCAGTCGGTCGACGTCGCGCGCGGCCGTGAGACGGTGGGAGACGAGGAGGTCCGACTGCGAGACGGCGACGCTCGGCAGCGCGGCCGGCCGCTGCGTCGCACAGACGAGCGAGACGCCGGGGGCGCGGCCGCGGGTCAGAAGCGTTCGGAGCGCCGGCTCCGCGACGCCGTCGAAGAAGGCGTGCGCCTCGTCGACGAGCAGCCACGGGAGCCGCGGGAGGCCACCGTCGATCCGCGCGTCGTAGAGTCCGCGGGCGACCGCGCGGACGACGGCGGCCGCGGCCGCGTCGGGGACGCCTGCGAGGTCGAGTACCACGGGGTCGCCGTCGGCTATGAGGGACGCGACCGACGGCGCGTCGGCGTCGAAGACGCCCCACGAGGCCGCCAGTCGGAGGTGGTTCGCGGCGGCGCGTCGGGTCTCCGCCGGCGCGTCAGCCGCGGCGACCGCCTCCCGGAGCGTCGCGAGCGACGGTGACGAGGGCTCGTCGGCCGCCGTCGACGCGGAGTCGCCGGCACCAACCGCCTCCCGGTCGCCGTCGTCGACCGCGTCCGCGACGACGCGCCAGACGAGGCTCCCGGGTCCGCTCGCCGAGTCGAGACCGAGCAGGTCCGGCCACGTCGACGGGGGTATCGAGGCGGGCCGGACCGCGGGGTCGACGACGCGGCCGCCGGCCGCTTCGAGACCGCCGAAGACGCCCATCGGGTCGACGACGACCGGCGCGACGCCGTCCGCCTCGGCGAGTTCCTCGGCGAGGACCCCCAGCGTGTACGACTTCCCGGTTCCGCGCTTCCCGAAGACGACTCCCGCGTGCGGGCCGTCGAGGTCGACGCCGACCGCCGCGCCGACGCTCCCGTCGCGGGCGAGGAAGGACCCGATCCGGGCGGTGTGGGGCGGACAGTCGCCGTCGCGGTCGGTCGCGTCATCGGAGCTGGTTCCGGCGTCGCGGTCGGTCGCGTCCTCGCGATCGAACTCCGTCTCGTCGCGGCCGAGTACGTACACGCGACCGGGTGGTCTCGGTATCCGGTAAAAGCGGTCGGGTCGCCGAAGCGGAGCGCGTTTCGAGGTCCGATCCTTTATAACGGATACCGCGGCCAGCGAGGCGTATGTCCGATCGAACACACGACTCGCGCACCGCGAACCGACGGACGTTCAGCACCGACACCCGCGCGATCGAGGGGCTTCCGGTCCGCCTCGTCATCGCGCTCGTCGTCGGGGTCGCCAGCCTCAGCGTGATGATGGGGATGATCGGCGACATCGACGGGCTGGCGGCGACCGAACTCGACGCGCAGCCGCAGCCGGAGGTGACCACGCCCGGCGACCAGTCGCTCGACGTCGCCGTCGTCGACCCCGACGGCTCTCGCGTCGCGGACGCGACGGTCATCGTTCGGGGCGGCTCCGCGCAGATCGACGGGGTCGCCACCGCGCGGACGAACGGTGAGGGAGTCGCGAGCGTGGACGTCGCCCCGGAGCTCGGTCCGAATCAGGCGGACGGGACCCTTACGATCGACATCAAGCCGCCGGCGGAGGGCGACTACGTCGACGAGCGGGGGAACACCGAGGTGCTCGTCGTCGACGAATGAGACGCTCGAAGGGCGTGTGGTCCCGTCAGATGCGGTCGTCCCAGTCGATCCAGTCCTGTTCCCAGCCGTGTCGGCGGCGACGGCCCCGCTCGGCGTGTTCGGCGTCCTCCCGGCGGGTCCGATTCCGTTCGGTTCCGGGCTGTTCACCCTCGACGAGCATCGGCTGGAGCCGCGCCGGTCCGTGCGTCTCGACCGTCTCGAACCCGGCCGGCGCGGGGTCGTCGTCCGCTTCGGACGCGTCGTCCGCGTCCGCGTTCGCGGCGGGCGACGGCTCGATCGCCGCGACCGTCTGAACGCCCGCGCCGCGCGGGTAGACGATCCGGCCGTCCGGCGCCAGCTGCTCGCGGAGGGCGCGCGGCGGTTCGACGACGGCGGCTTCGAGGAGGATCCGGTCGTACGGCGCGTACGCCGGGAGTCCGTCCGCGCCGTCCGCACGGTCGACGAGGACCGCCCCGTAGCCCGCCGCGTCGAGGTTCGACCGCGCGGCGACGACGGCGGAGCGGTCGATGTCGACCGCGTGAACGTGACGCGCGCCGACGATTTCCGCGAGCATCGCGACGGAGTAGCCGATTCCGGCGCCGACGACGAGGACGGTGTCGCCGTCGGCAGCGTCGAGGGCGGTGACGAGTCGGACCACCGTCTCGATCGAAAGCGAGTGGGGGTCCTCGCCGTCGACGGCGCCGCCGCGGGGGGAGTCGTCGACGAAGGGGTCGCGGGGAACGCGCTGAAGCGCGGTCAACACGGGCGGCTCGATCGGCTCGCCGATCTGGTGTTCGAGCCCCTCGATCATGTCCGCCCTGAGCGACGCTTCGTCCATGACCGGACTCGGGACTCGGTCCTCTAAAAGCGTGCGTTCGTCGGGCCGCTGCCGCGCTCCGGTGACGGCCACCTCGACGGGCGCCGGCTACCGCATCGGCACGAACCGCACGCCCCCGTGGTCCTCGCGGTCGACGCCGTCCTCGCGGACCGTGAGTCGGACGAGCCGCTGGCCGCTCCCCTCGCGGACGGGAGCGACGACGCGACCGCCCGGCCGGACGCGGTCGACGATCGCGTCCGGGACCGAGTCGGGCGCCGCGCAGGTGAGGTAGGCGGCGTCGAACGGGGCCTCGTCGCTGAACGCCTCGCGCCCGTCGCCGGCCGCGACCGTCACGTCGTAGCCGAGGCGGTCGAGTCGCTCGCGGGCGTCCGCGGCCAGTTCCGGGACGCGCTCGGCCGAGAAGACGTTCCCGGGACCGACGACCTCGGCGACGACCGCGGCGTGGTAGCCGCAGCCGGTCCCCACCTCGAAGACGCGGTCGCCGCGCTCGACGTCGAGGAGGTCGGACATCAGTGCGACCATGTGCGGCGCGCTGACCGTCTGATCGTGACCGATCGGGAGCGGACGGTCGTCGTACGCCGAGGCGCTGTGCGGCTCCGGGACGAACTCGTGGCGCGGGACGGCGCCGATCGCCGACAGCGTCCGCTCGCTCACGTCGAGGCGTCGGCCGAGCGCGTTCACCAGCTCGCGTCTGGCGGCCGCGTGGTCGGCGTCGTTCATGCGGGTAGTTAGCACTGGGAGCGTGGAGAAAGCATCGGCCGAAGGGCGAAACGAGGTCGGTCAATCGGCGGGCAATTTTGTCAGTTCACGTCGATCCGGTGTCCCTCGTCCGTATCGAGGGCGTCGAGGGGGATCGCCACGGTGAGGACGCCGTGACGGTAGGTCGCGGTCGCGTCCTCGGGACGGACGGTCGCGGGGAGTTCCACGGTGCGGGTGACCGACTCGTGGCGCCGCTCGCGGCGGAGGTACCGTCGGTCCGCGTCCTCTCGTTCCGCGTCGCGCTCGGCGGCGATGGTGAGCCGGCCGTCGTCGGTGCGAACGTCGATCCCGTCGCGGTCGAAGCCCGGGAGGTCGGCCACCACGACGAACTCGTCGTCGTACTCGGCGACGTCGATGTCGGCGGTGCGGAGGTCGCGGCCCCACGTTCGCTCGCCCGAGAAGGGGGAGCGGCCGAGGAACTGCTCGATCTCGTCGAAGGGATTGGTCGTGTTCATACCAACGGAAAGGCGCCGTGAGATATTAAAGAGCGACTGACGCGTGCTATCTCGCGGCCGCGGCGGGGAGCGAAATCGAGTCCGAGGGCGCGGCC
Source organism: Halorubrum trapanicum (assembly GCF_017873555.1). GTDB lineage: Archaea > Halobacteriota > Halobacteria > Halobacteriales > Haloferacaceae > Halorubrum > Halorubrum trapanicum. Next base: position 52,801 of record NZ_JAGGKE010000010.1, on the reverse strand, counting down.
GGGACTCAGCTGACGTCGATCGTGTGCCCGCGGTCGTCGTCGGGCGAGCGCTTGGGGAGCGTGACGGTGAGCACGCCGGCGTCGAAGGAGGCCGTCGCCGCGTCGGCCTCGACCCGCTGCGGGATCGGGACCCGCCGAGAGACGGAGCGAAGGCGTCGCTCGCGGCGGTGATAGCGGACGTCGTCGTCGGTCTCGCTGTCGCCGTCGTTCGCGTCGGCGCCTTCGGCGTCCTCGCGTTCCGCGTCGCCCTCGCCGGCGAGGGCGAAGTCGGTCGACTCCTCGCGGGAACCGGCGATCACGAGCGCGTCGTCGCGGAGTTCGACGTCGACGTCGTCGGCGTCGAACCCGGGGAGGTCGGCGACGACGGTGATCGACTCGTCGTCTTCGATCACGTCGACATCGACGTCGCGGGCGCCGGGGAGCCGCGGGACCTCGGGAGCGGTTCCGTCCAGCGTTCCGCCGAGCTCCTCGAACTCGCGGCCCATCCGTTCGAGCAGTTCCTCGATCTCGTCGAAGGGATCGCGTCGGGTCATACAGGACAGGATTCGAGACGGAGCGTCTTGAACGTACTGGCGGATCTCGGTCGCGAGGGACTCGGCGGCGACCCGAAACGGCGGGCGACAGACACTATCCGCTGGCGTCCCTGGAGATCGCATGGAGCTGTTCTGGCACCGCGGGGACGCCCGCACGCGGGACAACGCCGGTCTGGCGGACGTTCCCGCGGAGAAGGTCGTCGACTGGCCGACCCTCTCGCGGGCGGAGCGCGAAGGGCTGGCGCCCGACTACCCGCATCCGATCGTCGACCGGAACGAGGGGTACGAGCGCGCGCAGCGCGTGTTCGAGGAGGCGCTCGGCAAGCGGTGAGGAGAGGGCCCGCCGCGCGCGACGAGACTCCGTTCCGTACCCGAGTCCTTTTCCGGGGTTCCCGAGAACGACTCCGCCATGTCTCCCGTCACGATCGACGACGTCGAGGCCGCCGCCGAGCGGCTCGCCGGCACCGACATCGTCCAGCGCACACCCGTCGAGCGGAGCCGGTCGCTGAGCGAGCGGTGCGGCGCCGACGTGCGCCTGAAGATGGAACACCTCCAGCGCACCGGCTCGTTCAAGACGCGCGGCGCGTATAACGCGATTTCCTTGGCGATCGACGGGTCTGGAGCGGAGAGAGACGAACCCGCGATCGAGCGCGTCGTGGCCGCGAGCGCGGGCAACCACGCGCAGGGGGTCGCGCTGGCGGCGGCGGACGCCGGGATCGACGCGACGATCGTGATGCCGGAGGCGGCCCCGGCCGCGAAGATCGAGGCGACCCGCGCGTACGGCGCCGAGGTCGTCCTCCGCGGGAGCGCCTTCCCCGAAGCGATGGCGCACGCGCGGACGCTGACCGACGATCCCGGGACGCGGTTCGTCCACGCGTTCGACGACCCGGACGTGGTCGCCGGACAGGGGACGCTCGGATTGGAGGTGATCGACCAGGTGCCGGACGCCGACACCGTCCTCGTGCCGGTGGGCGGCGGCGGACTCGCGGGCGGGGTCGCGACCGCGGTCAAGGCGCGCTCGCCGGAGACGCGAGTCGTTGGGGTCCAGACGGAGGGCTCCTCCACGCTCTCGGAGAGCCTCGCGGCCGGCGAGCTCGTGACTCGCGACGAACCCGACACGATCGCGGACGGCATCGCGACCGGCGGGCTGAGCGACCTCACCTTCGGTCTCCTGAAAGAGCACCTCGACGGGGTCGTCGTCGTGAGCGACGACGACGTGGCGAACGCGATCCTGCTGCTCTTAGAGCGCGCGAAGCAGATGGTGGAGGGCGCGGGCGCGACCGCGGCGGCCGCCCTGTTGAACGACGACGCGCTCGACGAACTCGACCTGGCCGGCGAGACCGTCGTCCCCCTCCTCTGTGGCGGCAACATCGACGTGACGACGCTGAAGGAGGTGGTGACCCACGCCCTCGTGGAGCGCGACCAACTGATCGAGCTGTCCGTCCGGATCGACGACACGCCCGGGACGATGGGCGAAATCGCCACCCTGATCGGCGGCGAGCGCGCGAACATCCGGACGGTGCGCCACGAGCGCAGCCGCCCGGATCTGCCGGTGGGCGACGCCGACCTCGTGTTCGAGGTGGAGACGAACGGCCCGGCCCACGTCGACCGCGTCCTGAGTGCGGTGCGCGAGGCGGGCTACGAGGTCGAGTGGACGACGCAGGAGGAGTGAGAAGCGGAATCGGTCCGTCATAAATAGAACTGCGGTGGCGCGTGCCGGTGAGCGCCCGATAGGTGCGCGAACCGCACGCGCGAGGGAGTCGGTGGTCCGGAGCGAAGCGGAGGACCACCGACGAGGCTGGGGAGGCGTGAGGTGCCGTGCGGGGTGGGGCGGGGCGGGACTCAAAGGGGCAACTGCGAGGACGGCGGAGGCGACGTAAGCACCGAAACGAGGGAGCGAAGCGACCGAGTGAGGAGCGCAACGAGCGTCCGGCGTCCTCGCAGTTGGGGCTTTGGAAGTGTCTGTCGCCCGCCCACAAAGGTCGTCCACAACCGATCCACCGACAGCACCGAGTACGCGTCTGCGCCCGTGATAGTGATCTCGCCCGATCCGACGATTTGAAACGCTCACCTCGGCAACCGTCTCGTAATGAGTCTCGTCGTTACCGACACCCTGGAAGACGAGCGCGTCGAGTTCACGGCCGACGGCGACGTCACGCTGTACGTCTGCGGCCTGACGGTGTCGGACGACCCCCACCTCGGGCACGCCCGCCTGTGGTTCCACGCCGACGTGCTCCACCGGTGGCTCGAACACGTCGGCTACGACGTGCGCCACGTCGAGAACGTCACCGACGTCAACGAGAAGATCACCGCCCGCGTCGGCGAGCGCGACGAGTGGACCGCGGAGCGCGACGTGGCCGAGACGTTCACCGCGAGCGTCTTCGACGCGATGCGCGGGCTGAACCTGAAACGCGCCGAGGTGTACCCCCGCGTCACCGAGCACGTCCCGGAGATAACCGACCTCGTGGAGACCCTGATCGAGAAGGGGTACGCCTACGAGTCGAACGGCTCCGTCTACTTCGACGTGACCGCCTTCGACGAGTACGGGAAGCTCTCGAATCAGGAGCTTGACGCGCTCGAAGCGCAGGGCGAACCGGACGAGCGCTCGGAGAAGCGCAACCCCGCCGACTTCGCGCTGTGGAAGGCCAACGGCGTGAGTGAGACCGCCGCGCGCGAGCACGCGAAACACGACCACGGCGCCGAGACGCCCGACGGCGAGACGTGGGACGCGCCGTGGAGCGAGGGGCGGCCGGGCTGGCACGTCGAGTGCTCGGCGATGTCGACGACGCATCTCGGCGACACGCTCGACATTCACATGGGCGGGCGCGACCTCGTCTTCCCGCACCACGAAAACGAGATCGCGCAGTCGGAGGCGGCCACCGGCGAGGCGTTCGCGCGCCACTGGCTCCACGTCGGCCTGCTGGAGATGGACGGCGAGAAGATGTCCTCCTCGATCGGCAACTTCTGGACCGTGCCGGACGCCCTCGACGAACTCGGCGTCAACGTCGTCCGCACGTTCTACGCCGGGGCCGCCTACCGCTCCGAGCAGGCGCTCACCGAGGAGACGATCGCGGAGGCCGAGGAGCGCTGGGAGCGCCTCTCGCGCACCTACGACCGCGCGGTCGAGGCGCTCGACTCGACCGAGTCCCGCGCGAAGGCCGCGGACGACGACCTCCGCGAGGCGGTCGCGACCGCGCGCGACGACTTCGCGGCCGCGATGAACGACGACCTCAACCTCCGGGAGGCGACCGCGGCGCTGTTGGACCTCACCGACGCGGTGAACCGCCACGTCGACGGGGTCGACGCGAACGACGCCGACGCCGCCTACGACTACCGCGGCCTCCGCGAGGCCGTCGAGGCGTTCGACGACCTCGGCGGCGCCGTGCTCGGCCTCCAGTTCGAGTCGCCGAGCGACGGCGACGTGGACCTCGCCGGCGAACTGGTCGAACTCGTCCTCGACGTGCGCGAGACCGAGCGCGAGGCCGGCAACTACAAGCGCGCCGACGAGCTCCGGGACGCGCTCCGCGAGGTCGGCGTCGAGATCGAGGACGGTCCGGACGGCGCGACGTACCGGTTCGAGTGACCAGTCACCTCCCGTTCCGGCCAACGTATTTACCGGCTCAGCTCGACCCCGTGTCATGGAGATCGCGATCCTCTCCGACACGCACGTTCCCGCGCAGGCCGACGGAGTCCCCGACCAGTTCCTCGACCGCGTCGCCGACGCCGACCACGTCGTCCACGCCGGCGATTTCGGCTCGAAAGCGGCGCTATCAGACGTACGAGCCCTCGCGGACGACCTGACTGCGGTTTACGGGAACGCCGATCCGGCCGACGTGGACCTGCCACCGGTCGCGGCGCTCGCGGTTGACGGAGTAACTCTCGTCGTATCACACGGTATGGTGAATTTCGTTGAGCGGGCCGTGTCGAGTTCCGAGGGCGTCGTCTTCGACCGTGACGACTGGCTGGACGCCGTCGCAGACACGGCGCTGGCGCGGACCGAGACGATGGGCGATGACGCCGAACTGGTCGTTGGGATCGGCGGCCACAGCCACGAGGTCGAAGACGGGGTACACGAGAATGTACGGGTGTTGAATCCGGGTAGTGCGACAGGTGTCGGCCCGGCTGAGGGACGGGCAACGATGATGACCGCCGAGGTCGCAGACGACGATGTCACCGTGACGGTCCACGAGAGGAAGTGAAGGCAGGGATCGCATCCGGAAGCCGGAGATCGGTCTCCGCCCGATGTGAGGTTTCGATCCCTACTCTAACACGTGCTCGGTATCGTACGAGCCGAGCACCTTGACCCACCCCTTGTCCGCGATGGCCTCGATATCCTCGACGGCCTTCGCCATGTGGTCCTCGTAGAGGCCGGCGTCCACGTCGAAGTGGAACAGGTAGTCGCCGAGGCGCTCGCCGCTCGGGCGCGACTCGATCCGCGAGAGGTTGAGGTTGCGGTCGGCGAACGCCTCCAACAGTTCGAGCAGGAGGCCCGGGTAGTTCGCGTTCGGGTAGACGATCAGCGTGGTCTTCCCGCCGGCGTCGGAGCGCGCCGACTCGGGCGCGACGACGAGGAAGCGGGTCGCGTTCGAGGTGCGGTCCTGGATGTCCGCCGCGAGGATAGAGAGGTCGTCGCCGGCGTTGTCGGGGTGGCCGATCCCGGCGACGCGGGCGTCCTCGCGGGCGCGCTCGACCCCGCGGGCGGTGGAGGCGACCGCTTCGAGACCGGCGTCGGGGTAGTTCGCCTCCAGCCAGTTGCGGCACTGCGCGAGCGCCTGCGAGTGGCTCGCGACGACCTCGAACGCGTCGTCCTGCGCGAGGAGGGCGTGCCGGATCGGCGTGACGACCTCGCGGGTGACCGACACGTCGTAGTCGGCGAGCGCGTCGAGGCTCTCCGTGACCGAGCCCTCGATGCTGTTCTCGATGGGGACGACCCCGCGCTCGAACTCGCCGTCGGCGACGGCGTCGACGATGGCGGTGACCGACTCCCGGAACGACACCTCGGCGGCGACGGCGCGCGCGGCGCGGTGCGAGTACGTGCCGGCGGGACCCAGCGTGACGGCGTTCATTACGCCACCGTACCGGGGGAGGTGAGAAAAGCCTGCGGGGCGCGGCGATGTTTCCGGGGCGGGCGGATCGGCGGTTCGTCGCGGAACCCTCCCCGTCGTCCGCCCTCACTCCTCGTCCGGGTCGGTGGGGACGCCGCCGAAGTTCCCCTCGTCGTCGAACCGCTTCGCCCGCAGGAAGCGCGCGCGGTAGCGGTTCGCGCCCTCCTTCGTGTCCGCCTCACGGATCTCGTCGGTCCGGCCGTCCGCGACCGCCTCGATGATCTCCTCGACCTGCTCCTTCTCGCTCGGGGTCAACTCGAACTCGTAGGTGCGCTCCCGCTCGCTCTCCAGCCGCGTCCACTTCCGCGCGGCCGACACCACCACGGAGCAGGGCTCGCGGCAGGGGAAGACCCCGTCGCCGCCGTCGACGTCGAGGTCGGTGTCCTCGTCGTACTCCCACTCGCGGCGCTTGAGACACTGCGAGTCGGCACAGCACGCCTCCGCGACCCAGTCGACGTGCTCGTGGCCCTCGCCGCGGTCCCACGTCTCCACGACGCCGTAGATGCCCGACTGGCGCTCCATCGTCTCGCGCCAGTGGCTCACGTCCAGCTCGCCCTCGCGCTCGCGGTGCCAGTTGGCGACCGTCGCGGGGTATACCGTCTCCACCGTCTCGTAGAGGTCCCGTGGACTCAGCTCGGGGAAGACCCAGCCGCCCGCGAGCGACGGCGCCGTCTTGAGGGGGCGGTACCGCCCCTTCTCGTCGAAGGTGACCAGCTCGCGCGCGTCGAGGGGATCCTCGTGCGTCTCCAGCTCGCCGACCGAGACGCCGGCGTCGTCGGCGTGGCGCACGTCGTAGCGGCGCTCTCCGCGGTCGGTGATCGTGGCCGTAATCCGCAGTTCGCCCCACGCGCGCTCGATCCCCTCCGCGAGCGCCGCGTACCGGGTCGCCACCGTTTCGCCGTCGGCGTCCTCGATCCACCGGACGAAGGCGCGGCGCGGCCCGAACTCGCCGACGACCCGCTCGAAGGCGTACCAGTCCGTCACCGCCGGCGCGCGCTCGGCGAGCGCCTCGTGGAGTTCGCGCTCCGACAGCCCGGTCCGGCGGTCGCCGTCGGCCGGGTCGAGGCGGTACTCGCCCGCCGCGTCGCCGTCGCCCCCGCTGGCGCGGGACGCGGTGAACCCCTCGAACCGGAGGGGGTCGCCCGGATCGCGGTCGTCGATCGCGTCGAGGACCGCGTCGAACGCGTCGCCCGGGAGGTCGATCTCGGGGACTTCGGGCGCGTCGTCGCTCGCCTCGCTGTCGGCCGCCTCGCCGTCGGTCGCAGTGGTGGGGTCGGCCACGCTCAGTCCCCCGTGGCGACGCGGGTCGTCTCGCGCACGTCGTCGAGCGCGGTCCCGAGGTCGGCGCCGGCGTCGGCGGCGCGCTCCAAGACCACGTCGGCCATGAGCGGCTCCGTCCCCACCGCGCCGGCGTACCAGATCCGGGTGCCGTCGACCGTCTCGGGCACGTCGTACCCCTCGGTGTGGTCCTCACAGAGGCCCACGTCCTCCGGGATGTCCTCCTGCGTGTGGTAGCCGTCGGCGATGAACAGCGGGACCAAGACCACGTCGTCGCTCTCGAAGTGCTCGGGGAGGTCGTCGACCTCCGGCTCCTCGTCCATGTACAGCGCCTTCACCTCGTCGAAGCGGTCGCGCTCGGCGATCCGGTCGGCGTGGTACTCGATCGCCTTCGCCGAGTTCTCGTTGCGCTCGGTGCCGTGACCGACGACGGCGAGACCGAAGTCGTCGCCCACGTCGGGGTCGTCGGTGACCGACTCCGCGCGCCGGACGATCACGTCGGTCATCGCGCGGTGGGTCCCCACCGGGCCGCAGTAGTGGACCTCGCGGTCGATGTCCTCGGCGACGAGGGTCGCCTGGTCCGCGGAGAGTCCGTCGGAGTCCCACTCGGAGACGTCCCACCCCTCCAGTCGAAGCTCGCGGGGGATCACCTGCTCGGTGAAGTACCCCTCCGAGACGAACAGCGGGACGACGTAGATCTCCGACCCCTCGACGGTGCGGAGCACCTCCCGGAAGTGCGGTTCCTCCTTCCAGAAGCCGGTTCGGACCTCGTCGAACGCGCCGGTCGCGCGGATCGTGTCGGCGTGGTCGTACGTCGGCGCGCTCGACCCGGGGTTGAGGTGCGAGCCGTGCGCGACGATGACGAGCGATTGCATACCCGTTCTGGGGTCGCGCCGCTCTTAGGGACTTCGGAGGCTGCGAGAGGACGGGAACCGCCGACCCGTCGACGCCGGGTTCGGGCCGACCGAAAGTTCGGGCCGACCGAAACGATCTTGCCCGCCCGACGCGCAGCCCCGCGTATGTCGCTGGCAGCCGAGACGCGGGAGGCGGTCCGAGCGCGCCCGTTCGTCCGGGACGCGCTCCGCGCCGGACTGGTGAACCACAGCGCCGCCGCGACCTGGCTCGCCGAGCGGGCCGACCTCGACGGCGACCCGGACGCGATCGCGGCCGCGCTCCGGCGGTTTCGCGAGGAGTTGCCGGCGTACGAGACGGAACCCCGGACCGCGAGCGTGTCGATGCGGAGCGGAGTTGGACTGATCGACGACGCGGACGACGGCGGTGAGGAAGAGGTCCTCCTTCGAGTCGGCGAGGCGGCGGTCGTCGACGGCGGCGACCGCACGGCGATCCTCGCGACCGGCGGCGTCGACGCCGCGGCGTTGGCGGCCGCGCTCGGTCGGCTCGCCGCCGCGGACGTGGACGTCGCGGCCGCGGGGACCGCCGGCGAGGCGCTCGTCTGCGTCGTCTCCCGGCGCGACGGCGCGACCGCGGTGCGGGTCGTCGAGGCGGCGCTGGGCGCGGTGCCGGAGCGATAGGGCGGGACGCCGCCGCGGGAGCGGAGCGCGGCGCGGGACGGCGAGTTCGGGACGGGTTTTAAGCGCTCCACGGCCGCAGTCGATCGCGTGTTGCGCACCGTCGCCTTCGTCGCGCACGTCCTGTCCGGCGCCGTCTGGACCGGCGCCGCGCTGTTCGTCGCCTACGCGGTGCTCCCGCGAGCGACCGACGGAACCATGTCGCGTGCGGGGTTCGTCGACGCCGCGCACCGCCTGCTCATGATCACGCGCTGGACGGGCGTCGCCCTCCCGGTCACCGGCGCGTACCTCGTCTGGCTTCTCTACCGTCCGCTGGAGCTTCTGACCGGCACGTCGCGGGGCTGGGCCGTCCTCGCGATGCTGTCGCTGTGGGGCGTCATGAACGGACTCGTCGAACTGGGCGTCCTCCGGATGCGCCGCGAGGTCGACCCCGATGTCGGGTGGGGAGAGTACATGGCCGAGGGATTCCCGGTCGAAGCGCTCGACGGGATCGGGGCTGCGCCCGGGTCCGCCCGATTGGCGGCCGTCGCCCGCCCCTATCTGCTTGCGAGCGCCGGACTCGCGGTCCTGCTGCTCGTCGACGCCGCGCTTCTGGCCGGCGGGATACCGGCGTGACGAGACGCCGGGTGACACATATATAAACGGAACAAAATTGGCTTCCTCGGAGCGATATAGATCAATGCTAACTCTCCGCATGAATTAGAGACGAACGCGTCGAAGTCGTGCGGTTTCGGTCGAAGGCGACCACCGGCGCTCGTTCGCGTGCGGCCGCCCCTCACCGAGAAGTTTATATAGAATCACAATCAATCAAACGCTGTATGAGTCAGCGAATGCAGCAGGGCCAGCCGATGATCATTATGGGCGAGGACGCCCAGCGCGTCCAGGACAAGGACGCACAGGAGTACAACATCTCCGCGGCGCGCGGCGTCGCCGAATCCGTCCGCTCGACGCTCGGACCGAAGGGGATGGACAAGATGCTCGTCGACTCGATGGGCGACGTCACCATCACCAACGACGGCGTCACCATCCTCCAGACGATGGACATCGACAACCCGACCGCCGAGATGGTCGTCGAGGTCGCCGAGACCCAGGAGGACGAGGCCGGCGACGGGACGACCAGCGCGGTCGCCATCGCGGGCGAACTCCTCAAGAACGCCGAGGACCTCCTCGAACAGGACATCCACCCGACCGCGGTGATCAAGGGGTTCAATCTCGCGAGCGAGTACGCCCGCGAGCAGGTCGACGAGGTCGCGACGGCCGTCGACCCCGACGACACCGAGACGCTGCGTAACGTCGCCGAGACGTCGATGACCGGGAAGGGCGCGGAGCTGGACAAGGACACGCTCGCCGACCTCGTCGTCCGCGCGGTACAGGGCGTCACGATCGCGGCCGACGACGGCTCCCACGTGGTCGACCTGGCGAACCTCAACATCGAGACGCGCACCGGTCGCGCGGCGGGCGCGTCCCGCCTGCTCACCGGCGCGGCGATCGACAAGGACCCCGTCCACGAGGACATGCCGACCGACTTCGAGTCGGCGAACGTGCTCCTCCTCAACGACCCGATCGAGGTCGAGGAGGCCGACGTCGACACCTCCGTCAACGTCGACTCGCCGGACCAGCTCCAGAAGTTCCTCGATCAGGAGGAAGAGCAGCTCCGCGAGAAGGTCGACCGGATCGTCGAGTCGGGCGCCGACGTGGTCTTCTGTCAGAAGGGCATCGACGACCTCGCGCAGCACTACCTCGCGAAGGAGGGCATTCTGGCGGTCCGCCGCACGAAGAAGTCCGACCTGACCTTCCTGAAGAACGTCCTCGGCGCGCCGATCGTCACGGATCTGGACTCGCTGACCGCCGACGACCTCGCGGTCGGCTCGGTCGAGCGCGACGACGACGAGGAGCTGTTCTACGTCGAGGGCGAGGACTCCCACGGCGTCACGCTCCTCCTGTACGGCACGACCGAGCACGTCGTCGACGAGCTGGAACGCGGCATTCAGGACGCGATCGACGTGGTCTCGACGACCGTCTCCGACGGGCGGACCCTGCCTGGCGGCGGCGCCGTCGAGGTCGAGCTGGCGCGCCGACTGCGCGACTACGCCGACTCCGTCGAGGGGCGCGAGCAGCTCGCGGTCGAGGCGTTCGCGGACTCCCTCGAACTGATCCCCCGCGTGCTCGCCGAGAACGCGGGTCTCGACGCCATCGACCTGCTGGTCGACCTGCGCGCGGCCCACGAGTCCGGCGACCAGAACGCCGGGCTCGACGTGTTCGCCGGCGAGGTCGTCGACACGGCCGACGCCGGCGTCGTCGAGACGGCCCACGCGAAAGAGCAGGCGATCGCCTCCGCGGCCGAGGCGGCGAACCTCGTCCTGAAAATCGACGACATCATCTCCGCGGGCGACCTCTCGACCGCGGGCGGCGACGACGAGGGCGGCGCCCCCGCCGGCGGTATGGGCGGGATGGGCGGCATGGGCGGCGCTATGTGAAATCTGTCGGAGACAGATTTCCATAGAGCGTCAGGCTCCGCCTGACGAAGTCGATGTAAGCGAGGTTCCGAAGGAACCTCGAACGGCGAGCGGGGTGAATGGGGTCGACCGGCGGAAGACCCCAAAGCGAACGGGACGAGACGTCCCGTGAGCGAGAGCGACCCGCGAGCCGGAAATTTGTCGGAGACAGATTTCCGTAGACCGCCGTAGCGACGATTTCCGGACGATTCCCGCGTTCACACGCTCCGTTTTCCCCGTTTTTGCGCGACGGTCGACGAGCGTCCACCAGGTCGGAGCGGCACGGCTCGACCGCGCTCGCCGTCCGTGCGCGGCGGACGCATCCGCGGCCGCACCTCTTTACCGATCCGGACCGTACGGGCCGGTGATGGCAAACCTGACTCTCTACGAACTCGAAGGCTGTCCGTACTGCGCGAAGGTGAAGACGAAGCTCGCGGACCTCGAGCTGGAGTACGACTCGGTGATGGTGCCGCGCTCGCACGGCGAGCGCACGGAGGTCGAGGAGGTCTCCGGACAGACCGGCGTCCCCGTCCTCGTCGACGAGGAACACGGGATCGAGGGGATGCCCGAGAGCGACGACATCGTCGAGTACCTCGAAGAGACGTACGGGAACGCGAGCTAAGGCGGCGGTCCCGGACGCCGCGACCGCGGGAGGCGCGGCTGCGGGAAGCGCGGCCGCGGGAGGCGACGCCGAGCGAACGAGAGAGTATTTATTCGGCGGCGGCGACGTGGCGGGCGTGCGACTCGTTCACCGTCCCGATTCCGGGTCCGAAACCGTCCTCGCGAGCGACGTCGACGTCGCGCGCTCGACGCTCGAACAGGCGCGCGGGCTGATGTTCCGGCGGTCGATCCCGGACGACTACGCGCTCGTGTTCCCGTTCGACGAGCCCGACACGCAGTGGCTCCACATGCTTTTCGTACCGTTCGCGATCGACGCGGTGTGGCTCGTCGACGGCGAGGTGGCGGCGAAAAAGCGGCTTTCGGCGTTCGTCGGACTGGGTCGCGGCCGCGCCGACACAGTCGTCGAACTCCCGGCGGGCGCGGCCGAGTCGGTCGCTGTCGGCGACGAACTGCGGCTCGTGGAGTGATCGGAGGCGCCGCGGCCGACTTACGTCGCGTCCTCGACGTCGTCCGGGGTGAAAAGCTCCGCGTCGTCGGGCGGCTGTCCCTCCGCGGCGCGCAGCGACAGTTCGATCCGGCTGCCGCCGGCCTTGCTCTCGGCGATGTCGAGGCTCCCGCCGCCGGCGGTGACGATCCAGTTCACGTACCAGAGACCGAGCCCGCTGGCGTGTTCGAGGGGCGTCTCCTCGCCGGTGAGGACGGCGCGCTCGGCCGGGGGAATTCCGGGGCCGTCGTCGGCGACGACGAGCGAGACCCACGACTCGCTGGGTAGCTCCGCGGCCGAGATCCGGACCTGCGGATCGTCGGCGTCGTTGTGTCGGACCGCGTTGTCGACGAGTTCCGTGATCGCCTCGGGGAGGAACGCGACCGCGGAGACGACGAGCCCCTCGGGGACGTCGACCCCGATCGCTCCCCGGGCGCGGACCGCCGGGTCGAGCGATTCGAGCGCCGCGTCGACCGCGGGCGCGAGCGCCACCGGCCGCGGCGACGGGCGCTGGGAGAGCAGGCGTTCCACCTTCCGCGAGGTCTCGCCGAGGCGCAACAGCCGCTCGGCGGTGTCGACGACCCGTTCGAGCTCCGCGGTCAGGTCCGGGTCGTCGATCGCTTCGATGGCCCGACCCGTGAACCCCGTGACCACGTTGAGGTCGTTCCGGAAGTTGTGACGCAACACGCGCGTCAACACCGCGAGCCGCTCCTCCCTGAGCGACGCCTCGGTGAGATCCTCGCCGACGCCGACCGCCCCCACGACGCGGTCGGCGTCGAGTATCGGACCCATCGAGAGCCGGTACGGGACGCGCTCGCCGGAGCGCGTGAGCAGGCGCGTCTCGCAGGTAACGGCCTCGCCGTCGCGGTACACCCGGGAGAGCGCCTCGCCGACGGCGCTGCCGGCGGCGTCGTCGAACAGCGATGTGAACGCCGTCCCAGACAGCGCTTCGGACTCGTAGCCGGAGTCGGCCGCCAACCGGTCGTTCCACCGGGAGAGCGTCCCCTCCTCGGTACAGCGGAACAGCGCGAGCGGGACGGTCTCGGCGAGCGCGTCGACGAGCCGGCGCTCAGCGTCGCGCTCGGTCTCGGCCGCGACGCGCGCGGTGGCGTCCGAGAACCCGGCGACGAGCCACTCGTCACCGGCGATCGTCGCCGCGTGGAGTGCGGCGTCCACTCGCAGTCCCGGGTCGCCGAGCCGGACCTCCCACTCGAACCGCGCGGTCCGAGAGGCGGAGCCGTCGGAAACGGTGGGATCGGTGGCCGGCGCCGCGGCGGCGGCGACGTCGGCGATCGGCTCGCCGTCGACCGTGACGTCGGTCTCGCCGACGTTCGGGAGACCCATCAGCGTCAGCGTGCCGCGGTCGTAGCCGAGGAGGTCGGCGGCGGGATCGTTCGCGGCGCGGATCGCCAGCGTGTCGGGGTCACAGACGAGCGCCGCGGTCGGCACCGCCTCGACGAACGCGCGAAGGATCCCGGTCGCGTCGGCGGTGCCGCTCGACGACGGCCGATCGTCGGTCGGCGGATCCGCGTCGCGGTCCCCCATCTGTCGGCAATCGAGACACTCCGTCCATATGTGTTTATGGTTTTATGGGTCGCACCGACCGCGGGAGGAGACGACCGGGGGCCGTCAGTCCGCCTTCGCCTGCCAGTCGCGGACCGTGTCGGCGCCGACGCCGTCGACGTCGGCGGCGAGGTCGTCCGGGTCGGCCGACTTGAGCTCGTCGACGCCGTCGACGCCCGCGTCCTTCAGCTTCGCGGCGGTCTTCTCGCCGATCCCCTCGACCGCCTGAAGCTCAGACCCCTCCTGCCGGGCCGTGAACTCGCGGTAGTTACAGATCGGACAGCCCAGCTCCCACGGGTCGTCGCCGGAGTGGACCCGGAGGTGCGGGAGGTCGTGTTCCTCGCAGGTCTCGTCGGTGATCTCGATCTCGCCGCGGCGGGGGAGCGGCAGCGAGTAGTCGCAGTCGGGGTAGCGCGTACAGCCGACGAGCCGGGAGCCGGAGCGGAGCCGCTTGATCGCCAGCTCCCCGCCGTGGTCGGCGGTTTCACCGCTTCCGTCGCGCGGCGAAGCCGCGCCCTCTCCGCATTCCGGACAGACGCCGATCACCTCGTCCTCCTGCTCGTCGGCCTCGTCCGCCTTACACTGCGGGCAGCCGTGGACGAACGTCTTCCGGCCGGCGAGCATCTTCACGTGGCGGAGCCCGTGGTCCTCGCAGGTCTCGTCGAGGATGAGCGGCTTCCCGGTCGAGGGGAGCGGCAGGGTGTACTCGCAGTCGGGATACCCGTCGCAGCCGACGAAGTACGACCCCTGTCGCGACTTCCGGACGAGGAGGTCCGAGCCGCACTCCGGGCACGGACCGAGCGTCTTGTCCGCCTTCAGCGAGTTCTGGAGGTGGTCGCCGACCGCCTCGCGCGACTCCGTGAGGTCGTCGAACACGCGCGAGAGCAGTTCGCGGGAGGCCTCGGTCACGTCCTCGTACTCCTTCTCGCCGGCCGCGATGGCCGCCATGTCCTGTTCGAGCTGCGCGGTCATCTCCTCGCTCACGATCCGGTCGGCGAACTCCTCGGCGGCCTCGACGACCGCCTCCGCGAGCCGCGTCGGTCGCGGCGGGTCGCTCTCGACGTAGTTGCGGTCGTACAGCTTCTCGATCGTGCGGTGGCGGGTCGCCTTCGTCCCCAGCTGGCGCTTCTCCATCTCCTCGATGAGCCGCGACTGGCCGTAGCGGCGGGGGGGCTGGGTCTCCTTGGCCTCGGTGGCGCGGTCCGACAGCGACAGCGTCTCGCCGACCTCGACGTCGGGGACGATCCGCTCGTCGCTGGAGCGGTACGGGTACACCTCGTGGTAGCCGGCCTCCAGCAGCCGCTTGCCGTTGGCCTTCAGCCGCAGGCCGCCGTCCGCGACGAGGTCGGCGGGCTTCGCCGCGTCGTCCGGATTCCGGAGGGCGGCGAGTCCGTCGGCGCCCGCGGCGATCGGCGTCGCGTCGCCGTTCGCGAGCGCGACCACGCGCAGGCGCTCCCAGGTGGCCGGGTCGGCGCAGGTGGCGAGGAAGCGGCGGACGATAAGCTCGTACACCTTCCACTCGTCGTCGGAGAGGTCGTCGCCGGCGGGGAGCTCGCCGGTCGGGTGGATCGGCGGGTGGTCCGTCGTCTCCTCGTCGCCCTCGGTCGGCTCGACCTCGCGGTCCTCGTCGAGCAGGCTCGCGGCGTCCTCGCCGAACGTCGGCGACTCGGCGAGGTCGGCGATCAGCTCCTCCGGCTCCAAGTCGTCCGGGTACACCGTGTTGTCGGTCCGCGGGTAGGTGACGTAGCCGGCGGTGTACAGGTCCTCCGCGAGCGACATGGCGCGCTGCGCGGAGTGGCCGAGCGACCCCGCCGCGCGGATGAACGCGGTGGTGTTGAACGGCGTCGGCGGGTCGTCGGTCTGGGTCCGTCGCGTCACGTCGTCGACGGTGGCCCCCTCGGCCGCGTCGAGCGCCTCGGTGAGCGTCTCCGCGACCGCCTCGTCCCAGACGCGCTCGCGCTCGTTGCCCTCGTCGTTCAGGTAGAAGTAGCGCGCCTCGAAGGGGTCGCCGCCGGACTTCGCCAGCTCGCCGGTTAGCTCCCAGTAGGACTCGGGGTCGAACGCCTGGATCTCGCGCTCGCGGTCGACGATGAGCTTGAGCGTCGGGCCCTGGACCCGGCCGACGGAGATGAAGTCGTCGCCGAGCTGGCGCGCGGATAAGGAGAGGAACCGCGTGAGCGCCGCGCCCCACGTGAGGTCGATAGTCTGGCGCGCTTCCCCCGCGGCCGCCAGCTCGAAGTCGAGGTCGTCGGGGTTCGCGAACGCCTCCTGCACCTCGTTTTCGGTGATCGAGGAGAAGCGCACGCGGTCGACGGGGACGTCCTCGTTGACCTCGCGCACCAGCTCGTACGCCTCCTTCCCGATCAGTTCGCCCTCGCGGTCGTAGTCGGTCGCGATGACGACGCGGGACGCGTTGCGGGCGAGCCGCCGGAGCGCGGCGACGATCCCTTCCTGCGTCGGCGTCTTGGTGACGGGCGCGTCGATCAGCTCGACCGGCTCGACGTCGCGCCAGTCGTTGTACTCGGCGGGGAAGTCGACGCCGACGACGTGGCCGGAGAGGCCGATACACCGCTTGCCGCCCCACTCGTAGACGTTGACGTCGTTCATCCGCTCCGCGGTCGCGGACTCGCCGCTCAGGATGTCGGCGATGCGCCGCGCCGCGTTGTCCTTCTCCGTGATGATCAGCTCGGGACCCCGACTCATTGCGCCGAGATACGCCGCTCCCGGGTCTAAAGCTTTCGCGACGCGAGATTACCGGCAGGCGACGGGTCGAACGGGTACCGAAAAGGGGCGCTCCGAGCGCGACCGGTCACCGGGCCGCGTCGTCGGACTCGGCGAGGAACTCCGCGTCTGTGGCCTCGCGGTACGGTTCCGGCGGTTCGTCGTCCGCATCGAGTTCGCGCCGTGCGAGGTGGTTCTCGAGTTGGCGGCGCTTGTTCCTCCCTTTCCGCTCGCGGCCCGATTTCGTGTCTGGCATCGTCATCCGTGTCAACAATACCCACACATATGAATCTTGTGTCGGTGTGGGGACGCGTCGTCAGGACTTAACGAGGTGGCGCGTGCCTGCTCGGCCGCTCTGCGGCCGAGCGGCACGCGCGAGGTCGCCGGCGCGTAGCGCCGGCTGCCAGAGGGACCTTCGGTCCCTCGCTGGAGTCGGTCGCCGAGCGAAGCGACGGCGACCGACGAGGGTGGGGAGGCGTGAGGTGCTGGGCGGTTGCGGTGGGCGGGACTCAAAGGGGCAGCCGCGAGGCGGCCGCAGGTGACGCAAGGACCGCAGGAAGCGAGCGCAGCGAGCGACCGAGGACCGCAGCGAACGTGCGGCCGCCTCGCGGCTGGGGCTTTGGAGGTGTTCGCCGTCAATCCGCAAGTGCCGACAAAGAGATTTGAATTACAGTGGTTCCGCTCGCCGTGTTGTTCGTCGAAAACGCCAGGAGAGGGATTTGAACCGAAATCAGACGTGCTCGCTCGCTTCGCTCGCTGCGCGCGACTGATAGGGTTCAAATCCGTCCGCGCTTCGCTGTCGCGGTACTCGCTCGTCGCTGTCGCTCCTCGCTCGTTTTGCGACAGCGAAGCGCCAGGAGAGGGATTTGAACCTCAGTCGTTCCGCTCGCCTCGCTCGCTCCACTCCCTGGTTCAAATCCCTCAGTCTCGGTTCGTCGACGCCGGACTCGCTCGTCGCTGTCGCTCCTCGCTCGTTTTGCGACAGCGAAGCGCCAGGAGAGGGATTTGAACCCCCGATCCCGGATGGGAACACGCTTTCCAGGCGTGCGCCTTACCACTCGGCCATCCTGGCTCACGCGGAGATAATCCGGTGCGACTGTTAAGTCCTTCTTTTCGCCCGGAGTCGCGCCTCGGCGAGGTAGGTGATACCGGCCGACGCGGCCGCCACCGCGAGCGCGACGAGCGCCACTCCCCCGAGACCGACCGGGAGCGATCCGGGACCGAGGAGCCGGTACCCCTGCGCGAGCGCGAGGAAGGCGAACCCGCCGACGATCCCCCACAGCGCCGCGGACCGCGCTCTGGCGCGGGGGGTAGCCGGGGCACCGGGCGCCTCCGCCGAGTCCGCCCCGCCGTCCGCCATCTACTCGACGACGGCGACCGCCTCGATCTCGACGCCGGCGCCCTTCGGGAGCGCGCCCGCCTCGACCGCGGAGCGGGCCGGCGGCGACTCGTCGAAGTAGTCGGCGTACGTCTCGTTCATCTCGTCGAAGTCGTCGATGTCGGCCATGAACACCGTCGTCTTGAGCACGTCCTCGGCCGACGCGCCCCCCTCCTCCAACACCGCGAGGAGGTTGTCGAGCGCCTGCTCGGTCTGGACCGCGATCGGCGCGTCGTCAAGCAGGTCGCCGTCGCGGGTCAGCGGGATCTGCCCGGCCGTGAACACGAGGTCGCCGTCGGTCGTCGCCTGGCTGTACGCGCCCACCGCCGCCGGGGCGTCGTCCGTGTGGATGGTCTCTTTCATGCGGATGCGCCTTCGCCCGGCGGCCTCAAGAGTACTCTGGAGCGAGCGTGCCGAATCGGTCCCGCCGGAGCGAACGGAGCGGAACCACCGTTAGACACAAGACTTTGGAATGGTAACATGACACGTATGACGGGAGATCAGCTCGTACCGCTCGCGGCGATCTTCGTCGGCGTGGCGGCGATCAACCTCGCGGTGGTGTGGCTGCTCGTCCGACAGCGCCGCGACCCCGCGGAGCTGTTCGGCTCGGTCGCGACCCGGTCGTCGGACGCGGACCGCGACGGGGAGGCGACCGGTGCCGGGTCGACGGTCCCGTTCGACCGCGACGCGGACGCGGATCCGGTGGGCGAGACCGGCGACCGGCCCGATCCGCCGCCGCTCGACGCCGACGGTGAGACCGTCGTCTGCCGACACTGCGGCGCCGAGAACCGGGCGGGCTACCAGTACTGCCGGTGGTGCGTGCGGTCGGGGTTCGTCGACGAGGACGCCGGGGTCACCGCGGGCACCGCGATGGCCGACCGGTCGCTGTGAGCGTTCGCGGCGGAGAGACGAGGCCGCGGACGGAGAAACTCAGGCCGCGTCGATCTGACAGCCGGCAGCGTAGTCGATCCCGTCGATGGTGTCGATACCGTCGTCGCCGCACACCGGACAGTCCGGGTTGCGCGCGTACGGCACCGTCTCGAAGGAGAGGTCCATCGCGTCGTAAAACAGCATGCGACCGACCAGCGGTTCGCCGGCGTCGATGAGCAGCTTCACCGCCTCCGTCGCCTGGAGGCAGCCGACCGTCCCCGGCAGGACGCCGAGGACGCCCGTGCTGGCGCAGTCCGGGACCGTTCCCGGCTCCGGCGGCTCCGGGAACAGACAGCGGTAGCAGGGACCGTCGGGCGAGAGCGTCGTCACCTGTCCCTCGAACTTGTAGATGGCGCCGTGCGAGACGGGAACCGCCTCGATTCGAGCCGCGTCGTTCACCACGTACCGGGTGGCGAAGTTGTCCGAGCAGTCGACGACCACGTCGTAGTCGGCGATCAGCTCGCGGGCGTTGCCCGCGTCGAGCCGGACCTCGTGTCGCTCGACGTCGACGTCGGGGTTGAGTTCGGCGACGAACTCCGCGGCCGAGTCGACCTTCTTGCGCCCCACGTCGTCGTCACCGTGGATCACCTGTCGCTGGAGGTTCGAGCGCTCGACGGCGTCGTCGTCGACGATCCCGATCGCCCCGACGCCCGCGGCCGCGAGGTACTGGATCGCGGGCGACCCGAGTCCGCCCGCGCCCACGACGAGGACGCGGCCGTCGAGCAGTCGCTTCTGCCCCTCGGGACCGACGTCGTCCAGGATGACGTGTCTGGAGTAGCGGTCGAGTTGGGTCGCGTCGAGGGAGAGACTCATACCGATACCTGTGCCGGCGCGGATATAATCGTGTTCCCGGAGCGGCAGCGTCGCGGGCGACTCACTCCGTCGACGCCCCCACCGCGTCGGTCATCCAGCAGCCGTCGACGTCGCCGAGCGCGTCGTTCGTCCCCTGACTCCCGCCGGCTATCAGTTCCAGCCGGAACTCGTACCGGCCGGTCACGCTCCCGTTCTCTCGGGTGACGACCCCGATCTCGGCGGTGCCGTCCGCTATCTCCGGCACCGAGTACTCCGCGGTGTCGTACGTGAGCATCGGCGCGTACCGCGGCGTCTCGAACAGCGCGACGTACTGCCCGATGGAGCCGACGACCTCTCTGTTCTCCGGCGACGCGAACGCGCGCAGGGTCCTGATACCGTCGTTCGTCGCGTCGTCGTTGTAGCGGAGCGCGTTCATCTGTATCTGAACGACCTGAAGCGCGGACCGCTCGCAGGTGGGGGAAAGCGCCGTGTTCCTCGCGGCCTCGTCGGTCGGCCCGGCAGTCTGTTCGCCGTCGATCGCGTCCGCCGACCCGGCCGGGTCCGGTTCGGTCGGTTGCGAGTCGGTCGCCCCGTCGCCCTCGACGCCCGCGGCGCCGTCCGGGCCGTCGATTCCGACGGTGTCGGCGACGAGAGCGCCACTAACCCCCGCACCGAGGAGCGCGACGACGGCGACCGCCGCGAGAAGGGTCCGCGGGTACGTTCGGTCGTTCGACGCTTCGGTCGACCGAGACTCGGCTGGCCGTGGCCGCTCCGGCGAGCCTCTGTCCGGGCGAGGGGTGGCGACGGCGGATTCGCCGTCCGTCGCATCGGCATCCCTCGCGTCGTCGCTCGCCTCGCTGTCCCTCGCGTCGTCGTTCGCTTCGCTCTCCGTCGCACCGTCATCCCTCGCACTATCGCCCCCCACCTCGTCGTACGCGGCGGAGCGAACCGGAACGCCGAGGATTCGCTCGGCGATCGCGTTCGCCTCCGCGGGCGCCACGGCGTACAGGAGCCGTTCTCGCAGGTCGGCCGGGGAAACGACCTCGACGTCGCTCGTGGGGGTCCCGCGGTCGAGCGGCGAGTCGCTCGCGACCGCGACGGCGTCGACCGACTCGTCCCGCACGGTCTCGTCCGCGGCCGAGACGGCGAGGATCTCGGTCCGGCGACCGCCCGCCGACACCGTGACGCGCGGCGGATCGACGTCGACGGCGTCGGCGGTCGTCGCGTACGCCTCGCCGACGAGCGTCGCGAACGCCTCCCCGTCGAGCGACTCGACCGCGGCTGCGAACGCGTCGGGCGGAATGGGGTTGCTCGCGGTCACCGGTGAATCGCCACTGAGTACTGAGAGTATGTGACGCGGTCTCTTTGCTCTTGCGTCGAGCGGCGCCGGCGCCGCGGCTCGGCGAGGGAAGCGGGTCGGGAAAAATCGGGCGTCGTCGACCGCGAGACGGAACGCGCTACTTGCCCTGTCGGTCGTTCGAGGTGACGCTCGGGCGCGTCTTCTCGGTGCCCTTGCCGCGCTTGCGCTGGCCGCGGCCCTTGGTGCCGGCGGAGGTGAGGCCGCGGTACGCGCGGCCCTTGTGGTCGTCCGAGCAGATCCAGTTTAGATCGTCGTCGTTCTCGATCGCGGGGTGGGCGGGGTCCACGAGGATGACCTCGTGCCACTTCTGGGAGCCGTCCTCACCGACCCAGTAGGAGTTGAGCACGCGGAGGTTGCGGTACTTCCGCGAGGCGCGCTCCTCGGCGATGCGCTGGATCGACTTGCGCCGCGAGACGCGGTTGACGCCCTGCCGCTTCGAGCGGCGGCCCGCCTTGAAGCGCTGCTTGCGCGAGCCGCCCTTCCGGACGCTCACGCGGGCGACGATGACGCCCTGCTTGGCCTTGTAGCCCAGTTCGCGGGCCTTGTCCAGCCGGGTGGGGCGCTCGATGCGCTCGATGGCGCCCTCGTCGCGCCACTCCTGTTTGCGCTGCCACTGTAGCTCTGCCAGTTTCCCCTCCTTGGGGGACCGCCACGCCTCCTTGATGTGCGAGTAGAAGCTTCGTGCCATTGTGTGTCCGCGGACGGTTGCGATTCAGCCGCGAGGGCCACATGTCGTCTCGTCCCGGGGCGCGCGGCGGTCGGTCCGACCGCGGTCCCGGCGGCGAGTGCCCGCTGTGTCCGCACCAGCGAGTTGTCGGGAGTACCCGCGGTTCGCCCTTAACCGCTTCGCTCCGCGGGTCGCGTGCGGGTGCGTGCCACGAGCCGGCGCGGGGGGACTACGCGGGTGCCGCCCTCGCCGGCGCGCGTCGATCGATTAAAGTTCATTTGTATCTTTGAGCCGCCAGTGGTACACACCGACGCCGCGCCGGGCGGACGCGGACTCAACGGAGGGGGTGCCCGGTGGGAGACGTGAGGCTGGTCGTCGTCGCGGGGACGACCGCGACGGCCGCGATCGACGGGATCAGCGCCGCGGGCGCCGATCCGGAGCTCAGAACCCACACGCCGAGCGCCGACCTCGAAATCGTCGAGGCGGGGCGCCCCGCGCCGGACTCGCCCGTGCCGGTGAGTCCGACCGGCTGCCCGACGCCCGCGGTCGTCACTCGCGCGGTCCGCGAGCTACTCGGTCCCGAGTCGCTTCCGGTCGAGTTCCTCGACGCCGGACTCGGAGCGCCGACGGCGGCCGCCGTCCGCGGCGTCGGTGCGGCTCCGGGCGGCGACCTCCGAGACCCGGAACCGGTGCCGGGGGCGGCGACCGTCTTCGAGCGCGCCCGCGCGCTGGCGCCCGAACTCGCCGCGGTCGACGGCGACAGCGGTCCCGACGGCGACGGCGAGCGTGAAGCGGGAGGCGACGCCGAGCTGCTCGTCGCCGAGACGATCCCCGGCGGGACGACGACCGCGCTCGGCGTGTTGACCGCGCTCGGCGAGCGCGCCGCGGTCTCCTCGTCGCTGCCGGCGAACCCGATCGAGCGCAAGCGCCGCGTCGTCACCGAGGCGCTGGACGCGAGCGGCCTCGAACCGGGCGACGCGGCCGGCGACCCGATCGAGGCGGTCCGGCTGGCCGGCGACCCCGTCCTCGCCGCGGTCGCCGGCCTGATCGTCGGCTGCGCGGACGCCGACATCGACGTCACGCTCGCGGGCGGCACCCAGCTCGCGGCCGCGGCGGCGCTCGCCCGACACGCCGGCGTCGACCGCCCGCTCCCGCTCGCGACCACGTCGCTGGTCGCCGACGACCCGACCGCCGACCTCCCCGCGCTCGCCGCCGACCTCGACCTGCGGCTGGCGGCGGCCGACCCGGGGTTCACCGAGAGCGACCACCCGGCGATGGCGGCGTACGCCCGCGGCGAGGCGAAGGAAGGGGTCGGGATGGGCGGGGCGCTCGCGCTCGCGGAGCGGGCGGGCGTCGCCGACGCCGCCGTCCGCGAGCGGATCGCCGCCGTGACCGACCGCCTGCTCGCCGAGCGTCCGGAAGGCGAGGGGAACGCGGGCGGTTCGGCGCCGCACAACGGAGGCGACGCGCGGTGAGGGGCGTCGTCCTCGCCGGGACGGCCTCCGGCGTCGGCAAGACGGTCGCGGCGCTCGCGACGCTGCGCGCGTTCGAGACCGCGGGGCGGACCGTTCAGCCGGCGAAGGCGGGACCGGACTTCATCGACCCGAGCCACCACGCCCGGGTCACCGGTCGCCCGTCGCGGACGCTCGACCCGTGGCTTCAGGGGGAGGACGGCCTCCGGCGCAACTACGCTCGGGGCGACGGCGACGTCTGCGTGGTCGAGGGGATGATGGGGTTGTACGACGGCAGCGCCGCCAGCACGGCGGGGGTCGCCGCCGCGCTCGACCTGCCCGTCGTCCTCGTCGTCGACGCGAGCGCCGGGATGGAGAGCGTCGCGGCGACCGCGCTCGGGTTCGCGACCTACGCCGGTCGGACCCCCCACGAACTCGACGTGGCGGGCGTGATCGCCCAGCGGGCGCACGGCGGTCGCCACGAGTCGGGGATCCGCGAGGCGCTCCCCGACTCGCTCGACTACTGCGGGCGGATCCCGCCCCGCGAGGGGCTGGAGATTCCCGACCGACACCTCGGACTCCAGATGGGCGAGGAGGCCCCGCTCGACGAGGCGACGCTCGGCGACGCCGCCGAGACGCTCCGGACCGACCGGCTGCTCGATATCGCGCGCGAGCCGACCGCGGGAGCGACGGAGTCGTCCGCAGAGACCGGGGGACGTGAGGCTCGCGACGACCACGACGACCGGCCGCGGATCGCCGTCGCCGACGACGAGGCGTTCCGGTTCGTCTACCCGGCGACCCGCGAGCGCCTCCGCGAGCGCGCGACCGTGGTCCCCTTCGCGCCCGCGGCCGGCGACGACCTCCCGCCCTGCGACGGCGTCTACCTCCCCGGCGGCTACCCGGAGCTCCACGCGGAGGCGCTGGAGGACGGACCGGCGCTCGGATCGATCGCGGCCGCCGCGGCCGAGGGCACCCCGGTCCTCGGCGAGTGCGGCGGCCTGATGGCGCTCGCGGAGACGCTGACGACCGCCGACGGCGACGCCTACGAGATGGCGGGCGTCCTCCCCGCGAGCGTCGAGCGCCGCGACCGGTATCAGGCGCTCGACCACGTCGAACTCCGGGCGCGACGGGACGCGCTCACGGCGGGGACCGGCGAGCGGCTCCGCGGCCACGAGTTCCACTACTCCGCGGCCGACGCGGCGTCAGACGCCCGGTTCGCCTTCGACGTGGAGCGCGGGACCGGGATCGACGGCGACCGAGAGGGACTGACCGAACACCGCACCCTCGGAACGTACTGTCACGTCCACGCCGAGAGCGGGGCGTTCGACGCGTTCCTCGACGGGATCCGGCCGTGATCGCGTCGGTTCTCGCCGCCGCACCGACCGCGGCCGCCGCCCCGGTCCCTCCGGCCGTCGCGGCCCTCGCCGCGGCGGCCGCGCTCGTCGTCGCCCTCGCCCTCGATCTGGCCGTCGGCGAGCCGCCGCGCCGGGTCCACCCCGTCGCGCTGTTCGGGGCGGCGGTCGCCCCGCTCGACCGCGACTGGAACCGCCCGGACGTGGCCGGCGTCGCGATCGCCGCCCTCCTTCCGCTCGCGGCGGCGGGCGCGCTCGGCGGAGTCGTCGCGCTCGGAGGGGTCGTCGCGGCCGCGGTCGGACTCGGTCCCGCCGCCGCGACGGCCGCGACCACTCTCGTCGCCGGCGCGGCGCTGTCGCTGACGGTCAGCCCCCGAATGCTCGCCGAGGTCGCCGGGGAGACCGTCGAACTCACCGAGACCGATCCCGAGGCCGCCCGCGAGACCGCCGTCGCGCTCGTCGGCCGCGACACCGACTCCCTGTCGCCGGCCGAGATCCGGAGCGCCGCGGTCGAGAGCGCCGCCGAGAACCTCGCGGACGGCGTGGTCGCCCCGCTGTGCTGGTTCGTCGCGGGCGCGACGGTCGGCGTCGCGCTCGTCGCGCGACCCGAGCTGTGGAGAGCAGGGGGCGACGCGCTCGCGGTCGGGAGCGCCGGCGGCGTCGGGGATTCGGCCGCGGGGACCGCGTTCGCGCTGTCGCTCGGCGTCGCCGCAGCGGGGTGGTCGAAGGCCGTGAACACGCTCGACTCGATGCTCGGCTACCGCTCGAAGCCCGCGGGCCGCGCGAGCGCCCGCCTCGACGACGCGGTCATGTACCTGCCTGCGCGCGCCAGCGCCGTCTGTCTCGCGGTCGCGGCGCGGTCGCCCCGGATCCTTCGCCGCGCGCGACCGCTGGCCCGCGAGCCGTCGTCGCCGAACTCCGGCTGGCCGATGGCGACCGCGGCGGTCGCGCTCGGCGTCCGCCTGGAGAAGCCGGGCGCGTACGTCCTCGACGGCGGGCCGGAGCCGCCGACGCCCGCGACCGCCCGCGCCGGGGTTCGACTCGTCCGGGCCGCCGGCGGGGTCGCGGCCGCGGTCGGTGCCGGCTGGCTGCTCGCGCTCGCCGCGGCCGTCGGGAACGCCGGGAGCGCGACCGCCGCGCTCGGGGTGGTACCGTGACCGTCGCCGCGCTGCGGGGCGCGCTGGGATTCCTCACGCGGCTCCCGGTCGGCCGCGACGAGGACGCGTTCGAGGCGTTCGCGGGCGCCCCCTGGACGTTCCCGGTCGTCGGCTACCTCGTCGGCGGGGTCGTCTCTCTCCCGGTCGCGGCCGGGGCGAACGGGACGATCCCTGCGCCGACGGCGGCGTTCGCGACCGTCTGCGTCGTCTACGGCGCGACCGGGATCACCCACCTCGACGGCGTCGCCGACCTCGGCGACGCGGCGGTCGTCCACGGCGGTCCCGACGACCGGCGCGCGGTCCTCCGGGACTCGGCGCTCGGCGTCGGCGGGACGGCCGCGCTCGCCCTCGTCATCCTCGGACTCGCGACCGGCGCGCTCGCCGTCGTTTCGGCGGGTGGTTCCGGCGGAACGGGCGGCCTCAGTCCGACCGGCGGAGCGGCCGGCGTCGCTCCGACCGGCGGGGTCCGAGCGGCGGTCGGGCTCGTCGTCGCCGCGGAGGTGGGCGCCCGGGCGGCGACCGCCGCGCTCGTCTGCGTCGGCGACGCCGCCCACGAGGGGCTCGGCTCCTCGCTGACCGGGCGAGTCGGTCCGTCGGCGCTGCTCCCGGTCGTCGCGCTCGCCGCGCCGGCCGCGCTCGGAGCGTGGCCCCGGCTCCTCCCCGGCGCGGTCGCCCTGCTGGCGGCCGCGGCGGTCGGCGTCGCGGTCCGGCGGTGGGCGCGCGCGCGACTCGGCGGGGTGAGCGGCGACGTGCTCGGCGCGACGACCGAGATCGCGCGGGTGGCCGCGCTCCACGCGGGGGTGATCGCGTGGACGCTCTCGTGATGTGCGGCGGCCGCGGCACGCGGCTGGGCGGCGACCGCGAGAAGCCGCTCGCGCCGGTCGCCGGGCGGTCGATGGTCGACCGCGCGCTCGACACCCTCGCCGCGAGCCAGGTCGAGAGCGCGTACGCGGCGGTCTCACCACACACACCGCGGACGCGCAAGCGACTGATCGCGCGGCGGGACGGCGACGGCGGGGACGGGCCGGCGGAGGAGTCGCTCGAACTCGTCGTCGTCGACACGCCGGGCGAGGGGTACGTCGCGGACCTCCGGGCGGCGCTGGCCGCGGGACCGGCGGCGCCGACGCTCACCCTCGCGGCCGACCTCCCGCTGCTCGACGGGGCGGCCGTCGACGCGGTCCTCGACGCTCACGCCGCGGCCGACGCCGACGCGCTGTCGGTCCGGGTCCCCGCGGCGCGAAAGCGGGAACTGGGCGCGAGCGCCGACGCCGCGACCCGGTACCGCGACGAGGTGGACGGCGACGATTCGGGCGCTGACCGCGTCCCCGCCGGGATCAACGTCGTCGGCGCGCTCGACGGCGCGGGCGACGAGGTCGTCCGCGCGACGCGCGACGCGCGCCTCGCCGTCAACGTCAACCGCCCCGAGGACCGCCGGCTCGCCGAGCGGATCCTCGTCGGCGACGGGGACGCGCCGGACCTCCCGGTCGGCGGGATCGACTGGCTCGACGTGAGCGACGAAGACGCCGCCTCCGAAGGGGGTGCGTCGCCGTGAACCGGGAGCGGGCGGCGGCGCTCGGACGGGAGCCGCACGGGAGCAGCGACGACCCCGACCTGCTGGATTTCAGCGCGAACGCGAACCCCGAGGTCCCCGACGGGGTCGAGCGCGTGTACCGGGCTGCGTTCGAGACGGCGCGGACGTACCCGCCGGAGCCGCCGGCCGCGTTCCGGGCGGCCGCCGCCGACTGCGTCGACTGCGACCCGGAGCAGGTCGTGCCGACGCCGGGCGGGCTGGCGGCGATCCGGGCCGCGGTCGCGCTCGCGGTCGACCCGGGCGACACCGCCCTGCTCCCGGCGCCGAGCTTCGGCGAGTACGCCCGCGAGGTCCGGCTTCAGGGGGGCGATCCGGCGTTCGTCGACGCCGAGCGGGTCCTCGACGCCGACCCGAGCGGGCACGCGCTCGCGGTCGTCTGTACGCCGAACAACCCCACCGGGACCGGCTACGACCGGGAAGCCCTGCTCGGGTTCGCGGAGCGCTGCCGGGCGGCGGGGACCGTCCTGCTCGTCGACGAGGCGTTCCTCGGGTTCACCGAGCGCGCGTCGCTCGCGGGGACGGACGGCGTCGTCGTCGCCCGCGCGCTCACCAAGCTGTTCGGGCTGCCCGGGATCCGGGCCGGCTTCGCGGTCGCGACGGGCGACCTCGGCGCGGCACTGCGGGGCGCCCGCCGGACGTGGAACGTGAGCGCCCCGGCGCTCGCGACAGGCGAGTACTGCCTCCGGCGGGACGAGTTCGTCCGGGAGACCCGCGAGCGCGTCCGGCGGGAGCGAGAACGGATGCGGGCCGCCCTCGCCGAGCGCTACGAGGTGTCGCCCTCGGAGGCGCCGTTCCTCCTCGTCGACGTCGGCGACCGCGACGTCGACCGCGTCGTCGAGCGCGCCCGCGACCGGGGCGTCGCGGTCCGAGACGCGCGGTCCTTCCGCGGACTCGACTCGCACGTGCGGGTCGCCGTCCGCCGCCCGGCGGAGAACGACCGGCTCCTCGCGGCGCTGGGCGTGGGCGACGGCGACGACGAGAACGAGAGCGGGAACCGAGGTGAGGACGCCGATGTTTGAGGCGACCGTCAGCGACGGCGTCCTGCGGCTGCGGCGGCCGGGAACGCGCTGGCTCTCGACCGGCTGGGACGGCGGGCGGTCGCGGGCGCCGGCCGCGTACAACGTCACCGTCCCGGAGGGGTTCGACCGGACCGACCTCGCGGCCTACCGCGACGAGCGGCTGGCGCGGGCGGGGTTCGCCGCGAACGGCGACGCGGAGGCCGGAAGCAGCCGCCCGGCCGAGACGGCGGCAGTCGACCGCGACGCCCCGCCGACGCTGTTCACGGGCGTCTCGATGACTCACGCCCGAGGCGCGCGGCTCGGTCCCGTCGTCGCGTACGCGACGGTCGGGCTGTCGAATCCGGCGATGCTCCCGATGGGGGCAGAGGGCACGGTCAACCCCCGCGGTTCGGCGGAAGCGACCGACGACGGCCCGCCCCGGCCCGGAACGGTAAACCTGATCGTCGGGACGACGCGGCGGCTCGCGCCCGGCGCCGCGGCGAACCTCGTCGCGGTCGCGGCCGAGGCGAAGGCGGCGACGCTGCTCGCGACGGCGGGCGTCCCGGGGACGACGAGCGACGCGGTCGTCGTCGCCGACGACCCGGACGGCGAGCCGACCGAGTTCTCCGGGAGCGCCACGGCGGTCGGCGCGGCGGCCCGCGCCTGCGTCCGGGACGCGGTCCGCGCGAGCCTGCGGTCGCGGTACCCGGACGGCGACGTGCCCGCGTCGGCGGGCGACGCCGAACACGGCGTCGTCACCGACGAGCGGGCGGAGGTTTTCGATCCATGACAACGAACCACGACGACACGAACGCGGAAGGAGCGGAGGCATCGACCGACGGCGACGACGGAACGCCGACCGACGACGAGCCACCGGCCGGTGACGAGACCCCGACCAGCGACGACCGCGCCGCCCGCACGCCGGGCGGCGGCGCGGCCCCCGAGCCGGAGCCGATCAAGCCGGCCGCGCCCGAGGAGTTCGGGCTTGTTCAGGCGTTCTGGGGCGGCGGCAAGGGGAAGACCACCGCGGCGATGGGGATGGGGTTCCGGGCCGCGGGCCACGGCTATCGCGTCCACATGCTCCAGTTCATGAAGGGGGGCGCGGACAGCGTCGAGGGCGTGAGAGGCGAGTACAACGCGATTTCGGCCGTGCCGGGGTTCTCCTACGAGAACGCCGGCCACTACGGCTGGCACGGCCTGCTCGACGGCTCGGCCGACGACGAGCACGAGGCGAAGGCGACGGCCGCCTTCGAGCGCGCGGAGGCGCTCGTCGCGGGCGCGGCCGACGCCGACCTGACCGAGTCGCTCCCGCTCGACGGCGACCCGGAGGCCGGCGTCCACATGCTGATCTTCGACGAGCTGCTGTACGCGGTCGACCGCGGCCTGGTCGACCCCAACGACGTCGTCGAGTTGGCGGAATCGAAGCCGGACGGCCTCGAACTCGTCCTCACCGGGAGCCACGCGGAACCAGACTACCTCGACGGCGTCGCGGATCTAATCTCGAACGTCCGGAAGGTCGCGCACCCGTTCGAAGACGGGCAGCGCGCCCGCCGGGGGACGGAGTACTGAGACCGTGAGCGAGACGGCGGACACATGACCGACGCCGACACCGTCCTTATCGCGGGTACCGCGAGCCACGTCGGCAAGAGCACGCTGGCGGCCGGACTCTGTCGGCTGCTCGCCCGGCGGGGCGTCTCGGTCGCGCCGTACAAGGCCCAGAACATGAGCAACAACGCCCGCGTCGCGCTCGCCCCGGACGGCGAGTGGGGCGAAATCGGCGTCTCCCAGCACGTCCAGGCGCGGGCGGCGGGGACGGTGCCGACGACCGACGCGAACCCCGTCCTGCTCAAGCCCCGCGGCGGCGGCGAGAGCCAGGTGATCCTCGACGGGGAGGCGGTCGCGAACGCGCCCGCGTCGGCGTACTACGACGAGTACTGGGACGACGCCCGTGCCGCCGCCGTCGCGGCCCACGAGCGACTGGCGGCGGACCACGACGTGATCGTCGCCGAGGGCGCGGGGAGCATCGCCGAGATCAACTTCCGCGACCGCGACCTCGCGAACGTCGAGTGCGCCCGGTTCGCGGACGCGCGGATCCTGATCGCGGTCGACATCGAGCGCGGCGGGGCGTTCGCGAGCCTCTACGGAACCCTCGAACTGCTCCCCGACGACCTCCGCGAGCGCGTCGCCGGCGCAGTCATTACGAAGTTCCGCGGCGACCCGGAGATCCTCGAACCCGGGATCGCCGAGATCGAGGAGCGGACCGGGGTCCCTGTCGTCGGCGTCGTCCCGCACGACGATCCGGGGCTTCCGGCGGAGGACAGCCTCTCGCTGCCGGACGCGGCGGCGACGGGAGGCGGGAGACGGAGCGACGGCGGCGGGGGCGACGAGGGGGTCCTCGGCGCCGACGACGGCGTCCCCGACGAGGAGACCGTCCGGATCGGCGTCCCGCAGCTCCCGCGCATCTCGAACTTCACCGACTTAGAGCCGCTGGCGCGCGAGCCGGGGATCCGGGTCGTCTACCTGCCGCTCGACGCCGCGCTCGACGAGGTCGACGCGGTGGTCCTTCCGGGGTCGAAGAACACCGTCGACGACCTGCTCGCGCTCCGCGAGGCGGGGTTCGACGAGAAGCTGCGGGCGTTCGACGGCCCGGTAATCGGCGTCTGCGGCGGCTACCAGATCCTCGGCGAGCGCCTCGTCGACGCGAGCGTCGAGGGCGTCGGCGACCGCGAGACGGTCTCCGGGGTCGGACTCCTTCCCATCGAAACCGAGTTCTCGGCGGAGAAGCGCGTCGAGCGCGTCACCTGCGCCGTCGACGGCGTCGGCCCGATCGCGGGCGCCGGGGGCCGGGCGACCGGCTACGAGATCCACGCCGGCCGGACGCGGCTTCTCGACGAGGAGACGGGGGAGACGGCGTCGCTCGCGACCGAGCCGCTCGGCGCGGCGAGCGTCGCCACCGAGCGCGTCCTCGGAACCTACCTCCACGGGCTCTTCGAGACGGAGACCGTGCGCGACGCGTTCGTCGAGACGGCGTTCGCGAGCGCGGGTCGGACGCGCCCGGACGCGGCGATCGGCGACCGGTCCCCGTACGAGCGCGCGGCCGACCTCGTCGCGGACCACGTGGATCTGGCCGCGGTCGGTCTCGACGAGTACGGGACGTAAAAACGCGATCCGCGGGCGGCCGCGGGACCGACTCACCCCTCCGGTAGCGCCTCGTCGAGCAGCTTCCGCTGGGCGGTCGCGAGGTGTTCGGCGAACGTCGCCGGCGCGATGTCGAGTTCGGCCGCGACCGCCTCGGCGTTGGCCCCGCGCGGCCGCTCGAAGTACCCCATCCGGTGAGCGGTCGCGAGCACCTCGCGCTGGCGGGTCGTGAGCCGGCCGCGGTCGACCACGGTCCGGTCCGTCGTCGCCTCGTCGGCGGTGCCCTCGATCAGGTACCGCACGGCGACGCGGTCGGCGACGTCGTCGAGCGCCGCGACCGCGTCGCGCAGTCGGTCGAGGTCGGGGAGGTGGAGCGTGAGCAGCAGCGCGCCGTCCTCGGCGCGCGCGCCGGCGACGGGCACGCCGAGCGACTCGATGGCCGCGCAGGCGCAGCCCGCCTCCGCCGTGCCGCCCCCGGTCCGGTACCGGTAGACGCGCTCGTCGCCGAGGTCGACGACCGACGCGGCGTCGGGGAGGAGCTCCGTCCCTTCGACGCTTTCGGGGTCGCGCACCCGGAACTCCTCGGTGATCGAGCCGTCGCTGCGCGTCCACGCCACGTCGGTGACGGGTTCGTCCCGGCGCGCCGAGAGCGCGGCCACCGGACACCCCGCGGCGCCGTGGACCGCGAGTCCGACGCGAATTCCGTCGGGCATCGTTTGAAAGGTCGAACGGGACGGCAAAAGGGCCGTTCCTCGGTCTCAGCGCGCGGGAATTCGGAAGCGTTCCCGACCGATCGGTCCAGATCGCCTCCGGTCCGGTCTCGGAGCCGCTATTCCCCGGAACCGGGGTCGCCGGCCGGGTCGCTATTCCCCGGAACCGGGGTCCCCGGACGACTCGATCCGCGCCTCGTACTTCGCCAGCGCCTCGTCGAGCGCCGCGTCGGCGTCGATGTCGGCCGACTCGGCGAGCGCGAGCAGCGCGAACAGCGCGTCCCCGATCTCGTCGGTCGCGATCGCGGCGGCGTCCGGGTTGCGCCCGTAGTCGGTCGAGGTCGTTACCTCCTTCGCGATCTCGCCGACCTCGCTCTCTAAGTCGAGAGCGTGGTACGCGAGGTCGGTCTCCAGTCCGTACTCGTCGACGAACGCGGCGACGCGGTCCTGCTCGTCCATGGGGGTCGCTCCGCGCGTTCGGCCAAGAAACTCCCGGCTTCGACCGCGGCGAGACCGTCGACTTCGACCGCGACGAAGGCGTCAACTTCGACCGTGGCGAGACCGTCGGCTTCGACCGTGGCGAGGACGGCCGGTCGCGCAACCCCTAAGACGAGAGCGACCGCACGGATCGTATGAGAATCGCCATCTTGGGCGGCACCGGCGACATCGGCGAGGGGCTCGCGCTCCGGCTCGCGGCGGACACGCCCCACCGGGTCGCGGTCGGCTCGCGGGAGGCCGAGAAGGCCGAGAACAAGGCCGCAGAGTACACGACCGAACTGGAGAGCCGCGGCCTCGACGCCGCGGTGACCGGCGGCGAGAACGCCGCTGTCGCCGCCGACGCCCGGATCGTCGTCCTCGCGGTCCCGCCGTACCACGTCGGGGACACCGTCGAGGCGGTGGCGGGGGCGCTCGACGACGGCGACGTGCTGGTCTCGCCCGCCACCGGGATGAAACGCGACGACGAGGGGTTCCACTACCACAAGCCGGGGGCCGGATCGGTGACGAAGATCGTCGCCGACGCGGCGCCGGAGGGCGTCGCCGTCGTCGGCGCGTTCCACAACCTCGCGGCCGCGCGGCTGGCGAACCTCGACGCCGACCTCGGGGTCGACACGCTCGTCATCGGCGACGACGCGGACGCCAAGGGGACGGTGGCGGACGTCGCCGAGGGGATCGAGGGGCTGCGCGCGCTCGACGCCGGCGGGATCGCCAACGCACCCGAAATCGAGGGGTTGACGCCGCTTCTCATCAACGTCGCCTCGAACAACGACGGCCTCCACGACCTCGGCGTGCGCTTCCAGTAGAAAGACGGGTGTGCGGTCGTCGAGTACTGTTTATAAATAGATGCTATCGGATCGACGGCGACTACCGCCAAAGCCCCAGCCGCGAGGAGGCCGTACGCTCGCTGCGCTCCTCTCTCAGTCACGATGTTCCTTCGCTGCGGTGCTTGGCGTCGCCTACGGCCTCCTCGCGGCTGCCCCTTTGAGTCCCACCCACAGCACCGCAACCGCAGCCTCACGCCTCCCCAACCTCGTCGGCCGGTCTCCGCTTCGCTCCGACCGGCCGACTCCCTCGCGCGTGCTGTCGCCGGCGCTTCGCGCCGGCTGCCAGAGGGACCTTCGGTCCCTCGCGACTCGCGGTCGCCGGGGGCGACCGCTCGCAGGCACGCGCCACCGCAGTTTGAGGTCGGAGTGGTGTCGTCGCCGTCGTTCGAATCCGGCGGTCGCAAGGCGTTCCGTTAGGCCTTTGCGCGCCGGGTCCCTCCGTGCGGTAGATGGAGTACTTGCAGCGTCGGGTCGGGCTGGTCGAAGACCGCATCGAGTCGGTCATCGACGACGTCGAGCCCGACGAGCTGTCCGACGAGGTCGGTCACGTCGTCCTCGCGGGCGGCAAGCGCGTCCGCCCCGCGGTGACCGTCCTCGCCTGCGAGGCGTTCGACGGCGACCCCGAGGCGGCGGTCGACTTCGCGGCCGGCATCGAGTTCGTCCACAACGCCTCGCTCGTGATCGACGACATCATCGACCGCTCCGAGGTCCGCCGCGGCACCGCCGCCGCCTGGGCGGAGTTCGGCTACGGCCCGGCTATCATCGCCAGCGACGGCCTGCTCGGCGAGGCGTTCGCGCTGTTCTCGACGGACCCCCGGGCGATGCGCACCGTCGCCGAGGCGATGGTCGAGCTCGGCGAGGGCGAGGCGACGGAGCTCGCGGCGCGGCCGACGAACGAGGCGGAGTACATGGAGCTGGCGCGCCGGAAGACGGGCGCGCTGTTCCGCGCCGCCGCCGAGCTGGGCGCGGTCGCGGGCGGGGCGGAGCCGCACGCGATCGACTCGTTCGGGGAGTACGCCGAGCGCGTCGGCGTCGCCTTCCAGATGCGCGACGACGTGCTGGACGCCACCGCCGACGCCGACGACCTCGGCAAGCCGACCGGGCAGGACGCGGAAATGGACCGGCCGAGCGTCCTCCAGGTCACGTCGCTGTCGCCCGAGGAGATCAACGAGCGCGCCCGGGCGGAGTCGGAGCGCGCGCTGGCCGCCCTCGACGACGCCGACCCCCCGGAGACCGAGGCGATCGAGTACCTCCGCGACCTCGCGGAGTTCGTCGTCGTCCGCGAGCGGTAAGGGGAGAGAAGAAGTTCCGCGGTCCGTTTTATTCGGGCCTCAGAGCTCGTATCCGGCCTTCTCCATGAGGTCCGCGAAGATGTCGGTCCCCATCGCCCCCTCGTAGACGATGGCGGTGAGCATCCCGCCGGGGTAGACGCCGCCGTTCTGGACGTGGTCGACTTTGTGGCAGTGTAGCGGGTAGATGCCGGGGTCGGCGTCCGCCTCGAACTCCACGGTGTACCGCTCCGCGGGCGCGACGTTCACCACGTCCTCCGGCAGCTGCATCACCTCGGGGTACTCGGCGCCGTCCTTCTCGACCGTGCGGAACCGGTGGTTGTGCGTGTGCATCGGGTGCGACATGAACCCGGCGTTGACCAGGTGGAGCCGCACCGTGTCGCCCTGACTGACGACGATCGGCGAGCCGTGGTCCGGGTTGAACGTGTACGGCGCGACCCGCCCGTTGATAGTGAACGCGTCCGGGCGGCGGTTCTGAACGTCGTAGGTCGCGTCCTCGCCGCCGTACGACCGGGAGAGCCGCGTGTCCCAGTCCTTCAGCGTCATGAACTGCTCGACGTCGGCCTCCTCGTACCCCTCGGGGTCGATACGGAGGATCCCGTACATCCCCATGTCCATGTGCATCGGGGTGTTGAAGTGGCAGTGGTAGAGGTGGGTGCCGGGCACGTCCGCGCCGATCTCGTAGGTGTGCGTCTCGCCGGGCATCACGGTGATCCCCGTCGTCGACGGGACGCCGTCGTCCTTCCACGACTTCGAGACGCCGTGGAAGTGGAGCGTGTGGGGCATCTCCCCGTCGGTGTTGTCGAGGGTGATCGACAGGTCGTCGCCCTCGGTCGCCCGGAGGACCGGCCCGGGCACGCTCGGCATCCCGTCGTCCGCCTGAAACGCCCACGTCACCGGCATCTCGACCGGCCCGCCCAGCGAGCTCTCGGGGTGGGCCGCGTGCCGTGCGTGGACCGACCGCAGCGTCACCTCGCGGCCGCGCTCGTCGAGGTCGACGACCTCCGGCGACCCCGTCTCGGGAAGGGACGGCTCGTCGTCGGTCTGCGGCGAGTCCGCGCCGTCGCCGGTCGTCGCGGTGGTGGCCGCCTCGCTCAGACAGCCAGCCAGCCCGGCGACGCCAGAGAGGCCCGCGGCCTGAAGGATCGATCGTCGCGCGAACCCGCCGTCGGAACCGGAGTCACCGTGCGTCATGTCTCAAGCGAGGAGACGGGGAGGAATAACCGGGGCGCGGCTTCTCGGTTGAAGACACGACTGACGAACCAGTTCGGCGCGTGATATATAAAAGACACAGCGGTCGCGGAGACGGTCTCGGCGACCGTCCGCGGGATCGTCGGCGGATGCGCTCAGTCGTCCGCCGGTTCGCCGGCGTCGGCCGCTTCCTCGGCGGCCGCCTCCTCGGCGGCCGCGTTCTCGCCGATCGGCTCGCTGTCCCAGTACGCGTGGTCGGCGTCCGACCGGAAACAGGTCGCCGTCCGACCGTCGCCGACGTCGTACGCCGGCGGCGGCGACTCCCGGCAGGCCGCGCGCGCCTCCGGACAGCGAGTGTGGAACCGGCAGCCCGCGGGCGGGTTCCGCGGCGAGGGCACGTCGCCGCGGAGCGTCTCGAACTCCTCCTCGCGCGCCTCCGTGGTCGCCCGCGGGACGCTCGACAGCAGCGCCTTCGTGTACGGGTGCGCGGGGTCGTCGAAGATCTCCTCGACCGGTCCGATCTCGACGATCTCGCCGAGGTACATCACCGCGACGCGGTCGCAGACGTGCCGGACCACGCCGAGGTTGTGCGCGATGAAGAGGAACGTGAGTCCGAACTCCTCTTGAAGGTCTTCGAGCAGGTTCAGTATCTGCGCCTGAACGCTCACGTCGAGCGCCGACACCGGCTCGTCGAGGACGACGAAGTCGGGGTCGAGGGCGAGCGCGCGGGCGATCCCGATCCGCTGGCGCTGCCCGCCGGAGAACTCGTGCGGGTACCGGTCGACCTGATCGGCCGAAAGCCCGACGCGTTCGAGCAGGTCGCGGGCCGTCTCGCGGCGCTGCTCCCGGTCGGCGACGTCGTGGATCCGAAGCCCCTCGGTGACGATGTCGCCGGTGGTCATCCGCGGGTCGAGGCTGGAGAACGGGTCCTGGAACACGATCTGGGCGCGCTTCCGGAACTGGGTCAGATCGCGGTCGGTCATCCCGCGGACGTCGGTCCCGTCGAAGGTGATCTCGCCCGCGGTGGGCTCGCGGAGCCGCAGCACCGTCTCGCCGGTCGTCGACTTCCCGCAGCCGGACTCGCCGACGAGCCCCAGCGTCTCGCCCTCACGCACCTCGAAGGAGACGCCGTCGACCGCCTTCACGCTCTCCGACTCCTGCCCGAGCAGGCGGTCGACGAGTGACTGGTCGTCCGCGTAGTACTTCTTCAGCCCGTCGACGGAGAGCAGCGGGTCGCTCACTCGCCGTCACCCCCGTCGGTCGCGGCCGCGTCGTCGGGGTCGGCGGCGTCGCCGGTCTCGCCGAAGTGGTCGTCCGGAAGCGCACGGGCCGGGTCGTACTCGCGGTCCGCGAGGACGCACTTGGCGCCGTGGTCGGCGGCGGCGTCGACCGTCACTTCCGGGGGCCTGTCGAGACACGCCTCCATCGCCTTCGGACACCGGTCCGCGAAGTAACACCGGTCGTCCATCTCGGCGTCGATCAGGCTCGGGACGTTGCCCGCGATCGGTTCGAGCCGCGCCCGCGGGTCGTCCACGTCGGGTATCGAGCCGAGTAACCCCCGCGTGTACGGGTGGACGGTGTCCTCGAACACCGATTCGAGCGTGCCGCGCTCGACGATTTCGCCGGCGTACATCACGCAGACGCGGTCGCACATCTCCGCGATCACGCCGAGGTCGTGGGTGATGAGCACGATACTCATCCCGCGCTCGGCCTGGATCTCCTTCAGCAGGTTCAGGATCTGCGCCTGGATCGTCACGTCGAGCGCGGTCGTCGGCTCGTCGGCGATCAACACGTCGGGTTCGCCGGCGAGCGCCTGCGCGATCATCGCGCGCTGGAGCATCCCGCCGGAGAACTGACCGGGGTACTCGTCGACGCGCTCCTCGGGGTCGGGGATCCCGACCTGCCCGAGCAGTTCGACCGCCCGGTCCATGCTCTCCTCGCTCGTGTAGTCGCGGCCGGGGACGATCCCGTCGAGCAGGTACTGCCCCAGCCCGTACCCCTGCGTCCGCGAGCGCGTCGAACGGGGGTTCGCCCGCGCCCGGCGCTGCACCTCGACCGCCTCGGCGATCTGCTCGCCGACCGTGATCGAGGGGTTGAAGCTGCTCATCGGGTCCTGGAAGATGACGCTGAACGAGGGACCGCGCAGCGACCGGCGGACGCTCGGCGGCACGGTCCGGAGGTCGACGTGGTCGCCGTCGACCCGCACCGCGTCCGTGTCGCGGAACTCGTCGGCGAGGTCGGCGTCGCGGTACCACACCTCGCCGGCGGTGATCCGGCCGGGCGTCTCGACGAGGTCGACGAGCGACAGCGCGGTCACCGACTTGCCGGAGCCGGACTCGCCGACGACGCCGAGGATCTCGTCTTCCCGGAGGTCGAACGACACCGACTCCACCGCGTTGATCTGCCCCTCCTCGGTGAAGAACCGCGTCGAGAGGTCGCGGACCGACAGCACGTCGTCGACCGCGGGCGTCCCGCTCGGGGCCGCGTCGCCGGCCGCGCGGGTATCGGTCGCGGCGGCGTCGCTCGCGCCGCCGTCGGTCGCCGCGGCGGACTCGCTCGCGTCGCTCCCGGTCGGAGCGCCGCCCGTCCGCTCGGCGTCGCTCATGCGGCACCCCCTTCACCTTCGATGCCGGGGTCCAAGGCGTCGCGCAGCCAGTCGCCGAGCAGGTTGATCCCGATCACCGACAGCATGATCGCGAGCCCGGGGATCGAGGCGATCCACCACTGGCCGGAGGAGACGTAGTCGCGCCCCTGCGCGATGTCGAAGCCCCACGACAGCGTCGTCCCCGAGAAGCCGAGGAACGACAGCGAGCTCTCGAGGAGGATGATCGCCGCCACCTGCACCGTCCCGAGGACGATGATCGGCGTGATCGCGTTCGGGAGGATATGCCGGAGGATGATCGTGTTGTCGTCGGCGCCGAGCGCGCGCGACGCCTTCACGTACTCCTGCCCGCGCAACGAGAGCGCCTCCCCGCGGGCGACGCGAGCGAACCACACCCAGTTGACGAGACCGACGACGATCACCACCGTTATCGGCAACACGAAGCTCTCCGGCATCTCCGGCGCCAGCCCGGCGACGACGAATGGGTCGGGGACGTCGACCGCCGCGCGACCCCACAGCCCGATCAGCGCGACCGCCAACACGAGCGAGGGGAACGCGAGGCTGACGTCCGCGATCCGCATCAGGGCGTCGTCGACGCGCCCGCGGTGGTAGCCGGCGAGCAGGCCGACCGGCACGCCGATCGACGCCGCCAAGACGGTGCCGAGCACCCCGACGACCAGCGACGTTCGAGCGCCGTACACCACCCGCGAGAACATGTCGCGGCCGAGTCCGTCGGTGCCGAAGACGTGGTCGGGGTCCGCCGTGATCTCGACCTCCTCGGTGACCGTCTGGATCTCGCCGTCGACCATCTGCGAGGTGGTCCGCTCCGTCGTCTCCGAGAAGCCGATCGGCGGCAGCTCGCTCTGATCGAGCTGTTGGTCGGTCGGATTGTGGGGCGCGATGAAGGGGGCGAACACGGCGGTCAAGGTGATGAGGACCACCAGCGCCAGCCCGAGCTTCGCGAGCCCGCTCCCTCTGAACTCCTTTTTGAGATTGCGTATGACACGTGAAGAAACCATGTTAGTCGTTCACCACCTCCGGGTCGAGGTAGGCGTACACCACGTCGACGAGGATGTTGACGAGCACGAAGCTCGTCCCGATGACGATGAGGCTCCCCTGAAGCGCCGGCCAGTCGCGCTGGTTGATGCTCTCGATGACCAGCGTGCCGAGTCCGGGCCACGAGAACACCGCCTCGGTGATGACGGCGCCGCCGATCAGCGTCCCGAGCTGGAGACCGAGGACGGTGATCACGGGGATGAGCGTGTTCCGGAGCGCGTGTTTGTACCGGATCAGGGTCCGGGGAAGCCCCTTGGCCCGCGCGGCCTGAACGTAGCCTTTGCTGAGTTCGTCCAGCATTCCCGACCGCGTCAGCCGGGTGATAAGCGCCATGAAGTACGTACCGAGGGCGATCGCCGGCAGCGTGATGTACGCGAGCCACGTCAACAGCGTCCCGACGAACGGCTCGGCGTTGACGACCGACAGCGCGACGTCGCCGACGTCGACCCCGCGGCCGCTGGTGTTGAAGATGTTGAACTCCACGGCGAAGATCAGGATGAGCATGATCCCGAGCCAGAAGTTCGGCGTCGAGATGCCGCCGAGCGACAAAAGCGTCGCGCCGTAGTCGACCGGCTCGTTGCGGCGGGTCGCGCTGATCACGCCGAGCGGGATCGCGAGGACGATCGCGACGACGCTGGCGGCGACGGCCAGTTCGACCGTTGCGGGCAGGCGGCTGAACACGAGCGCCGTGACCTCCTGTCCCTTGATGTACGACTGACCCATGTCGCCCCGCAGCAGGTCGAAGATGTACTGCCCGTACTGGACGTACAGCGGCTGATCGAGTCCCAGCTCGGCGGCGATCGCCTGCCGCGTCTCCTGTGACGCGTCGAGCGGCGCGACCGCGTTGATCGCGCTGCCGGGCGTGACGAACCGGAGCGCGAACACGACGGTGACGACGCCCCAGACGACGCCGATTCCTTGGAGGCTTCTTTTGAGTGCGAATCTTCCGAATGACATTAATAACGGTGTGGGGAGATGGCGGTCGCGTTACTGCTGGGTGGCCGTGTCAGGGTCGATGAACTCGTCGGCCCGCGGCTCCCAGGAGATGTCGCTCGAGACGCCGTAGACGCTGAACTGCTGGTGCATGAACACCCACGGCGCGAGGTCGTGGGCGAGCTGGTTCGCCTCCTGAAGGATGTCGACGCGCTCGTCGGAGTCCTCGGTCGCCTCGGCGTCTTCGAGGAGTCCGTCCAGCTCGTCGTTCTCTAAGACCGTGAGCGCGCCCTCGGAGGAGAGCAGCGGCGTCAGGGTCTGGCTGCCGTCGAACTCCGCGTTCCCCCAGCCGAGGAGGTTGAAGTGCGGGCGGTCCTCGAGGTTCGGCGCGGTGACCTCCTGAACGAGCGAGGAGAACTCGCGCTGTTCGACCTCACAGGAGACGTTCGACAGCGAGTCGATCTGGCTGGCCGCCGCCTGCGCGATGTCGACGTCGCGGAGGTACCGTCCGATCGGAGTCTCGAGCGTGATCTCGACGCCGGCGTGGCCGGACTCCTCGACGAGTCGCTCGGCCTCGTCGGGATCGTACGGGTACGGGTCGATGTCGGGGTTGTAGCCGACGTGGCCTTCGAGCGTCGGCTGCCCGGTGATGTTTCCGAAGCCGTTGAGCACGTTCTCGATGATGCTCTCGACGTCGACCGCGTGGTTCAGGGCCTGCCGGAACTGCTGGCTGGAGAACGGCTCCACGTCGTAGCGCATCTGGAGGAAGATGATCCGCGCGCTCGCCACGGAGTTGATCGTCGCGACATCGGAGCCGTTCACCCGAGAGACCTCGTTCGGCGGGACGTTCGTCACGATGTCGGTCTCCTCCGCGAGCAGCTGGTTGACCCGCGTGCTCGACTCGCTGGAGGCGCTCATCGTGAGCTCGTCGACCTCGGGGGCGCCGTCCCAGTAGTCCTCGTTCGGCTCGTAGACGACTTCGTTGCCCGAGTCGTACTCGCTGAGGCGGAACGGTCCCGTGCCGTTGGCGTTGCGGTTGATGTAGTCGCTGCCGTTCTCCTCGACCCACGACTGCTGCATGACGGGACCGTTCGTCGCGAACAGCTGGAAGGCGATCGGGTTGTACCCCTCGAAGGAGACCGTCACCTGCCCGTCGCCGGTCGTGACCTCCGAGACGGAGCCGAGGTCGTTCGTCTGCGGGCTGGCGATGCCGACGTCCTCGAAGACGATCCGGCGGATGCTGTACCGGACGTCCTCCGGCGTGACCTCGTCGCCGTTGTGGAAGGTGAGACCGTCGCGCAGCAGGAAGCGGACGCTGCCGTCGTCGGTGCGCTCCCACTCGTTCGCGAGACCGGCGATGATGCCGCCCTCCTTGTCGCGGTCGAGCAGGCCCTCGTACAGCTGGCCGACGATGATCTCCGTGTTCGTCTCGGCGTGGTCCTGCGGGTCGAGTCCCGAGTCCATCTGGCCCATGGTGACGCCGAGTTCGAAGGTGTCGTCGCCCCCGTCGGAGCCGTCCTCGCCGTCGCCGCCGTCGGAACCGTCCGACCCGTCGCCGCCGTCGGAGCCGTTCCCGCCGTCCCCGCCGTCGGAGCCGTTTCCGGAACAACCGGCGAGACCGACCGCACCGGCCGTTCCGGCGTACTTGAGCACCGTCCGCCTGTCGACGTGATCGTCGTTGTCAGTAGGCATAGCCGTTACCATACGACAGAGCGTTATGAACCTACCGGCGGTCACAGCGTCTGTCGCTACCGCCTGCTGGCGATCCGTTGACAGGAGAATCCGCTGAATCCTCGGTATGCGACAGTGAGACACGAGAACTCGACGCGAGCGGAAACCGACGCCTATGTACGGGCGCGTGGACGATAGCCGGGCGACATGAACGGACCCGATCCCGGACCGCGGTGGGGAGCGGTCGAGGAGGACGCGGAGTCGACGGCGGCGGCGTACCGAGAGCGCGGCTGGACCGCTATCGCGGGGCACCCCGGGCAGGTGAACCCCGTCGCGGACGCCGCCCGGATCGACGTGTTGCTGCCGGAGTCGGAGTTCGACGCGGCGCTTTCGGCGGTCGACGAGGCCGCGATCGACGGCGTCGACGTGTACGCGGGCGCCGCGGGCGGAGTCGCGTACCGGCTGGTGGTCGCGACCGACGAGGCGGCGCAGGTGGCGATCTGCGTGCCGACGTACCTCGAGCGCGACGACCTCGCCGCGCTGCGCGCGGCCGCCGAGGCGGCGGGGTCGCTCACCGTTCGGCTGCGCCCTCTCGACGACCGCGACAGCGTCGAGATCGCGATCGACGACCCCGCGGTGTTCTTCGACGCGCCGGAGGAGTGAGACGCATACACGTGGGTTCTTCTGCCGG
This sequence comes from Halorubrum trapanicum, assembly GCF_017873555.1. Taxonomy (GTDB): domain Archaea; phylum Halobacteriota; class Halobacteria; order Halobacteriales; family Haloferacaceae; genus Halorubrum; species Halorubrum trapanicum. The sequence continues at coordinate 10,193 of NZ_JAGGKE010000010.1, read as the reverse complement.
CGCGTGACTTCGACGTATTCATAGTTGTGCGATCGCGATCATCTATATGAATCGCGCAGAGAAGGCGGCCCTCCAGCTACAGGCGGTCGCCGTGTTGCGGATGCTGAAGGAGACGCGAACGTACGAGGAGCTGTCGGAGGTGACCGGACTGCCCGCGGGCGACCTGAACCGATACGTGAACGGCCACGTGCTGCCCGGCACCGACCGCGCGAGCGAGGTCGTCGAGTCGGTCGGGCGCGAGGCGCTCGCCGACGAACTGGTCGCGCGCGTCGAGTTCGACGACGAGGGGTACGTCGACAACTCCGGCGTCGTCTTCGACCAGTCGTTCCTCGACCTGGTGGCGCCGGTCGCGGCGGAGACGTTCGAGTTCGAGTCGCCGGACGTGGTGCTGACGGCCGCGACCGACGGGATCACGCTCGGGGCGGCGATGGCCTCCTTCTTCGACGCGCGGCTCGCGTACGCCAAGAAGTCGAAGGAGACCGCCGTCGAGGAGTTCATCGAGTCGCGTCAGCGGCTCGCCTCCGGCATCGAACTCACCTACTACCTCCCCGCGAGCGCGATCGACGCCGGCGACACCGTCCTCGTCGTCGACGACCTGATCCGCTCGGGCGAGACGCAGGAGCTACTCTTAGACATCGCCCTCCAGGGCGACGCCGACGTCACCGGCGTGTTCACGCTCATCGCGATCGGCGACGAGGGGATGGACCGCGCGCGAGCGATCACCGACGCGCCGGTCGGCGCGCTGACGACGTTCGAGTAGCCACGTTCGCGCATATTCTGCCGGATCGAATCGTTTCAGCCGACGTTTCGATCCACAAACGCGGATCGTCCGTCGCTCGCTTCAGCAAGGCTTATCACGTGATCCCGGGGAACGATCACCCGTTCATGGGCCTCACAGACGCGTTGGCGGCGCGGTTCGACGTGGAGTCGCACGGGTCGGACGTCCGGACCGAGGCGATCGCCGGACTCACGACGTTTCTGGCGATGTCGTACATCATCGTGGTCAACCCCACGATCCTCTCGAACGCGATCCAGATAGAGGGGTACAGTCAGGGCGAGGTGATCCAGATGATCGCCATCGCCACGGTGCTCTCCTCGGCGGTCGCGACGTTCGTGATGGCCTTCTACGCCAACCGGCCGTTCGGGCTGGCCCCCGGGCTCGGACTCAACGCCTTCTTCGCGTTCACGGTCGTGCTGGGGCTGGGCGTGCCGTGGCAGACGGCGCTGGCCGCCGTCTTCGTCGAGGGCGTGCTGTTCATCCTGCTCACCGCGGTCGGCGCGCGCGAGTACGTCATCCGGCTGTTCCCCGAGCCGGTCAAGCGGTCGGTTGGGGCCGGGATCGGGCTGTTCCTGCTTTTCATCGGCCTCCAGGAGCTCCAGATCGTCGCCAACGACGAGACGACGCTCGTCACGCTCGGGAGCGTCTTCGGTAACCCCTGGGCGATCCTCGGCGTCCTCGGACTCGTGTTGACGTTCGTCCTGTGGGCGCGGAACGTGACGGGCGCGATCATCCTCGGCGTCCTCACCACCGCGGTCGCGGGGTGGGCGCTCACCTTCGCCGGCGTGTTCGCCCGCGGCACGGTGACGCCCGAGTCGCTCCCCTCGGCGCAGTACGACATCACGCCGCTGGCAGGGGCGTTCGTCGACGGGCTCTCCGGGATCGACCCGGTCACGTTCGTCTTGGTCGTGTTCACGTTCTTCTTCGTCGACTTCTTCGACACCGCCGGGACGCTCATCGGCGTCTCGCAGTTCGGCGACTTCCTCGACGAGGACGGCGACCTCCCCGACATGGACAGGCCGCTGATGGCCGACGCGGTCGGCACCACCTTCGGCGCCGTCGTCGGAACCTCCACGGTGACGACGTTCATCGAGTCGTCCGCGGGCGTCGAGGAGGGCGGCCGAACCGGACTCACGGCCTTCGTCGTCGCCGCCCTCTTCCTCGCGTCGCTCGTCCTGATCCCGGTCGTCGCCGCGATCCCCGAGTACGCCTCCTTCATCGCGCTGATCGTCGTCGGCGTGATGATGCTTCAGGGGCTCGTCGAGGTCGACTGGCAGGACCCCGCGTGGGCCGTCTCGGCCGGGCTTACCGTCACGCTGATGCCGTTCGCCTACTCCATCGCGGACGGGCTGGCGGCCGGCATCGTCGCGTACCCGATCATCAAGCTCGCGGTCGGCGAGGGCGACGAGGTCGCGCTCGGCCAGTACCTCATCGCGGCGCTGCTCGCGGCTTACTACGTGCTCTCGACCGCCGGCTACATCCTCTGAGGCGGCCGCGACGGCCGGTCGTGAGGCGTCGGGACGCAGGCCGATCCGATGGACCTCCTCCCGGCGGGGTGACGCTCGGCGACCTTCGGCGGTGGTCGATCGCCGGGCGCGGTGGTTCGACCTTCGGCGGTGGTTGATCGCCGAGCGCGACGCGCGTTCGGAAGGGACTAAGTGACGGCCGGCGAATTTTGCGACATGCAGACGCTGCTCCTCAACGCGGACGACGTCGACGAGAACGCCGAGATGGACCGCGTGATCGACGCGGTCCGCGGCGCGTTCACGGCCTACGAGCGCGGCGACGCGAAGATGCCGGCGAAGTCGTACATCGACCTCCCCGAGTACAACGGCGACTTCCGGTCGATGCCCGCCTACCTCGACGTGCGCGAGGAGGACGTCGCCGAGGAGACCGCGACCGGCGAGGGGTGGGACGCCGCCGGGATCAAGTGGGTGAACGTCCACACCGACAACCCCGACGACCACGACCTGCCGACCGTGATGGGGACGATGATCTACTCGGACCCGGAGACGGCGTTCCCGCTGGCGGTCCTCGACGGGACGACGCTGACGATGAAGCGAACGGGCGCCGCCGCCGCGGTCGCGACCGACCACCTCGCGGTCCCCGACGCGAGTTCGCTCGGGATCGTCGGCGCGGGCGTCCAGTCGTACACGCAGCTGGAGGCGATCGCCGCGGTGCGCGACATCGAGGAGGTCGTCGTGAGCGACCTCGACGAGGAGCGCGTCGCCGACTTCGTCGACGCCTTCGGGGACCGGTTCGACGTGCGCGCCGGCTCGATTTCGGAGGCCGGCCACTGCGACGTGCTCTCGACGGTGACCCCCGTCGAGACCCCGATCGTCGGTCCCGACGACGTGGGCGAGCGCACCCATATTAACGCGATGGGCGCGGACGCGGCGGGCAAACACGAGCTGGCGGACGACCTCCTGCTCGACGCCACGGTCGTGATCGACGACCGCGAGCAGTGCACCCACTCCGGCGAGATCAACGTCCCCTACGCCGCGGGGACGCTCACCGACGACGACATCTACGGCGAGATCGGCGAGATCGTCGTCGGCCGCCGCGCGGGCCGTCCCGGAACCCCCGGGACCCCGGCCGACGCCGACGGCGTGAGCGGCGTCAGCGTCTTCGACTCGACCGGCCTCGCGATCCAGGACGTGGCGGCCGCGCGGGTCGTCTACGAGCGCGCCGACGAACTTGACAACGGCTACCCGTTCGACCTGCTCGGGCTGGACGGCTGACGCCGGGCGCCGAGTCTGCTCGGTCTCGACGACTCCGTTCGGCGCCCGACGCGCGGACTTTTCACCGGCGCCGCCCTACTCCGACCGTGAAACTCGTCAGCGTCGCCGCCGTGGCGGAAGATCGGGTGATCGGGAGAGACGGAGCGGTGCCGTGGCCGCACATCGAGGCGGACGTCAGGCAGTACCGGGAGCGCGTCGCGGGGTCGCCGGTAATCTTGGGCCGCCGCACGTTCGACTCGATGCGCGACGAGCTCCCGGGGAGCCGCCAGATCGTCGTGAGCCGGAGCGTCGACGGCGTCGACGTGCCGACCGCGACGGTCGCGAACGGCGACGAGGAAGCGATCGAACTGGCCCGCGAGACCGCCGACGAGGTCGGCGTCGACACGGTCTACGTCCTCGGCGGCGGCGGGATCTACGAGCTGTTCCAGCCGCACCTCGACGGGATGGTCCTCAGCCACGTCGACGGCGCCTACGAGGGCGACACGCGCTACCCCGAGTGGGACGAAAGCGAGTGGGAGATCGCGGCGGAGACGGAGTACGACCGGTTCACGCTGCGCGAGTGGGTCCGTCGGGAGCGCTGAATCGCCGGAATTTCGCTGCGACGCCCGGAGTCCCGGCCGACGCTGGTATCGGAGGCGACGCCTACGAGTGGTCGGCGCGCTCTTCCGCGTACCGTTCGAGCTGGAGGGCGGTGCTGTCGGCGAGCCGTTCGACCGCGGCGTCGACCCCGTGTTCGCGGGCGTCGACGGACGCCTCGGCGACGAGCGTCCGGACCGTGTCGAACGGGCCGATCCGGGCGCCGGTCGTGGCGACGGTGTCCTCGGCGTCGAGCAGCTGGTTCACGGCGGTGCGGTAGCCGGGGTTCTCGTCGAACCAGCCGTTCCGGTCGAGGCGGTCGACCGCGCCCTCGTGGACCGGGAAGTAGCCGGTCTCGCGGTGCCAGCGCGCCTGCTGCTCCGGCGCCGCGAGCCAACCGAGGAACGCCGCGGCGGCGCGCTGCTCGGCGGTCGACGCCCCGTCCGCGACCCACAGCGACCCGCCGCCGACGACGACGCCGTGCCGCTCGTCGGCGACCGGGAAGTAGCCGACCCCGACCGGGAACGAGGCGCCCTCCCGGACGTCGACCATCGCGGAGGTAGAGCCGATGAGCATCCCGGCGCGGCCCTCGTGGAACGCCTCGCGGGCCTGCCCGCGGGCCTCGATCCCGGGGTCGTGGTAGAGGTCGTCGGCCGCCATGTCGGCGATCCAGCGGTAGACCCGCTCGCCGACCGGCCCGTCGAACCGGCTCTCGGTCGGGGTGCCGCCCCGCCCGTTGTCGGCGTCGACGAGCGGCTCGCCGGCCTCGGCGAACCACTGCTCGACGAACCACGAGTACGTCGCGAACGTGATCCCGGTCTCGGTCGCGCCGCTCTCGACGAGCCGCTCGGCGCACCGACGGACCTCGTCGAACGTCTCGGGCGGGTCGTCGGGGTCCAGCCCGGCGCGCTCGAACGCCGCGCGGTCGTAGTACAGCACGGGGGTCGACGCGTTGAACGGCATCGAGTGGAGGACCCCGTCGGTCCGGTAGTAGTTGGCGACGGGCGCGAGCAGGTCGTCCGGGGAGAAGTCCGAACCCGGGCCGCTCGCGGCGACGGTGTCGGCGACGCCGCCCGCGTCCGCGTCGAGGAGGCGCTCGACGGGCGTGAACGCCCCGCTGTCGAGCGCGCGCTGGGTCCCGATCTCGTAGAGGTGGGAGATCGCCGGCGGGTCGCCCCGGTCCGCCGCCGCGAGCGTCGCCTCGAACACGCCGCGGTAGCTCCCCTTCGACGCGGGGCGGACGGCGATCCCGTCCGTCTCGGCGGCGAACTCGGCCGCGAACTCGTCGAGGAGCCGCGCCTTGCGCCCGCCGAGCGCGTGCCAGAAGTCGAGGACGACGGCGTCGTCGTCGTCGGTGCCGTCGGCGTCGTACGCGTCGAGCGCGTCGTCGAGGGTCCCGGTCCGGTCGGCGAGCGTCGACGCGCCGGCGGCCACCTCGGTCAGCGACGTCTTCTGCGCGTGCGCGACCGCGGTGGCGTCGCCCGCGTCCGCGGCCGTCTCCTCGGCGAGGTCGCCGATCGACTCGACCGCGTCGACCACCGCCTCGATCGAGGTCGCCTGGTCGTCGGTGGCGTCGCGGATCTCCGCGACGCCGCTGGTCGTCTCCTCGACGTCGGCGGCGAGGTCGGTGAACGCCTCCAGCGCCTCCTCGGCGGTGGTTATCCCCTCGTCGGCGCGCTCGCGCATCTCGGCCATCTCGTCGACGGTCGCGTCCGTCTCCGCGCGGACCGACCGGATCGACGACTCGATCTCGCTGGTCGCGTCCCGGGCCTCCTCCGCGAGGCTCTTGACCTCCTCGGCGACCACCTCGAAGCCGGCGCCGGCCTCGCCCGCGCGGGCAGCCTCGATCGAGGCGTTGAGCGCGAGGATGTTCGTCTCGTCGGCGATGTCCTGGATCAGGTCGGTGACGTCCTCGATCGCCGCGACCTCCGATTCGAGCGCCTCGACGCGGTCGAGCGCCTCCGCCGTCCGCTCGTCGACGATGCGGAGCTCTTCGATAGCGGCCGTCGCGGCGTCGGTCCCCTCGTCGGTCCGCTCGGCGACGCCGGCCGCGGTATCGGCCACCTGATCCGCGGAGGCGGCGACCTCCTCGGTGGCCGCCGAGACGGTCTGAAGCTCGCTCGTCGCGGCCGCGATGTCGTCGCGCTGGCGGGTCGCGGCCGCCTCGATGTCGTCGACCGCGGCGTACACCTCGTCGCTCTGCGCCTTCGCGCGGTCGACGTTCGACCGGACGTGTTCGGTCGCGCCCGCGACCTCGTCGCCGAAGCCGTCGACCGCGGACACCGTCTCCGCGACCCCGTCGACGAACTCGTTGAGCGTCGCCGCGAGCGCCGCCGCCTCGCCGTCGGTCTCCTCGGCCGGGAACCGCGCCCCGAGGTCGCCGTCGGCCAGCCGTTCCGCGACCTCGCGGAACGCCGAGACGGGAACGTCGTCGCCCGCGCTGGCGCGGGAGGCCGCCGTCGTCTCGTCGGACGCGACGCCGCCGTCGGTGGTCGCGTCCCCGTCGGTGGTCGCATCCGCGTCGGTCGATGCCGCCGAACGGTCCCCGTCGACGGGATCCCGATCGGACCGGTTGCTCGCATCATCGCCGTCCATTTGTCGCAACTCACCCACGGGGGTACATAAGATCCAGAGTCGAATTATCCCGGCTGATAGCGGCCGCGAAGGCGTTCGGATGCGGCCGAGGAACGGACGGAGAGAGGGATCGATCGGACGCCCGACTCAGGCCGGCGAATCCGACCCACCGCCGTCGACCCGCTCCGCGAAGCCGAACCGCGGCTTGACGTCGGTGACTTCGACGGTGAGCGTCTCGCCCACGTCGCCGTCGACGAAGAGGGTGTAGCCGTCGACGTAGGCGATGCCGTCGCCCTCGTCGCCCTCCTCTTCGATCGTCACCTCGACGCGGTCGCCCTCGGCGACCGGCGACTCGGTGTACCCCTTCGCGACGAGGTACACCTCCGAGGAGGCGTCGCGCGAGGCGGGCGGCGAGACGGTCCGGACGTACTGGAACGACGCCGCCACGTCGTCGCGGAAGGGATCGAGGTCCTCGCCCTGGAACACCTTCACGACGAAGTCGCCGCCGGACGCGAGCAGCTCCTCGGCGGTGTCGAACGCCTGCCGCGCGAGGTGGACCGACCGGGCGTGATCGAGGTTGTACTCGCCGGTCATGTTCGGCGCCATGTCGCTCGCGACGACGTCCGCGCCGCCCTCGCCGACCGCCTCCCGAAGGTAGTGGCGGGTGCGCTCCTCGGTCATGTCGCCGCGGAGCGTCTCGATATCGTGGTCGCCGAACTCCTCGATGCGCTGGAGGTCGACGCCGACGACGGTGCCGCCCTCGCCGACCGCCTCGGCGGCGACCTGAAGCCACCCGCCGGGCGCGGCGCCGAGGTCGACCACGGTGTCGCCGGGGTCGAGGAGGTCGGTCTCCTCGTCGAGCTGTTTCAGCTTGTAGGCGGACCGAGCGCGGTACCCCTGCTGTTTGGACCGGTTGTAGTAGTCGTCTTTTCCCGACATGACTACCTCACCGGATGCGTTGAGATATTCCGCGTGGGGATTGCGGGCGAATCTGCGTTCATACCCGGAGAGACGCCGCCGAAGCGGAAAGGGACATCGGATGAGCGTGAAGCCCGATTCGGAAGCCCGTTTCTTCCGCTTCCCGAGAGAACTCTGGCGTTACATTCACAACGTATCGTAACGTACGTCGTCGTAACGATGAAGACGGTCACCACGCGCATCCCCGAAGACGACGAGGAGGTGCTCGCAGAGCTCGAAGCGGAGCTGAGCGCAGACCGGTCGGAGGTGCTGCGTCGCCTCATTCGACAGGGGCTCGGCGACTGGCGGAAAGAGCGGGCGCTCGACCGGCTCCGCGAGCACAAAATCACGCTCCGGAAGGCGGCGGAGCTCGCGGACGTCTCGTACGTGGAGATGCTGACGCTGGCGTCGGAGGAGGGGATCGACGCGGGGTACACGACCGAGGACCTCGAACGCGACCTCGACCGTATCTGATGGTCGTCGTCGACTCCTCGGCCCTGATTCCGCTCGCGTGGGTCGGCCGACTCGACCTCGTATCGACCGCCTTCGACGAGGTTCGAACGACGGAACTGGTCCGGGGAGAAGTGCTCGCCGAGGGGAAGCGGGGCACCGCGGCGCTCGACGAGTTCCTCGGGAGCGTCGCCGTTCACGAACCCCCGGCGGCGGCCGACGACGTGGCGTCGATGGAGGGGATAGCGGCGGCCGACGCGTCGGTTATTCTGCTGGCGGCGGACGACGAAGAGATCCTTCTCGCCAACGATAAGGGACTGATCGAGGTCGCCCGAACTCACGGCGTCGAGTGCTGGTGGGTGACCACGCTGCTGCTCAGGTGTGCGAAGGAAGGCGATCTGACCGCGGACGAGGCGACCGACCTCCTGTACGACCTCGTGGACGAGGGGATGAATCTCCATCCGAAAGTCTACGCGCAGGTACAGCGTAAGCTCGGGGAACTGGGAGACTGAATTACGCCGGACGGCGGCCGACGCGTCGCGCCTCGCCCGCGCTCGCGGCGTCGAGCGCGAACCCCAGCGCCGCGTAGAATCCGATCAGGTCGGCGTCGAACGCCGCGGAAACGACCCCGACCGCGGGGTCCGACTCGGCCCGGTCAACCGCGGCCGCGACGAGCGCGGAGCCGATCCCCCGACCGCGTCGCGCGCGCCGGACCGCGACGGCGTCGACGTGGAGCCGCCCGGAGTCAGGCCGCACGGCGACGAGCGCGCCGACGACCCCGCCGGTCCGGGTCGAGCGCGCGACGAGCGCGTCGCCGGCGGCCATCCGGTCGTCGACGGTCGCCGCGTCCGTCTCCAGCATCGCGGCGTCGAGGATTCGCAAGATATCGAGGCGGTCGTCGGGGAGAGCCTGCTCGACGGTCACGTCCTCGGGCGGGACCGGGCGGTCGTGTTCTTCGGTCACGCGTCGCCGTCCGTCGCGCCGCCCTTTATCAGTCGGAGGACCCGGACCCGCTCGGCGTCGACGACGCGGTCGCCCGGGACCGGCGAGCCGTCGACCAGCGCCGACGCCTCCTGCGGGTGGTAGCCCGCGGCGCGGATCACGTCGTCGTACGTCGCGTCGGCGGCGAGGCTGTACTCCTCGGTCCCCTCGCCGACGACCTCGACGGTCACGTCCATGGGCGCCGTAGCGGGCGGGTGGGCGTCAATCGCACGGTTTCGGCGCGCTCGACTCAGTCGTGGTCCGGCTCGCTGACGTTCCACTTCCAGAGGAACCACGCGACGGCGGCGACGATCGCGAGCGTCACCAACACGTCGGGCCGCGGGACCGCACCGGTCCACGCGTCGACGACGAGCAGTCCGGTCGCGGCCGCCGCGACGACGAGGACCCGGGCCGCGTCGCGGGCGAGTTCGGCCTCGCGCTCGGACGGGAGACCACCGTCGTAGCCGGCGATCAGGCCGACCTTCCCGCGGACGCGGATCGCCCACGCGAGCAGGAGGAGCAGGGCGGCCGGGACGACGGACAGGAAGGTGGAAGGGAGGGCCATGCGCGGCGATACGTCACGCGAGCAGGATAAAAACAGTCGGTCGTTGACGCAGGTGAATCGGATCGACCGAGTGACAACGCTGGCGGCTATTTATAAACGAACGACGACGCTGCGACGAACACCGCCAAAGCCCCAGTCGCTTACTTATAAATAGTCGAATCCGGATCGACGGAGAACACCGCCAAAGCCCCAGTCGCGAGGGCTCGGTGCGCTCGCTGTCGTTCGAAAGGCGCTACGCGCCTTTCGTGATGACGAGACGCCTCCGGCGTCTCGAACCACGCTCCTCGTTCGTTCGCTTCGCTCACTCACTGCGGTGTCGCCGGCGGCTTCGCCGCCGGCTTTCCGTGGCGCGTAGCGCCACGCTACTTCCGTCGCGCGCCTTCGCCCTCGCGACTGCCCCTTTGAGTCCCACCCCGCACCGCACAGCAACCGCGCCTCACGCCTCCCCAGCCTCGTCGCTGGCGCCGCGGGCGCCCGCGACTCCCTCGCGCGTGCTCCTCGCGCCCGGTGGGCGCTCGGAGGCACGCGCCACCGCAGCAGGCGCGCTTTTTAAATTACGGCGGCGCCGACG
>NZ_JAGGKE010000009.1 GCF_017873555.1 Halorubrum trapanicum | reverse complement strand
CGCGCGCGTCCCCCCCCAGAGGCACCCCCCCCCCCCCCACCCGCCCCCCCCCAGCCTCCCCCCCCCCGCCGGCCGGGCCTGATACACCGCCCCCGCGACTCCCTCGCGCGTGCTCCTCGCGGCCGCCTTCAGCGGCCACTCGGAGGCACGCGCCACCGCAATTCCGTTTATAAATAGATCGTCGCTATCGGCCGCTCTCGACGGCGACGCGCATGTCCTTCGCTAAGCGCTCGGCGCGGTCGGCGTCGGCGGACTCGGCGTAGATCCGGATCTTCGGCTCGGTGCCGGACGGGCGGACGAGCACCCACGCGTCGCCGTAGTCGAGCCGGTAGCCGTCGGTCGTGTTCGGCTCCGCGTCGGCCGTCTCGACGTAGGCGCGGGCGGCCGAGAGCAGCTCGTCGCGCTCGTCGTCGTCCGCGTACTCGACGTTCTCCCGCACGAAGTGGTAGTCGGCGTACGGCGCGACGACCTCGCTGACGGGCGCGCCGTCCGCGGCCGCGAGCAGTTCGAGGAACCGCGCGCCGATGTACGCCCCGTCCCGCGAGAGCCGGTAGGGCGGGAAGAACACGCCCCCGTTCCCCTCGCCGGCGACGGGGACGTTCGTCCCCTCCTCGTGGAGTTCGCGCGTCCGGGTGATGATGTTCGTGGCGCCGATGGGCGTCAGTTCGAGGTCGGCGTCGTTGTCGGCGCAGACGTCGACGAGCCGCTGGGAGACGTTGACCGCGCTGACGACCGCGTCGCCCGGTTCGAGGCAGGCGTCCGCCATCGCCGCGAAGGAGGTGTCGCCGTCGACGAACGTCCCGTTCTCGTCGACGAAGACGGCGCGGTCCGCGTCGCCGTCGTGCGCGATCCCCACGTCGGCGTCCGAGGTCGCGACCACCCGCGAGAGCGCTCCGAGGTTCTCTCCGACCGGCTCGGAGTCGCGGCCGGGGAAGTGGCCGTCCGGCGTCGCGTTCACCGTCAGCACCTCGCAGCCGAGTTCGCGGTAGATCCGAGGGGACGCGACGGATGCCGCGCCGTGACCGGGGTCGACCGCGACCGTGAGGTCGGCGTCGGCGATCGCCTCGCAGTCGACCGCGGCGACCAGCTGGTCGACGTACTCGTCGACGACGCCCTCTATCGGCGTCGTCTCGCCGGCCGTCCGCCAGTCGGCGTGGTCGTACTCGTCGTCGAGGACGCGCCGCTCGATCCGCTCTAACACGTCGACGGACAGCTCCACGCCGTCGTCGCCGACGAGCTTGATCCCGTTGAACTCCGGCGGGTTGTGCGAGGCGGTGACGAGGACGGCCGGGACCTCCGCCGACTCGCAGTAGTTGCCGACCGCGGGCGTGGGGACGACGCCGAGGCGGTCGACGTCGCAGCCGACCGCGGCGAGACCGCTCGCGGCCGCGTTCGCGAACAGCTCCCCGGTCGTTCGCGTGTCGCGCGCGACGGCGACGCGGTCGGCGTCCCAGACCGTCCCCGCTGCCTTCGCGATGTCGAGGACGAGCGCGGGCGTGAGGTACCGCAGCGCGACCCCGCGGATGCCGCTCGATCCGAACAGCTCCATGCGGGGCCATCCGACGGCCGACGGGAAAGCGGTTCCGAACCGCTCTGCCGGCGACGTGTCGGTGGGACGACACCCCGAGCCGATCCCGCGCCGACGCGTGCGGTTCATGCCGCTGGCGCCCCTCGATGTCGGCATGGACCACACGCGACGCGACGCGCTCGTCGGGAGCGCGCTCGCCCTCTCGGTCGCGACGGCGGGCTGTCTCGACTTCGCCGCGGGCGACGGGCCGCAGGGACCCGAGGGAACGCCGGCGACGCTGACCTGCGAGGACGACGCGTTCGTCCGCCTCGGCCAGCCGTTCGAGGCGTCGATCGCTCGTACGCTCGTCGAAACCGACGAGACCGCGCTGGAGCTTTCCTCCGAGGGGACCACCGAGACCTACGGCCAGTCGCTCCGGCTCGTCCTCCGGAACACGGGCGACGCCCCCGCGCCCACGCGCGGCGAACTCGCCTACTCGCTCCAGCGCGAGACGGGCGAGGGGTGGCTCGACGTCCGCGGATCGACGACCGGTGAGGCGGTCGAACTCCCCCGGAGCGAGGGATCGATCGACACGAGTTCGGCGTACTCCTGGGACCTCACGCTGACGGAGTCCGGCATCGCCGACGCGGTCGACGACCTCGAGTTGGCGGTCTGTCCCCCGCTGGGACCGGGAACCTATCGGTTCGTCTACTGGGGCCTCGTCGGCGCGCCGCCGATCGGCGCGGAGTTCGAACTGGTCGGGTGAGGCGGGTTCGGGCCGGTCGTCCGAGGAGGATTCAGAACGGCTGCCAGTCGGAGGGTTGCCCGACGCGGCCGCGGACGCGGAACTCCCGCGCGTCGTCGTCGACGCGGGTCTCGACGACGGTCTCGAACGGTTCGTGGAGGGTGTGTACGACCTGTTCGTCGTGGGCGGTCGAGCCGAGGACGCCGACGAACGGCCATCCCTCACCGGAGGTCTGGGAGGTCATCACCCGGGTGAACTGGTAGATGCGCTCAGGGTCCCAGTACATCAGCAGCTGCGACAGCGAGTAGAGACCGACCGCGCGCTCGCGGCCGGCGGAGGACTCGACGACGTCGGTGAACTTGATCCCGATGTCGGTGAGGTTGCCGGCGCTGGCGACGTACTTCGTCGTCGGCGTGTCCTCGCGCTTGTCGCCCTGCTCGTGGGTGACGCAGTCGATGACGACCACGTCGTCGCCGCTTTTCCCCGTCAGCTCCTCGTAGTCGCCGCGGACCTTCTCCGCGGTCCGGCCCGTCGAGATCACGACCGGGCCGTCGGACCACGCCGCGAGCAGCCGGTTGAACAGGTCGTACTTCCCGCTCATCGGGGGACCGCTGATGAGGACGCTGTCGGCACCGCGGACAGCGTCGGGAAGCACAGTCATTTGGTGAACGTGAGAGAGTGTCGGGTAAAACCCTTCCGAGGGGTCACTTTCGGAGCATGGAGGGGAGGTCGAGCGAGGACGGCGGTCCCTCCCGCGGCCGGTCGGTGAGTGTCAGTTCGCGTATCGCACCGGGGAGCGCGGCGGGCACCGCCGACTCGCGCGGCGTCCCGGCACCGTCGACGAGCGACGACCACACTTCCTCGTCGTCGGGGTCGTCCCGCTCCGCCTTCGCCTCCAGCGCCTTCGTCCGCCCCTCGTCGTACGCCAGCTCCACGATGCTCCGGTCGTAGCTCCCCGAGAACGCATCTAGCACCCGCTCCAGCTCGTCGGGATGAGGGGTACCCACCCCGGCCGCCACGCCCAGCGCGAAGGCGCGCTCGACGGCCTCCTCCCGCGAGAGGTCGTCCCACTCCGTGCCGAACGTGCGGTCGTACATCAGTGGGTCACCGTCGCCGCCGAGCCGACTCGCAGTCCGCCGTCGGTGAACTTCACGTCCTGGATGTCGGTGTCGACGTTCGTCCCCCGCATCTTCAGCACCTGGACGCCGCGGCGCATCCCCTCGTCCTCGAGGTAGTTGTGCATGAAGACGACGCCGTGCGCGAGGTAGTGCTCCTCCGAGTAGGCGCTCGGATCGGTCATCTCGGATATCAGGAGCGTCGTGGCGTCGGTCCGCTTCAGCGAGGAGAGCAGCTGGATCATCGTGTCCTCGTCGTCGTCGAGGAGGAACCGCAACAGCATGGTGGAGTCGAAGACGACGCGGTCGATGTCGCGGGAGTTGATGAACCCCGTGAGACGGTTGGTAACTCCGGACCGGTCGCGGCGGTCACCGGGAAGCCCGAAGAACCGTCGACCGTCCGACGAGAAGGAGTCGAGGAAGGTGACCCGGTCGGAGTCGAGCGCGCGGTCGAACCCGAAGTCGTAGCCGCTCATGTCCTCGCGGATCCCCTCCTTGGTCTCGTGCATGCTGATGTACAGCACGTCCTCGCCGTTTCGGGCGCCCTGGGCCGCGAACTGCGAACAGAAGGTCGTTTTGCCGCTCCCGGGCGGACCGCTGACCACGTACAGGCGGTCCTCGGGGAAGCCGCCGTCGACGAGATCGTCGAACCCCGGGACGCCACTTGAGACGCGCATACGTACGCAACCCGTTGGGCGGCTGATAAGCGTTGGCACCCGGTTCTCACGGGTGAGAACCGATCGATCGGCGACGATCGCCGTCGATTCCGTACTGTCCCCCGGCGTCCGGCGACCTCGCGTCCCGCTTACGCTTCCGCGGCCTCGACGTCGTCGAGGTCGGCGGCGAGGTCGTCGTCGACGTCCGGCGAGACCCACACGACGAACCGGTCGTCGGACTTGACGATACCGCGGACGCCCTCGTCCTCGACGGTGGTGCTCTGGTCGACGTCCTCGGGCGAGACGTCGCGGACCTGGAACACCTCGTCGACCATCCAGCCGACCGTGCCGCCCTCGTCGATCTCGGCGTCGTCGAACACGACGATCCGCTCGCGCGGGCCGTCCTCGCCGATGTCGAACAGCGTCTTCGGGTCGACGATCGTCGTCGTCCGGCCGCGGAGGTCCATCACGCCCTCGACGTGATCCGGCGAGTTGGGGATCCGCGTCAGCTCGCCCGCGTCGACGATCTCGTCGATGACCCCGATGTCCAGACAGTACGTCCCGTCGCCAAGCCCGAACTCCAACACCTTGGTCGGTTCGGCGTCCGCCTCTGTGGCTGCCATGCTCGCACCTGCGGTCAACCGACAAATAATCGTGTCCCCTGAATTATCAGGGGTGATTACTGGGTCCGTGGATTTATGCTGATTCTGGGTCCGGTTTGGAACATGAGCAGGACGACGGATCGGCGCGGCGGTCGGGACGGGTCGCCGCGAGTGGTGGTCGTCGACGACTCCCCGTTCATGCGGGGCCTGATAAGCGACCTCTTAAGCGACGCGGGGGTCGCGGTCGTCGGCGAGGCGGGGGACGGGGAAGAGGCGCTCTCGGTGGTCGCCGAGACGCGTCCCGATGTCGTGACGATGGACGTCGAGATGCCCGGGATGGGCGGACTCGAAGCCGTCGAACGGCTGATGGAGGAGACGCCGACGCCGGTGTTGATGCTGTCGGCGCACACCGACGAGGGCGCGGAGGTCACCTTCGAGGCGCTCGACCGCGGCGCGGTCGACTTCTTCGCGAAGCCCGGCGGTGAGGTGTCGACCGGCGTCTCGCGGGAGTCCGACCGGCTCGTCGAGGCGGTGCGCTCGGTCGCGGGCGCCGACCTCGACGCCGCCACGCGCGAGCGAGACGACCCCAGTTCCGCGGCGTCGCGCTCGGCCGGCTCCGGGTCCGACGCGGACGCGGTCGACGTCGACGAGCCGCTGACCGTGGTGATCGCGGCCTCGACCGGCGGTCCGAACGCGGTCGAGCGCGTGCTGGCGGCGCTGCCGATGGCGGACTGTCGCGTGGTGATAGTCCAGCACATGCCGGAGGCGTTCACCTCGCGGTTCGCGGACCGGCTCGACGCCGCCTCCGCGTACGACGTGCGCGAGGCCAGCGACGGCGCGCGGATCGGAGCCGGCGAGGCGCTGGTCGCCCGCGGCGGCAGCCACACCCTCATCGACAGCTACCGCTCGGGGCGGCTCCGGGTCACGCTCGACGAGGACGACGACTCGCACACGGTCACCCCCGCGGCCGACGTGACGATGCGCTCCGCGGCCGAGGCGATCGACGATCCGCTCGTCGGCGTCGTGCTGACCGGGATGGGATCCGACGCCGCCGAGGGGATCCGCGCGATGGCCGACGCCGGGGCGCGCACGCTGGCGCAGAGCGAGGGCACCTGCGTCATCTACGGGATGCCGAAGCGCGCGGTCGAGACGGGCGGGGTCGACGCGGTGTACGACCTCGACGACGTCGCCGGCGCGATAGTCGGGGGTGAGGCCTGATGGACTCCCACCGCGCCGCGTTCGTCGCCGAGGCCGAAGACGGGATCACCGACCTCAACAACGCCTTACTCGCCCTCGAGGCCGACCCCGAGGACGCCGAGGCGATGGACGACGTGTTCCGCGTCGCCCACACCCTGAAGGGGAACGCCGCGGCGATGGGGTACGAGGACGTCTCCGACTTCGGGCACGCCCTCGAAGACCTGCTGGACGCGGTCCGGCAGGGCGACCGCGAGGTGAACCCCGAGCTGATGGACCTCCTCTTCGAGGGGGTCGACACGGTCGAGGCGATGGTCGACGAAATCGCCGAGACCGGCGACGTGTCGACGGACCCCTCCGATCTCGAGTCGCGCCTGCGCGAGATGGAGGAACACGGCACCGTCGGCGGCGCGGACGGAAGCGGCGACGCCGGAGGCGACGACGACGAACCCGACGCCGAGGCGGAGGCGTCCGATCAAGCGGCCGCCGAGAGCGGCGAGGCCGACAGCGAGGTCGACGACGCCGACGACATCGACGCCGGGGAAGACGAAGACGACGACTTGGACGAGGACGCCTCGGACGGGGGCACGCCGGACGTCTCGGTGCCGGAACCGCCCGCGGGCGCGGCCGACCTCCCCGACCCGGTCGCGTACGCGGACGTGACGGTCGGCGACGCGCAGATGCCGGGCGTCGACGCGGCGCTCGTCCTCCAGGCGATCGACGAGCAGTTCGACGGGCACGCGACGGATCCCGCCCCCGAGGCGCTGGAGGACGGCGAGTACGACGAGCGGTTCGACGCCTTCGTCGGCGGCGCCGACCCCGAGGTCGTCGCGGAGGGACTCCGCGCGCTCACCCAGGTCGAGTCGGTGACCGCGGTCGCGGTCGAGGGGTCGATCGACGGCGACGCGGAGGCGGCACCGAGCGACGGAGAATCGGAACCGACCGACGCCGAACCCGGCGCTGACTCTGCGGGCGCGGAGCGGCCCGCCGAAGGGCGTGCGGACGAGGAGACCGGCCGAGAGACCGAGCGGACCGACGACGGGGGCGACGACGCCGAATCGGCGTCGGACGATTCCGGACCGAACGCCGACTCCAAGTCCGGCGACGAGATCAAGTCGATCCGCGTCGACGTCGACCAGGTCGACGAGCTGTACGGCCTCGTCGAGCAGCTGGTGACGAGCCGGATCAAGCTCCGGCGAGAGCTGGAGGCCGCCGACGCCGAGTCGGACACGCTGGACGAGCTGGACAAGCTGGCTTCCAGCCTGCAGGACACGGCCATGGACATGCGGCTCATCCCGTTCTCGCAGGTGTCCGACTCGTTCCCGCGGCTCGTGCGCGACATCTCGCGGGACCTCGACAAGCGGATCGACTTCGAGATCGAGGGCGACGACGTGGAGCTGGACCGCACCATCCTCACGGAGATGCGCGACCCGCTCGTACACGTCCTGCGGAACGCGGTCGACCACGGGATCGAACCCCCGGAGGAGCGGGAGGCGGCCGGGAAGGACCCGACCGGACACGTGGAGCTTACCGCCGAGCGCGAGCGCGACCACGTGATCATCGAGGTCTCGGACGACGGCGGGGGACTCGACCCCGACCAGCTCCGCGACAAGGCGGTCGAAGAGGGGGTCAAGAGCCGCGAGGCGGTCGAGGCGATGGAGGACGACGAGGTGTACGACCTCGTGTTCCACCCCGGCTTCTCCACCGCGGAGGAGGTCACCGACGTCTCCGGCCGCGGCGTCGGGATGGACGTGGTCCGGACGACCGCGCGCGACCTCGACGGCTCCGTCTCCGTCGAGAGCGACCCCGGCGAGGGGACCACGGTCCGGTTCCGGCTCCCGGTCACCGTCGCCATCGTGAAGGTGATGTTCGTCGACGTCGGCGGCACGGAGTACGGCATCCCGATCAAGTCGATCGCGGAGGTCGCCCGCGCCGACGACGTGGAGGAGGTCCACGGCGACGAGGTCGTTAGACACGAGGACGACCTCTACCCGGTCGTCCGGCTGAACGAGCGCCTCGGCGAGATAGACCCCTCGGCGGCCGAGGCGTCCGCGGCCGAGGCGGCCGCCGACGAGACCCCCGCCGCCGACGGCGGCGTCGCGGTCGACGAGGAGAGCGATCCCGGCGGACCTGGACTCGACGGCGAGGGGGCCGCGAACGAGACGGACCGGGGAATGCTCGTCCGGATCCGCGAGGAGACGCGGCAGGTCGCGCTCCACTGCGACGCGGTGCTGGACCAGGAGGAAGTGGTCGTCAAACCGCTCGACGGCCCGCTTTCGGGGACGCCCGGCCTCAGCGGCACGGCCGTCCTCGGGGACGGGGACGTCGTGGCCGTGCTCGACGTGGTGAGCCTATGAGCGAGTCGGCAGACGACGGCGAAACGGCGTTCGAAGGCGTCCTCCGACAGATCGACGACACGGTCCCGTTCGAGCCGGGGTACTACAACGAGTCGTACCTCGACCGCCGGATCACGGCGCGGATGCGCCGGCGAGACACGGAGTCGCACGCCGAGTACGAGCGCATCCTCCGCGATGACGCCGACGAGCGTCAGGCGCTGATGGACGCGCTCACGATCAACGTGACAGAGTTCTTCCGCAACCCGGAGATGTGGGACGTGCTCCGCGACGTGTTGCGCGAGCGGACCGCGGACCAGCGGCGCGTCAGGGTGTGGTCGGCGCCGTCGGCGGACGGCCGCGAGCCGTACTCCGTCGCGATGCTGGCCTGCGACGACCCCGAGATAGACGAGTCGCGCGTCGAGGTGCTCGGCTCCGACATCAGCGAGGAGGCGCTCGACAACGCCCGCGATGGCGTCTACCACACGACGCGGACGACGGACATCGCCGAGGAGCTGGAACCGCTCTCGGACCCCGACCGCTACGTCGATCGCGACGGGGACACGTTCCGCGTCCGGGAGGCCCCGCGCCGGCTCGTGGAGTTCGAGACGCACGACCTGATACGCGACGGCGCCCGCGACCCCTTCGACGTGGTGTTGTGCCGGAACCTGCTGATCTACATCGACGTCGACCACAAGGCGGCCTTATTCGACACGATGGAGGCGTCGCTCGCCGCCGACGGCGTCCTCGTGTTGGGGATGACCGAGAGCGTCCCGCCGAACCGGAGCGACCGCTACGAACCGATCGACAAGCGACGGCGGGTGTTCGGGAGGCGCTGATGTCGCTGTACCAGCACGCCCGGGACGGGAACACGGAGCGCCTCCGGGACGCGCTCGGCAGCGACAGCGCGGCCGTTCGCCGCCGCGCCGCGGAGTTCCTCGGCGACATCGGCGAGGAAGGCGATCAGCCGACGATCGACGGGTTGCTCCGCGCCGCGACGACGGACGACGACCCCGAGGTCCGCGGGGCCGCGGTCGACGCGCTCGACGAGATCGGCGAGGCCGCGCTCGAGCAGCTCCTCGAGCAGCTGACCGGCGGCGGCGGCGACTCCGAGGCCGAGTGGGTCACCGCGCGCAAATTCGCGCGCGCGCTCGAAGCCGACCGGCCGGAGCTCCGGATGGCGGCGGCGAACGCGCTCGGGCGGCTCGACGACGCGAGCGGGCTTCAGCCGCTGGTCGGCGCGCTCGACGACGGGGACGCCCGCGTCCGGCTCCGGGCGGCGCAGGCCTGCGGGACCTTCGCCGACGCGCGGGCGGTCCCCGGCCTGCGCGAGCGGCTCGCGGACGACGACCCGCGCGTGCGCCGCGCCGCCGCGAACGCGCTGGGAGCGATCGGGACCGACGAGGCGTTGTCGCCGCTGCTGGACCTGCTCGACGACGGCGACGAGTCGATCCGGCGGATCGCGGCCGGCGCGCTCGGAAAGGCGAGCAACCCGGAGCCGGTCGAGCCGCTCGCGCGCGCGCTCGGCGACGAGAGCGCGGTGGTGCGCAACGCGGCGGTGTACTCCGTCATCGAACTGCTCTCGAACGTGCCCACCCAGCAGAGCCACGCGGTCCGCGACCAGGTCGTCTCGGAGCTGAAGGCGGCCGACGACGCGACGGTCGTCGAGCCGCTCGTCGAGATCCTCACCGACGGCCAGCAGTCCCGCCAGCGTCGGAACGCGGCGTGGATCCTCGGCCGGGTGGCGGACCCGGACGCGTCGCTGGCGGTGGAGGCCCTCGCGGACGCGCTCGCGGACGACGACCCGCAGACCGCGCAGTTCGCGGCCACGAGCTTAAAGAGCCTCGGCGGCCCGGTCGTCGAGGACCGACTGCTCGACAAGCTGGGGCCCGAGAACCCGGAGGACGCCCGCGCGAAGGCGGTGTTCGTCCTCGGACAGATCGGCGGACAGGAGACGCTCAACCGCCTCGAAGAGTACGCCGACGACGACAGTCAGGCCGTCAGAAAGCGCGTGTTCTCGGCCGTCTCGAAGCTGCGCGCGGGGGGTCCGTAAATGGCGCAACAAGGAGACGAGTACAAGATCACCGACACCCAAGCGAAGTTCGCGGTCGCGGTCCGCGAGGGGCGGAAGGTGAGCGACGTCTCGTGGACGCCCGGGCGCGTCCTCCTCTCGAACCGTCGGCTGATCTTAGCCGGCAACGACGGGAAGCGAACGATCCCGCTGTCGAAGCTGGAGCGGCTCGGCGGCCGGCACGACGCGAACCAGACGGTCGCGCGCGTCTCGAACTACGTGAGCTTCGACCTTGGCGAGCAGGTGATGCTCGTCGCCGCCTCCGACCACGAGTCGTTCGAGCGCGACGTCTACCGCGCGCTGCTCGACCAGAAGACCGTGATGGTGAAACACCCCGCCATCGAGGGCGGCGTCGTTCAGGACACCGAGTGGGAGCAGGCCCGCGTGAAGATAGACGAGAACGGACTCAACGCCGCCTTGGAGCGCGGCGCGTTCGTGAAGTTCGACCTCGACGACATCAGCGGACTCGACGCGGCGAAGCGCACCGTCAACGGCGACAAGAAACCCGTGATCGAGGTGTCACACACGGACGACGAGGGGACGAGCATCGAGACGCACGTCGCGGGCGACCCGAACCGGATGCGGTTCGTGGAGTCGTGGCTGCGCAAGGGCGAGGAGCGCTCGTCGACGAACGTCGACCTCTCCAGCCGCGACCGCGAGGTGCTGATGGCGCTGTACTCCGGCGTCTCGCCGTTCGAGATCCCCTCGTTCCTGGGGATGGACGTCGACGACGTCGAGGAGACGTTCGAGCGGCTCGTCGAGCTCGAGGTGGTCGAGGAGGTCCGGATCCGCCGGGAGGTCGCGCTCAACTCCCGCGGCCGCAACATCGCCAGCGAGGCGATGAACGACCAGTAGCGGGCGTCTCTTCGCTCTCGCCGTGTCGTCCGCGGCCGCCGCGTCGAATCACGCTTAAGTCGGTGCCGCGCGGAGTGCGTCCATGAGCTACGAGGCGGTTCTCTTCGACCTCGACAACACGCTGTACCCGTACGCCCCGTGTAACGAGGCGGGCAAGCGGGCCGCGCTCGACGCCCTCCGCGAGCGCGGGTACGAACTGGACCGCGAGGCGTTCGACGACCTGTACGCGACGGGCCGCCGCGAGGCCAAACGCGAGACGCGCACCACCGCCGCGTCCCACGACCGACACGTCTACTTCAAGCGCGGACTGTACCGGTACGCGGGCGAGCCGGACGTCGCGGGCGCGCTGGCGGCCGGCGACGCCTACTGGGACGGCTACGTCGGAGCGATGTCGCTCTGTGACGGCGTCGAGGCGGTCCTCGACGCCCTCTCGGCGGCGGGGACCGACGTCGCGGTCGTGACGAACCTCACGACGCGGGTCCAGCTGCGCAAGCTCGCGCACCTCGGGATCGACGACCGGATCGACCTGCTCGTCACCTCCGAGGAGGTGGGCCGCGAGAAGCCCAGCGCGCTCCCGTTCACGACCGCGCTGTCGACGCTCGATCGACGGCCGAGCGAGGCGCTGGCGGTCGGCGACAACGTCGACGCCGACGTCGCGGGCGCGAACGCGCTCGGCATCGACACCGCGCTGTTCGTCGCCGACGGCGACGCGCCGGCCGACGCGGAGCTCTCCGAAGCTCAGCGCCCGGACCACCGGCTCGACGCCGTCGCCGACCTGACGGAGGTGGCGGCGTGACCCGGGAGGACGCCGCGGCCGACTCGGACGCGGACGCAAACCCCGACCTCCTGCGCGAGGCTCGCGAGGCGGTCGTCGAGTACGCGCCGGCGCTGGCGGACCTGACGCCCGGGCGGACCGGGAACCTGAGCGTCCGCGACGGCGACGCGGTCGCGGTCACGCCCACCGGCGTCCCCTACGACTCCTTCGACGCGGCGGACGTGCCCGTGGTGTCGCTGGCGGGCGAGCGGCTGGCCGGGCGGATGGCGCCGTCGAGCGAGGTGCCGATGCACACGGGCATCTACAAGCACGACCGGCCGGGCGCGATCGTCCACACCCACTCGCCGTGGGCGACGACGATGGCGACGCTCCACCGGAAACTCCCGCCGATCCACTACATGATCGCCGCCGTGGGACGGGAGGTCCCGCTGGCCGACTACGCACCGTACGGCACCGAGGAGCTGGCCGCGAACGTCGTCGCCGCGATGGCCGAGACCGGCTCCGACGCCGCGATCCTCGCGAACCACGGGCTGGTGGTGACCGGGCCGGACGTCGAGACGGCCGTCGAGAACACCCACCACGTCGAGGACATCTGCCGGCTCTACCTGCGCGCGTCCGCCGTCGGCGAGCCGCACGTCCTCACCGACGAGCAGATGGCGACCGTCGAGGAGCGGTTCGAGAGCTACGGCCAGCAGCCGGACGAGGCGGAGTAGGGCGGTCCGACGCGCGGAGCGGAGCCGGCCGCTCCGCCAGTCGGCCGGTTTTATAAATACACGGCGGGCTACCGGATCGGTATGACAGACACGGAGCCGGCGCCGGCGGTCCGCGAGACCGCCGAGTCGATCGCGACGATGGAGATCCGCGGCGCGGCGACCATCGCCTCCGCGGCCGCCGAGGCCCTCGCCGAGCAGGCGGAGGCGGCGGCCGAGGCGGACGCGACCGCGAGCGACCCCGAGGCGTTCCGCGCGTCGATGCGCGCCGCGGGGCGGACCCTCCGCGAGACGCGCCCGACCGCGGTGTCGCTGCCGAACGCCCTCCGGTACGTCCTCCAGCGGATGGAGGGCGACTCGGTCGACCGGCTCCGCCGGAGCGTCACGGACGCGAGCGAGGCGTTCGTCGAACAGCTCGACCGCGCGCAAGAGGACCTCGGGCAGGTGGGCGCGAACCGCCTCGCCGACGGCGACACGGTGATGACCCACTGCCACTCCACCGACGCGCTCGCGTGTATCGAGGCGGCCGTCGAGCAGGGGAAGTCGATCTCGGCGGTCGTCAAGGAGACGCGCCCGCGACAGCAGGGCCACATCACCGCCGAACAGCTCCGCGACGCGGGGGTTCCGGTCACCCTGATCGTCGACTCCGCGGCGCGGCGCTACCTCGACGAG
The DNA here is from genome assembly GCF_017873555.1 of Halorubrum trapanicum. Classification (GTDB taxonomy): domain Archaea; phylum Halobacteriota; class Halobacteria; order Halobacteriales; family Haloferacaceae; genus Halorubrum; species Halorubrum trapanicum. The sequence continues at coordinate 118,910 of NZ_JAGGKE010000009.1, read as the reverse complement.
GTCGACCACGTCGTCGTCGGCGCCGATTCGATCGCCGCGGACGGCGGCGTGATCAACAAGATCGGCACCTCGGGACTCGCCGTCAACGCCCGCGAGCGCGGCGTCCCGATCATGACCGCGGCCCAGACGATCAAGCTCCACCCGGAGACGCTGACGGGCCACACCGTCGAGATCGAGATGCGCGACGAAAGCGAGGTGATAGACTCCGAGAGCCGCGAGGAGATCGGCGAGATCGCCGTCGAGAACCCCGCGTTCGACGTGACGCCGCCGCGGTACATGGACGCGATCGTCACCGAGCACGGCCAGTTCCCCCCGGAGAGCATCGTGACGCTGATGCGGGAGCTGTTCGGCGAGGGCGCCGCCGAGCCGTGGGCCGAACGATGAGCGGGCGCGACGATCCGCCGATCGGCGGCGACGGCGAGGGGCGCGACGACCCCGCGGTCGACGGCAGCGTCGCCGAGGGGCGCGATCCCGAAGTCGAGGACGGCGAGGGGGTCGACGACTGGGACGAGACGGTCGCGGAGTGGGACCGCGAGGTCGACGAGTGGGAGGGCGACGCGCCCGAAGACGGCGGGACCGGAACCGACGACGGGGGCGGCGAGGACGCCCCGGACGCGGTCGACCCCGAAGTCGACCGCGACCCCGACCTGAGCCCCGACGACGCCGACCGCGTGCCGAAAGTCGTCTCGGCGGGCCACATCAACTGGGACGTGACGATCCACGTCGACAGCCTGCCGGAGCCGGACGGCGAGACCCGGATCGACCGGCTCGAACAGTCCGGCGGCGGCAGCGCCGCGAACGTCGCGGTCGGGCTGGTCGACCTGGGCGGCCAGTCGGTCGTCTACGGCAGCGTCGGCGGCGACGAGTCGGGCGCGCTGGCGCTGCGCGAGCTCGCCAGCGCCGGCGTCGACCCCGGGCAGGTGCTCGTCGACGCCGCCGAGCCGACCTCGGTGAAGTACGTCATCGTCGACGGCGGCGGCGAGCTGCTCATGCTCGCGAACGACGGGGCGAACGAGTCGTTCTCGGCGGCCGGACTCGACCGCGACACGCTCGCGGCCGCCGACCACCTCCACCTCACCGGGCAACAGCCCGAGACCGCCGCGGCGCTCGCGACCGCGGCCGCCGAGGCGGGCGCGACCCGGAGCTTCGACCCCGGTCGCCGGGTCGCCGACCGCGAGTTCGACGCCGCGCTCCACGCGAGCGACGTCCTGTTCCTCAACGACCGCGAGGCCGACGCGCTCGCGGCCGAGACCGACGTCGACCCGTGGGAGCCGGACGACCGCGTCGTCGCGATCAAGCTCGGCGAAGAGGGCGCGACGGTCCGGACGCCGCACGGCAGCGTCTCGCATCCCGGGTTCGACGCCGACCCGGTCGACACGACCGGCGCGGGCGACGCCTTCGCGGCCGGGTTCCTCGCGGCCGCGCTCCGGGAGCCGGAGATCACCGGCGACGGGTTCTCGCACGACCCGCGCGACTACCAGGTGCCGATCCTGGTCGGCAACGCCTGCGGGGCCGTCGCGACCGAGTCGGTGACCGCGCGCACCGACCTCTCGTGGGACCGCGTCCGCGAGGCGATGGGCGAGTCGCCGGAGACGGACCTCCTCATCGAGGTCCGGGCCTGACGCGGCCGCCTCGTCCGACCCGTTCCGGGCCGGACTCCCGCCCGCTCGGCGCTACCCCTCGTAGTCGAACGCGACCGCGAGGTCGGCGGCGCCGAAGAAGACGAACCGGTACCGGCCGGGGACCAGGTCCGGACACACGCGGAGCGCGTCCGCGTGCGGCCCGCCCTCGACGAGTCCCGACTCGGTCATCTCGAACTCCCACTCCAGCGTCTCGCCCGGCTCGACGCCGAGCGCCTCGTCCGTGTAGCCGAACGTCGCGTCGCCCTCGGTCCCGCGGAGTTCGGTCCACCCCTCCTCGGTGCGGATCTCCAGGTTGTACTTCCCCTGATTGCCGACGTACGCCACCTGCCCGGAGACGTTCGTCAGCTCGATCCGGAACCGGGTTCCGCGACCGATCGCGAGCGGGTCGGACCCGGGGTCGTCGTCGCTGGGGGTCACGGCCCGGAGCGCGAGCGGGCCGTCGCCGCCCGCGTCGCTGCCGGCGCCGCCCCCGCCGCCCCAGTTGACGTCGCCGTCGTAGGCCTGGGGGTGGCGCGCGAACCCGTCGACGTCGCAGTCGAACGCGGCGGGGACGTTCGAGGGGTCGCCGTCGGGCCGGACCCCGCCGGCGAGACCGTCCGCCTCACGGACGCCGTCGGCGTCTCGCACCGTCTCCGTCTCGCCCCAGCCGTCGGTGACGGAGAGCCGCGCCGCGTCGGGGAGCGGGTCGCTCGTGACGCGCAGCAGCGCGGCGGAGTAGGTGACCGCCTCGCCGCAGGCCACCTCCGCGCTCTCCGCCCCCTGAACCGTCGCGTCCGCGACGAGGGTCCCGTCCTCGACGCCGACCCCGTCGAACGCGATCTCGTCGTGACAGGTGGTCGGGCCGACCGACTCGACGTAGCAGACGACCGACTCGGAGAGATCGGTCTCCTCGACGAAGGTCCGGGCCGCTTCCGGCGCCTCGGCGATCGGCCACGCGCCGTCGCCGTCCGCCTCGCCGATCAGCACGCAGAAGCCGCGTCGCTGGGTTCGGTCCCACGCCGGGCCGGAGAGGGCCGACCCGACCTGCTGGACCGCGGTCGTCACCTCGCCTGCGGCGCCGTCGCCGTCGGCGCCGTCCTCTCCGTCGCTGCCGTTTCCGTCGCCTCCATCACCGCCGTCGGTTCCGTCTCCGCCCGAAACGGGGTCGCCGGTCTCCGTACACCCCGCGAGCGCGGCGGCGCTGCCGGCGGCGATGCCGTAGAGGGCCGTTCGTCGCGTGAGATCGGTCATACCACCCGGTACGCGGCCGACGCATAAGGGCTTCGTGTAGGCTCAAAAACCCTTCTGACCAATCCCGGCGGGCGATCTCGCCCCGCTCGGCGCGCTCGCGGTCGCCTCACGCCGGCGCGAACAGCGCCTCGATCCCTTCGTCGTCGAGGTCGGCGGCGAGACCGAGCGCGAGCGCGACGCGCGCCTTCGCGGCCGGGAGGTCGCCGGCGAACGTCGCCCCGTGGCCCGCGAGCGTGACGGCGCCGCCCGGGGTCCCGTACACCGGTTCCGTCGGTCCCGCCGGCGGGCGGCCGGCGACGACGACCGGCACGCTCTCGGCCGCTTCGGCGATCGCGTCGCCGAGCGCTCCGGTCACGTTGCCGAGACCGGTCCCCTCGACGACGATTCCGCCGACGCCCGCGTCGAGCGCGCGTTCGAGTGCGCCGGCGCCGACGCCGGTTCCGGAGTGGATCACCGGGACCTCCGGCACGTCCGCGGCGCCCTCGATCGCGTCCGCGAGGGGGTCGACCGGGACTCCCCGCTCGGGCGCGCGGACGAGCCGCGAGGCGGCGCGGGTGAACGTCGCGACCGGTCCCGTCCCCGGCGAGGTCATCGTCGACAGCGCGTTGCTGTGGCCCTTCACGACGTCGCGGGCCGCGTGGAGTTCGTCGTCGAACGCGACGTGGACGCCCGGAGAGAACCGGTCGTCCGCGGCCGCCCGCACCGCCAGCGCGAGGTTCGCCGGCACGTCGCTGGAGGGTTCGTCCAGCCGACGCTGCGCGCCGGTCACGACGACCGGCGCGTCGAGGTCGGTGAGGAGATCGAGCGCGAAGGCGGTGTCCGCGAGGGTGTCGGTCCCGTGGGTGACGACGACGCCGTCGGCCGTCTCCGCCGCGCCGGCGTCGCCCGCGTCCTCGCCCCCGCCGACCGCGTCGCGCGCGGCTGTCGCGGTCGCGAGCACGTCCCGCCACCGAACGTCGAACCCGGGCTGCGAGCACACTTCCCTGGTCGTCACCCGCGCGTAGTCGGCCGCCGCCGGCACCGCTTCCACGAGGTCGGCGCCGGTCTTCTCCGGGGCCGCGCCGTCGTCGCTCGGCTCCGAGGCGATGGTGCCGCCGCAGGCGACGACCGCCACCCGCGGGCGGCCGCCGTCGACGCGTGCGACGGAACGGTTCCGGTCGGTCTGGTCGTCGCGTCGGCCGCGGCGATCGGTCTCCGTCATGTCCTCACCTTGTCCCCGACGGACAAAGCGGTTGGTGCCGCGGCAGTCGCCCGCCTCCAACTCGTCGGTTCGCGCGAGCCGATCGGTTCTCGGCTCGTCGGTCGGGAACAGCCGGATCGGTTCTCGGCTCGTCGGCTGGAAGCACCCGGATCGGTCCGGAACGGCCGGACCGAGGGAGACCCGGAAACAAAGGATTAGAACGCGTTGTAAACAGTTAAAACGTCTCTGAGACGTTTATAAAACGACCCGATCGGGCGAGAAACGTAGTGAAATTCACCGAACCCTCGGCGGGGTATATGTGGGTCCCCGTCGTACGGAGAAGTGTCCATGTCAACCCCCGCTCCCACGCAGATCGCCTCCGGCGAACGGCTCGCCGGGCTGATGACCGGCACCGTCAAAGCCGCCGCCTTCTGGGCGGCCATCGCCATCCCGGCCACGTACCCCGTCCTGCTGTACTCGGGGCTGGACGGCGGCACCGGGCGGCTGTTCGTCGCGCTGCTGTTCGCGAACGCCCTCGCGCTCGCGCTCGGTCACGACCACAAGCGCTGAGCGCCGCCGACGAATCGCCTGTCCGAACGCCGACGCGACGCGTGGACACCGACGCGGCGCCCTCCCGCCCTCCTGCCGTCGCCCTCTCTCTCCTGCCGTCGCCCTTCCCTGTAGCGTTCCGCTCTCGAAGCGCTTACCCACGCCCCGGTCCGACTGCGGGTATGAGCGACGAGACTCGCGTCGAGTGGCGCGACTGGGGTCCCGAGGCGTTCGCCGAGGCCGACGAGCGCGACCGCCCGGTGCTGCTCTCGCTGTCGGCCACGTGGTGCGAGGGCTGCCACGAGATGGACGCGATCACCTACGCCGAGCCGCGGATCGCGGCCAACGTCAACGAGGGGTTCGTCCCCGTCCGCGTCGACGTGGACCGCAACCCGCGGGTGCGCGAGCGGTACAACATGGGCGGGTTCCCGACGACCGCCTTCCTCACGCCCGAGGGGAAGCTGCTGACCGGCGCGGGCTACCTCGACGTCGACGGGATGCGACAGGTCCTCGAATCGGTCCGGCAGATGTGGGCCGACAAGGGCCGCGAGGGCGGCCGCGTCCCGCGCGCGCTCGACGCCGACCTGCCGCCCCGCGGCGAACTGACCGACGAGATAGAGAGCCACCTGGCGGGCCAGCTGGAGGCCAAGTACGACGCCGAGCACGCCGGCTGGGGCACCGACGCGAAGTTCCCCCTGCCTCGCACCGTCGAGTTCGCGCTGAAGCGCGACCGGAACCGCGCGCTCCGGACGCTCGACGCGGTTCGCGACCACCTCGCCGACGACGTCGCGGGCGGGTTCTTCCGGTACGCCGGCACCCGCGACTGGGGGGACATCGCCTACGAGAAGCCGCTCGACACGAACGCCGCGGTGACCCGCGCGTTCGCCAACGCCTTCCTCTACACCGGTGACGAGGCCTACCTCGACCCCGCGCTCGACGCCGTCTCCTTCCTCACCGACGACCTCTGGACCGGCTACGGCGTCGGCGGCAGCCTCGGTCCCGGGCTCGGCCGGGCGTACTACGCGGCGCCCGCCGAGGACCGCGCGGACCTGGACGAACCCCGCCGCGACCTGACCGTCTTCGCCGGCGGCAACGCGCTCGCCGCGGACGCGCTGCTCGCGGCCGCCGCCTACACCGACGACGAGCGCGCCCGCGAGTACGCCGGCCGTATCCTCGACGGACTCGAACGTGACCTGATCGACGCCGAGAGCGGCGAAGTGACCCACTACCGCGGCAGCGACGAGGCCGGTGAGTCCGACCTGCTGGAGGACGCCGCCCGCGTCGTCGGGGCGTACGTCCGCGCCGCCGGGGTGCGCGGCGAGGGCGCCGACGTCGCCCGCGCGGTCGCGGATCGAGCCATCGACCGGCTCCACGTCGAGGGATCGTTCGTCGACGGCCCGCGGACGGGAGCGGGGCTGCTCGACCGGTCGTTCCGCCCGCTCGACGCCAACGTGGAGATGGCGACGTCGCTGCTGGACCTGGCGGCGCTCACCGGCGAGGACCGCTACCGCGAGGTCGCGCGGGAGACCGCCGAGGCGTTCGCCGGCGCCACCGAGCGACTGAGCGTTCAGGTCGCCGGCTACGGGAGCCTCGCCGGTCGCCTCCGCCGCGGCACGACCGTCATCGCGGTCGGGACCGAACCGGGGAGCGACCTCCACCGCGCCGCGTGGCGGGTGGCCGACCACGAGAAGGTGATCGCGCCGAACGCACACGAGTCGGACGCGCCCGCGCCGCGGACGGTTCCGGCGGGCACCGCGGTCGTCCTCGCGGGGGACGGCGCCTCCGAGCCGGCGGAAACGCCCGACGAGTTGATGGACCGGGTCGGCGATACCCTGGCCTGACTCTCGGCGACGCGCCGGCTCGACGAGTCGTCGGACTCGGCGGGATAGCCGTCGACAGCCGAGATCGAACCCACCTCGGCGATCCGGATCGTAAACGGGCGACGCGTTTATACGGATGCCGCGGCATCCCAGCGTATGGCATCTCTCCGCGATCTCGGACTCTCTGAGTACGAGGCCCGGGCGTACCGCGCGCTCCTCCGGACCGGGCCGACCACCGCGAAGGACCTCTCTCGCGCCAGCGAGGTCCCGATGGGTCGGATCTACGACGTGCTCAACAGCTTAGAGCAGCACAGCCTGGTCCGCAGTCAGGCGGCCAGCCGCCCGAAGAAGTACGTCGCGGTCGAGCCGGACGCCGCGCTCGACCGCCTGCTCGACGAGAAGAAGCGGGAACTGGAGACGCAGGCCGAACAGTACGAGTCGGTGGTCGACGACCTCTCGACGGAACTCGACGCCGGCGAGCCGGTCGACGGCCAGTTCTGGACCGCGGCGGTCGGCGCCGAGGAGGCGACCGACCTCCTCTTAGAGCGGATCGCCGCCGCTGAGCGCCGGGTCGTCGTGGTCGCGGGCGCGCCCGCGACCGGCTTCGACCTCGGCACGATCGGCGAGCAGGTGGCCGCCGAACTGGAGTCCGCGCTCGAACGCGGCGTGGAGATCCGGGTGCTGCTGTCGCCGGCGACGGTCGACGCGCTCCCGCGGAGCGTCGGCCGCCGATACACCGCGGAGCTGGCGGAGGTGGACGGGTTCGAGGTCCGAACGATTCCGGGCGTCGATGGGACGTTCAACGTGTTCGACGAGATCGAGGTGTGCATCGAGGTGCCGCACCCGCTGTCGGCGGACGAGCCGTTCGCGATGATCGACGTGAAGGACATCGAGTTCGCGACGAGCGTGAAAGAGCAGTTCGAGCCGCGCTGGGCGGAGTCGGAGCCGCTGACGTTCGGGTGAGCGGCTGACGACGACAGGTTATAAATGACGATGCGGCGGCGCGCGCCTCCGAGCGCCCGGTAGGGCGCGAGGAGCGCGTGCGAGGGAGTCGGCCGACCGGAGCGAAGCGGAGGAAGGCCGACGAGGCTGGGGAGGCGTGAGGTGCGGTTGCGGTGCTGTGCGGGGTGGGACTCAAAGGGGCAGTCGCGAGGCCACCGTAGGCGACGCAAGCACCGCAGCGAAGGAACGGAGTGACTGAGCGAGGAGCGCAGCGAGCGTACGGTGGCCTCGCGACTGGGGCTTTGGAAGTGTTTGCAGTCGATCTGTAATTAGCAATTTATAAGCGAGCGGCTGAGGCTTTGGAGGTGATCGCTGCCGCGCCGCTAACTACTTATAAACAATAGACAGCCACGCCTGGACTTATTCAAAATGCCCCGGAGACCGCGTCTACACGCCCTTACCGGTCGAGTTCGTCGCGGAGGTCGCCCAGCCGGACTTCGCGCTCGGCGTGGGCGTTGTGCTGATGGATCGACTCGTCGTTCGACTGTTTCATGTGGATCACGGCGTCGTCCGGGAGGTGGCCGAACTCGTCGACGGTCCCCTCGGCGAGCGCGCGGACGCAGTCCTCGACGAACTTCGCGTCGGCGTGGGCCTCGTAGGTCATGTGGTCCTCGTCGGGCCGCTTCGCCATGTTGTAGATGCGCGCGCTCATCGAGTCGCGGGCGACGTCGATCACGTCTCGGAGGTCCACGTCGGGGTGGCCCTCAGTCGTGATCGTCAGCGTCGCGTGGCCGCGCTGGGAGTGGCCCGGCTGCGGGACGGCGTCGAGGAACTCCTCGGTCGTCTCCTCGTCGACGCCGAGCTCGGCGAGCTTGTCGCGGGCCCGCGACTCGCTCATCCCCTGCGAGCAGGGACAGACGGTCATCCCCGTCACTTCGGCGCCGATCTCCTCGCGCGTGCCGTCCTCGGTGGCGGTCGCGCTGGCGACGATCGTCGCCGTGCTCTGCGTCTCGATGTCGGAGGCGGGGGTATTTTCGCGGGTGACGAGATCCGCCGTCATCGACACCTCGGCGGTGGTGGTGTAGTCGTGCTTCTCTAAGAGTCGCTCGGCGGCGTCGCCGCAGACGTCCTCGACGCGGTACGCCTCCTCGCGGGTGATGTCTTCGAGGATCTCGTCGACGGTCGCGAGGTTCCGCGACATGTCGATCCCCTTCCGGCCGCTCGGGAGGTCGACGAACACCTCGAACTCCGCCATGAGAACGATGGGGCGCTTGTCGCCGCGCGCCAGCTTCACGAGCTTCTCCACGCCGGTGACCCCGACCTGCGAGAGCCCGACGGTGACGTCGGGAGCCGAGGCCTGTACGTCCGGCAGTTGATGACTCATTACGAACATGGTAGGGACTCTCGGGATTATCCCTTTCGAAAGGGGGAGGTCCGTCTGGTAGTCGCGCGCGTGCGAGCGAGCGATGCGCGCGAGAGAGCGACGGACAGCACCGCCGATATCCGCGTGTGTGAGGTCTCCACGCCCTGCGGGCCGTAACGCACGATTTATAACGGCGGCAGCGGAAGGTATCCCAAGACCATGCCGAGTTCCAATGGGCCGCAGAAGGCGACTCGCGACAAGCTCTCGAACAAACCCCGTAACCGCGGCACCTCCCCGCCGCAGCGAGCGATCCAGGAGTTCGACGAGGGGTCGCAGGTCCACCTCAAGATCGACCCCAGCGTCCCAAAGGGTCGCTTCCACCCGCGCTTCGACGGCCGGACCGGGACCGTCGTCGGCAAGCAGGGGTCGGCGTTCAAAGTCGAGATTCCGGACGGCGGCAAGACGAAGACGCTCATCGTCACCGCCGCCCACATGCGCGCACAGCAGAACTGAGATGACGATCTTCAAAGAGAAGCTCGACGAGGAGTACGTCACCACCTCCGAGGCGAAGGAGATCCTCGTGGAGATCGAAGACGAGCGCGCGGAAGACGAGGACCGCGACCTCCGCTACGAGCTGGCCCGCGCGATCGAGCACGTCAACCGGTTCGCGGACCTCGACGCCGACGAGTCCCGCGAGCTCGTCGAGGAGCTGGCCGAGTTAGAGCAGATCGACGTGCCGACCGCCGTGAAGATCACCGACCTGCTCCCCGAGGACCGCACGGAGCTCCGCTCGGTGTTCGCACAGGAGCGCTACTCGCTCGACGGGGAGGAGTTGGACGAGATCCTCGACGTCGTCGCGAAGTACGCCTGAACGCGGAGCTTCTCCCTTCGGGTCGTTCGTCCCGCCGCCGCGTTCCTCGCGGTTTCGCGTTCCCGACCGTTCCCCGCTTCGACCGAGTCGCCGCTCCTCCCAGCGGTTTTTTCACTGCTCGGAGCGATAATCCATACATGGAAAACGCCGACGGCGACGGGGACGTCGCTGACGACGGTCCGACCGCCGTCCTGCTCGACGTGCTGCCGAACGGGCGTCCCGACGACGACCGCCCGCAGTCCCGCAAGTCGCCGGTGGCGTACGCGCTCGGCGCCGACTCGTTCGGGCTGTACGAACTGACGCTCGGCGACGACGCGGACGTCTCGGTGAGCGACCGGATCGCGCTGGACGGGCCGGCCGTCGGCCGCTACCGCGAGGTGTCGTTCGACGACCTCACCCGAAACGCGGCCGCGGAGATCGAGTACGCGGCCGAGGCGATCGTCGAGGCCGACGAGGAGCGGTTCGTCGACTTCTACAACGAGGCGGGACCGATCACCCTCCGGCTCCACCAGCTGAACCTGCTGCCGGGGATCGGCAAGAAGCTCCGGAACGACCTCCTCGACGAGCGGAAGCGCGGCCCGTTCGAGAGCTTCGACGACGTCGAGGAGCGCATCTCCGGGCTTCACCGCCCGCGGGAGGTGATCCTCGAACGGATCGTCGAGGAGATCCGCGAGTCCGACCTGAAGTACCGGACGTTCGTCGGCCGCGAGGAGTGAGCGCCCCGAAACGGGACTTTTACCCGAACACCGCGTGTACCCCGGCCATGACCGACTCATCGACGGGAGAGAACGCCGCGTACGGGCGTCGCGATCCCGACGCGCTCGCGAGGCGGGCCGGCGCGCGGGCGGATCCCGACCGCGACCAGCACTTCCTCGTCGACGACCGGGTCCTCGACCGAATTCCCGGCTACCTCCCCGACGGCGCCGACACCAGTCACCTCCTCGAGATCGGCGGCGGCGCGGGCGCGCTCACCGACCGCTTGCTGGCGACGGCGAGCGACGCCTCCGGGCGCCTGACGGTGATCGAGCGCGACGGCGCCTTCGCCGACTTCCTCCGCGAGGAGTTCGCGGCCGCGGTCGCCGACGGGCTGCTCGACGTGGTCGAGGGCGACGCGCTCGACGTCGAGTTCCCGCCGTTTACGGTCTGCGTCGCCAACCTCCCGTACGGCGTCTCCTCGGAGATCGCCTTCCGGCTGCTGCCGGAGAAAAAGCCGCTCGTGGTGATGTTCCAGGCCGAGTTCGCCGACCGCATGGTGGCGTCCGCGGGCGAGTCCGAGTACGGTCGGCTCTCGGTGTCGGCGCAACACTACGCCGACGTCGAGATCGCGGAGCGCGTCCCGAAGGAGGCGTTCGACCCGCAGCCGGCCGTCGAGAGCGCCGTCGTGCGGTGTACCCCCCGCGACCCCGAGTACACCGTCGGCGACGAGGCCTTTTTCCTCCGGTTCGTGAAGGCGCTTTTCACCCAGCGGCGCAAGACGGTGCGGAACGCGGTCCGGAACACGGCGCACATCTCCGGGCTCGACGACCCCGAGGCGGTCGTCGACGCGGCGGACGAGGAGCTGCTCGGTAGCCGGCCCGGCACGCTGGAGCCGGCGGCGTTCGCCGCGCTGGCGGAGCTGGCCCGCGAACGCGGCTCCCCGACGGAGGCGTGACGATGACCGGGTGGATCGGTCTCGTGACGGAGCTTCAGCGCACGCTCGCGGGCAACTTCCAACGGTTCGCCGCGTCGGTGGGTATCGTCGTCGCCGTGCTGGCGGTCCGGTACCTCACGGGGCGGCTCAAGCGCGGCGACAGGGACCTCACCTCCACGAAACGGCTCCTGCTGTCGGCGGCGGTCGGCGTCGCCACCGCGGTGGGCGCGCTCACGCTCATCGCGGTGTGGGACCGGAGCGGCGCCCTCTTCGAGACCGCGCGGTCGGCGCTCAGCGCCGATCAGCTGTCGAACGTCGTCCTCACCGTGATCCTCCTCGCGATCGCGTACGCGCTCACGGACTTCCTCGGCGGCGTCATCCGCGAGATCGGCGCCGAGAGCGCGTCGATCTCCAAACACCAACAGGAGGTGATCCTCCGGATCACGCAGCTGACCGTCTACACGACCGCGCTGGTCGCGGTCGTCGGGCTGTTCACCGACAACGTCGGCAGCCTCCTCGTCGGCGCGGGGTTCCTCGGGATCGTGGTCGGGATGGCTGCGCGCCAGACGCTCGGGGCGATACTGGCGGGGTTCGTGTTAATGTTCTCCCGGCCGTTCGAGGTCGGCGACTGGGTGGAGATCGGCGACCACGAGGGCACCGTGACGGAGATCTCGATCATGAGCACGCGGCTCCGGTCGTTCGACGGCGAGGTGATCACGATGCCGAACGACACCGTCCGGTCGGGTTCGATCGTCGACCGCTCGCGGCGGAACCGGCTGCGGATCGAAGTCGAGGTCGGCGTCGACTACGACGCCGACGTCGAGCGCGCGGCCGCGGTCGTCGAGGAGGCGGTCGCGGGAGTCGAGGACGTCGCCGAGATGCCCGAGCCGAACGCCGTGACGAAGCGCTTCGCCGACTCGGCTGTCGTCCTCGGCCTCCGTTACTGGATCCGCAATCCCAGCATGCGGAAGCGCTGGCGGACCCAGACGGCCGCGATGAACGCGATGAAAGACGCCCTCGAAGCCGAGGGGATCGTCATCCCGTTCCCGCAGCAGACGCTCTCCGCCCGCGCTGAGGGCGCCTCGGGACCGCAGTTGGACGCGTCTGTCGAGGGACGCGCGGCGACGCGCGACGGGTCCGAGAGCTCCGGCGACGCCGAGGCGGAGGGCGGCGACCAATGATCGACGGCGGAGACGATAGCGACGAGTGCGACGGCGGCCTCGCGTCGCGACGCGGTCTCGACGACGTCGCCGTCTACCAGCCCGCCGAGGACTCAGGGCTGCTCGCGGAGGCGGCGGTCGCGGAGGCGCACGGGCGCGTGCTGGAGGTCGGCACGGGCTCGGGCTGGGTGGCTCAGCGGATCGCCGAGGAACGCGACCTCGACGTGGTCGGCAGCGACCTCAACCCGCACGCCGCGCGACAGGCCCGCGAGCGCGGGGTCGAGGGCGTCGTCGCCGACCTGCTCTCGCCGTTCCGCGCGGACGCGTTCGACGCGGTGTGTTTCAACCCGCCGTACCTCCCGACCGATCCCGACAACGAGTGGGACGACTGGATGGAACACGCGCTCTCGGGCGGCGAGTCGGGCCGCGAACTCATCGAGCCGTTCCTCGCAGACGTGGGTCGCGTCCTCGCGCCCGGCGGCGTCGTCCTGCTTTTGGTCTCGTCGCTGACGGGGTACGACGAGGTGCTCGAGTTGGTCGAAGATGCCGGGTTTACGGCCGCCCCCGTCGTCGAGGAGTCGTTCCCGTTCGAGACGCTCACGGTTCTGGCGCTCCGGCGGGAGTGAGGCGCTCGCGCCCAGACCGACTTACTCGCGGACGAGGAGGTACCCGACGAGCGCGCCCACGACGACCGTTGCGCCGTACGTCACGATCAGCCCGAGCACGCCGAGAAGGAGCGGAGCGAGAAGGAACATGAGGAGGTCCGAACCCAGTTGGATCCCGGGCGAGGCCCCCGGAATCGGCTCGAACGGGTTCCCGTCGACGGCAACGAGCGCGAGTTCGAGGACGTAGAACAGCACCGGGAGCGCGAGCAGCCCGACGAGCGCCCCGACCCCCGCGCCGCGGACCGGCGACCGCTCGCCGTCGAGGCGTCCCCAGAGCAGCCGCGCGACGAGCGCCCCGCCGAGAAACCCCCCGACGACGAACAGCAACAGGAAGGCAGACGGCGGGGTGAAGCCGCGCCCGGCGAGCACGCCTTGAATCGGCTCGGACAGAATATACAGCAGCGCGAACCCGCCGCCGGCGATCCCGAACGTCAGTGCGGGATTCCCCCGAGCGCCCCGCGACACGTTCCGTCTCATAGTTTCCGGAGACGAGGGGAACGCATAACGCTTGGCAGCCGTGAAATTACTATAGAACATATAATACATTAGCAAATATTATACGACGGCATATCCAACGGTCGGTGATGACCGAACGTGTCGCGGCGACGCCGGGGCTGTATCCGCTCCCGGACCGGGCGAAAGAGACGCTCTCGGACCTGAAGGGCCACCAGAAGGGGGACCTCCTGAGCGGCGACGAGAGCGAGGCGATCGTGGCGGAGTACGACGAGGTGCGCGCGACGTACGTCGACCACCAGCTGGACGCCGGTCTCGACCTGATCTCCGAGGGGCAGGGCCGCTGGGACGACATGATCGCGCACCCGCTGACGGTCCACGACGGCGTCGAGACCGGCGGGATCGTCCGGTACTACGACAACAACAACTTCTACCGCGACCCGCGCGTGGTCGACGACCTCGGCTTCTCCGGCGACGTTGCCCGCGAGCTCGAGAAGGCCGAGGACCTGCTCGCCGACGGCGCCGCTGACGCGTCGCTGGCGGCGACGCTCCCCGGGCCGTACTCGCTGGCCGACCTCGCGACGGACGAGCGCTACGGCGACGAGGCCGAGTTCCAGGCCGCGGTCGCCGAGTTCCTCGCTGGCGAGGTCGAGGCGTTCCCGGCCCACGAGACGCTGTTCCTCCTCGAACCGTCGCTCGTCACGAACCCGCCCGCCGAGGGCGAGGAGTCGACCGCGACGGACGCGCTCGCGACGGTGGCCGACGCGACCGACGCCGACGTGGTCGTCCAGACGTTCTACGGCGCGCTCGGCGAGAAGCTGTACGCCCACCTCGTCGACGAGGCGGGCGCCGACGCGCTCGGACTCGACCTCGTCGCCGGCGACCGCGACGACACCGTCTACAACGTCCAGGAGTTCGGCTCGACGGACTCGCTGTCGCTCGGGCTCGTCGACGGGCAGAACACGCTCGTCGAGGAGCCGGAGACGGTCGCGGAGCGCGTCGAGTGGTTCGAGTCGCAGATCCCCGTCGAGGGGTTCGACCGGACCTACCTCACGCCGAACGCCGAGCTGTTCTACCTGCCGACGAACAAGTACCGCGAGAAGCTAAACGCCCTCGCCGCCGCCGCGGAGGTGCTCGACTGATGGTCCGAAACCCCGACGCCAACAGAGACCAGTTCCGCCCGGACGACCACCCGACCGACGCGTTCCTGCTGACGACCGTCGTCGGCTCCTACCCGAAGCCGAAGTGGCTCAACCGGGCCGACGAGCTGGTCGACGACGCCGACTCGAAGTTCGACGAGTCGAACCTCGAAGAGGCCCACGACGACGCCTGTCGGCTCATCACGCACGAGCACGAGCGCGCCGGGCTGGACACGGTCGTCGACGGCGAGATGCGTCGCAACGAGATGGTGGAGTTCTTCGCCGACCGCATCGACGGCTACGAGTTCAACGGTCCCGTGAAGGTGTGGGGCCACAACTACTTCGACAAGCCGAGCGTGGTCGAGGAGGTCGAGTACGACGAGCCGTGGCTCGTCGACGAGTTCGAGTTCACCGCCGGCGTCGCCGAACGCCCCGTCAAGGTCCCGATCACGGGACCGTACACCCTCGGCTTCTGGGCGTTCAACGAGGCGTACCCCTCCACCGAGGAGCTGGTGTACGACCTCGCGGACCTCGTCAACGAGGAGGTCGAGAAGCTCGTCGAGGCGGGCGCGCGCTACATCCAGATCGACGAGCCGGCGCTGGCGACGACGCCGGAGGACCACGCCATCGTCGGAGAGGCGCTCGAACGCATCGCGGCGGGTATCCCCGAGGAGGTCCGGATCGGTCTCCACGTCTGTTACGGCGACTACTCGCGGGTGTACCCCGAGATCAACGACTACCCGATAGACGAGTTCGACCTCGAACTGTCGAACGGCGACTACGAGCAGATCCCCGTCTTCGAGGAGCCGGAGCTCGAACCCGACCTCGCGCTCGGCGTCGTCGACGCCCACACCGCCGAGGTGGAGTCCGTCGAGGAGATCAAACGGAACATTCGACAGGGACTCCGCGTCGTGCCCCCGGAGAAGCTCACTATCTCCCCCGACTGCGGGCTGAAGCTGCTCCCGCGCGAGATCGCGTACGGCAAGACCGAGAACATGGTGACCGCGGCCCGCGAGATCGAAGCCGAGATAGACGCCGGCGAGATCGACCTCGATAACCCGCTCGCGGACGACTGAGGCGAACCGCGTCACGTACGTGTCGCGGTCCCCGTCGAGCCCGCGGCGGCCGCCCGCGCCACTACTTATAACACGCCGCCGCACCCACCGCCGACATGGCGATCGGTCTCACCGTCGGCGACGACCTCGATCGGCTCGCGGCGTCGTCGCCCCGATTCGACTTCTGCGAGCTCGGAATCGGGGAGCCGACGCTCGTGCCGGGTGATATCGACCCGGAGCGCCTGAGCGACGCGCTCGCCGGCCGCGAGTTGCTCGTCCACTTGCCGTACAGCCAGCGGCTGGCGACCTACGTCCCCGAAGTGAACG
Organism: Halorubrum trapanicum; assembly: GCF_017873555.1. Taxonomy (GTDB): domain Archaea; phylum Halobacteriota; class Halobacteria; order Halobacteriales; family Haloferacaceae; genus Halorubrum; species Halorubrum trapanicum. The sequence continues at coordinate 102,883 of NZ_JAGGKE010000009.1, read as the reverse complement.
ACGCCATCGTCGACTACCAGCGGCGGCTCCTCGAAGCGGCCGGCGACCTCGGTGCCGAGAAGGCGGTCCTCCACGCCACCTCCGCCGACCGCGACGACGTGGGCTTCCGGGAGACGGCCGCCGACCAGCTCCGCCGGGTCGCGGACGCCGGCCGCGAGGCAGGCGTCGAGGTCGTCGTCGAGAACGTCGGCCACCAGCACTCGGGGCTTCAGCTCTCCGTCCTCGGCGACCTCGCCCGCGAGACCGACACCGCGATCTGTTTCGACCTCGGCCACGCGTACATGGAGGGGGGAAACAAGGCGATAAAGCGGTTCCTCCGGAGCCACGGCGACCGGATCTCGCATCTCCACTGCCACGACGTCCGCCGCCGCGGCGACACCCACCTCCCCGTGGGAGCCGGCGAGGTCGACTACGACCTCGTCGAGTCGGAACTCGCCGGGTTCGACGGCACCGTCGCCCTCGAAGTGTTCACCGACGACGAGACGCTCCTCCTCGACTCCGCCGAGCGCGTCGCCGACCGGCTCGGCGCGTCGTTTTGAGACCGCGGCTCAGTTCGTTCCGTCGTCCGGCCCCTCTTCGTCCGCGTCGTCACTCGATCCCGCGTTCCCTTCGCTGCCCGCGCCGTTCTCCACGTCGTCGTCCGTGTCGGTGTCATCGTCGGCTGCTTCCACGTCGTCGCCCGCCTCCGCACCGACCTCGTCGCCGTCGACCTGACGCTTTATCGACTCCAGCTCGGACTCGACGTCTATCTCCGGGGCGTCGTCGGCGTCGTCGGACGCTTCGTCCTCGCGCTCGTCGCCCTCGTCACCGCTTTCGCCGGGTTCGGTCACGTCGATCCGAACCGGACTGGTGTCGTCGTCGCGGTCGGACTCCCTCTCGTCGCGCTCTCGGTCGCTCTCGTTCCGGGTTCGATCGCCTCCGTCCCGGGTTCGGTCGCTCTCGTCTCGGTCCCGGTCGCCGTCCCTCCCGAGGCGCCGGTCGCGCGCCGCGTCCGCCTCCCGGCGTCCCTCGTCGATCCGGGACTCGATCTCCGCGGTGAGGTCGCGCGCGTCGGCGATGATCGACCGCGAGGCGGCCTCCTCTGGGAGGTCGGCCTCGGAGAGCGCGGTCCGAAGCTCCGAGAGCGACCGCGAGAGACCGGCGCTCGCGCCGTCGCGGACGTCCGCGAGGCGGTCGCCCGCGCCCTCCGCGCCCTCCGCGACGCTCCGGCCGGGGTCGGCGAGCCGGAGGGTGCCCTGAAGCAGTTCGAGCGACTTGATCGTCGTCTCCAGCAGCGCGATGAGCGTCGGAATGGTGTACTGTTCGGTGAACCGCACCAGCTCCGAGAGCCGGGGCGGTCGCGGGGGACCGCGGCGGTCGCGCTCGGTCTCCCGGAGGTCGGAGCGGAGCTCGCTCAGCACGTCCTCGAGCTCGTCGAGCCGCTCCTCGAGGTCGTCGTCGCGGGGGTCGCGGGAACTCATACCGCGCCGTAGGCGGTCCGCGGATAAAAAGCCCTGCCGGGTCGCGGAAGCGGATCCCGGCCGCGCGGCTCAGAACCCCTCGCGGAGGTGCGTCGTCCGCGGCGGGAACAGCGCGCGGAGGTCGTCCGCGAGCGCGCTATCGCCCGCGACCTCGCCGTCGACCGCGAGCCCGTCGTCCCGAATCACCTCGTCGACCGACCGGTATCCGACGTACAGCTGCGAGAGCGCGCCGACGTCGACCGCGGTGTCCGCGGTCTCGCCTTCCGCGTCGGGGGTCTCACCGTCGGTCTCGCCGCCCGTCGGCTCGACGGCGACCGCGCCGTCCGCGACGGCGACCCGGAACGTCCGGTCGTTCCAATCGACGAGCGGGTCGGCGACCGAAAGCGAGAACGCGGTCTCGAGTTCGGGGTCCGGCGCGAGCGCTTCGAGCGCGGCGGCGACGTCGACGAGCCGGACCATCGGTCCGGTGCGAACCTCGCAGTCGACGGCGCGCGGGTCGTCGACGAGGTCGAGCAGGGGCGCGTCCGGCGGGGCGCGGACCCGGACCTCGTCGACCTGCGAGTCGTGGTTCCGGAAGAAGCGGAGCAGCTGGAACCACGCCTCGTCGTCCGCGACGGCGACGTCGGTGACGCGCAGCGCCGGGTCGTCCGCGTCCGGCTCGTCGCGGAAGCTGTACGCGCAGACGGCTCGCGTCTCCCCGTCGCGCTCCCAGCCGTAGACGAACGGGTCGGTCTTCCACCCCTGGAGCGCCCGCTCGCGCCACCACTCCTCGGTCCAGTCCATCGTCAGGTCGTAGCGGTCGGCCATCGCCGCGAGGACGGGTTTCACGGCCGGGTAATCGTCCTCCCCGAGTCGGCGGAAGGTCCCGGCGTCGTCGCCGTCCGTCGCGATCAGGTCGTCGACGAACCCCAACCGGTCCGGCGGCGCGGTCAGGCGGCGGTAGCGGGACGCGGTCGCCCAGCCGTAGCCCGCGTAGAAGGGGTACTCGAAGGGCCACAGCGTCGAGACGAAGACGTCGCGGTCGCGGTACTCCGCCAGCGACTCCCTGAGCATCCGGCCGACGTTCCCCTGCCGGCGGCGTTCCGGCGGGGACGCGACCGCGGAGAGGCCGGCGACCTCGCGGTCGGCGCCGCGGATCCGCAGCGAGAAGTAGTGGTGCGCGCAGACAGCGACCGGGTCGGCGCCGTCGAACAGCCCCCGCGTGTCGGCGATGGTGTCGTGATCTTCCGCCTCTTCGGGGTCGTACGGTCCCTCGGTCGGGGAGAACGCGTACCGCATGAACGCGTCGAACTCGTCGGCGCGCTCGTCGGGGAACGGTCGGTACTCCATACGCGGTCGGCTCGCGGGAGGGAAATAAGTCTTCTCGGAGCGTGCGGGCGGTTCCCGCCCCGTCGGTGACTCGCCGTAGTCGTCGCTCAGTCGTAGCGGCCGCGGCGGTACTGGACCGGCCACTCGACGTCTGCGCCGAGTTCGTGGGCGGCCTCAAGCGGCCAGTGGGGGTGTCGGAGCATCTCGCGGCCGAGCGCGACGAGGTCGGCCCGCTCGTTGCGGACCAGGGCGTCGGCGTGGGTCGGCTCCGTGATCCCGCCGACCGCGGCGACGGGCACGTCGGTCCCCTCGCGGATCGCCTCGGCGTAGGGTACCTGATAGCCCGGGCCGGCGTTCGGGATCGCTTGGTCCGGGTGGATCCCGCCGCCCGAGACGTCGATCAGGTCGGCGCCGGCCTCGGCGAGTACGGGGGCCAGCCGCACCGAGTCGTCCACGTCCCACGAGTCGCGGTCGGGGAGCCAGTCGGTCGCGGAGATCCGGACGAACACCGGCTTGCCGTCGGGCCAGACCTCGCGGACGGCCTCGACGACCTCGCGGAGGAGCCGAGTGCGGTTCTCGAAGCTCCCGCCGTACTCGTCCTCCCGGTCGTTGGTGACCGGCGAGCAGAACTGGTGGAGCAGGTAGCCGTGGGCCGCGTGGACCTCCGCCACCTCGAAGCCGATGTCGTGCGCGCGCTCGGCGGCGGTCGCGAACGCGTCGATGACCTCGTCGACGCCCTCGCCGTCCAGCCGGCGGGTGTCGGCCAGGTCGCCCTCGTCGACGTTCGCGTGCGGGTACGGCTCGTCGGTCGCGGAGACGGTCTCCCACCCGTCCGCCTCGTCGGCGGGAATTGGACCGCTCCCCTCGGCCGGCGGGCGGTGAGAGGCCTTCCGCCCGGCGTGAGCCAGCTGGATCCCCGGGGTCGCGCCCTGCGACCGGACGAACTCGACGATCGGTTCGATCGCCTCGGCGTGCTCGTCGGACCAGATCCCGAGGCAGTTCGGGGTGATGCGGCCGCGCGGTTCGACGCCGGTCGCCTCCGTCATCACGACGCCCGCGCCGCCGGCGGCGCGGGCGCCGAGGTGGACGCGGTGCCAGTCGTTGGCCAGTCCGTCCTCGGCGGAGTACTGGCACATCGGCGAGAGCATTACGCGGTTCCGGAACTCGGTCTCGCGCAGCGTGAGCGGTGTGAACAGCGTGTCGGTCACGGCCGAGTGAACGACCGCCGCGAGGTAAGGCCCTCCGATCCCCCGCCCGGATCGCCGCAGATGGTTTAGGTCGACCGAAATCTATATCCCCGCCGGTCTCTGACCGGGTAGTAATGACAACGGGAGACCGGATCGAGCGGGACGCCGAATCGGCGGCCGACGAACGGCCGACCGTCGCTGCGACCCGCTGTTCTCAGGATCGGACCGTCTTCACCGAACAGGGCAACACCGACGCGTGGATCGCGACCGACCTCACGGTCGATCTCGACTTCGAACGGTAACGCGAACGTCTGTCGACCCCGCTGGCGCCGTCTCCTCTACCCTCCACAGTCGCTGTCCCCGCTACTCTCCACAGTTGCCGCTCGGCGACGCCACTCACTCCTCGGAGCGCAGCGTCTCTCCCGGTGCCCCGGGCGCGCGCGGCGTCGACGCGACTCCCGCCCTCGCGTCTCCCTCGCGGTCGCGGCGCTCGTCGACGAGCGCGCGGATCCGGTCGAGGATCGCGTCGTACCGGCCGCGATCGGACCCCTTCTCAAAGTAGGCGTCCGCGCCGGCGCCGAACGCGGCCGCCTCGCGCTCCTCGCCCGGACACGTGGTGTAGAACACGACCGGAACCCCGCGGTCAGCCTCGCGCAGTCGCTCGGTCAGGTCGACCCCGGACCCGTCCGGAAGGCGCTGTTCCGTCACGACGCAGTCGACCGAGACCCGCTCGCCGTCGAACTCGACGCCCGTCTCGACGGCGTCGAGCGCGTCCGCGAAGCGGTCCACGGTGCGGACCCGAACGCGATCGGTGAGCCGCGCCGCGAACGCCTCCAGCAGCTCGGCGGAACGCGGGTCCGGCTCGACCTGGAGGACGGTGATCGGTCCCCCGTCGGTCCTCGGGGAGTGGTCGGCGAGCGATTCGGATCGATCGGGGGCTCCGTTCGGGTCTGCGCGGGCGTCGGACGGCGGCGGTGTGTGGTCGGTCATGTGGTGTGATGGCGAGCGACGACTCGGCGGGAAACAACAACTTACTACGAGAGTTGTGACTCTTCTTCGTACCATCGTCGGGCCGTCGACGGCATAACAATTGCGCGATCACCGTTGTCACGCCCCTCAGAGCCGATTATTCGGTAGTATTACGAGGAAATCACCGGACGCGTCCGGGGTCGACGACGAGTGGCGCGCGATCACCGATTCGCTGTGCGCACGGGTGCCGTACCCCGCGGATTCGCTACGCGAACAGGTCCCGGGCCTCGCGGACCGCGTCGACGAGCGCGTCGACCTCCTCGATAGTGTTGTAGAAGTAGAAGGAGGCGCGCGCGGAGGCGGCGACGCCCATCTCGTCGTGGAGCGGCTGGGTGCAGTGGTCGCCGGCGCGGATCGCGACGCCGTAGTCGTTGAGGATGCTGGAGAGGTCGTGGGCGTGGACGCCGTCGACGTTGAACGCGACGAGGCCGCCGCGGTCGTCGCCCGGGGGGCCGTAGATCTCGACGCCGCCGAGCGCCTGTAGCTCGTCGTAGGCGTACTCGGCCAGCAGGTCCTCGTGGGTCTCGATCCGGTCCATGCCGACCTCCTCGAGGTACTCGATCGCGGCCGCGAGACCGATCCCCTGCGCGATCGAGGGCGTCCCGGCCTCGAACTTCCACGGGAGGTCCTCCCAGGTGGAGTCCTCGAAGGAGACCCGGCGGATCATGTCGCCGCCGTAGAGGTACGGCTGCATCCCCTCCAGGATCTCCTCGCGGCCGTAGAGGGCGCCGATCCCGGTCGGCCCGCACATCTTGTGGCCGGAGAAGGCGAGGAAGTCGACGTCGAGGTCGCCGACGTCGACCGGGCGCGTCGGCACCGACTGCGCGGCGTCGGCGAACATCAGGGCGTCGTGATCGTGTGCCAGATCGGCCAGCTCGCCGATCGGGTTCACGGTGCCGAGCGTGTTCGACACGTGGACGACGGACACCATCTCGGTGTCGTCGTCGATCAGGTCGGCGGCGTCGTTCATGTCGAGCCGGCCCTCGTCGGTGACGTCGACGAAGCGCACGTCGGCGCCCGTGCGCTTGCCGATCTGCTGCCAGGTGACGAGCGAGGCGTGGTGTTCCATCTCGGAGAGGACGACGTTGTCGCCCGGTCCCAGCTCCGCGAGACCCCACGCGTACGCGACGAGGTTCATCGCCTCGGTCGTGTTCTTCGTGAAGACGATCTCCTCGCGGCCCGCCGCGCCGACGAACTCGGCGACCGCGTCGTGAGCCTCCTCGTAGGCGACGGAGGCCTCCTGGCTCAGCTGGTGGATCCCGCGGTGGACGTTGGCGTTGTAGCTCCGGTAGTAGTCGGAGATGGCGTCGACGACCGGGTCGGGGGTGTGCGAGGTCGCCGCGTTGTCGAGGTAGACGAGCGGCGTGTCGTCGCCCTCGCCCTCGCCCGCGGTCTCCGGGTCCCCGCCGACCTTTCGATCGAGGATCGGGAAGTCGGCGCGGAGCGCCTCCACGTCGAACGGGTACTGTTCTTGGACTCCCATTACCCGACATGCGGTCCCGAACACTAACACACCTTCGGTCCGGTACGTCTTGCGGGTATCGCGGACGCGCTGAGCGCCGCGGTCCGCGGGGGTTCGCACCGCCTGCTCGAACCGGGTCGGGCCGCGGACCGCCCGCCTACTCGCCCCAGTCCGGGTTCGCCCGCGGCGGCGAGAAGATGTCGAAGCCGACGACGAGCTCGTCGGTGCGGTTCTCGGCCGCGTGCGGTTCGCCGCCGGGGATCACGTACGTGTCCTCGGGGCCGACGACGCGCTCCTCGCCGTCGACGAGGAACGTCAGCGTCCCGGCCGTGATCACGCCGATCTGCTCGTGCGGGTGGTCGTGTTCGGGCACCCCCTCGCCCGGCTCGATCTCGAACCGCTGAATGCTCGTGTCTCCGCCGACCGCGCCCTGCGTCAGGAACACGCCGTCGACCGCCTCGACCGCCTCCACGTCCGCGTCGGGTACGACGTCCATACGCCCTCGGGCGGCCCGGAGGCACCTAAATCCGCGGGAACTGGCGGCCAGAGCCGAGGGCGGATGCCGGTGCCTGCCGGGTCCGGCCCCTTACGGGAACGGGTGGTACGGGCGGTCGAGCGCCGGCTCGAACCCCATCGACCGCGGCACCTCGCGGGCGCGGTCGCCGAAGAAGGGGTCGCCGGTGAAGAGGGGCTGCGCGCCCGGCACCAGCACGCGGACGGCCTCGAAGCCGAGCGAGGCGAGGTCGCGCGTCGTCACCCGCGCGACGTACGGGTCGAGTCCGACGGCCTCGACGCGGTCGATCGCGGCCGCCAGCTCCTCGGTCCCCGACAGCGCCGGCTCGCCCAGCCCCTCGGTCGGGACGGTCGCGTCCGGGTCGAAGAACGCGGCCGTCTCCGCGGGCAGGTCGGCGTGGTGGCCGATCGCCGCGCCCTGCTCATCGGCCGCCTCCCGGCCCATCGAGCGCAGTTCGGTCCAGTTCTGGAGCGCCTCGGCGAGCGCGCTCCGCGCCGCGGCGGCCGGATCGAGGTCGGCGCCCGACCCCGCGGCGAACCGCGGCCAGTCGCCCTCGCGGCTCACGCCGACCGCGACGACCGGCACGTCGACGTCGGTCGTGACGAGCAGGGGCGTCACCGACAGCGACTCCGCGCGCGCCCGCTTCTCCAGCTCGGCGAACCCGGGGTCGTCGAGGTCGAGCCCGAGCGGGTCCGTCGTGGAGTACCAGCTGGTCATCGTCGCGTCGCGCTCGATCGTCTCGTAGAGTCCGGAGAGCGCGGCGTCGGGGCCGGAGCTCCCGAGTCCGAGCCCGGTCGTGATCGGCGGGCGGTACCGCCGCTCCGGCGGCGGGAACCCGACGAACTCCGCGGGGAGGCTCGCCGGCTCGCCCGTCCCGAGGCGCTCGCCGCGGACCCACGGGAGCCGGTCGTCGCGGTCGTACGCCTCGGCGTCGTTGGGGCGGACGAACGCGTCCGGCGTGACCGGGTTCGGGACATTTTCGGCCGGCGCGCGCGTGAACTCGGCCTCGCGGTAGACGCCGGCCGCGTACCGCTCTAACCCCTCGCCGAGCGCCTTCATGAACGCGGCGTCCCAGTCGGCGGCCGCCCCGCCGCCGAAGTCGGCCGCGTCCGCGTCCGAGAAGGGCGTCGTGTCGGCGACTCGGGCGACGTAGTACGGCACCGGGAACGACTCCTGCTCGCCGACCTCGCGCAGCGCGCCGACGCGGGGGTCGACGGCCCGCTCCGCGCGGTCGATCGCGGCGTCGAGGTCTCGCTCGGCGTGACCTCTGGGGAGCGCGTCGCCGGGATCGGAGCCGCAGTCGCAGCCGGGAACCGGGAGGAGCGTCCGCTCGCCGCCGGGCACCTCGACGACGGTGTCCGCCACCGGGTCGCCGGCGAGCAGTCGGATCGCCCGCCGTCCGGCCACCGCGCCGGCGTAGCGCACGGCCGACCGGCGGCCGGTCGGCGCGTCCGCCGGCTCCGCCCCGCCGCTCTCGACGCGGGCGCGCAGGCAGTCGTAGCAGGCGTCGTCGAGGACAGTCACCGCGGCGTCGAGTTCGGCGAGGGGGACGCCGCCGAGTCCGCCCACCTCGACCGCGATCCACCGGTCGAGCAGCTCGTTCGCGGTCGCGAACGCGGCCGATCCGGCGGTGTCGACGACGACCGCGGTGTCGAACCCGTCGAGCAGGTCGGCCTCGACGGGCATCACGTTCACGTCGACGTCGCCGAGCGCGGCCGCGGCGGCCTCGACCGCGGGACCGTCGCCGACAAGTCCGATATCCATACCCGGTCGACGCGAGGCGGCGAAAAAAAGCCGCGGGTCCGCGGCGCAGCGGCGCAGCGGCGCACGCGCCGCGCGGGACCGCGGCGGGAAACGGGGGGAGCGAGGAGCAGAGCGGGAACGACGAAGAGGAGCGTTCGGTCGCGCGGTCAGGCGGGCGTCGCGGCCATCATCTCGGCGGCCTCGGCGGCCAGCGCCTCGGCGTCGACGCCCCGGAGGCGCTCGTCACCGAGCTTCAGGCGGAGCCGCGGTCGGCCGACGTCGATCGGGACCTTTTCGGTGTCGATGATCCCCAGGTCTTCGAGCCGGGTCTTCGTCCGGGAGAACGTCGCCTTCGAGGCGATACCGACGTCTTCGCCCCACTTGGAGATGTCGTAGAGGAGCACATCGTTCTTCGCCGCGACGAGCAGCGAGACGGTCACCTCGTCGAGGTCGACGGTCTCGTCGCTCTCGGCCGCGTCGAGCACGGCGTCGAAGTCGGCGCGGGCCTCGGCGCCGATCTCGGACTCCAGCGTCTCGCGGACTCGGCTGATCGCCGGCGTGCGGAGCGTGTACGCCTCCGCGTCGTCGAACGCGCTCCGGTGGGTCTCGTACACCTCGTCGACGAACTCGCCGTCGTCGGTCGAGAGCGCGGCGACGCCCTCCCCGACGGTGACCAGCGCGACGACCCGGGACGGGGAGACGAACAGGGCGTTGTCGACCGCGCCGTCGAGCACCCGAAGGTCCAGGGCGCCGTCGGCGACGAGGTCCGCGGCCCGGGACGCGACGACGAAGTCGTCCAACACGTCCTTGAGCGTGCGTTCGTCCGCGAGCATCGACAGTTTCGGGAGGTCGTCCCGCCCGACGGCGGTCTCGACCAGCGATACGATCGTCTCCGCCGAGGGGTCCACGACGAGCAGCTCGTCGTCGTCCCCGGTAAAGGCCGCTTCGAGCGCCGCCTCGACGTCCGCTTCCAGTAAATTCGACACCATTTATCTCTCCGTATAAAAGTCAGTTGCGTATTTAATATTAACGGGATTTAGAGAGCGAACAACTCACGTAGCGGGGCTGAAACGGCCGAAAATAGGATATTCTGTTCATCGAAGAGCGACACGAGACGAGCGGGAGTTCTCCCCCGGGCGGCGACGGACGCGGCGACGGGCGCGGTGGCGTGTCCTCGGACACGGCGACGGGTGCGGCGGCGTGTCCTCGGGCGCGACGAGGCGACTTCCGACGGCGACGGAAGGATTAATGCGCGGTCGCGCCCGGGTTCGCACATGGACCACGAGCACGTCCGGGAGGTCGACCCGGCGGTCGCCGACGCGCTGGCTGGCGAGCGCGACAGACAGGAGCGGACGCTCGCGATGATCGCGAGCGAGAACCACGTGAGCGAGGCGGTGCTGGAGGCGCAGGGGAGCGTCCTCACCAACAAGTACGCCGAGGGGTATCCGGGGTCGCGATACTACGCCGGCTGCGAGTACGCCGACGAGGTCGAGGAGCTGGCGATCGAGCGCGCGAAGGAGCTGTGGGGCGCCGACCACGTCAACGTCCAGCCCCACTCCGGCACGCAGGCGAACCAGGCGGTGTACTACTCGGTGCTCGAACCGGGGGACAAGATCCTCTCTCTGGACCTCAACCACGGCGGCCACCTCTCGCACGGTCACCCCGCGAACTTCACGGGGAAGCTGTACGACGTCGAGCAGTACGAGGTCGACCCCGAGACGGGGTACATCGACTACGAGGGCCTCCGCGCCGCGGCCGAGTCGTTCGATCCGGACATCATCGTCTCGGGCTACTCGGCGTACCCCCGCACCGTCGAGTGGGAGCGGATTCAGGCGGCCGCCGACGCGGTCGACGCCTACCACCTCGCGGACATCGCGCACATCACCGGCCTCGTCGCGGCCGGCGTCCACCCCTCGCCGGTGGGCGTCGCCGACTTCGTCACCGGCTCGACCCACAAGACGATCCGCGCCGGCCGCGGCGGGATCGTGATGTGCGACGAGGAGTTCGCGGACGACGTCGACTCGGCCGTCTTCCCCGGCGGGCAGGGCGGCCCGCTGATGCACAACGTCGCCGGCAAGGCGGTCGGCTTCAAGGAGGCCTTGGAGCCGGAGTTCGAGGAGTACGCACAGCAGGTCGTCGACAACGCCGAGGTGCTCGCGGAGACGCTGCAGGAGCACGGTCTCTCTCTGGTCTCCGGCGGCACGGACAACCACCTCGTGCTGGCCGACCTGCGCGACTCCCATCCGGACCTCTCCGGCGGCGACGCGGAGGACGCGCTCGCGGCCGCGAACATCGTCCTCAACGGGAACACGGTCCCCGGCGAGACCCGGTCGCCGTTCGATCCCTCGGGGATCCGGGCGGGTACCGCCGGGCTGACGACCCGCGGCTTCGACGCGGAGGCCATCGAGGAGGTCGGCGACCTGATCTACCGCGTCGTCGACAACGTCGACAGCGAGGACGTCATCTACGAGGCCGGCGAGCGCGTCGTCGAGCTCTGCGAGGCGCACCCGCTGTACGAGTGACGACGGAGCGGTCGCCCTCGACCGGCTCCGGTCGCCGCCGCCCCGCGCCGCGGAATCCGTGCGGTAAAAGTGGGGGCGGCTCGCACGGGTCGGTATGGACGCTCCGCCGTTTCTCGCCGCCCGCCTCGACCGCGGCGCCGCGCCGCTCGCCGTCGGGGACGTGATCGCGTTGATCCTCCTTTTGACCGTCGGGACGCTCAACCACACCTCCGTCGAGTTCGTGACCGCGAACCCGCTGTACCTGCCGGAGGTGTACGCGCCCTTCCTGATCGCGTGGGCCCTGATCGCGCCGCTCGTCGGCGCCTACTCCGCGGGCGCGGCCGAGACGGCGAAGTCGTCGGTCCCGCTCGTCGTTCGGTCGTGGATCCCCGCGGCGGTCGTCGGGCTCGCTCTCCGCGCGTTCGTCTTCCGCGGCGGCGCCGAACTCACCTTCGCGGCCGTCATCCTTGTGACCGGCTCCGTCGCGCTCGGCGGCTGGCGAGCCCTCTACTTCCGGCTCCGGTAGTCGCTTTTCACGGTCCGACCTCGGCGCCTGACCGCCGTTCTCTCCGACTCGTCGCGAAGCTCGTCGATCGCGTCGACGCGGTCTCGGACCGGTCATAAGTTATGCGTAAAATTCGTGTGTTCACAATCGAACTACCTCCGAACCACGGGAAAGATTTAATACCGATTTCCGAGTAGTATTCGATGGAAACATGACTGGATACTACGACTACGTCCTCGGGCTCATCCCGGCAGCGCTGATCGGTGTGACCGCGCTCCTCTCTCTGGCCGGGCTGTCGTTGACGTCGGCGATGCCCGCGGGCGCGGCGGCGGCGGCCGCCGTGATGGCCCACGCGGTGTTCGTCAGGGCACCAGTCAGCGACGACGGCTCCGCGGTCGCGGAGGCGTCGCGTCCCGGTCGAGGCGAGACCGGACCGGGCGGGCAGTCGTCCGCGTGACCCTCGACCGATCGCCGCGTCCTGTACCGTTTAGTCCCCGCGCCCCGACTGGCCGGGTATGACCGACGCCCTGTTCCTCACGAGTTCCGAGGTCGACGACCTCGCGGAGCCGGCCGACTACGTCGCCGCCGTGCGCGACGCCTACCGACAGGTCGGCGAGGGCGCGCCCGCGGAGCCGCGGACGAAGCTTCTCAACCGCGAGCCGGCGGGGATGTTCACGACGTACGCCGCCGTCCTCCCAGAGACGGGCGCGATGGGCGGCTACGCCTACTCCGCCGGCTTCGGCGCGGAGGACGCGTGGTTCATGACGCCGCTGTTCGACGCCGACTCCGGCGCGCCGCTCGCGCTGATCGACGGCGCGTCGATGAACCCGTTTAAAACGGGCGCTGCCGGGGCGGTCGCGGTCGACGCGCTCGCCCGCGACGACGCGACCGAACTCGCCGTGATCGGCAGCGGCGCGCAGGCGCGCGGGCAGGTCGCGGCGACCGCGACGGTCCGCGCGTTCGAGGCGGTCCGCGTCTTCTCCCCGACTCCGGAAAGTCGGGAGTCGTTCGCCGCCGACTTCGACGAGCGCCTCGACGCCGAGGTGTCGGCGGTCGCGAGCGCGAGCGACGCGCTGGCGGGCGCCGACGTCGTGATCACCGCGACGACCGCGAGCGACCCCGTGCTCGACGACGCCGACGTGGAGCCGGGGACCCACGTCACGGCGATGGGACAGTACGACCCGGAAAAGAACGAACTGCCGCCCGAACTCGTCGCGCGGGCGACGTACGTCCCCGACCTCCGAGCGCGCGCGACGCAGGACGCCGGGTCGTACCTCGCCGCGGTCGACGCCGGCCTGATCGAGGCGGGCGAGGGCATCGCGGCCGACCTCGGAGAGGCCGTCGCCGGCGACCACCCCGGGCGGACGAGCGACGAGGAGGTGACGGTCTTCGACTCCGGCGGGACTGGCGTGGAGACGGTCGCGGCCGCGCACATGCTGTACGAGCGCGCGAGCGAGAAGGGACGCGGGCAGACCATCGACTTCGCGCCCGCGAGCGAGGCGCTGACCGGGGAGTAGGCGGAGAACCCTCGGTGGCACGGAATTCAAGTGCCGCGCCCGCCTCCCGGCGCACATGCTGATCGGCATCGTCTCCGACACGCACGACGACCTGACCGCGGTCGAGGCGGCCGTCTCGCTGTTCGAGCGCGAGGGCGTCGACGCGGTCGTCCACTGCGGCGACTTCGTCGCGCCCTTCTCGGTGACGCCGTTCGACGCGGACTTCGACTTCCACGCGGTCCGCGGGAACAACGACGGGGAGTGGGCGGTCGAGTCGACGGTCGAGGCGTTCGGCGAGTACCACGGCGAGGCCGCCGCGCTCTCGTTCGAGGGCGGGAGGGCGGCGGACGCCGTCGACGTCGCGGTCACCCACGGGACCAGCGACCTCGTCGTCGACGCGCTCGTCGACTGCGGCGACTACGACTACGTCCTCCACGGACACACCCACGCGCACGGCGTCGAAGCGCGCGGTGGGACCGTCCGCGTGAATCCGGGCGGGCTTCCGATTCCGGTCGACGGCGCGGACGACGCCTTCCGGGTCGCGACGCTTGAGACGGCGGAGTCCGGGGCGGACGCGGTGACGCACTACGTTCTCGACGATTAACTTCAGAAGCACGGTGAAGCCGCATCTTCGACTGCCTATTCCCCCACATGTGGAGAAACATGTATTGGAGTCGAACCGGAATAACACGATATGGCGACTGAAGAGAGGTCCGAAGAAACGACGGTCAGCGATCGGGGGATGGTCACGATCCCGGCAGACCTCCGCCAGCGACTCGACATCGAGCCGGGTGACAAACTCCGGTGGACCACAGACGAAGACGGTGCGCTCTCGGTCGAGATCGTCCATCAACGCGAGGGCGTGTTCGACGATTTCGAACCCGTGGACGCCGGCGAGACGAACGCCGTCGAAGCGGAGGCCGAGTTCGGAGGGGAGTGATGGCGGTCGCCCTCTTGGACACGAACGTCCCCTTCGCCAGTGCCAGCGCCCGCGACGAATACCACGACCGCGCGCTGGAGATCGTCCGCGGAATCGACCACGGGGAACTGCCGAACGCCGTCCTGACGGACTACGTCGTCGCGGAGCTACTGAACCTCTCTCGCGAACAACTCGGCGCAGACGCCGCGAACCGACTGCTGGATCGGCTTATCGAGGGCGCGCATTTCGAGATTGTCCACTCCCCGAAAGTGGATTTCAACGCCGCACAGCCGCTTTTCCGCCAACACAGCGAACTCTCGTTCGTGGACGCGACCATTGTCGCGTACCTGAATAGAGAGGGCATTGAGTACCTCTACTCCTTCGATGATGACTTCGACGTAATTGACGGCTTTACGCGGTTGGAGACCGCTGACAACCCCTTCAGTTAGCGGGTTTTGGTGTGAGTGACTTTCTCACGAACTCATCAATGCCCCTGGGGCAGGACACCGCCAAACCCCCCAGCCGATCGCTTATAAATAGCTGCCAGCAGATCGACGGCGGACACCGCCAAAGCCCCAGCCGGGAGGACTCGATGCGCTCGCTGTGGTCCTCAGTCGCTCGTTTCACTCGCTCCCTGCGGTCCTTGCGTCGCGCGTCTTCGTCCTCCCGGCTGCCCCTTCGTGTCCCGCCCAGCACCGTAACCGCCGGAAGACGGTCCTGCTCATTCACTTCGTTCGCTGCGCGGGCTGCGACTTCCGTGCTCCCGCTCGCTCCCTTCGGTCGCTCGCGAGACCGCACCTCACGCCTCCCCAGCCTCGTCTACCGGTCTCCGCTTTGCTCCGACCGGTAGACTCCCTCGCGCGTGCGACTCACGGCCTTCGGCCGCTCGTCGGCACACGCCACCGCATTGTGAGTTATAAGCAATTGCGCCGCCGCCGACTGTGTTTAAACCACGGTCCCACCCCGAGTTTTATCGCCGCTCGCTCGCTCCGTGTCTCCATGAGACACGCACAGGGACCGCTCCTCACGATCGACCTGACGGAGCGGACCGCGTCGACGACGGCGATCGACGACCGGCTCGCGACGTTCGTCGGCGGCCGCGGGCTCAACACGTCGCTCGCGTACGACCGGATCCCGTTCGACGCCGACCCCCTCGGACCCGAGAATCGGCTGTACTTCTCCACGGGACCGATGCAGTACTCGACGACCTCCTACACGGGACGGATGGCCGCCACGAGCCTCTCGCCGCTGACGAACGGCTTGTGCTCGTCGAACGCGGGCGGGTTCCTCTCGCGGAACTTCACCGGCGCGGGGTACGCCGCGGTCGAACTCGTGGGCGCGAGCGACGACCTGCTCGCGGTCCACGTCCGCGAGGTCGGCGCGGACGGCGAGCCGGACGTGACCTTCGAGGCGGTCCCGGACCTGGCGGAGGCCGAGGTGTCGGCCGTGTCGGATCGGTTCGCGGAGACGCGCGACCTGGAGCCGGAACACGTCGCCTGTATCGGTCCCGCGGGCGAGAACGCGGTGCGGTTCGCGTCGGTCATGACCTCGGACACGCGGGCGTTCGGCCGCGGCGGGCTGGGTGCGGTCCTCGGCTCGAAGGGCGTGAAGGCGCTCACCTTCGACGGAGAGGCGGCCGCCGAACTCGACCTCGACTGGCCCGACGAGGCGGGCGAGGTCCACCGCGAGGCGGCCACCTCCGACTCGATCATGAAACGGCAGGGGACGACGAGCGTGACGGAGCTGGCGAACGAGGTCGACGCGCTCCCGTCGTACTACTTCGCCGAGACCTCCTTCGAGGGCGTCGAGGGCATCTCCGGCGACCGCGTCGCAGAGAAGAAGTACAAGAAGGGGACCTGCTCGCAGTGCGCGTTCGCCTGTAAGCTCCCCACCCGCGACGAGGAGACGGGCGTCGAGACGGAGGGACCGGAGTTCGAGACGGTGATGGCGTTCGGGTCGAACGCGGGCGTCGACGACGTCGTCGACGTGATGCGCGCGAACGAGCTGTGCGACGAGCTGGGGCTGGACACCATCTCCTGTGGCGACGTCGTCTCGATGTTCTTAGAGAGCGAAGACGAGTTCGGCAACGCGGGGCTGGTCCGCTCGCTCGTCGAGCAGATCGCCTACCGCGAGGGCGTCGGCGACAAGCTCGCCGAGGGCGTCCACCGCGCCCACGAGGAGTTCGGCGCCGAGGACTGGACGGTGAAGGGGATGGCGTTCGCCGGCCACGACGGGCGCGCGCTCAACGGGCAGGGGCTGGCGTTCGCGACCGCGAACCGCGGCGCCGACCACATGTACGGAGAGTTTTACCCCTACGAGTACCCGCTCGTCGACCCCGACGACGCACTCGACCCCGAGGGGCTGGAGGGGAAACCCGAGAAGCTCGTCGCGAAGGAGAACCGCAACGCGGTCCTCGACTCGGCGGTGATCTGTAAGTTCTCTCGGGGCACCGTCACCGACGACCGGCTCGCGGCGCTGCTCGACGCCGACTACGACGCGCTCCAGTCGCTCGGCGCGCGAATCGTGGAACTGGAGCGCGCGTTCAACAACGCCCGCGGCTTCGACCGGGGCGACGATACCCTCCCGTACGCGGACGCGATCGAGGGGTTCGACGCGGCGCTCTCCGAGTACTACGCGCTCCGCGGCTGGAACGACGACGGCACGGTTCCCGACCACGGCGACGGACTCGACGCCGGGAGCCGCGCGACCGCCGACGACTGAGCGGGTCTCACTCTCGCCCTGCGCCCGGTTCGACGTCGACGCCGCGGAACTCGAACCGGGCGCCGCCGGTCTCGCTCTCGACGGCTTCGACCGTCCACCCGTGCGCCTCGGCGACCTCGGCGACGATCTTCAGCCCGAAGCCGGTGCCGTCCGGCTCGGAGGTCACGCCCGCCTCGAACACCGACTCCCGGTCCGCGGGGTCGATCCCGGGACCGTCGTCCGCGACGTAGAAGCCGTCGCCGCCGGAGAGCGCGCCGACCGTGACGGCGACCTCCGGTCCAGCGTGCGTCACCGCGTTGACGAAGAGGTTCTCCAGCGCCTGCCGCAGTCGGCTCCGGTCCGCGGCGACGACGGCGTCCGTCTCGACCGCGAGCGTCGCCGACTCGGTGTCGACGGTCTCCCAGCACTCCGCGGCGAGGTCGGCCAGCGAGACGGGTTCGGTCTCGTCGATACCGGCGCCCTGGCGGGCCAGCGCGAGCAGGTCCTCGATGAGCGCGTCCATCCGGTCCAGCGAGCGCTTCACCGCGCCCAGCTCCGCGACGTCGACCGACTCGTCGGCGAGCCGCTCGGTGACGATTTCGAGGTTGCCGGCCGCGACGTTGAGGGGGCTTCGCAGGTCGTGCGAGACGAGGCTGGCGAACTCCTCCAGTCGGTCGCGCTCGCGGGCGACCTCCGCCTCGCGCCGCCGGAGCTGTCGCTCCCGCTCGATGCGGACGAGGACCATCGTCACCGTCGCCGCCCAGATGCGCGCCACCGCGAGATCGGAGTCGTCGAAGGCGTTCGGCACGGTGGCGCCGACGTTCAACACGCCGTATCGGCCGAGCGGAACGACGAGTTCGCTGCGTATCGTCGAGCCGTCGCTGTAGCGGTCGGGGTCGTCGCCGACGTCCGCCACGTACGTCGGCTCGCCGCTCTCGAAGACCTCCCAGGTGATGCTCCGCTCGTCGGCCGCGAACGTCGGGTGCTCGCCGACGACCGCGTCGGCGGTGTCGGTCCAGACGATCGGTTCGAGCGCCTCCCGCTGCTCGTCGAACAGCCAAATCCCGGCGATCGGGTGGCCCAGAACGTCGTCGACGTACGACACGGCGGCCTCGGCCGCCGCCTCCCTGTTGGTCGTCTTCAGCAGCTCTCGAGTCGCCTCGTGGAGCGATTCGAGCGTCTCCGTGCGGCGCTGGAGCGCCAGCCGCCGCGTCCGCTCGTTCGAGACGTCTATCGCGGTGACGACCGCGTACCGCTCGCCGTCCAGTTCGAAGGGACCGACGCTGACGCGGACCGGGACCCGAACCCCGTCGTCGCGGCGCACGACGAGTTCGAACCCGTCGGCGAGCGACCGCGCTTCGCCCGCGCGAACCGCGTCGACCAGCGCCGCCACGTCGTGTCGGGAAGCGTCGTCGACCGCCTCGTTCGTCTTGGTCGCCTCGTTCGTTTCGTTCGTCTTGGTTGCCTCGTTCGTCTCGTCCGTCTCGGTCGCTTCGTCGCCCGGGACGGCACCGGTTTCCGTGCCGTCGGGGTCGCCCGAGTCGCCGGAGTGCGCTTCGAAGACCGTGATCGACGCGGATCCGTCCCGCCCGAACTCCGTCGGCTCCTCGAACACCTCGCCGATCGAGCGGTCCGAGAGACCGTCCGGATCGAGTCCGAACACCGTCTCGACGCTCGGCGTTCCGGCGTGGACGACGCCGTCGCGGTCGACGACGAGCGTCGGGTCCGGCGTCGCGTCGAGCGCCTCCGGGAACTGGTCCATCGTTACTCCTCTGTCGGCTTGTGTACGTGCCCACACTCCGGGCAGCGAACCTCCTCGCCCCGGAGATCCGCCGAGGAGGCGCGCACGTCGCGCATCACCTCGCTGATCTTGTCTTCCGCCTCCAGTTCGTCGGCGACCGCGAGGTCGACGCCCTCGACTTCGAGGAGGAACTTCGCGACCTCCGTCACCTCGTACATCATCTCGTCGAGGTCCTCGGCGGTGAAGAAGCCCGACATCGCGCCGTAGAGGAACGTCGCGCCCGCCTTCGTCACCTTCTCCTCGAAGGAGTAGCGCGCCTGGTTGACCGCCTGCGGGGTGTACGTGTCGGTCATGAACGGTACCAGTTCGGGGAGGTTCTCGCCGATCTTCGTCATCTCGACGCCCGTCTCGGTGCGGAAGTCGGCGCAGAGCCGCGCGATCGCCCACTCGCGGGCCGTGATGTACGTCCGGTCGCGGAGGAACTCGTTGACGCGCTCGTAGCGCGCCCCGTCCATCTTCTTGAACCGCTCGTACTTGCGGACGTCCCTCGGCACGTCGCCGTCGGTCTCGTCGTCGGCTGTGCTCGCGTCCTCCGCGGACGCGGCCGCGCCGCGCTCGTCGGTCGATGCCGCCTCGGTCGTCTCGTCGTCCGACGGCGGATCGGGGGCCGCGCCGCCGTCCGTGTCACCGTCCCCTGGAGGGGATCGGTCCGCGGCCGAATCGCCGGTTCCGTCGGCGGAGTCGGCCGATGGACCGGTGTGGTCGCTCATACGTTCGAAACCCCGCGGGCGGGCAAAAGCCTTGTCGGTGGTCGGCCGCTCGGAGATCCACTTTTGTACCGTCGCGTGGAGGGGTGGCACATGAAGGTGCTCTGCGGGATCGGCGGCAGCGACGACTCGTTCCGCGCGCTCGACCGGACGGTCGACCGGGCGGCGGTCGCGAACGACGACCTGACGATCGCCGTGGTGGACAACGAGGACTCCTCGGTGTCGCCCGACGAGGTCGTCGAGCGCGCCGAAGCGGCCGTCGACGAGGCGGGAGTCGCCGCCGAGGTGCGACGCGTCGAGGGCGATCCGGGAAGTCGATTGGTCGAGATCGCCGAGACGGAGGGGTTCGAGGAGATCGTCTTGGGCGGCGGCCACACCAGCCCGATGGGGAAGATCACGATCGGGTCGATCGCGGAGTTCGTCCTGTTGAACGCGAAGACCTCGGTCACGCTGGTCAGATGAGCGACCGAGGGTACCCGGACGCGGTGGCGGACGAGTTCCCGCCGCCGCCGACCGCGTTCACCGACCGCGAGGACCGCGAGATCGAGATCCGGCCGTACGAGGGGGACGAGGAGGTGCGAGAGGCGCTCGTCGAGATGTACGACGACTTCGACCCGGCCGACCGCGCGCAGGGGATCCCGCCGGGCGGCGAGGAGCGCATCCGCGAGTGGCTCGACGCGATCCTCCCCGGCGACTGCTACAACGTGATCGCCTGGTGCGGCGACGAGGCGGCCGGCCACGCGACGCTCGTCCCCGACGGCGACGCCTACGAGCTGGCGATATTCGTCCATCAGGAGTACCAGCGCGCCGGGATCGGCACGCACCTCATCCGCGGGCTGCTCGGTCACGGGCAGGCGAACGGCGTCGAGAAGGTGTGGCTCACCGTCGAGCGGTGGAACCGCGCCGCCGTCTCGCTGTACAAGAAGATCGGCTTCGAGACCTCCGACGCCGAGAGCTTCGAACTGGAGATGGGGCTGCGGCTCCGCGCGGACGGCGAGGGGTCGGCGGCGGGGAGCGACGAGTCCGATGCCGATGAGTCCGATGCCGACCAGGTCGACGGCGACGAATCCGAGGTCGACGCCGGCCCCGAGTCGGACGCGGGCGACGAGTAGGGTTGGCCGGAATCTTCAAGTCTTTAGGGGCGGCGCGCGACCGCTCCACCATGAGCCATCGAATTCTGCTGTTGGGGGCGCCTGGCGCCGGAAAGGGGACACAGAGCGCGAAGCTGGCCGACGAGTACGGCGTCGAGCACGTCACGACCGGCGACGCGCTCCGCGCGAACAAGGACATGGAGACGGAGTACGGCACGCCGCGCTCGTTCATGGAGGCGGGCGAGCTGGTGCCCGACCCGGTCGTCAACGAGATCGTTCGGGCCGCGCTCGACGACGCCGACGGGTTCGTCCTCGACGGCTACCCGCGCAACCTCGATCAGGCGGAGTACCTCTCTTCGATCACGGACCTCGACGCCGTGATCCTCCTCGACGTCGACGAGGAGGTCCTCGTCGACCGGCTCACCGGCCGCCGGGTCTGCGACGACTGCGGCGCGAACTACCACGTCGACTTCCAGCCGCCCGAGGAGCCGGGCGTCTGCGACGAGTGCGGCGGCGAGCTGATCCAGCGCGACGACGACACCGAGGAGACCGCCCGCGAGCGCCTCGAAGTGTTCTACGAGAACACCGAACCCGTCATCGACCACTTCCGCGACGAGGGCGTCCTCGTCGAGGTCGACGGCGAGGCGACTCCGGACGAAGTCTTCGACCGGATCCGCGACGTCGTCGAGAACTGATCGGCGAGCGGCCGCCGATCGCCCCGGTCCCGCGCCCCGGCCCCGTGCCGACGCCGTCGGGAGCCGATCCGAGCCGCGATCCTACAAGGTTCTTAACCGTCGACCGCTAATCGGCCGCTAATGAGCAAAGTCGAACGGCGGGTCCGCTCGCTGGTCCGCGAGGACGGCGAGATGCGGGACGCCATCCAAGTCGTCCTCGACAGCGCCAGCGGCGGCGAGGTGCGCTGGGTCGACGTTCGCGACGAGATCACGAGCGGGCAGTGGGGCCGGCTCATCGAAAAGGAGATCCTCGTCGACGGCGACGAGGGGTTCGCGCTCGCCGACCGCGAGGAAATCGAGGCCGGTATGGAAGACGATTCTGGCGGCAGCGACGTTGAGACGCCCGAGACGACCAGCTGGTCGAAGTGGGACAAGCTGGCCGGGCTGGCGACGCTCGGCGCCTTCGTCGGCTACGCCGTCGGGCCGGTCCGCGACGCGGTCGCGGGCGGCATCGATGTCGTCCTCGGTCCCCTCCTGAACCTCGTCCCCTTCTACGTCGTGATCATGGTCGTCGCGCTCGCGACGGGGCTGTACTCGACGCTGCTGCGGGCCGGACTCATGGACATGGAGAAGATGAGCGCGTACCAAGAGCGGATGAAAGACATTCAGGAGCGCCGGAAGGAGGCCGAAGAGCGCGACGACGACGAGGCGCTCGACGAGATTCAGGAAGAGCAGATGGAGGCGATGGGCGACCAGCTCGGCATGTTCAAAGAGCAGTTCCGCCCGATGGTGTGGATCATGTTCCTCACCATCCCCGCGTTCCTCTGGATGTACTGGGTGATCGGCTACCGCGGTTCGACCTCCGCGTACCCGGACATCGCCGCGCAGGAGCTCGTCGTCCCGCTCGCCGGCAGCGTTACCTGGGACACCGGGATCGTCGGGCCGATCCAGATGTGGATCCTCTGGTATTTCCTCTGCTCGATGGCGTTCACCCAGCTGGTCCAGAAGAGCCTCAACATCGAGATGTCGCCGTCCTCCTCGTAGGCGACGCGACCGGCTTTTCCCTCGATTCGCGCGCTCACTCACGTTCGGCGAGGAACGCTCTCACCTCGTCTCTCGCCGGTACCGAACCCATACCGCCGACCGACCCGACCGACAGCGCCGCGGTCGCGTTGCCGAACGCGAGCGCCTCGCGGAGCGGTTCTTCGTCGCCGTCTTCGGACGCCTGCGCTCCGGCGAGCCGCGAGAGCAGTCCCGCGGTGAACGCGTCGCCCGCGCCGGTCGCGTCGACCGCCTCGACCGCGAAGCCGCCGTGTCGGACCGTCGCGGCTCCCCACGGTGCCGCGTTCGAACTGACCGCCAGCGCGCCCTCGTCGCCCGTCGTGACGACCGCGGTGTGCGGCCCGAACTCGATTAGGTCGCGCGCCAGTTCGACCCCGTCGTTGGTCGACAGTCCGGCCGCCGCGACGTCCTCGTCGCTACACAGCACCACGTCGCTCTCGGCGACCGCCTCGCGGACCGCGGTCGACACCGCCGCCTCCGCGCCGTCCGGGACCAGATCCGAGCGGTAGTTCACGTCGAACGAGACCGGACGGCCGGCGGCGGTCGCCGCCGAGAGCAGTTCGCGGGTCGCCGCTCGGCCGCCCGGGTGCGTCAGCGCCACGCCGCCGAGGTGGACCCACGGCGGATCCGTCGGTCTCTCGGTCGATTCCGCGGTACCCTCCGCCGTCAGCGCGTCGGTCGGCACCGACTCCGGGTCGAACCCGAACGTCACGTCTCGGGAGCCGTAGAAGCCGAACCGCGGCCCCGCCGCGCCGGGCGGCGACACCACCGCGAGCGTCGTCTTCCCGTCGACGCGCTCGACGTGGGTCTCCGGGATCCCCTCGGCCGCGAGCGTCTCCGCGAGGAACTCGCCGAAGGAGTCGTCGCCGAGCCGCGTCCAGAACGCGGGCGGTGAGCCGAGCCGCGCCAGCCCGACAGCGACGTTCGCGGGCGCGCCGCCGGGGCGGTGCGTGTAGCCGTCGACCTCGCGCAGCGTCGCGCCCGAGTCCGGCACGAAGTCGACGAGCGTCTCTCCGGCCACGAAGATGTCCGCCATCGGGCGGAGGAGCGCGGTCGAGTCGTATGAAGGTACGGATCGGGAGCGCGGCCGCGGTCCCGACTCGCCCGTCGCGGTCGCGTCGCCTACTCGCCCGTCGCGGTCTCGGCGGCGTCGATCTCCTCGGCGTCGATCTCCTCGGCGTCGACCTCCTCGGCGACCGCCTCGAACGCCGCGAGGATGACGCGCTTGCACGCCTGCCCCTCGGTGCTCCAGTGGTGGGCGTAATCGAGCATGTCGTCGTAGATGTCGGGCTTGCAGCCCGCGGCCTGCGGGTGGCCGCCGCCGTTCACCCGGCCGGCGACCTCGTGGGCGTGTCGGAAGTCGTCGGAGCCGCGGATGGATGCGGACCCCGCGGGCTTGACGATCACGGCGGCGTCGGCGCCCGCCTCGCGGAGCCGCTCCGCGACCTCGTTCTGCGAGCAGCGACCGTAGGTGACAGCGACGCGCCAGTCGCCGACTTCGTGGGTGACCGCGCGGTCGACCGCGATGTCGATTCTGGCCTCCTTCTCGACCCGGCGCGCATCGACGAACGACCGCACCGTCTCGGGGAGGTCGACGCCGTACGCGCCGATGACCGCGGCGTACTCCTCGGCGCCGGCCCAGTAGGAGTAGTCGGCGAGGTCCTCGGAGCGCGGGTCCTCCTTGATCCAGAGGTCGTGGTCCCGGGTGACTTCGGCGAGTTCGGTCCAGCGCTCGTCGAACGCGTGATCGAGCGACCGGAGCGTCACGTCGGCGGTACACTCCTCGTCGGAGTCGCCGACGACGAGGTCGACGCCCGCCTCGCGGACCGCGGCGGCGGTCTCGTCGTCCCACTGGTGGTGGTCGAACCAGCGGATCGAATCGGTCGACTCCGCGAGCGCCGCCAGCGGCTCGGCGATCCACTCGTAGTCGTCGGGACAGAGGTCACAGACGAAGAGATCGATCCCGTCGTCGGCGTAGGCGTCGACGCGTTCGAGCGCGGTGTCGATCGAGTACGGGCCCGCGGAGAGCAGCCCGACCGGCGACTCGACGTGGGCGTCCGCGAGGGGGTCGTCCTCGCGTTCCTCATCGGATTCCTCGGCCGCGTCGCCCGACTCGTCGTCGTCGGCAAGCCGCGCGGCGATGGCGTCCTCGAAGGGCGCGACGTCGAGCGCGGCGTCGTACGCCTCGCGGATCATCGCGGCGCAGGCGAGGCCGTCGGCGTCGCCGTCGGCGATCACGACCGCCTCGCTGCCCTCGATCGCCTCCCTCGCCCGTCGCTCCGCGCGTTCGTCGTCCAGCGAGTCGGGGTAGAAGAATCCCTTCCCCGGCAGCTTCGTGTACCGCGACCGGGGGGCGTCCCCCGTCTCGATGAGGTCGTCGTCCATACCGTCGAGGCGGGCGGCAGCCGGAAAACTCCGCCGCTCTCGCGGCGGGCAGCGGGTACGTCGCCCTCGCGGCGCTCAGATCGTCGTGCGCCGCGGGTCCTCCTCGGTCAGCTGTCGCACCGTCAACACCGGGATCGGGCAGGTCCGGACGACGCGCTCGGCGACGGAGCCGATGAGGAAGCGGTTCTCGCCGTGGCGCCCCCGAGTCCCCATCGCGACGATGTCTGCGTCCACGTCGCGGGCGTACGCGTCGATTTCGGAGGCCGGGCGTCCCTCGCGGACCTCGATCGTCACGTCGAGGTCGGCGTCGCGGTCGCGGGCCGCGTCCGCGACGCGGTCGAGCGCGTCGCGCCCCTGGTCGTCGAGCGCGTCGCGGAGGTCGTCGCGAACCCTGTCGGGAGACGACTCCACCTCGCCGGCGTCGACGACGTACACCGCGTGGACCTCGGCGTCGAACCGCGCCGCCACGTCGACCGCGACCGAGACGGCCCGTTGGACGCTGTCGGAGCCGTCGGTCGCGACCACGATGGTGTCGAACATGGACCCTCGTTCGCCGCAACGATACCTAAAACCCGGCGGTCGGCGGAGGGGGACACGACACGAAGCGGCGCGAATGCGACGACGATTCTATTTATAAATGACGGGACGGGGCGGTGGCGCGTGCCTCCGAGCGCCCAGCGGGCGCGAGGAGCACGCGCGAGGGAGTCGGCCGACCGGAGGGAGGCCGACGAGGCTGGGGAGGTGTGAGGTGCGGTGCTGTGCGGGGCGGGACTCAAAAGGGGCGGCCGGGAGGACGAAGCCCGACGACGTAAGCACCGAAGCGAGCGTAGCGAGCGAGGCGCGTGGTTCGAGAGAGCTTCGCTCTCTCGTCATCACGAAAGGCGCGAAGCGCCTTTCGAACGACAGCGAGTCGCGCGAGTCCTCCCGGCTGGGGCTTTGGCAGTGTTCGTCGTCGATCTATCGTCTGTTATTTATAAGCGAGCGGCTGGGGCTTTGGCGGTCTGTGCCGCCGGTTCGCTGCCGACTATTTATAAAAATCTCTCGCGCGTCAGGACGCGTTACGCTAAGAAGACGTGCCGCGGTCGGTCGGCGAGCACGTCGCGGCCCCATTCGACGGTCTCGGAGAACTCGTCGGAGCGGAAGAAGGCCATCGCGTCCTCCTTCGCGTTCCACTGGCTGGCGATGAACATGTCGTTCTCGTCTTCGACGTTCACCATCAGGTCGGTCTCGACGTGGCCGTCCATCTCGGCGAGCAGGCCGCCGACGTCGTCGAAGGTGTCGACGAACTCCGACTGGTAGTCGGGCTTGACCGTGTAGAACATGCCCATCGTCCCGAAGCCGGACTCCTCGCCGGCGCGGGCGACGATGTCGGGCAGCTCCGAGAGGAACCCGGCCGCCGTCTCGGCCGCCGACGCGGTGTCCCAGATGGAGACGACCGCGGCGCGGTCGGTGTGGCGCCCCTCGTACACCGCGGTCTTCACGTGGGTGCCGTAGTGGTCGAAGTTGCCGCGGAGCCCCTCGACCTCGTCGAACAGCTCCTCGGTGTCGGCCTCGCTGTACAGCACGGTGGCGTACACGTCCTCGCCGTGGGGCTTCCCGGCGTAGATGTCGAGGTCGGCGAGCTCGCCGCGGATGTCCTCGTCCGCGCCCCCGTCGCCGCCGTGACCGTCCTCCTCGCCGTGTCCGTCGCCCTCACCGTGGGGATGGTCGCCCTCGCCGCCGGTCTCCTCCTCGCCGTGCGGGTGGTCGCCGTGGGCGGAGCCGCCGCTCGCGCCCGAGTGGTCGTGCCCTTCGCCGTGTCCGTGCCCGTCGTCGCCGTGATGGCCGCCGCCCTCTCCGTGGCCGCTCCCGCCCTCGCCGTGACCGCCGCCCTCACCGTGACCGCTCCCGCCGTGGGGGTGGCCGGCGCTGTCCGCCTCGGGCTCGCGCCCGGTCGGGACCGTCTCGCCCGCGAGGAACGCGTCGAGGTCGCGCGGCGGGAACCGGCGGCCGACGTAGAAGTCCCCGAACTCGCCGTACCGCGAGGAGGCGGGGTCGAACCGCATCTCGTAGACGATGTCCTTGATGTCGGTCGGGTCGGACCCGAACAGCGTGACGCCCCACTCGTGGTCGTCGAAGCCGACGGAGGAGGCGATCACCTGCTTGATCTTCCCGGCGTACTCCTTGCCCACCTCGCCGTGGCCGGCCATCAGGTCGGCGCGCTCCTCGAACTCGAGGTCGTACCAGTTGTGCTCCTCGCCGCGGCGCTTGCTCATCGGGTAGAAGCTGACGTACTCGTCGTCGGGGATCTCCGGCTTCAGCTTCCCCTCGATGTACCGGCGCAGCCCCTCGTCGACGGCGTCCGCGCCCTCCTCGAAGTAGTCGTCGGAGACGTACCCGGACACCTCGGTGACGGAGACGTACGAGGTCTCCCGTTCGGTGAACTCCGCGAGCGCGGTGTCCTCGAAGCGGCGCTCGATGGCGGACAGATCGTCGAGCGACGGCCGGAAGTGGAGGAACATGAGGTCGGCCTTGTGCCCGAGCACGGAGAACAGCGCCGACTCGCCCGCGTCGGCGTCGGCGACCAGTTCGCGGTGTTTCAGGAAGGCTTCGCCCTCCTCGATCGCTCGTCGTCGCTCGGACTCGGGCGCCTCGCGCCAGGCGTCCCAGTCGATCGAGCGGAAGTCGTGTAGCGAGAACCACCCTTCGGCGGTCTGTGGAGCCTCGACCATACGCCGGGTTTGGTCCCCGCGACTTAGGGGTTTGCGGGTTATCCCGCGCGCCGGAAAGGGGACCACGGTCGCGGGTTCCGCGCGCCGGAAATTGATCCCCTCGTCGCCGTGACCGAAACCCTTTCAGCGCGACCCTGAAAGGTGGGAACGATGCGGAAAAGCGGCCCGCCGAAAGGACTGATCTCGTATCTCGTGTTGGAGCTGCTCGACGAGCGCCCCCGGTACGGGTACGAGCTGCTCGGCGAGATCACGGAGATAAGCGGCGGGCACTGGGAGCCCTCCTACGGCTCCGTCTACCCCATCCTCTACAAGTTCGAGGAGGAGGGCGTCGCGGAGCGCGTCGAGCGCGCCGACGAGCCGGACCGCAAGTACTTCGCGCTCACCGACGCGGGCCGCGAGGAGCTGGCTGAGAAGCGCCGCGAGATCGGCGGCGAGGCGGAGGACTTCGGCGACGTGGTCCTCGGCTTCTATCACCTGTACGCCGCGCTCGCCACCGACGACCGGTTCGAGGTCGACGACGCCGAGGGCGACTGGGGGTACTCCGAGCGCTACAGCGCGTGGATCGTCGAACAGATCATCCGGCACCACGAGCGCGACTTCGGCGAGTTCGAGCGGATCGACGCCTCGCCCGAGGAGTTCTACGACGAGGCGGACGGGACCGACCCGGACGGGACGGACCCCGATTCGTCCGAGACCGAGATGGCCGACGGCGCCGAGGAGCCGGAGGGGACCTCGTCCGGCGCGGCGGACGACTGAGCCGCGCGGTCCCTCGCCGGTGGAACTGGCCCTCACCGGTGGAGCAACCGCCACAGGAGTCCGCCGGGGAGTCCCGCCCGAACGAGCCGGTCGTACAGTCGATCGGGGAGCACGCGCGCGAGTCTCGGCAGCCATCGCGCCCGTCGGCTCACCCGGTAGCGAGTCCGCGGCCGCTCCGCGGTCGTCGCGGTCACCACGCGCTCGACGACCGTCTCGACGTCAGTGGCGGCCGGCGAGTACCCCTCGAACTCGCGGTAGACGTCCGCGTAGGGTCCCTCGTCGCTCGGCCCCTCGTCGCTCGGCCCCTCGTCGCTCGGTCCCTCGCTGCTCCCCCCTTCGCCCGCCGCCGCGGCCCGCTCGTTGAAGCCGGTCGGAACGGGACCCGGTTCGACCAGCGCGACGTCGACCCCGCGGGGCGCGACCTCTCGGCGGAGCGAGTCGGCGTAGCCGTCGAGTCCGGCCTTCGCGGCGCTGTACGCGCCGTGGTACGGCAGCGCCACCGATCCGGCCATCGACCCGACGACCACGACCCGCCCGCCGCGCTCGCGCAGCGTCGGGAGCGCCGCGGCGACGGTCGCGTGGACCGCCGTCAGGTTCGTCTCCAGCTGTCGTCGGAACGCCTCGGCGGCGGTGTCCTCGACGGCCGCGATCTCGTAGCCGCCGACGCAGGAGACGACCGCGTCGAGCGGGCGGTCCGCGAGCAGACCGCGGATGGCGGCCTCGTCGCGGAGGTCCACGACGGCGGTCTCGACCGCGTCGGGCAGGTCGGACAGCCCGTCCGCGTCGCGGTCGACGCCGAGCACGTCGTGGCCGGCGGCCGCGAGCGAGCGCGCGACCCCGCCGCCGATCCCGCCCGCGCCCCCCGTCACGAGAACGTACATGGCCGAAAATTCGCGACGGGGTCAGTAGACGGTGGCGGTTCGGTGCGTCGGCGGGCGAGGGATCGGGATCTCGGGTCGGATCATCCCGGCGAATCCGGCCCGACGCCCGAAGGCATATATCCGCCACGGGTGATCGTCTGGACAATGTCCACCGACGAGCCGTCCGTCCCGATCGTGTGCGACGAGTGCGAGACGGAGACCCGCGTCCCCCTCGACGACCTCGCGGACGCGCTCGACAAACACAACGCCCAGAAACACGACGGCGAGTCCGTCGCGGAGGTCGACCCGGCGATCAAGGACCGCCTCGCCGACCTCGTCGCCGAGGATCTGGGCCTGTTCGACGAGGAGGCGGCAGAGGAGGGGTGACCGTTTCAGTCAGATCGCCGCCGTCTGACGACGACCGCAATTTCTCGCCGCGCTACTCTTCCTCGTCGGTTTCCTCGACGCTCGCGGATAGCTCGTCGACGTGGGTGCGCAGCGTCGCCAGCGTCGCGTCCGCGTCGGCGTACCCCTCGTCGTAGTCGTCGAGCGCGGCCGCCGCTCGATCGAGAAAGCGCTCCACCGCCGCGTCGGTCGCCTCGTCGGTCATACGAAACCGTCGGCCCGCGAGCGGTTTATGTCTCCCGGCGTCGGGGTCGGGACACGGAACGCGCGGCTCCCGTCAGCGCCGCCGGAGGGCGTACGCCGTGTAGCCGACCGCGACGACGAGAACGGCCGAAAGCAGGGTACCGAGGACGGCGGGCGACGCGGTGACGTACTCGCCGAACGGGTCGGTCAGCGCGAACACGGCGACGATGAGCGCGACGGAAATGGCGATCCCGACCGCGCCGAACGCCTTGAACGCCGCGTCGAGGTCGAAGCGTTGCGATCCGGGTTGGTGGCTCATACCCAGCCGTACGCGCCTCGCACATAAATCCCTCCAGCGGGATTCTCAGCCTCGGAGAACGGCGAGACGGTCCTCACTCGGGATATCCCTCGACGATGGCGACGCCCGAGGAGGCCCCGATCCGGACCGCGCCCGCGTCGAACATGGCGGCCGCCTCCTCGTAGGAGCCGACGCCGCCGGAGGCCTTCACCGGGAGGTACTCGCTCATCAGTTCCACGTCGGCGACCGTCGCGCCGCCGTCCGCGAAGCCGGTCGAGGTCTTCACCATGTCGGCGTCGGCGGCGACGGCGGCCTCGCAGGCGCGGCGCTTCTCGGCGTCGTCGAGGAGGGCGGTCTCGATGATCACCTTCACGGGGACCGGCACGGCGGCGACGACGTCGGAGAGCTCGTCGGCCACCGCGCCGTCGTCGCCCGCCTTCAGCCGCCCGACGTTGATCACGACGTCGACCTCGTCGGCGCCGTCCTCCCACGCGGCGACCGCCTCGTCGCGCTTGACCGCCGGGGCGTGCTGGCCGTGCGGGAACCCGACCACGGTGGCGATCGCCTCGGGGTCGCTCCCGTACTCGGCCGCCTCGGCGACGTAGCACGGGGGAATACAGGCGTTCATCCCGTGGGCGGCGGCCTCGTCGAGAACGGTCCGCACGTCGGCCCAGGTCGTCTCGGGACCGAGGACGGTGTGGTCGATGCTGGCGGCGAACTCCTCGCGGTTCATGCGTCTCCCGTCGCGGCGGGAGCTAAAAGGCGTGCTGGGTCGCGGCGCTGGGTCTCGGAACCGAGCTACCCGACGCGGAAGAACGGGCTACGAAACGCGGAAGGGGGAACGCGTGGGAGCGACCGGTGAGCGCCGGTCGCGACCGAGCGCGCGGTCAGCTCTCGATTTCGATCTCCGTGCCGGAGACGGCGTTCTCGACGGTCACGGGGAGCCGGACCGTCAGGATGCCGTTCCGGTACTCGGCGTCGATACCGTCCTCGTCGATCGCCTTCGGGAAGCGGAACCGCCGGTGGTACGTCCGGCGGGTCCCGCGGCGCTCGTCCTCGTGTTCGCCGGCGACGTTGAGCACGCCGTCGTTCCACGAGGCGGTGATCTCCGCGGGGTCGAAGCCGGGGAGTTCGACCGAGAGGACGAACTCGCCGTCCTCCTCGTACAGTTCGTAGTCGTTACTACCGGATTCGAACAGTCGGCTCGGGAAGTCGACTCCTTGCGTCCACGTGTTCGCCGGTTCGAGCATGGGCATCGTTGACCACCTCGAACTCAGTTGCTAGTATGGTTGCGATTCTATAAAAATTTGACGGGTTATGGTAAAATACAACATTCCACGGTCGGGTGGCGCCTTCGTACCGACCGCTCGAATCGGGACGCCCCCCGGACGGACCGGGTTGCCGTGCGGGGGCGATCGGGCGGATCGGTGTTGGATATTTCTCCAACAGTTCCGCGATCGCCCCGGATTTATTCCATCTCCGTGCCACCGCGACGCATGGATCGTGACACCGCCGCGCCTGCCGTCGGCGACCTCCCGGGCGAGCGCGCTCGCGAGTGGGTCGAGTACCACCACGAGTCGGCCGCGCCGAGCACCTACGTCTACGAGTTCGTCTGGGACCGCACCGCCCCGGCCGAGGGACCGTTCTGTACCGACGTCGACGGCAACGTCCTCTTGGATTTCACCAGCCACGTCGCCGCCGCGCCGCTCGGGTACAACAACCCCCTCATCATGGACCGCCTCGAAGAGTTCGACCTCGTCGACCCGCTGAAGATCGCCGGCCAGGACTTCTACGCCGCGGGCGGTCCCTCGCCCGGCGACGGGATCCCCGGCGCCTCGGGGCTGATGGACCGCCTGACCGACCTGACCGCTCACTACGACATGGACACCGTTTTCCTCTCGAACTCCGGCGCGGAGGCGGTCGAGAACGCTATCAAGATCGCCTACGACGCCTCGAACGGCGCGAAGTACGCGATCACCTTCGACGGGGCGTTCCACGGCCGGACGCTGGGCGCGCTCTCGCTCAACCGTTCGAAATCCGTCTACCGCCGCGAGTTCCCGGAGATCAGCGGCGTGACGGAGGTGCCGTTCTGCGACGACCGGACCTGCTCGGCGGAGACCTGCTCGTGCGGCTTCTTCGCGGACGGCGTCTCGCGACTGCGTCGGAAGCTCGACCCGAAACGCGGGAACGTCCACCCCGACGACGTGGCGTACCTCATCCTCGAACCGATTCAGGGGGAGGGGGGTTACCGCTTCCCCTCGGAGGCGTTCACCGACGAGATCGCGGCGCTCGCCGAGGAACACGACATCACGCTGATCGCCGACGAGATCCAGTCGGGCGTCGGCCGCACCGGCGAGATGTGGGCCTCCGACCACTACGCGTACGAACCCGACGTGATCGCGAGCGCGAAGGGGCTTCGCGTGGGCGCGACCGTCTCGCGCAGCGACGTGTTCCCCGAGGAGACCGGTCGCCTCTCCTCGACGTGGGGCGCCGGCGACCTGATCGCCTCCGCGCAGGGCGCGCTCACGCTCGACGCAATCGAGGAGGCGGACCTCATGGACAACGCCGTCGAGCGCGGCCGGCAGTTCAAAGAGACGATGCGCGACGCCGACCTCGACCCCGTCGACGACGTCCGCGGGAAGGGGTTACTGCTCGCGGTCGAGTTCGACACCAAGGAGCGCCGGGACGCGGTCATGGAGAACGCGTTCGAGCGCGGCCTCCTCACGCTCGCGTGCGGCCACGAGGTCCTCCGGATCCTCCCGCCGCTCGACGTCACCGACCGCGAGATCGACCTCGGCTGCGACCTCCTCACCGACGCGATCGCGGACGCGGCCTGAATCGCTCTCGACGCAGTCTCGACTCGGCTGTCCCCGCCGCGACTCGACTCGGCGATCCTCAGCGGTCCGCGAACCACTCCGCGAACTTCTCTAAGGCTCGACCGCGGTGTGACACCGCGTTCTTCCGCTCGGTGTCCATCTCCGCGAACGTCTCGCCGTCGTGTTCGAAGATCGGGTCGTAGCCGAACCCGCCGTCGCCCCGCGGCGCGACGATCCGACCCGGCACGTACCCCTCGAACAGCTTGACCGGGAGCGGGCCGGCGTCGGCGTCGGCGTCGCCGTCCCCGCATCCCGCCTCCCCGTCCGGTCCCGCCGCGGCGGCCGCGTCGCGGTCGCCGCGGTCGACGGGGTCGGGGGTCGCGGCGAACCCGTCGCCGTCGCAGTAGCCGAGCGTACACCGGAAGGCGGCGCGGCGGTCGTCGAGGTCGGCGGCGATCTCGTGGACGCGCTCGACCCCGAGCGTCTCCTCCACGTACGAGGAGTACGGACCGGGGAACCCGTCGAGTCCCTCGACGAACAGCCCCGCGTCGTCGACGAGGACCGGCGCGTCGGCGTGGCGGTACGCCTCGCGGGCCCCTTGCGCCGCGATCGGGCCGAGCCCGTCGGCCTGGATCTCCGTGTAGTCGAAGTCGAGCCGCTCCACCGAGCCGTCCGGGAGGTACCGCTCCGCCTCGCGCACCTTCCCCGGGTTCGTCGTCACGTACCTGAGCACGGATCCGCGTGGGCGCGCCCGCGAGGAATAGCCGTCGGTCGCGGATGAGGGATCGACCGACCCCGGCAGTACGCTTTTGTCGACCCGACGACATCGGTCGCGTATGGCCCTCCCCACGTTCGAGAAGAAGCGGCTCATCGGACTCATCGCGGTCCTCTCGTTCGGGCTCACGGCGCTTTTCGCCGTCCTCCTGCCGACCGCGCTGGGACCGCTGATCCCCGCCACGTTCATCCTCGGGTACTTTATTCTCATCCCGTTGGTGGCGGTGCTCGGCGAGCAGTTCCCCCTCGTCGCGTCCGACGACGGGACTGTCGAGGCGACTGAGACCGACGGATCGGCGGCCGCGACCGCGGCGGACCATCCAGTCGCGGCGCTCCGCGAGCGGTACGCGACCGGAGAGATAGACGAGGCGGAGTTCGAGCGGAAACTCGACCGGCTGCTGGCGACCGAGGACCTCGACGAGCGGTTCGACCGGATCGAGTCCGACCGCGGCGAGGCGGGCCGCGAGCGCGACCTCGAACTGGAGTGAGTCGGACTCCGGCGTCTCAGGGATCGACGCGGACGATCCACGCGCCCGGGTCGTCGATCTCGGCCGCGGTCGGCAGGTTCTCGGCGCGCTCCCAGACGGCGCCCGCGGCCTCGATGCCGCGCTCGTCGGCGACGTGCCGGAAGAAGGCGGCGCCGCGCTCGTACTGCCGGCGCTTGAGACCGAGTCCGAGGAGGCGCTGTGCGAGCCGTCGGATCGGACCGCCGCCGCCGCGGCGCTCGTCCAGCTTCCGCCGGAGGTCAGCGTACTCGCCGTCGAACGCGCGGTCCATCAGCACCTCGGCGTACCCCTCGACAGCGATCATCGCGGTCTGTAGCTCCGCGAACGCGTCGGGGTCGAGCCCGCGGCCCGCGCCCCCCGCGCCGCCGACCATCCCCTCGATCCCGCGCTCGACGCGGGATTCGAGGTACTCCGAGAGCCACGGCGCCGCGCCGAACTCGGCCGCGTGGGTCACCTCGTGGAACGCGATCCACCGGCGGAACCGGGGGTAGTCGACGTCGAGCGCGGCGGCGACCGCGACGATGTTCGGGTGGACGAAGTAGAGACCGTGGTCGGCGTCCGGCTCGTCGGCGAGGAGAAGCGGGTCGTACTGGCCGAGGACGTTGCGCGCGAGGAATCCCAGCGCGAACGCCATCGACCCCGTGTTGGCGACCCGCGAGAGGTCCCGCGCGAACGCGGCGCCGGGCACTGGCCCGGGCGTCGCGTCGAACGCCCCGTCCGGACCGCCGGGGTCCGCCGCGGCCGCCTCGATCGGGTCCATCACGCGCCGGAAGGTGCCGACGCTCGCGTCGATCCAGTGGTGGCGGTTCTGGACCTCGACGGTGTCGGGCACGTCGAACTCGATCCCCGCCACATCGGCCAGCCGCGAGCGGGCGTCGCGGACGTCGGCGGCGTAGCCCTCGCGCTCCGCGTCGGTGAGCGCGACCGATCCGGGTTCGGTGGCGTCCTTCGCGGCCGCCGCGGCCCGGTCCCAGTCGACGACGCCCGGTCCCTCGGCCTCGGCGACGGCCCGGACGCTTCGGAGGATGTCCATACGGATCGGACGGGCGGCCGCCCCAAAGCGCTTGTGTCGGTCGGGACCTGCCGCGCCGGCGAGGCTCGCGATCCGGTGTCTTCTTGTCGAACGCAACACTGCCACGGACATGGACGACACGCGCAGAGCGTTCCTCGACGACCTCCTCGCGACGCCGAGTCCCTCGGGCTTCGAGACGGCCGCGCAGCGGGTCTGGACCGACTACGTCCGCGGGTTCGCGGACCGGGTCGACACCGACGCCTACGGCAACGCCGTCGCGGTCCACGAGGGGAACCCCGACGCCCCGACGGTCGCCGTCACCGGCCACGCCGACGAGATCGGGTTCATCGTCCGCGACGTGCTCGACGACGGCTTCCTCCGGATCGGGCGGATCGGCGGGGCCGACCGAACCGTCTCGAAGGGCCAGCACGTCACGGTCCACGCCGAGGAGCCGGTCCAGGGCGTCGTCGGGCAGACTGCGATCCACCTCCGAGACGGCGGCGACGACGAGTACGAGGACGTGGCCGGCCAGTTCGTCGACGTCGGCGCCGAGGACGCCGACGAGGCGCGCGAGCACGTCGAGATCGGCGACCCGGTCACCTTCTCATCCGGCGTCCGCGACCTCGTCGGCGACCGGATCGCCGCCCGCGGGGTCGACAACCGAGCGGGCGCGTGGGCGGCCGCGGAGGGACTCCGACGCGCCGTCGAGACCGACGTCGACGCCACGGTCTACGCGGTCTCGACCGTCCAAGAGGAGGTCGGGCTTCAGGGCGCGCGGATGGTCGGCGTCGACCTCGACGACGTCGACGCGTTCGTCGCGGTCGACGTCACGCACGCCACCGACAACCCGGACGTCGACCGCGAGCGCCGCGGCCCGATCGAACTCGGTGCCGGCCCCGTGATCGGCCGCGGCAGCGCGAACCACCCGGTCCTCGTCGACCTCGCT
Source organism: Halorubrum trapanicum (assembly GCF_017873555.1). Classification (GTDB taxonomy): domain Archaea; phylum Halobacteriota; class Halobacteria; order Halobacteriales; family Haloferacaceae; genus Halorubrum; species Halorubrum trapanicum. The sequence continues at coordinate 67,072 of NZ_JAGGKE010000009.1, read as the reverse complement.
CGCGACGCGGCCGAAGACGCCGACGTCGACGTCCAGCTACAGGCGGCCGGCACCCGCACCGGCACCGACGCGGACGCGTTCTACACGACGCGGGGCGGGACCCCCGCGCTCAACGTCTCGATCCCGAACCGGTACATGCACACGCCGGTCGAGGTGATCGACACGGACGACCTCGACGCGGTCGCGGACCTCCTCGCGGCGATCGGTTCCGCGGCGGGCGACGCCGCGGACGCGGCGGATCCGTTCGCGGTCGATATCTGACTCGGTCGCCGCGAAACCCGGCGCGTCCGCCGCCGCCCGCTTCGGGATCTGCCTCCTCCCGGCCCGCTTCGAGATCCGTCTGCTCCCGCCCCACTCGCCACGACAAACCGGGGCACGGCGGCGTCGAAACGGAACAGTTTTACAATCTCCTTTCATACCGTAGAACGCGTCGAACGGACGTGCGCTCTGGTGGTGTAGTCCGGCCAATCATATCACCCTCTCACGGTGATGACCTGGGTTCGAATCCCAGCCGGAGCATTTCTCGAACGGAGCGAGTGGAATCGACGAGCGTCGGGTAACGCCTCTCAGTCGCGGGCGCCAACCCCCTCGCTCCGCACCGCGACCGTCTCCCGCTCGAACGCTTCCTCGTCCCCTCGCCAGCGCCACGACCCGACGAACGGGTACCCGTCCAGCGCGCAGATGACGTACGAGTAGCCGGGCCAGGTCGCTCGCGCGGCGTCCGTCTCGCTCGGAGCCGCCGGTCCCGTCGGATGCGAGTGGTAGAACCCCACCACGTCGCGCCCGGCCGCCTCGATCGCCTCGAACAGCTCGAGCTGTTCCTCGGGGTCGATCCGGTACCGGGTCGCGGGCGCGTCGGCGACGTTCTCCGCCTCGTGGGCGCGCGCGACGACGCTCTCCCCGTCGCCGTCGCCGCGGGTCCCGGCCAGCACGCCGCAGACCTCCTTGGCGCCGCCCGCGTCGGCGTGCCGGACCACGTCGTCGTAGGCCCCGCGGTCGAACTCGATCATGGGAGGACAACGGGCGGGTCCCGGATAAGTCCGTCTCGGCGCCGGTCCTATCGGTGGGGCGGCGGCCTCCGCGGGCGTCGGTTCCCGTCGGAGGTAGCGGCAGTTGTTGAGACGGCGAAACGGATTTACCCGGATGGGGTGCGAGAAGTCCGCATGAGCGACGCCGCACTCCCCGCGCCGACCGCCGACGAGGCGCTCCACACGACCGTCGACTTCCCCTTCGAGGACGCGGTGCCGTTCGTCCAGCTCGAACACGAGCTCGCCGACTTCGAGACGGTGCGCGTCACGCGACTCGACGAGATGATCGAGGGGATGCTCGGCCGCGACGACGTCGAGCGGACGGCGCTGATCGTGGTCTGTCACCCCGAGATCGCGTACGACGCCTTGCGTATCGACCCCACGCTCGCCGGAATGCTGCCGTGTACCACCGTCGTGTACGAGCGCGCCGGCGACGACCGCGTCCACGTCCACCACGTGTCGGCGACGAAGGCGATCCGGGACCTCGGCTGCGCGTCGGCCGCCGGGGTCGACGAGGACGCCGTCGAGGACCTCGTGGCCAAGACCGGCGAGCTGATGGCGACCGTCTGGGAGAACATCGAGACGCACGGGCGGGAGTGATCGACTCCGCCGCCGACCCCACTTTTCACTCGACCGGTTCAGCCGCCACCGCACCACCGCGGCGGCGACGAGGACCGTCGCGAAGGTGACGGCCCCGGAGACGAGCGCGCCGCGGGCGCTCGTCGCCCCGGTCGCGAACGCGCTCGCGGACGCGGACCCGCCGACCACCGCCGCCCCGCCCGCCAGCCCGCCGAACCCGAGACAACAGAGGCTCAGCAGGCCCACGGCGGACAGCGATCCGAGGATCCCGTCGTCGCTCATCTCCCCTCGTTTCGGTCTCCGGCTACCAATAGCTGTCGCGCCGGTCCGCCAAGCGAGGATTTAATTCCGCCAGCGCGCGAGGGCGTCGTGTGGACCCGAGCCGGATCCCCGACGAGTTCCCCGCGCCGAGCTTCCGCGGCGCGCAGGAGCGGGCCCTCGCCGACATCCGCGACGCGTTCGCGGCGGGCAACCGGGTCGTGCTGGTGCGCGCGCCGACGGGCAGCGGCAAGTCGCTGCTCGCCCGCGCGATCATGGGCGCGGCCGAGACTGCGGGAGAGGCCGCCCCCAGCGAGGCGACCGGGGCCTACTACACGACTCCGCAGGTGTCGCAGATCGACGACGTCGAGGCCGACGACTTACTCGACGACCTGGCGGTGATCCGCGGGAAGTCGAACTACGACTGCGTGCTCCCGGGCGAGCACGACACGCCCGTGAACCGCGCGCCCTGCGCGCGCCAGCAGGGGTTCGACTGCTCGATCCGGCACCGCTGTCCGTACTTCTCCGACCGCGCCATCGCCTCCGGCAACCGCTTTGCGGCCATGACCCTCGCCTACTTCATGCGCACCGCCGGCTCCGAGGTGTTCCGGAAGCGCGACGTCGTCGTGATAGACGAGGCGCACGGGCTGGCGGAGTGGGCCGAGATGTACGCCACCATCGAGATATCGCCCGAGCGCGTCCCGGTGTGGGACGACGTGGGCGTCCCCGACGTGGCGGCCGACGCCGGCCCGGAGGAGGACGCGCTCGACCGGACCGCGCGGTTCGTCGAGGCGCTCCGCGACGCCGCGATCCGCGCGAAAGACGAGCTGGTGGGTCGCCCCGAGCTCGACCGCGAGGAGGTCGCCCGGCGCGACCGGCTCCAGGAGCTGATAAGCGAGCTCGGCTGGTTCCTCGAGGACTACCGCGACCCGCAGTCGCCGACCTCGTGGGTCGTCGACCAGCCGGGGGGCGAGGGGACGTCGATCGACATCAAGCCGCTCGACCCCGCGCGGTACCTCAGGCACACCGTGTGGGACCGCGGCAACCGGTTCGCGCTGCTGTCGGCGACGATCCTCTCGAAGGAGGCGTTCTGTCGCGGCGTCGGTCTCGACCCCGCCGACGTCGCCCTCGTCGACGTCGAACACACGTTCTCGCTCGCGAACCGCCCCCTGTACGACGTGACGCAGGGGTCGATGACGTACGAACACCGCGACGAGACGGTGCCGAAGATCGCCCGACTCATCGTCCGGCTGATGGCGGAACACCCCGACGAGAAGGGGCTGATCCACGCGCACTCGTACGACATCGCCGAGCGGCTCACCGAGCGCCTCGGCGAGTTCGGCGTCGCGGCGCGCGTCAGGCGTCACGACCGGGCGAACCGCGACGCCGAGCTGGAGGCGTGGAAGGCGAGCTCGGACCCGGAGGTGTTCGTCTCCGTGAAGATGGAGGAGGCGCTGGACCTGAAAGGCGACCTTTGCCGCTGGCAGGTGGTGTGTAAGGCGCCGTACCGGAACACGAACGACTCGCGGGTCGCCCGCCGGCTCGAGGACGGCCAGTGGGCGTGGTACAACCGCACCGCGCTGCGAACCGTCATTCAGGCCTGCGGGCGGGTCGTCCGCGCCCCGGACGACTACGGCGCGACGTACCTCGCGGACGACTCCCTGCTCGACCTCTTCGACCGCGCCGAGACCGACACGCCCTCGTGGTTCCGCGACCAGGTCGACGCGATGACGAACCCGTCGCTACCGGTGTTCGACCCCGAGGCGGCGCTCGCCGGTATCGACGCGTCTCCGGCGGGGGGCGTGGGCGCGGGACGGCGGCGGAGCCGGCACTCATCCGAGTCGGCCGGCGCCCGCGCGAACCGTTCGTCCGGCGGCGACGCGGGTCGCGGAGGCGACGACGGCGACGCGACCGCCGACAGCGGGACGACCGGCGACGAGTCGGTCCGAACCCGCTCCGAGCAGGACGCGGAGCGTCGACAGAACCACCCCTTATCCGACGTCTGGGGCGACGGCTGACGAGGGGCGGGGCGGCTTCGGCCGGACGGGAAGGGCCGTCGGCTACAGCAGGGAGACGCCGTACGCCACCATCGAACTCACCATGAGTAGCGCGAAAAACACCGCGATGATCTGTTGTCTGTCCATGCGCGCCTGTCGACCGTAGAACCGTATAACTCCTGCGGGCGAGGAGCGGTGCTGCGCGGGTCGTATTATGATCTCCGCGTCGATCATTCGTCAATATATATCGTATAAGGTGTATCAGGCCCCTCAATGAAGTAGTAACCTTCATAATCCCTCACGCGACTACTGTGTGTATGGCCACGAACGGGCTGTCGAGTGCGCTGACGCTGTACGGTGCGCGAACCCTGACGCTGTCGCAGGCGGCCGCACAGGCGGGACTCAGCGAGGCCGAATTCATCGAGCAGCTCGAACGCCGCGGCATCGAGGTAACCGACTCCGAGCGCGCCGCAGCGCTCGGCCGCGAACAGCCCGCTCGCGCCGACTGAACCGCGACGCGTTTTCGTCGCGACGCGACCCGCGGACCCGATTTTTCGACACGTTCCCACGAACGATCAGTTTCTCGTCCGAAACAAACCCCGAGAACCAGTCAGTCTCGCCTTCGCGGCGACGGCGCGGTCGGTTCCGCTCCCTCCTCCGGCACGAGGTGGACCTCGCCGCCGTGTTCGAAGGCGAGCACCGAATCGGCGTCGTCGTCGACGAACGCGGGGTTCGGCACGGTCTTCGCCTCGTAGGTGACGGGATCGAGGACCTGGATCGCGTTCTCGTCCTCGACGGTCACCACGGTCGTCTCCGTCGCGTCGTCGCGGGTACCGAGCCGGGTCGCGTCGGGGGCCTCGGCGTCCGCGAACGCGGAGGTGTACTCCGCGCCGCTCGCGAGACGGACGCCCTGGAGGCGGCCGGAGACGCCCGTGACGAGGACCGGTCCGTCGCCGTCCTCGGGGTCGACGATCTCGCCTTCGGCGTACTTCGGGAGCCGGACCGCGAACGTGACGCGGTACACCTCGTTGCCGTCGCCGTCCTCGGTGACGAGCGTCGGGTACGACTCGAAGCTCCCGCCGAGCGACTCCGTGATCCGCGTCGCGACGTTCTGCGCGAGCCGGTTCGACGAGAGCTTGATGTCCGGCCCGTCGTCGGTCTCCACCACCTCCGTGATGAACGCCTCGCGGTCGCCGTCGGCCTCCTGGTCGGCCACGTACGTCTCGGCGATTTCGAGCGCCTCCGCGCGCTCCGCGGGCGTGAGGTCGCGCTCGTCGGCGCGGACCTGGACGATCCCGGCGTAGTAGCCGCCGGCGATGCGCCCGCAGCGGTCGCAGGTCCCGCGCGAGATCTTGACCGGGACGGTGACCTCCGCCGAGCGGAGGGTGCCGCGGACGACGCCCGAGAAGCGGCAGTGCATCCGGACCGTGTTCTCGTCGACCTGCTCCGGCTCGACGCCCCACTCCACGTCCGCGGCGTCGACGTGGACCCCGAGCGCCTCCGCGACCTCGTCGACGGCGACGTCGGTGTAGTCGCGCGCGCCCACGTCCCGCCACGACTCGCCGCGCCTGACGGCGCCGCAGCCGGAACAGACCAGCACCTCGATCCGGTCGGGGGCGTCGACCAGGTCGAAGTCCTCGAAGTAGCAGTCGTCGCACAGCAGCGCGTCACGCCCGCGCGGCTCGCCCGGGAGGGGGTCGCGCCGCTCGGGGACCGGGTCGCCGCAGCGCGGACAGAACTCCCGCGACTCGCTCATTGACGCCGGCTACGCCGAGGATCCGTTTAAACGACGCGGACCGCGGCGGTCCGCGCCGCCGACCGCGAGCGCGGTTCCGGCCGATCCGCGCTGGTCGCGACCTCCGAAATGGTTTTTCGCACGGACCGAGAACGGACGCGTATGAGCGGCAACCCCGACGACGAACGGCTCGAGGAACTGCGCGAACAGAAGATGGAAGAGCTTCGCGAGCGCCAGGGCGGCGAGGGCGACGCCGCCGAGGCCCAACAGGAGGCCCAAGAGCGCGCCGAGGCCCAGCAGGAGGCAGTGTTGAAACAGCACCTCACCGACGGCGCGCGCCAGCGGCTCAACGCGGTCGAGATGTCGAAGCCGCAGTTCGGCGAGAAGGTGAAAAAACAGGTCGCCGCGCTGGCGCAGAGCGGCCGTATTCAGGGGCAGATCGACGAGGACCAGATGCGAGACCTGCTCAAAGAGCTCCAGCCCGAACAGAAGAGCTTCGACATCCGCCGCCGGTAGATGGAGCTGGCGCTGCTGTACAGCGGGGGGAAAGACTCCTCGCTCGCCGCCCACCTGCTCGACCGGTTCTACGACGTGCGCTGCGTCACCGGGAGCTTCGGGCTTACGGACGACTGGGAGCACGCCGAGCGGGCGGCCGCCGAGCTCGGATTCCCGTTCGAGCGCGTCGATCTCGACCGCGAGGTGGCGGAGAGCGCCGCCGAGACCATGGTCGCCGACGGCTACCCCCGGAACGGGATCCAGCGCGTCCACGAGCACGCCTTAGAGACCATCGCCGCGCTCGACGTCGACGCCATCGCCGACGGGACGCGCCGCGACGACCGCGTCCCCACGGTGTCGCGGGCGCAGGCGCAGAGCCTCGAAGACCGCAACGAGATCGACTACATCTCCCCGCTCTCCGGGTTCGGCCGCCACGCGGTCGACCAGCTCGTCGACGCCACCTTCGACGTCCAGCAGGGACCCAGCGAGGAGGTCCCGAAGGCGGACTACGAGGACGAGCTCCGGACGCTCATCGCCGACGAGTACGGCGCGGAGACCGTCGGCGACGTGTTCCCCGACCACGACCAGACGTACGTCCACGGCCGGAACGACTGAGCGCGAGGGAGGACTTCGAGGGCGGGAGGACATCGAGGGCGGGAGGACATCGAGGGCGGGAGGACATCGAGGGCGGGAGGACATCGAGGGCGGGAGGACATCGAGGGCAGTCCCGGGACGCGGCGTCACCGCCGATCGATCTCTCTCCGTCTCGATCTACTCCGTTTCTCAAATTCTGTCTCTGGTGTGTCGTGATCGATAATAGACAACTCTCGGGCCTGATGCCGTGTTACACGTTCTCTCGGCCCTTGATTATGTGTCTCAAAACAATTTATCGAATACGATAACTCGATCTGAGGGGTTAAAACCCGGAGCTGATTCCGGAGGCGTGTGTGTCGTAACAGACCGATACCGGAACGCGGCCGCCGCGAGCTGCTTGGCGCGACGGCCGGAGCCGCCGCCTTCGGGCTGGGGGGCTGTCTCGGATCGAACGCCGAACGCACCGAGGATCGCCGCACGCCTCTGTCGGAGCGAACCCTCCGATACGGCGGCGTGATGGCGCTTTCCGGCGGGTTGGAGTCAGTGGGGACGCCGATCGCCGACGCGGTCGAGCTCCCGGGCAAACAGCTCGACGCCTCGGAGATCGAGGCCGACGTCGAGTGGCAGATCGAGGACTCGGAGACGACGGCTCGCGGCGGGATCGACGCGATGCGGACGCTCGTCGACGCCGGGTTCCCGGCCGTCGCCGGACCGCTCGGCTCCGACGTGACCCTCCAGGCGGTCCAGCAGGCCTCCATCCCGTCGGAGGTCGTCAACTGCTCGCCCGCGAGCACGACGCCGACGCTCTCGATCCTCAACGACCGCGGCTTCAGCTTCCGGACCGCGCCCGACGACTCCCTGCAGGCCGTCGTGGCCGCGGGGCTCGCGGCCGACGAACACGGCGCGTCGTCGGCGGCGACGCTGTTCATCGCGGGCGACTACGGACGACAACTCTCCGGCGCCTTCGCCACGTCCTTCGACGGCGAGATACAGCGACAGGTGTCGTTCTCCGACGAGTACGAGGAGCCGCTGGCGACCGCGCTCTCCGGCGAGCCGGACCTGCTCTTCGTGATCGGCTACCCGGAGGACGGCGTCGAGATATTCGGCCACTACTACGACGGCTACGCCGGCGAGGAGACCGTCTTCACCACCGACGGGATGATGGACCCGTCGCTCCCGGAGCAGGTGGGCGAACCGATGTCGAACGTCTACGGGACAGCCCCGTCCTCGAACGGTCCCGGCTACGAGACCTTCGCCGAGCGCTACGAGTCCGAGTACGGGAGCGCTCCGGGGATCTTCACCGCGAACGGGTACGACGCCGCGGCGGTGCTCCTCCTCGCGAACGCCGCCGCGGGCGAGAACGACGGCGGCGCGATCCGCGAGCAGATGCGGAACGTCGTCTCGGAGGGCGGCACCGAGGTCACGCCGGACTCCCTCGCCGAGGGCGTGCGCCGCGCCGCCGCGGGCGACCCGGTCGAGTACCGGGGGGCGTCGAGCGAGATAGTGTTCGACGAGAACGGCGACGTCTCCGGCATCGACTACGAGTACTTCCGGTACGACGCCGACGGGATCAACGTCATCGAGGCGGTCTCCCCGGAGGTGGGCGAATGAGCGATCCCGGCTCCCGCGAGAGCGGCGACGACGCCCCGAACGACGCCGACGACTCGGTCGTCGGCCGGGTCGCGAGGCGGCTCACGCCGGGCGTGATCCGGCGCAACTACCGGGCGAAGTTCGTCATCTCCATTCTCCTCGTCGTGGTCGTCCTCGCGGCCGTCGGCGGCGTGAACTACGCGAGCGCCGAAGCCACGGTCGAGCGGGACGCCGAACAGCAGCTCACCTCGACGGTGGACATGCACGCTGACTCGATCAACGAGTGGGCGGTCTCGATGGAGACCCACACGCGCTCCGTCTCGTCGACGCAGGCGCTCTCGGGGGCCGACGCCGGGACCGCCGAGGGAGAGCTGATCCAGAAGCAGGCGCAGCTCCCGGTCGACGTGCGGGCGATCCACCTCGTCGACACGGCCGCGGGGAGCGTCGTCACGAGCACGTCGCCCGCGCTGCGCGGCGAGTCGGTCGACGGGGTCGACGCCCCGTGGACCGACGTCGAACCCGGCGTCGACCTCACCTCCTCGAACGACGTGTGGCACTCGCCGACCGCCTACGAGTCGAGCGCCATGGGCGATCAGGTGATGGCGTTCGCCAGCCCCGTCGAGGGCGAGGAGTCGCGCGTCGTCGTGTTGGTCGGCACCCTGGAGTACCGGGTCGACAACCTCCGGAAGCTCCACGCCGACCAGGAGACGATGATCGTCGACGCCGACGGCGAGACGATTCTCTCCGGCGGCAACGCCACGCTGAACGCCGACGGCGACGTCGTCGCCGAGCTCGGCGCGTCCCGCGACGGGACCGACTTCGAGCGCGGCGACGACGAGGTGGCGGCGTACGCCTCGACCGGCGACAAGGAGTGGGTCGCGGTCACCACCGTCCCGACCGCGCAGGCCTTCGCCGCGAGCGACACGGTGGGAACCAGCGTCCTGACGGTGATCGGCGCCGGACTCCTCTCGCTCGTCGTCGTCGGACTCGCCCTGAGCCGGCAGACGGTCGGCCCGCTGCGCGACCTCCGCGACCGCGCGGAGCGCATGGAGTCCGGCGACCTCTCGGTCGACCTGGAGACGAACCGAATCGACGAGATCGGCCGGCTGTACGGGTCTTTCGGCGCGATGCGCGACTCCCTCAGCACCAAGATCGACGAGGCGGAGACCGCACAGGAGGCCGCGGAGACCGAACGCGAGCGGATGGCGCGGCGCAACGACCGGTTGCAGTCGACCGCCGACGACTACGGCGAGACGATGCGGGAGGCGGCCGACGGCGACCTCACCGCGCGGATGCGGACCGACACCGACGACGAGGCGATGGCGGCGATCGCCGAGGAGTTCAACGGGATGATCGCGGAGATAGAGCGGACGTACGCCCGCCTCTCGACGTTCGCCGACGAGGTCGCCTCGGCGTCCGAGCAGGCGACGGCCTCCGCCGAGGAGGTGGCCGAGACGGCCTCCGAGGTCGCCGGGTCGGTCGACGAGATATCGCAGGGTGCCGCCGACCAGAGCGAGTCGCTGACCGAGGTGAGCGGCGAGATGAGCGACCTCTCGGCGACGATCGAGGAGGTCGCCTCGTCGTCCGACCAGGTCGCCGACGCCGCCGCGCGGACGGCGGCGGCGGGCAACCGCGGACAGGAGGCCGCCGAGGACGCGATCGACGAGATGGAGACGACCGAGGAGACCGTCGAAGAGGCGGTCGCGGCGATCCACGCGCTCGACGACGAGGTGAGCGAGGTGGACCAGCTGATAGACCGGATCACGGAGATCGCGGAGCAGACGAACATCCTCGCGTTGAACGCCAACATCGAGGCCGCCCGCTCCGCCGGCGAGGCCGGCAAGGGGTTCGAGGTGGTCGCCGAGGAGATCAAGGCGCTGTCCGACGAGGTGAAAGACGCCGCGGAGACCGCGGAGTCGCGGATCGACGCGATCCGCGCCCGGATGGACCAGTCGACGGCCGAGGTCGAGTCGACGAGCGACCAGATCGACGACGCCGCGGAGCGCGTCGATGCCGCCGTCGACGACCTCGAACACATCGCCGACCTCGCGGACGAGACCAACGACGGGGTCCAGGAGATCTCCGACGTGACCGAAGAGCAGGCCGCCTCCACCGAGGAGGTCGTCTCCATGGCGGACGAGGTGGCGACGATCAGCGAGGAGACCGCCTCCGAGGCGGACACCGTCGCCGCGGCCGCCGAGGAGCAGACGACCTCGCTGGCGGAGGTCTCGGACTCCGTCTCGTCGCTCTCCGAGCGCGCCGCCCGGCTCTCGGAGACGCTCGACCGGTTCGAGACGGACGCGGAGGTGGCACCGGCGGACGGCGACGGTGAATCCCTCGACTCCCCGGCGTCCGATCCGGGAACTGCCGATCCGGCGGTCGCTGACCCCGGAACCGGCGACGCCGCTCCGACGGGCGAGGCGAACTCGGACTGACGGCGCGGGGGGCCTGCTCCGCCCGCCCCTCGTGTCCGCTGGGCCGGCGGTCGCCCCCGAAAGGATGCTTTCAAGCGGGCGACCGCCGAACCGACGCCTATGTACGACGGCCTCAAGGGATTCCGCGACTTCTACCCCGGCGAGCAGTCCGCCCGCCGCGAGGTGACCGACGCGATCGAGGACGCCGCGAGTCGGCACGGCTTCCGCGAGATCGCCACCCCCGCCTTGGAGCGGACGGAGATGTACGTCGACAAGTCCGGCGAGGAGATCGTCGAGGAGCTGTACGCCTTCGACGACAAGGGCGGCCGCGGCGTCTCGATGACGCCCGAACTCACCCCGACCGTCGCCCGGATGGTCGTCGCGAGGGGGCAGGAGCTGTCGAAGCCGATCAAGTGGGTCTCCACCCGCCCGTTCTGGCGCTACGAGCAGGTCCAGCAGGGCCGGTTCCGCGAGTTCTATCAGACGAACATCGACGTGTTCGGTTCCTCGGCGCCGGAGGCCGACGCCGAGGTGCTCGCGGTCGCGGCCGACGCGCTCACGGACCTCGGACTCACCGGCGACGACTTCGAGTTCCGCGTCTCCCACCGCGACATCCTCGGCGGGCTCGTCCGGTCGCTCGCCGCCGATCCCGACGCGGTCGACGCGGAGGCCGCGATCCGCGCGGTCGACAAGCGCGCGAAGGTCGACGACGGCGAGTATATCGGTCTCCTCTCCGACGCGGGTCTCTCTCGCGACACCGCGCGCGAGTTCGACGACCTCATCTCGGGCGTCGAGACGGTCGCCGACCTCGACGCGGTCGCGGAGGCCGGCGACGAGTCGGTCGAGGACGCGGTCGAGAACCTCCGGAACGTGCTCGCCGCGGCCGACGACTTCGGCGCGGGCGAGTTCTGTGAGGTCTCCCTGACGACCGCTCGCGGGCTGGACTACTACACCGGCGTCGTCTTCGAGTGCTTCGACTCCACCGGCGAGGTGTCCCGGTCCGTCTTCGGCGGCGGCCGCTACGACGACCTCATCGAGAGCTTCGGCGGCCAGCCGACCCCCGCGGTCGGCGTCGCGCCCGGCCACGCCACCCTCAAGCTCCTCTGCCAGCGCGCCGGCGTCTGGCCCGACGAGGCGCTGTCGACCGACTACTACGTCCTCTCGGTGGGCGACACGCGGAGCGAGGCGGCCGCGCTCGCGAGCGACCTCCGCGCGCTCGGCGACGACGTGGTCGTCGAGCAGGACGTTTCCGACCGCTCGTTCGGCGCCCAGCTGGGCTACGCCGACTCGATCAACGCCGAGACGGTCGTGGTCGTCGGCGAGCGCGACTTAGAGAACGGCGAGTACACGGTGAAGGACATGGAAAGCGGCGACGAGACGACGGTCCCGGTCGAGGAGTTCCCGCCCGAGGAAGGGCTGCCGACGTACGAGGACTACGCGTAGCGGGTCGTCCCGCGTCCTCGACCATTTTTAAGTACGCACTGAGATCGGTGAGACGATGATCCCGCTTGCGACAGCGATGCCTCCCGTCGAGGTCGGTCTCCGCGTGGCGGCCGGCGTCGCCCTCATCCTGATCAACGCGTACTTCGTGGCGATCGAGTTCGGCCTGACGCGCCTCAGACAGTATCCGGAGTCGGAGATGGACACGCCCGGACTGCGGCGCGCCTGGGAGATGACCGACGACCTGGAGTTCTACCTCACCACCTGTCAGGTGTGGATCTCCGGGACCTCCATCGCGCTCGGGATCGTCGCCGAGCCGGGACTCGCCGCGCTGTTCGCGCCGATATTCGAGAACACGGCGCTCGCGTCCGCCGGCGCCGGCTCGCTGCTCGGCTTTTTCATCATCAACATGGTCCACCTGACGCACGGCGAGCAGACGCCGACGTACCTCGGCGTCGAGCGCTCGAAGCAGGTCGCGGAGTACGGCTCCCGGCCGCTCTACTGGTTCGCCTGGAGCATCTCGCCGCTGATCAAGTTCGGCGACTGGGTCGCGAAGGCCACTCTCGGACTGTTCGGCGTCGAGATGACCGGCTCGTGGACGGAGGCCGAAGAGGAGGTGCTGGAGACGCGCGCGCAACTCCGCAACCGCCTCGGCTCGATGATGGAGGAGGTCGAACTCCCCGAGGAGCGCCGCGAGGAGGTCCTCAACGCGCTCGACGTCGACGAACTCGCCGTGCGGGAGGTGTTGACCCCGGCCGACCAAATCGTCTCGCTGGCGACGACCGTCTCCGCAGAGGAGAACCTCGACCGGATCCGCGACACCCCGCACAGCCGCTTCCCGCTCGTCGGCGACGACCTGAGCGACTTCGAGGGGATCGTGTACGCGCCCTCGATCGTGAGCCGCTACGACGAACTCCGGAACGGCGACCTGACGTTCGCGGACGTCGCCGCGCCGCCGATGACGATCTCGGCGGACGCGAGCGTCAGCAACGCCTTCGACCAGTTCCAGGCGGAGTCACAGGAGCTCGCCCTTGTCATCGAGGACGGCGAGGTCGTCGGGCTGATCACCGCGACCGACGCCATGGAGGCGGTGATGGGCCAGCTGGAGGACCCGCTGGACGCCGGTGATTTATAACGGAACGACGCGGTGGCGCGTGCCTCCGAGGGGCCGCCGAAGGCGGCCGCGAGTAGTGAGAGACCGAAGGTCTCTCTGACAGCCGGCGGCGAAGCCGCCGGCGAGAGCACGCGCGAGGGAGTCGCGAACGCCCGCAGGGCGTGAGCGACGAGGCTGGGGAGGTGTGAGGCTGCGGTGCTGTGCGGTGCGGGACTCAAAGGGGCAGTCGCGAGGGCGAAGCACGGCTCGCTGTGCGCCTCGCTCAGTCGCTCGCGTTGCTCGCTCAGTCGCTCGCGTTGCTCGCTCCTTCGCTGCGGTGCTTGCGTCGCCGTGCTTCGCCCTCGCGGCTGGGGCTTTGGAGGTGTTCGCCGTCGATCCGCCAGCAACAGATTATAAACAGGCGATCCCGGCTTTGAACCTGTTCCCACGTCTCCGATCACTTCTTGTACGCCTCGCGGAGGAACACCAAGGCCCCGCCCAGCATCGCGAGGTTGCCGAAGAAGGCGAGTCGCTCGCCGCTTTTGTCGTCCTCGTCGGTGTTCCAGAAGTCGTGCATCGTCGCGGTCACGACCGTCAGGAAGGCGACCGCCGCGCCGGTCGCGACCCGGGGAAGCCGCCAGAGCGCGATCCCGAGGCCGGCGACCACCATCATGCCGGAGGCGAACGGCGCGGCCACGTCCGGCATCGGAACGCCCGCCGACTCGGCGTACTCGATCGTGTCGTCCATGTCGCGGAAGTCCTCCGAGGCCTGCGCGGCGAGACCGACGCCGAGCAGGATTCGGCCGAGCCGGGAGGGCGCACCGCGGGCGGCCGCCTCGTCGGCCGCCCCGTCCGCCGTCTCCGTGGGTTCGTCGTCGCTCATGGGACGCACAACGCGGCCGCACCCCATAAATCGCGGTGGCGGACCGACCCGTCTCCGGCGAACCGATCGGCCCCGGCGAATCGATCGGCCCCGGCGAACGACCCGTCTCCGGGGACCGCGGCGGCCTCAGTCCGCGGTCGCAGCCGTCGCCTCGTGGTCGATCTCGGTGCCGAGCACGTCGAGGAACTGTGCGATCCACTCGGGGTGGTCGGGCCACGCCTGCCCGGTGACGAGGTTCCCGTCGGTCGTCACGCCGTCGACCCACGAGCAGCCGGCGGCCTCGACCTCGGGCCTGACGGCGGGGTACGCGGTCATCTCGTAGCCGTCGAGCACGCCGGCGGCCGCGAGGATCTGTGGGCCGTGACAGATCGACGCGACGGGCTTGTCGGTCTCGAAGAAGTGCCGCACCGCGTCGAGCACCTCGTCGTACCCGCGGAGGTACTCGGGGGCGCGTCCGCCCGGGACGACCAGCGCGTCGTAGTCGGCCGGGTCGACCTCGTCGAACCCGTGCGTGAGTTCGAAGTCGTGGCCGCGCGTCTCCAGGTACGTCTGGTCGCCCCGGAAGTCATGGATCGCGGTCTTGACGGTGTCGCCGCCCGATTTTTCCGGGCAGACGGCGTGGACCTCGTGGCCGACCGCTTGGAGCGCCTGAAACGGCACCATGATCTCGTAATCCTCCCCGAAGTCGCCGACGATCATCAGGATCTGTTGTCCTGTCATGTGTACTACACCACCTGCTCGTACGCGCTGCTGGCCAATAACGATACTGGCGCGCGATACCACACCACGGGCGTTCTCGGCGACGCCCGCGACGGCGGCACCTCCGAGGAGCGTCAGCGCGACGGATTCGGCGGTCGGAGGTCCCGCCCGAACTCGTCGAACTGTTCGAGGTCCTCCGGGAGTTCGTACTCGATCTCGCGCTCGTCCTGGTTGTCGGGGAGCCGTCCGTCCTCAAGTTCCTCTGCGGTCTCCTCCCAGCCGGGCTTCACGCGGACGCTTCGCGCGGGCGATCCGACGACGACGTGGTGGTCGGGCACGTCGCCCTGAACCACGGAGCGCGCGCCGACGACGCTGTTCTCGCCGATCCGGCAGCCCGCCCGGACCATCGCGTCGTAGGTGACGCGGGCGTCCTCGGCGACGATCGTGTGGAAGTTCCGGACCTCGGTCTGGTCGACGATGTCGTGGTCGTGGCTGTAGAGGTGGACGCCGTCGGAGACCGACGCGCGGTCGCCGATCGTCAGCTTCCCGCGGTCGTCGAGGTGGACGTCGTCGTGGATCACGACGTTGTCGCCGACCTCGATGTTGTGGCCGTAGGTGACGGAGATCCCCTTGAAGAAGCGGCAGTTCTCCCCGCACTCGGCGAAGAGGTGGTCCCCGAGCATCTGACGGAAGCGGAGGGCGAACTCGACGTTGTCGGCCATCGGCGTGGCGTCGAACTGCCGCCAGAGCCACTGGAGGTGTTTCGAGCGCTGGAAGCGGTCCTCGTCCTTCTCCGCGTAGTACTCCGACTCCAGCGTCGCGTTACACGGGTCGTACCCCTGAAGGCGGACGCGCTCGGCCCGTGAGACGGACTCGCCGTCCTGCCACGCCTCCCACGCCTCGCGGTCGCCGTGGAGGTCGATCAGCACGTCGCGGACGACCTCGCAGGTGTCCTCGTCCGAGGAGAGCCGCTCGTCCACCTCGTCGATGAACCCTCGGACCCCGGCCTCGGCGCCGTCGGGCAGGGACACGTGTCGCTTTGTCATCGGCCCACCTTCGTCGCCGTCGTTCAAAGGGATTCGGTTGTGCGTTCTCGACGCCCGAGCCGGTCAGTACAGTTCGGCGTCGACGAACAGGCCGACGAGAACGCCCACGAAGGCGATCACGAGGGACGGGACGATCGCGGCCCTGCCGAACGAGAGCAGCAGGGCGGCGACCGAGACGGCGGCGATGACCGCGAGCAGCGCGACGACGGCGTCGAGCCGCCGGCGGAGGGCGTCGTCCATGGCCGCTCGGTGGGCGACGAACGAGTAATATCCAACGGTGCGAGACGGGACACGAAACCGCGATCCCCCGCGACCGAGTCTGAGACCGATCCCCTCGGTGCGACCGTGACCGGCTTCGATTCCACCGGGACGGTCCCGGGCTTCGATTCCACCGGCGCGGGAGCGACCGCGCCCGATAAGTGTCCCGACCGCCAACCGGTGGGTATGCAACACCGCGAACTCGGGAACTCGGGCGTCGAGGTCTCTGAGATCGGCTTCGGCGCGTGGGTCGTCGGCACCGACTGGTGGGGCGACCGCTCGGACGAACAGGCGGTCGAGATGGTCGAGGAGGCGCTCGACGCGGGCGTCACCTACGTCGACACCGGCGACGTGTACGGCCACGGCGACAGCGAGGAGATAATCGGCGAGGCGATCGCCGGCCGCCGCGACGAGGTGACGCTGTCGACGAAGATCGGCTACGACTTCTACGACAACCCGCAGGCGGGCCACGGCGAGCTTCCCAAGGAGCTGAACGAGGAGTACCTCACCGAGGCGTTCGAGGCCTCGCTCGACCGGCTCGACACCGACCACGTCGACGTGCTCCAGCTCCACAACGCGGACGTCGACGAGGTCACGCCCGAGGTCCGGGATCTCCTCGCCGAGTGGAAGGCCGACGGTCGCGTCGGCGCGCTCGGCTGGGCGCTCGGTCCCTCCATCGGCTGGCTCGCCGAGGGCGACGCCGCGATCGAGTACGAGGAGTTCGACGCGGTCCAGACCGTCTTCAACCTCTTCGAACAGCAGCCCGGCAGCCACTTCGTCGACAGCATCCGCGAGTCCGGCTCCGACACCTCCGTCATCGCCCGCGTCCCGCACTCCTCCGGCCTGCTCAACGAGCAGGTGACGCCCGACACCGTCCTCGAGGACGGCGACCACCGCTCGCACCGCCCGAAGGAGTGGTACGAGACGGGCTGGGAGAAGGTCGAGGCGATCCGCTTCCTCGAAGACCCCGACGGCGCCGAGGGGAGCCGTACGATGGCGCAGGCCGCGATCCGCTGGCTGCTCGCGCACGACGAGGTCGCCTCGGTCACGCCCACCTTCCGCGACGGCGACGACATCGCCGAGTGGAGCGCCGCCGCCGACGTGCCGCCGGTCTCCGACGCCGAGTACGAGCGGGTCGCGGAGCTGTACGCCCGCAACTTCGACGTCGACCGCGACGACGGGATGGACGTCCTCCGCACCTCCGTCGGCGGCGAGGACATCGAGGCGGCCGGCCTCGACAAGCGCGCGGCCTCGTACTGAGCGGCGCCCCGTCCCGCCGCTTGCGACGACGACTCACCCTTCTATTTCGCGTCGAAACCGCACGACTTCGGCGCTACTCGCCGGTTTACGATCACTTTCACCGCGCTCCACGACCGCGAGCGGCGGCCGCGCCGCTGGCGGGCACGGAAACGGTGGCTCGGTGGAAACCCGTCGTCACAAGGAGCTCGGTGGGGGTAACCGACTCGTCATCGCCACCACGCCGATCGTTGCGCGGTCACCGGTATAAATGACTCGCGACGCTCCGGAACCCGTTTGAACCTCGGCGCCCTCGAATCGGCCATGCGGGAAGTGACGTTCCGGATCCACCACGCGGGGGAGCCGGAGTGCGAGGTGAGCGCGCGCCACCCGGAGGTGCGGTACCGCTCCGTCTCGTCGATGACTGGGAGCGGTCCCGAGCACAAGCGGATCGCCGAACTCACCGGACCGCCGGCCGAGATCGAGGCGTTCGTCGAGGAGTTCCGCGAGTTCGACCTGATCGTGTCGGCCGAGCCGTTGGCGCCGATCGAGGGCACCCACGCCTACGTCGCCCTGACGATCGACGTCGCGGCGGCCGACTGGGAGGGGATCGGCGAGCGGTTCTCGCGGATGGGGATCCACTACCGGACGGGGACGACCATCTCCGGCGGCGTCGAGCGCTGGACGGCGTACCTGGAGGAAGACGACGACCTCTCGGCGGTGATGCGCGAGCTGGAACGCGGGGGCAACGAGGTGGAGCTGGCGCGGAACGTGGAGCTGGCCTCTATCGAGCGCTCCCCGCAGCTCCCCGCGTCCGGCCTCCTCGACGGGCTTACCGACAGGCAGCGGGAGGTCCTCGCGACCGCGATCGCGGCGGGATACTACGACCACGGCGGCGGCGTGGGCGTCGAGGAGGTCGCCGCCGAGCTGGGACTCGGCTCGACGACGGTGTGGGAGCACCTCTCGCGAGCCGAGTCGGTCGTGATGAACGCGCTGTTCGACCGGTTCGCCGAGGGGGAACCGGTCGGCGCCGTCCGCGAGTCGGATCGGTCGGATTCGTCATGAACGGGGGTCCGAACAACGCTTTTGTAGCTTCGGGACGCAGCGCCGCGTATGGACGACGGAACCGTCTCCGTGCCGGACGAGCAGTACGAGCGCCTCGCGGCCCTCGCCGCCGCCCGCGGCGTGACCCCCGAGACGCAGCTGGCCCGGCTCATCGACGACGCGTACGCCGGTCTCGACGCCGACGGCGACGCCCCCGACTCGCTCCCGCTCGGCGTCTCCGACGGCTCCGACGAGGAGTGAGTCGGGCGCCGACCCGGCGAGCGGTCCGTGAGCCGCCGCGCCCGGCGTCGTCTCTACTTCGCGGCTCTCACTCCTCGTACGGCCACCGCCCGCCCGTCTTCAGCTCCTCGACGTACCCCTCGTCGATGGCGTCGCGGATCGACTCCCGCGACCGGTGGGTCGCCTCGACCTCCCCCGTCGCGAACCGGTAGACGGCAGCGCTCACGAGCGTCGCCACCTCGCGGAGGTCTCTGGAGTCGAGCTTGTCGAGGGTGTCGGCGTGGGTGTGCCCCCAGCCGCGCCCGGACTGGTCGCTCGTCGTCGAGGTCATCACGGCCGGGATCCCCTCCTGGACGAACGCCCACTGGTCGCCGTGCGGCGCGATCGTCTCCCCGGTCGCGAGCGGCGCGTCGAACGCGTCCGCGACCGACTCGAAAACCGACCGCATCCCGTCGAACCCGTTCGTTCCCACGCGGAGGTTCCGCGAGCTACAGGCGCCGTCGAGGTTGACCACGCAGGCGATCTCCTCGCGCGGCGTCGTCTCCGCGGTGTGATACGCTCCCCACAGCCCGATCTCCTCGGAGCCGAAGGTGACGAGCCGGACCCGCGTGTCGAGGTCGCCCTCGACCGTGGCGAGCAGGCGGCCGACCTCCGCGACGAGCGCCGACCCCGCGCCGTTGTCGTTGGCGCCGTCGCTCACGTCGTGGGCGTCGACGTGGGCGGTGAGGTACACCGCCTCCTCCGTCTCCGGGCCGACCTCCGCGACCGCGTTCACCGAGGTCGTCGGCTCGTTCCGGCAGTCGACGTCGAGCGAGACGGTCGGGAGGTCTCCCGCTGCGGCGCCGCCTCTCGAACCGTCGCCACCTTCCCCGTCGCCCTCGGCCGCCGCGGCGAGCCGCGAGAGCCGGTCGCCGACCTCCTTCGAGACGCCGACCGCGGGGATCGGTCCGGGGCGGTTGTGGTAGCCGATCTCGCCGGTCGGCGGGAGCGCCCCCTCGATGTGGTTGCGGAAGACGAACCCGACGGCGCCGCGCTCGGCCGCCGCGACGTACTTCTCCATCCGGTGGATCCACCGGTCGTGACTCTCGGGCGTGCGCGAGGAGGCCATCGCGACCGCGCCCTCCAGCTCCGCTTCCGCGGCCGCGAACTCCTCGTCGGTGCCGTCGCCCACGTCGACGAGCGAGGCGGTCACCTCGCCGCTCGGCGTGCCGGGTAACGCGATCACCTCGTGGGCGTTCTCGTGGCGACGCTCGACCGCGCCGGACACCGACAGCGACGACGCGCCGCGCCACCAGCCGGGGATCTCGAACTCGTCGAGACCGGCGTTCCGCAGGCCGGCCGCCTCGAACGCCTCGACGACGCGCTCGGCGCCGCGGCGCTCGCCGGTCGATCCCGCCATGCGGTTCCCGATGTCGGTCAGGTCGGTGAGGAGGTCCCACCCGAAGTCGCTCGTCCGCGCGTCGCCGACGACGCGGTCCGGTAGCTCGGTCATACGGCGTGGTTGGGCCGCGGTCGAAAAGGGGTTGGGGGAAGCGGAGGCGCGGTCGACTCACCTCCACTCGTCCGCGGACCTCAGGCCGGGTCCGCCGCGCTCACTTCGACCTCGACGTCGGCGGGGTCGACGCCGATCCGCGCGAACTGCGTCCGGACGTGTTCGCGCGCCGCCGCGACCGCCTGCTCGCGGGTGTCGAACCCGCGGGGCATCGGCTCCTCGAAGGCGACGCGGATCTCCTCGCCGTCGACGACGAGCGGCGAGCCGCCGCTCTCGACTTCGTAAAAGGAGTCGCACACCCACACGTACGGCGCGTCCTCGTTCGGCGCGCCCTTGTACGCGGGCGGCTCCTCCCCGCGCTCGAACACCGTACCGGTGAGGTCCGTCCCGCCGCCGCTGCCGCGAACGAGTATCATGCCACGAGTAGGGGGCCGAGCGGGATAAGGCCCCCGCGACGGCTCAGCGCCGGGAGAACCGACAGCGCGACGCGAGGGCAAACGCTTTCGGCCCGGCGACCGGTGGATACGCCATGACCCTGGAGGATTTCACCGAGTTCAGCGGTGACGGCGACGGCGACGGCACTCGGGGTGAGATCGACGACGCCGGAGACGAGGCCGAGTCCGCGGCCGACGGCGGGAGTGCGGCCGACGGCGGGAGTGCGGTTGACGCCGCGACCGCCGATTCGGCGTCGACCGACGCTGCCGACGCGCGCGGCGACGCCGATGACGACGCGTTCGCCGCCTACGAGGCGACGCCGGCCGGCAGCGACGCGGGTCTCGGCGTCGTGTCGGTGTCGCAGGGGCTTCGCGTCGCCGAGGAGGAGGATGAGACCTCCCTGAAGGCGTTCGTCACGACGGACAACCGCGAGTCGGTCCGGCTCGGGAAGTACCTCCTGATCCCCTACCCAGACGGCGAGCGGCTGTTCTGTCGGATCACGGGGCTGGAGTACGCCCAGGAGTTCCAGTCGGACGATGCGACCGAGATCCACGCCCGCCGGCAGATGCGACGCGACGAGTTCGCCGAGCGCGACTACAAGTTCGTCGCCGACCTGGAGCCGATGTCCGTCGTCTACGGCGAGGGCGACTCGATGAAACGCCGGATGACGGACCGAGTCCCCAAGCCCGGGGCCGTCGTCGAGGAGGCGGCCGACGACGCCGAGATCAAGACGGGGCTGAAGATTCCGGACGACGGCGTCTTCCTCGGCCACCTCTCGGTCGGCGGCGAGAAGGTCCGGACCGCGGCCGAGCCGCCGACCGTCGACTATCGAGTAAAAGACGACTACGCCGACGGCGACCCGCTCGCCTTCCGGCACACGCTCGTCGCCGGCGGCACCGGTTCGGGGAAGACCCACGCCTCGAAGAACGTCCTCCGGCAGTACCTCGACTCGGACCGGACCTACCCGATGGGCGACGGCCGCGAGTCGCGGATGGCGGTCGTCCAGTTCGACCCGCAAGACGAGTACGCGCAGATGCACGACGACAACCCCGACCTCGACGACGCGTTCGCGCGCCGGCTGGAGCGCGAGGGGATCGCCCACGGCGGCCACGACGACACCGTCGCCCTCGTGCCCCGCGTCGCGAACGCGACGTATCCCGGCGAGGGCCACCGCGCCGAGCGCGTCGAGTTCACGATCCCCTTCTCTTTGGCGCACGACATGCCGTGGCTGGTGGCCGGGTCGGGACTCAACGACAACCAGTACCCCGCGCTGCTGACGCTTCTCAACCGCTTCTTCGACAGTTACGGCGATTCGGGCACGTACAGCCAGTTCCTCTCGTACCTCGACGACCCGGCGCTCAAAGAGGAGCTTCACGAGAGCGGTCGGGTCCACGAGGCGACGTTCGACGCCGTCAAACGGCGGGTCCGCGGGGTCCCGAGTGGCGTGTTCGACCAGGACGCGAAGCCGATCACGGAGCTGGACCACACGCTCGTCCGCCCCGGCGGTCTCTCGGTCGTCCCCACCTACCACCTGCCGACCTCACGGCAGAAGGAGATCGTCGTCCTCGCGGTCGCGGGGCTGCTCATCGACGACAAGCTCTCGAACGACCCGGACAGCGACCGGATCAAGGAGACGCCCCTGCTGGTCGGGATGGACGAGGCGCACAACTTCCTCGCCGACGCCGACAACGTCCAGGCGCAGAAGGTGGTCCAGAAGTTCACGGAGGCCGCCAAGCAGGGCCGCAAGGAGCGGTTGGGTCTCTTCTTGATCACCCAAGACCCGCAGGACGTGGCGGAGTCGGTGTTCAAGCAGGTGAACACGAAGATCGTGTTGAACCTCGGCGACGAGGACGCGATACACAGCGTCAACATCCCGACGAACCTCGCCGGGAAGGTGCCGTACATGGAGAAGGGACAGATGGTCGTCTACTCGCCGGACAACTCCGAGCCGGTCGAGCTGATCGGCCTCTCGGAGTGCGTGACGCGCCACGACTGACGGCGGGATCCCTCTAAACCCGCACGACCAGCGTGTCCGAACCGATCGCCGAGCCGCTGGTTGTCGCGCGAGTCGGCGATGGACACGACGCCCGCGAGGATCAGGAGGACCGAGAGTCCGCCGACGCTTCGTGACCTTCCGCACGCCAGCTGCGACTGCGCGTACGGGTTGCTCATACGAGCCGGTGAACGGCCGCCCGGCAAGTGTTTTTGAACGGCTTCTTCCGCTGATCGATCCCCCTCTATCGTCTCTCCGAGCGGATTTTTGCCGAATTGGAGTCGCCGCCGCCATTTTTAACCTGAGCGCGCGAACCCTCGCGTATGTCCAAGCGCATCCTCGTCGCGGTCGACGGGTCGGAGGAGGCGGCCGAAGCGCTCCGGTTCGCGGCCGACGAGTGGCCCGACGCCGAACTCACGGCGCTCCACGTGATCAACCCCGCGGACTCGGCGACGGGCGCGGAGGGCGGGTTCCCGGGCGCCTCCGACCAGTGGTACGAAAGCGCCAAACAGCGCGGCGAGCGAGTCCTCTCCGAGACGACCGAGGCGGTCGGTCGGGAGATCGAGACGAGACTGGAAGTCGGCCGCCCGACGAAGACGATCCTCGACGTGGCGGGCGGCGAGGAGCCGGTCGGCGGGGACGACGGCTCCGGCGAGCCGTTCGACCACGTCGTGTTGGCGAGTCGAGGCCGAACCGGGATCTCTCGGGTCCTCCTCGGCAGCGTCGCCGAGGGCGTCGTCCGCCGCGCCGAGGTGCCCGTCACCGTCGTTCGCTGAGCGGTTCCGCGAGCCGAGACCGACGATCACTCCTCGGCGCGCTCGGCCGCGACCACCTCGCCGACCATCGACCAGCCTTCTTCGTCGGGACCGGAGCGGCCGAGCAGGATCCGCTCGTGGTCCTCGGAGCTTATCAGCCGGAAGTCGGCGTCGCGGTCGGCGTCGGTCCGGACGCCCTCGCCGCGGAACTCCCGCTGGAAGAACTCGGTCGACGAGAACTCGAAGACGCCTGTCTCGCCGGCGTCGAGCTCGAGCCGCACCGCTCGGGGCTGGACGTTGTGGATCCGCTTCGCGATCGGGTGAAGATCCGGCATACCGGCGTGTCGCCTCGGTTCGGAGATAAAACCGCCGGAGCGCGGGCGCCGTCGACGGCGCGTGCGCTCTCGGTCGAACTGAGGACGCATGCGCTCTTCGTCGCGTTGACGGCGCGTGCGCTCTCGGTCGAGTCGAGCGCGTCGGAACGCGATCTCCGGGAAACCTACGCCGAGAAGAACGGTCGTCGTCGGAGCCGCGGCGTTACTCGTCGAGGACGTCGTCGTAGTCGCCGGCGTCGACGCGGTCGTCGAACGTCCGGGCGTCCTCGCCCTCGATGGTGACGCCGAGGGAGGCGCAGGTGCCGCCGACCTCCTTGGCGGCGGCCTTCGTGTCGTACGCGAGCAGGTCGCTCGACTTCTGCTCGGCGACCGTCTTCACCTGCTCGATGGACATGTCCGCGACGAACTCCTTCTGGGGCTCGCCGGAGCCGGTCTCGAAGCCGGCCTCGTCCTTGATGAGCTCCGCGGTGGGCGGCACGCCGACTTCGATGGTGAAGGCGCCATCGTCGTCGTACTCGACGGTGACGGGCACTTCCATGCCGTCGAACGCGGCGGTCTCGTCGTTGATCTGCGCGACGACGTCCTGAACGTCCACCGGCGTCGGTCCGAGCTCGGGACCGAGCGGCGGGCCGGGGGTGGCCTGCCCGCCGGGGACGAGCGCTTCGATAGTTCCAGCCATGTCCGTACGAACCCGTCGGCGACTTTTAACGGTTGTTCTTTCGGGTAGGGGGAGTCAGCGGTTCGCACACCTTACAGATCGACTGTGTAGCGGTGAACGACTCGTCCGACGAGACACGCCGGCCCAGTACGTGTTTATAAGAGTTCACGCGATACCGGGTGGAACGCCACCGACCCTCCCGCCGCTTGCCTATAAATGGCTGACCGTAAATCGACGGTGAACGTCTCCAAAGCCCCAGTCGCAAGGGCGGCGTACGCTCGCTGCGCTCCTCACTCGGTCGCTCCGCTCCCTCGTTCCGGTGCTTGCGTCGCCTACGCCGCCCTTGCGACTGCCCCTTTGAGTCCCACCCCACACCGCACCGCACAGCACCTCACGCCTCCCCAGCCTCGTCGGCCGGCCTCCGCTTCGCTCCGGCCGCCCGACTCCCTCGCGCGTGCTGCTCGGCCGCGGGGCGGCCTCGCAGGCACGCGCCACCGCTCGGTCCAATTTACAAACGCAGTCAGCGAGGTCGATCGGAGCGCCGTCGATTACGAATCCGCGGCGCTCGACCGCTCGCTCGGACCCGTCTCGCCCGCGGCGTGTCCGGGGAGGAAGGTCCCGGTCTCCCGGCGAACGCCGACGAGCAGGACGGCGCCCGCGGCGAGCGGGAGGACGGCGCAGGCCGCGTAGATGGGCGTGAAGCCCACCGCCTCGATCAGCGGGAGCGACACCATCGGCCCGAGACCGCCGCCCACGTCGCCGAGGACGTTGTTCGTCCCCGACGCGCGGCCCATCCGCTCGTCGGGGGTGAGGTCCGCGAGCAGGGCCATCATCGGGCCGCTCGTCCCGCCCTGGCCGGCGCCGATGAAAACGCAGGCCAGCCCTAAGGAGAGGACGGAGCCGGCCCGAGCGAGCAGCAGGAACCCGACGAACGAGACGACGAGGAACGTGAGCAAGATCGGCGTCCGGGAGTCGCGGGCGTCGGAGACCCGCCCCCCGACGAGCATGAAGAACGCCGCCGAGAGGACCGTGCCGGCCATGAACAGCCCGGAGGTTCCCTGCGGGGCCAGCCCGAACAGCGAGATGTCGTTCTCGCCGAGGAATAAGACGAGCGTGGAGAACAGCGCGCCGATGTACGCGAACATCAGCCCGAAGTTGACCAGCCCGACCGTCACCGCAGGGACGGCGGTGTCGACCTCCCACGGCCTGATCGAGTCCCCGGAGCGGTCGCCCGTGACGTGCGTCTCCGGGACGTAGCGGTGGGCGACGACGCTGGCGGTGAGCGCGAACGCGGCGGCGACGACGAACGCGGCGACGTTGCCCGCGACCGCGGAGACCACGCCGCCGAGCACGAGACCGGCCGGGAACCCCATCGTGATCCCGCCGCGGACGATCCCCATGTTCGTCCCCCGCGAGCCGCCGTCGGAGAGGTCGGCCGCGATGGTGTACGCGGTCGCGAACACCGCGGCGGAGCCGAGCCCCCAGAGGACCCGCGCGAGCAGGAACCACGTCTCGGGCGCGACGACCCCCGAAAGCGCCGTGAACCACCAGTCCGGGCCGACGGCCAGCGGGCCGGCCGCGAGCGTGGGCAGCGAGGCTGCGAGCGGGCGGAGCGACTCGGCGGGCGGCATCGCGAGCGCGACGACGTAGCCGAGCGTGGCGACCCCCTCGACGAACAGGCCGATCACGAACGGCTTTCGCGTCCCGTACCGGTCGACGAGGGCGCCGGCGGGCGCGTTCGCGACGAGCCGAACCCACCGGTTCGCGGAGAGGATCACGCCGACCATGAACGCCGAGATGCCGAGCACCGCGCCGAGGTTCGGTAAGATTGGGAAGACGACGCCGCCGCCGAAGCCGACGAAGAACGTGCTCGCGATCACCGCGAGTAGCACCGGCGGCGGTCGCTCGAACCCGAAGCGTGTCATTCGGAACCGTCCGCGGCCGCGTCGGTCTCCGGGTCATCCGGTTCCGGGTCGTCCGGCTCCGGACTGTCCGGGTCCCGCCGCAGCGCCTCGATCGCCGCGTCGAGCGGCGGCAGCTCCGCCCCGTCGGCGAGCAGCGGCTCGACGATCCGCCGGAGCGTCGCCTCCGCCACGGTGCGGGTGTAGCCGTCGGCCTCGTCGCCTCGAACGGAGTCGGCGAGGGTGATCTGTCGGGTCCGCGCGCCGTCGAGGGTCGCCACGATCATCGCCGCCGTCTCCTCGACGTCGACGTCGCGGAAGACGCCGGTCTCGATGCCGTCCGCGAGGATGTCGGCGACGGTCCCCCGGAGCAGCCGGTCGCTGCGCGCCAGCTGCTCGCGGATCCGCTCGTTGAACGGTCCCTGCGTCCGCAGCTCCAGCAGCGCGATGTGGAACGCCTCGCGGTCGGTCTCGTCGGGAGCGAAGACGAACCACCCGATGAACTGGACCAGCCGCTCGACGGGCGGGTCGTCGGCGCGGGCCGCGATCCGCTCCTCGGAGTCGGAGACGATGTACTCTAAGAAGGCGACGAGCAGGTCCTCTTTCGTGTCGTAGTGGTAGTGAAGCAGCGACTTGCTCTTCGAACACTCGTCGGCGATGTCCTGCATCGTCAGGTCGGCGTACCCGTGAGCGCGGAGGGCGCTGTACACCCCGTCCATGATCTCTTCGGCCGCGCTCGGCGCGTCGCTCATTGACTGACCGGTCAGTCAACGAGCGGTAAATTCCTATCGGTCGGGGACGTTGCCGCCGAAAATCGCTCTCGT
The DNA here is from genome assembly GCF_017873555.1 of Halorubrum trapanicum. GTDB lineage: Archaea > Halobacteriota > Halobacteria > Halobacteriales > Haloferacaceae > Halorubrum > Halorubrum trapanicum. The sequence goes on along the minus strand of NZ_JAGGKE010000009.1, from coordinate 40,050 downwards.
CGAAACGGCCCGCCGTTCAGCGGGAGCGCGCTCCGGTGCGGCCGCTCGGGGAGCGAGAACGGTCGAAAAGCCGATTCGCCTCGGTGTCGTCGCCGACTTACAGACGGGTAACGTTCGTGGCGCGCGGACCCTTGTCCGCCTCCTCGATGTCGAACTCGACTTCCTGACCCTCTTCGAGGTCCGGGCCGCCGACGTCCTCCATGTGGAAGAACACGTCCTCGTCCGCGTCGTCAGTCTCGATAAATCCGTAGCCACCAGTGTCGTTGAAGAAATCGACTTCGCCTTTCGCCATTGCGACCGGAAAAGTGGGACTGGGACATAAAAGGATTCCGCGACTGTCCGGGGCGTGAAACGCCGTGTCACACGACCGTGACGTCCCTCGGAATTCGGAAACACGGAAGCGACCGCTGCGGTGTTAGTAACTACTATACGACCCCGGTTCAGAACCGTTAGGTATGAGTCAGTCGTACAATCGAGGCCTCATCGAGGACTTCTCCCGCTGGCGGGAGTTCGAGGCGGGGATGTGGGCGTGGATCTTCCACAAGTTCACGGGATGGGTGCTCATCGGGTACCTGTTCACGCACATCGCCGTCCTGAGTACGGGGATCCCGGCAGCCGGGGCGAGCGAAGCGGCGATCAGCGCGGGCAACGACGTGTACACGCAGACCATCGTCTCCCTGGAGGGGCTGCTGCTCGTGCGCATCCTCGAAGTCGGCCTGCTGGCCGTCGCCGTCTTCCACATGCTCAACGGGACTCGGCTCCTCCTCGTCGACCTCGGAATCGGACTCGAGGCACAGGACAAGAGCTTCTACGCGTCGCTGATCCTCACCGGAGCGATCACCGTCGCGTCCGTGCCGACGTTCATCGCGGGGGCGTTCTGAGATGGCCGAGCGCTACTCCTCGTTCGACTCCGGCGGTCGGATGTGGCTGCTCCAGCGGATCACGGCGGTGTTCCTGTTGGTCGTGCTGGCGTTCCACTTCTTCCTGCTCCACTTCGTCCACCACGCCGACGAGGTGTCGTTCCTCGCGAGCGCCGGCCGCATGGAGTCGCTGAGCTACTACTCGCTGATGGTCCTCTTCCTCGTGACCGCGACGTTCCACGGGGTCAACGGCGTCTACAACGCCCTGTTGAACCAGGGACTCTCCGGCACGAAACGCACCGTGATCAAGTGGACGCTCGTCGCCGCGAGCGTCGTGCTGATCGCGCAGGGAATCCGCACCGCGAACGCGTGGGCGGGCATCGGACTCTACTGAACCGACAATGAGCATCTACTGAACCGACAATGAGCACGCAAATTCCGAAGCAGACCGAGGAATCGACCGAGACCGACGCCGAGACGGAGCCGGCCTCGAAGGGCGACGAGCGCCGCGCCGAGAAGCGCCGCCGCGCCGCGGAGCGCCGCGAGCAGCGACAGGAGGAGGAGGCCGAGAAGGCGGCCGCCGACGAGAGCACGGTCGAACTGAAGGTGTTCCGCTACGACCCGCAGGTCGAGGGGAAACAGGAGCCGCGGTTCGACACGTTCCACGTCCCGTTCACGAAGGGGATGACCGTCCTCGACGCGCTGATGTACGCGCGCGACACGTACGACTCCTCGCTCACGTTCCGCCACTCCTGCCGGCAGGCGGTGTGCGGCTCCGACGCGATGTTCGTCAACGGCGGGCAGAAGCTGGCGTGTAAGACCCAGATCTCGGACCTCGAACAGCCGGTCCGCGTCGAGCCGCTCCCCCACGCCGAGGTGACGAAGGACCTCGTCGTCGACATGGAGCACTTCTACGACCAGATGGAGGCCGTCGAGCCGTACTTCCAGACCAACGAGTACCCGGACGGCGAGCTGGAAGAACAGCGGCAGGACCGCGAGAACCGCGAGAAGATCAAGATGTCTACGCGCTGTATCTGGTGTGGCGCGTGCATGTCCTCGTGTAACATCGCCGCGGGCGACAACGAGTACCTCGGACCGGCCGCGATCAACAAGGCGTACCGGTTCGCGATGGACGAGCGCGAGGGCGAGGATATCAAACAGAAGCGCCTGGAGATCATCGAGCAGGAACACGGCGTCTGGCGGTGTCAGACCCAGTTCTCCTGTACCGAGGTGTGTCCGAAGGACATCCCCCTCACCGAGCACATCCAGGAGCTGAAGCGCGAGGCGGTCAAAAACAACCTGAAGTTCTGGTAATTCCGACAGACAGTATCAAGGAACTCCGGAACCTACGAAATTACATACCAACAATGTACGAACACGACGTCGTCGTCGTCGGGGCCGGCGGGGCGGGACTCCGGGCGGCGATCGCGGCACAGGAAGCGGGCGCGGACGTGGCGATGGTGTCGAAGCTCCATCCCGTCCGGTCGCACACGGGCGCGGCGGAGGGCGGGATCAACGCGGCGCTTCGCGACGCCGACTCCTGGCAGGACCACGCGTACGACACGATGAAGGGGTCCGACTACCTCGGCGACGCGCCCGCGGTCGAGGCGCTCTGTCAGGAGAGCCCCGAGGAGGTCATCCGACTCGAACACTGGGGGATGCCGTTCTCCCGCGAGGAGGACGGTCGCGTCTCCCAGCGACCGTTCGGGGGCCTCTCGTTCCCGCGGACGACGTACGCGGGCGCCGAGACGGGCCACCAGATGCTCCACACGATGTACGAGCAGGTGGTCAAACGCGGAATCACGGTGTACGACGAGTGGCACGTGATGGATCTGGCGGTCACCGACGAGGACGACCCCGCCGAGCGGACCTGTCACGGCGTGGTCGGGTACGACATCCAGAGCGGCGAGATCAGCGGCTTCCGCGCCAGCGACGGCGTCATCCTCGCGACGGGCGGGATGGGACAGGTGTTCGACCACACCACCAACGCGGTCGCCAACACCGGCGACGGCGTCGCGATGGCGTACCGCGCCGGCGTCCCGATGGAGGACATGGAGTTCATCCAGTTCCACCCGACGACGCTGCCGTCGACCGGCGTCCTCATCTCCGAGGGCGTCCGCGGTGAGGGGGGTATCCTCTACAACGAGGACGGCGAGCGGTTCATGTTCGAGCACGGCTACGCGAACAACGACGGCGAGCTCGCCTCTCGCGACGTGGTCTCGCGCGCCGAGCTGACCGAGGTCAACGAGGGGCGCGGCATCGAGGACGAGTACGTCCACCTCGACATGCGCCACCTCGGCGAGGAGCGCATCCTCGACCGGCTGGAGAACATCCTCCACCTCGCGGAGGACTTCGAGGGCGCCGACGGCCTCGAAGAGCCGATGCCGGTCAAGCCCGGCCAGCACTACGCGATGGGCGGCATCGAGACGAACGAGTTCGGCGAGACCGTCATCGACGGGCTGTACGCCGCCGGCGAGTGCGCCTGCGCCTCCGTCCACGGCGCCAACCGCCTCGGCGGCAACGCGCTCCCCGAACTCATCGTCTTCGGCAAGCGCGCCGGCCGCCACGCCGCGGGCGAGGAGATGGGCGAAGCCGAGGTCACGACCGGCCGGTCCAGCGACTGGGAGCCGGCCGACTACGAGTTCGGCGTCGAGGTCGGCGAGACCGGCGGTTCGGACCCGGCCGCGGCCGACGGCGGCGCCGTGGCGACCGACGCGGAGAGCGTCGTCGGGGGCGCCGTCGACCGGGCGCAGGAACGCGTCGAGGAGCTGCTCTCCCGGGACGGCCGCAACCACGCGGAGATCCGCTCCGCCGTCCAGGAGACGATGACGGCCAACGTCAACGTGTTCCGCGAGGAGGGTCGGCTGGAGGAGACGCTCGAAGACCTCCGGGAGGCCCGCGAGGCGTACAAGGACGTCGCGGTGTCGGACCCGTCGCGGACGTTCAACACCGACCTCATCCACACGATCGAGACGCGGAACATCCTCGACATCGCGGAGGCGCTGACGATGGGCGCGCTCGCCCGCGAGGAGTTCCGCGGCGCCCACTGGCGGAAGGAACACCAGGAGCGCAAAGACGAGAACTGGCTGAAACACACGCTCATCTCGTGGAGCGAGGGCGAGCCGGAGCTGTGGTACAAGCCGGTCGTGCTCGAAGGCGAAAACAAGACGTACGAGCCGAAGAGCCGCTCGTACTGAATCGGTCGACGACGGGCGACCGTCCGCGGCGCCCCGACGCGGTCCCGCCGCGTCCCTCGCCGGGACCGTCCCGGTCTCACCTAATCGATCCGGATCGTTCACGGTTTCCTATCCGTCGACGGTCGAAACCGGCCGTCGAGACGCGTCGATTTGGGCTTCGTCGATCGACGTTGTCTCCGTAGATTCGAGGAAATTCGGGGAGGCAGACGCTCTTCGACGCCTTTCGAGTATTTCGACGAACGTTGAATAGGGGATTTATTATCGTCGAACCCAACCGTTCGGACAAGATGATCGAGACGGAAACCGCGTCCGCGGCGGCCCGCGCGCTGCCCGCGGAGCTTCAGTCCCCCCGCGCCAAGCTCGTGTACCTCTACCTGACCACGAACGGCGACGCCACGGTCTCGGAGATGGGCGAGTCGCTCGGGATGAAGAAGCTCTCCTTATACAGCATCCTGAAGACCCTCCGCAACGAGGGGCTCGTCGACTGCGACGGCGACTGTTACGTGCCGAACTGACCCGGTCCGCTCTCTATCGCATCGGTTCCCCGTTCGATCCGCCCGCTTCTCACCACACCGGTCTCCGCGCCGGAGCGTTTAGGGGCGCTCGGCGCTCACGTCGACCGTGGACGCGAACCAGACGGAGTTCGAGAACCCGTTCGCGATGGACCCCGACTGCGAGAACTGCGACGAGCTGTGCGGCGCCCGCGACCGCGTCGTTCACGGCTACGGCGACGTCGGCGCCGAGTTCCTCGTGGTCGGGACGGCGCCGACCGAGGCCGCGGAGCGCAACGGCGTCCCCTTCACCGGCCCGGGCGGGGGTGAACGCGTTCAATCGATCTTCGGTGACCTCGGCTTCGTTCGCTCGGCGCCGGACGCCGCGGAGCCGGACGTCCAGAACGTCTTCTTCACGAACCTGACGCGGTGTCGACACCCCGACCGCGAGCCGAGCGACTGGGAGGCCGAGACCTGCGAGCCGTTCCTCAACGCCGAGGTTCGGATGATAAACCCGCAGATCATCGTGCCGGTCGGCGAGCGCCCGCTCCGCGAGCTGGCCGTCGAGTACACGACGCGGCGGCCGGACTCCTTCGACGTCGACGCCGAACACGCGACGACGATCCGCGGCCGCGGCTTCGAGCTGGTGCCGATGCGGGATCCGGCGGCGATGACCGACGCGGAGGCCGACGCCTTCCGCGATCACATGCGGGAGAACGTGTTGAGCCGGGACTACCGGCAGACGAAAGGGCGGCGGAGCCGCTGAGCAGTACGTCCGCGGCCAGCGAAACTCAGTCGTCGAGGTCGACGTCGTCGAGGATCCCCTCGGTCGCGTCCTTGCTGTCCGCGCCGAACGCGCAGTCGACGATGATGTGTCCGCCGAGCGTCGTGGGTGAGATCACCTGATCAGCGCCGGCGCGGCGAAGCTTGTCGACGTTCTCGCGCTGCGTCACCGCCGCGACGATACGCACGTCGGGGTTGAGCTGTCTGGCGGTGAGGATGGCGAGCGCGTCGCGCGCGTCGTCCTCGGTGGCGGCGACGACCGCCCGGGCGCCGTCGAGGTTCACCCGTTCGAGCGGCTCCACGTCGCTGGGGTCCGCGGTGTACACCGGGATGTCGTGGTCGGCGAGCCGTCTCGCCACGGTCTCGTCGGGCGTCACGACGGCGTACTCGACGCCCTCGCGGGCGGCGAGCTCTTCGAGTATCGGTTCCGTCAAGTCCCCGTATCCTAACACGAGGACGTGGTCGTCGAGGAGGTCGATCTGTCTGTCGGTCATCTTTCCGAGTGCCTTGGAGAGCTGCGCCTCGATGGCGGGCGTGAGGAGGACCCCGAGCGCCACCGCGAAGGCGGCGACGTTCATCACGAGCGAGGAGAGCGCGAACAGCTGGGCGATGTCGGTTGCCGGGCTGATGTCTCCGTAACCGACCGTTGAGGCGGTGACGACGGTGAAGTAGAACGCGTCGACAATCGTCTCGGCCCCGTTGAACTGGTCGCGGAGGGCGTACGTCCCGACGGTCCCGTAGGCGACGGCCGTCACCAGCGCAGCGCCGGCCGCGAGCTGCGTCGGCGAGGGGGAGTACGACCTGTCGAACCGCCCGCGGTTGATCACGAGCGTCGGCATCGAGAGGACGGACAGCGCCACCAGCGGGAACGACACCACCGACGCCTGCATCAGCCCCTGTATCGCGGTCAGGGGGAGCAGCACCGCCGTGGAGTACCAGCCGACGCGGTAACCGTTCTTCAGCGCGAAGCCGCTGCCGAGCATCGCGAACCCAGTGATCGTTCCCGTGAACCCGACGGTCTGTCGGACGAAGTCGGGGACCAGCGGGGCGAGCGGACCGGAGACGCCGAGTCCACCGATCTGGGCCAGCCCGGCGAGGATCGACAGCACCGCGACCGCGAACGTCAGGAGTATCGACGCCCGAACGGTCACCCAGTCCCGGGTCAGCTCCATACCTCCGCGTCGCCGAGACCGAACTTAAACCCCGCGAGGCCGCATCGAGTCGGACGGCTTCGACGCCGGCCGTGGAGCGTGCTGGCGGCGTCGACGGCGGGTTCGACGCGACCCTCGCGCCGATACACGTTTAACCGCGCCGCCGGTTGAGGGGCGTATGTCGCTGCCCGTCGAGATCGTCTTCGGAATCTACCTCGGCGTCATCACCGGGATCGTCCCCGCGCTGGTGGCCGGGACTCTCGGGTTCGTGTTCAAGTACGTGACCGACGTGACGATCCCCGGGCTGGGGGTGGTCGTGTTGTCGCTCGCGATCGCCGGGGTCAACGGCGGGCTGCTCGCGCTCAACGACGAGACGATCCGGTCGTCGGAGCGCGCGCCGGCGATCCTCACGGCGATCGTCGTCGTGTTGATGCTCTCGCTGTACGCCCACGCGCAGGGCGACCGACTCGGCGCCAGCGTTCCCAAGCGGATCTCGCTCAAACAGCTCCGCGACCGGACGCTCTCGACCGACGTGATCGAACTCGTCGGCGGCCGCGGCCGCGTCTCCGTCGAGGTCGCCGGCGAGGTGAACGACATGGAGGGGTACCCGCCGCTGCCGGCCGAGACCCGCCGGGCGATCCTCGACGGCGACTGGACGTTCCCGGCCGACCTCCCGCTCGCGGAGCTGGAAGACCGGTTCGCGGAGCGGCTCCGGACCGAGCTCGACCTCGCCGACGTGGCGGTCCGGATCGACGAGCAGGCGCGCGCGACCGTCTCCGCCGCGCCGCCGACGGGGGCGCTCTCGAAGCGGGTGCCGGCCGGGAAGCGCGCGGTGTCGGTGTCGGCGCTCGTGCCGACCGGGATCGCCCGCGGGGACGTGGTCCGAGTGATCACGCCCGACCTCAGAACCGAGGGCACCGTGCTCGCCGCCCGATCCAGCGGGAAGCCGGAGCCGGGAGCAGTCGCGGCACCGAACTCCCCCGCCGCGGGCGACGACCCGGACCCGGACGACGACGCTCGGACCGACGGCGGGGAGGACGCCGTCGCCTCTCCGCCCGCGGCGACCGCGCCCACGACCACCGGCGGCGAGGGGCGGGTGACGCTCGCGCTCGACCGCTCGGAGGCGACAACGCTCCTCCGCGCCGACCGCGGGCGCGTGCTGGTGTTGTCGCGGGGAACCCGTCGCGAGTACGAGCTCACGGCCCTGCTGCGCCGGACCGGGAAGCGGTTCCGCAAGGTCTCGGTCGTCGCCGGCGGGCCGCTGGACGGCCACACCATCGGCGAGGCCGAGCTCCGCGAGGCGTACGACGTGGCCGTCCTCGCGGCCCGCCACGAGTCGTGGACGATCGCGCCCGGCGGGTCGCAGTCGCTGTCGGCGGGCGACGACCTGTTCGTCGTCGGGAGCCGCGACGCGCTCGACCGGTTCGCGGAGGTGGCCGCGTGACGCTCGCGCTCGGCGCCCTCGTCGGCGCGGCCGTCGATGTCGGCTTCTCGCGGCCGCGGCAGGCGGCGGTCGCCCTCGTCACGTTCGCGGTCGTCGCCGCCCTCGTCGCCGGGAGCGCGGCGCTGGCCTACCGCTGGTACTTCCGTGCGGAGATCCCCGAGGGCGTGACCGGGCTTATCGGAGTCTCCGTGGTCGCCTTATACCTCAACACGACCTCGCTGGGATCGGTCGCGGTCGGCGACAACCCGGCGCTGTTGGCGCCCGAGAGCGTGTTCTTCAACCTCGTCTCGCTCGGCGTGGCGGCGGTGATGGCCCCGGTCGGCCGGTACGCGGGCGACCGCCTCGCGGTCGACGTGTTCGCGCTCTCGGGGGCCAAACAGCTCGACGGCGAGCTGAGCGGGGTCGTCCGCGCTGTCGGGCGGTTCACGGCGGTGACGATCCCGCCGGCCGACGAGATCGGCGACATGGACACGTACGACCCCGTCTCGCCGGAGAAGAAGGCGGAGCTCGCCGAGACGACCCTGCTCTTCCCGCGGAAGCTCTCGGAGGCGGCCCTCCGCGAGCGGCTCGTCGCCCGGCTCAAGGAGGAGTACGGCGTCGGCTACGTCGACGTCGACCTCGACGCCGACGGAACGGTCGACTACTTCGCGGTCGGCTCCCGCGCCGCCGGACTCGGCCCGACGCTCGCGCCCGGATCGGCGGCGGTCGCGGTCTCGGCGGACCCGCCGAACAACGCGACCGTCGGCGACACGGTCCAGCTGTGGCGCGACGATCCGGAGCTGGAGCGAGTCGCGACCGGCGAGCTGCGCGGCGTCGCCGGCGACGCCGTCACCGTCGCGCTCGACGAGTCGGACGCCGAGCGCCTGACAGACGAGGGCGGGTACCGGGTCGTGACGCTCCCCGCGGAGCCGCAGGCGGACCGCGAGTTCGCCTCCCTGCTGCGGAACGCCGACGAGACGATGGCCTCCGTCACCGTCGCGGCCGGGAGCGACCTCGACGGGAGCACGGTCGGCGAGGTCGGGGCCGTCGTCGCCGCCGTCCGCCCGGCGGAGGGGTCCGTCCAGCCGATCCCGCCGCGGTCGTACACCTTCGACGCCGGGGATCTGGTGTATCTCGTCGGGCGCCCGGACGCGATTCGCCGGTTCGAGACGGCCGCCGCGGCGTCCGACGAGGCTGGCGGATCGGGCGGATCAAACGGGAGGGCGTCCGCGGCCGAGCGCGACGCCGAACTCGACGACGGCGACGGTATCGCCTCGACCGACGGCGGCGACGACCGCGACGGATCCGATCCCCCCGTCGGCGGGACGCAACGCTCTTGAGTCGCCCGCGCGGGGATCCGCGTATGGAGTGGAAGCTGTTCGCCGACCTCGCGGAGATCGCGGGCGGCCGCGCCGTGACCGTCGACGCGGAGCCGGGCGACACGGTCGGCGACGCCCTCGACGCGCTGTTGGACGCGCACCCCGACCTGCGGGACCGCGTCATCGAGGACGGGACCGTCGCGGACCACATCAACGTCCTCCGGAACGGGCGCAGCGTCCGTCACGACGACGGTCTCGACGCGACCCTCGAAGCGGGCGACGAGCTGGCGCTGTTCCCGCCCGTGAGCGGCGGGGGCGTCGGGCGATAGATCGGTCGTTTCAAACGCGCGCCGACCCCATCCGGAGCCATGACCGACAGCGACGAGGGGACGCGAGACGACGTCGCGGACGCGGCCGATGACGGGACCGACGACGCCGGTGACGCTGCCGGCGACGGCCACGATCACGACGACCACGGCGGCCACGAGCCACCCCGCGAGGAGTTCGGCGAGGACCCGATGGGCCACACCCGCGCGACGGCCGGGATGACGGTGAGCGAACTCGTCGACGGCTACGGCGACGCGGGGATCGGCGCCGCCGCGGTCAACGAGGCGGGCGACGTGCTCGCGGAGATGTTCGAGAACGAGGACTGTACCGTGTTCCTCTCGCTGGCGGGCGCGATGGTGCCCGCCGGCATGCGCCGGATCGTCGCCGACCTCGTCCGCGACGGCTACGTCGACGCCCTCGTGACCACCGGGGCGAACCTCACCCACGACGCCATCGAGGCGATCGGCGGGAAACACCACCACGGGCGCACTCACGACCCCGAGAAGAGCCTCCGCGAACACGACGAGGGGCTCCGCGACGAGGGGGTCGACCGCATCTACAACGTCTACCTTCCCCAAGAGCACTTCGCGGAGTTCGAGGGGCACCTCCGCGAGGAGGTGTTCCCGGCGCTCGAAGCCGACCCCGACGCCGAAGGCGGGAGCGGAGCGGGCGACGACGCCGTCTCCATCGCGGACCTCACGCGCGAACTCGGCCGCGCGAACGCCGAGGTCAACGAGCGCGACGACGTCCCGGAAGGGCCGGGCGTCGCGGCCGCCGCCTACGAGTGCGACGTGCCGATCTACTGTCCCGCGGTTCAAGACTCCGTGCTGGGGCTTCAGGCGTGGATGTACGCCCAGACCGCCGACTTCACGCTCGACGCGCTCGCGGACATGACGGAGCTGACCGACCTCGCGTTCGACGCCGACGACGCGGGCTGCCTGCTCGTCGGCGGCGGCGTGCCGAAGAACTTCACGCTCCAGACGATGCTGGTCACGCCCCGCGCGTACGACTACGCCGTCCAGATCACGATGGACCCGGAGGCGACCGGCGGGCTCTCGGGCGCGACCCTCGAAGAGGCGCGGTCGTGGGGGAAACTGGAGAAGGACGCGCGCAACGCCTCCGTCTACGGCGACGCGACCGTGATGCTCCCGATGCTCGTCGCCGCCGCCCGCGAGCGCGTGGAGTAAGCGTCTGACCGCGATTCCGACCGCACTACTTATAGCCCGATCTGCGGTGGCGCGTGCCTCCGAGTGGCCGCCGAAGGCGGCCGCGAGGAGCACGCGCGAGGGAGTCGGCCGGTCGGAGCGAAGCGGAGACCGGCCGACGAGGCTGGGGAGGCGTGAGGGCGGTTGCGGTGCTGTACGGGGTGGGACTCAAAGGGGCAGTCGCGAGGACGAAGCACGGCGCAGTAAGCACCGCAAAGAGCGAGCACCGCGAGCGACTGAGGAGCGCAGCAAGCCGCGCGAGTCCTCGCGGCTGGGGCTTTAGCGGTGTCCGCTACCGATCTGGTACCGACCGTTTCTCAAAGAGGGCATTCGGGATCGAGAGCGGCTCCCGCGCTGGAGTCAATTTATTCCCGCCCGTCCAGGTCCATCGCCTCGGCGAGCAGCGCGTGCGAGTCGAGCGCGTCGTCGTGGTCCGGCACGGTGTGCTGGATCATCACCTCGTCGACGCCGACACGGTCGGCCAGCTGCTCTAACAGCCCCGAGATCGTCTCCGGACTCCCGGAGATCGCCCGCGGCCACTCGTCGTCGTCGAGCGTCTCGGGCGTCGGCTCGGGCGCGCCGCCCAGCTCGTCGACCGCCTCCTCGACGGTCGGGGTCTCGTCGCCCAGTTCGCCGCGCTGCATGCGCCGGAACGTCGCCTCCGCGGGCGCGCGCCGCCGGGCCGCGGCCTCGTCCGTCTCCGCCGCGACCGCGTTGACCGCGACCATCCCGCGCGGCTCGTCGAGGCCTCCGGGTCCGGATTCGGGGTCGAACGCCTCGCGGTACGCCGCGAACGCGCGCTCGGCGAATCCGGGGCGGATGAAGGCGGCAAAGCAGTAGCGCAGCCCCAGCTCGCCCGCGAGCTTCCCGCTCGACGGACTCGATCCCAGCACCCACGGGACGGCCGGTCCCTCCGCTGAACCCGGCACGGACAGGTCGCTGTACGGGTGGTCCGGCGGGTAGTCGTCGCGGAGGTGGTTCACGACCGCCGTGATCCGCTCGCGGTGGTCCTCGTTCGGGTTCTCGACGCGCCGGTCGGTGCCGAGCGCGCGGTCCGACGCGGGCGAGCCGTTGGCGCGTCCCATCCCGAGGTCGACGCGGCCGGGGGCCAGGCCGTCGAGGACGCCGAACGACTCGACCACCTTGAACGGGCTGTAGTGGTTCATGAGCACGGCGCCGGAGCCGATCCGGATCGACTCGGTCGCGCCCGCGAGGCGGCCGAGGAGCACCTCGGGCGTGGTGCCCGCGAGGCGGTCGCCCATCCCGTGGTGTTCGGCGACCCAGAACCGCTCGTAGCCCAGTCGCTCGGCGTGGCGCGCGGCGTCGACCGTGTTCGTGAACGCGTCCGCCGCGGTGCCGCCGCGGGGGACCGGCGAGAGGTCGACGACTGAGAGGTCCATACCCCTGCTGGGCGACTGACCCGGTTAACGGTTGGCTCGCCGGCGGGGTGTTCGGGGAATCGAAACCGATCAGACGCGGTGGCGCGTGCCTGCGAGGCCGCCACCGGCGGCCGCGAACCGCCCGCGAGGGAGTCAGTCGCCGGAGCGGAGCGACGGCGACTGACGAGGCTGGGGAGGCGTGAGGTGCCGTGCGGAGCGGTGCGGGGTGGGACTCAAAGGGGCAGTCGCGAGGACGAAGCACGCCGACGTAAGCACTGGAAAGAGCGAGCGAGTGAAACAAGCGAGCGACTGAAGCGCGTGGTTCGAGAGAGCGAAGCTCTCTCGTCATCGCCAGAAATCTCCGATTTCTGGCTAGCAGTCAGAATCCGAAGGATTCTGACGACATCCCGAAAATCGAAGATTTTCGGGCGACAACGAGACGCGCGAGTCCTCGCGACTGGGGCTTTGGAGGTGTTCGTCGCTCCCCAGTTAGGTGTTCGTCGCTCCCCAGTTCCCTCTACATACACGCGCGGCTCACCGAGTAAAAGCGAGAAGAAACCGAAGAGACCGCAGTTCAGTTGTCGCCGGTCTTCGACTGCCAGGCGTAATCGCGACGCGAGGCGGAATCGCCGAAGCCGCACGAGGAGCAGCGCTCCTTTTTGATGTGGTAGGACTTCTCGCCGCAGCGTCGACACTTCACGTGGACCGTCTTGTTCTTCTTTCCTTGAGAGGGCGTACCTGCTCCGGTCATGCTTTGATGGTAACGACGTTATCGCCGCGTATAATCGTTGTGTCTTCGATCGCGACCGCGAACTCGCCGTCGAGGTCGTCGTCGACGCGGTCGTCCACGTCGGTCTCCGGTTCGATGACGACGTTCATGTGCTGGTCGTAGCCGCCCAGGACTCCGTAGTACGTCGTCCCGTCCTTCAGGTGTACCGTCACCGGCTCCTCGAGCGACGCTTCGAGCACGTCGAGGGGTCGTCCACTCATTGTCCGTACCGCCGCCCGTCGCGGTAATAAAAATACCGGGACGCCGGTCCCGAGACCGGACGGTCTGACACGAATCCGGTCGCTCCAGCCGCCTGCGGACGAGTCAGTTCGCTCCGGAATCCGCTTGCTCCAGCCGCTCGCGAACGAACGCGGCCGCTGCCGGGACCGCGCTCGCGTACAGGTCGGCGTACGCCAGTTCCGCCTGGCTCCGCCGCGCCGAGCCGTACCCCTCCTCGATCCGATCGGCGACGTAGCCGACTATCTCCAGTCCGGGGCGGACGAGCCGCGTCGCCAGCGGGTCGTCGCGGTCGACGACCTCGCTCACTGTCGTCCGCGCCCGTTCCGCCGCCGACCGAACCGACGCCTCCGTGGGAGCGTCCCGGTGTTCGCCGCCGCGGATCTCCTCGACAGTCGCTCGCAACGCCTCAATCTCGGCCAACGAGGTGCCGGACTCGATCACGGCGGTGGCGTGGTCGCCGGCGTCGATCGCCCGCTCGACGTCCTCGGCCGCCGACTCGACCCGAGTCTCGCTGACGGCCGCCAACTCCTGTGCGACCGTTCCGCTCAGATCCTCGTCGCCGAGCGGATCCTCGCCGTCGGTACGCTCGCGGACGGTCGCGTGCGTCCGGCTCACGGACCCCCGCAGCCCGTCGGCGGCCGCGACCAGCGACGCCCACCGCGCCGCCGCCCCGTCGCGCTCGGAGAGGAACGCCTCGCGGACCCCCTCCGCGTCGGCCGCGGCCGCCGCCGCGCGCTCGACCCGGGCGACCGCCTCGCCCGCCCGGAAGGGTTCAGCGACCGGATCGGCGGGGTACGTCACGCGCGGCTCGACGTAGCTCGCGCACTCCCCGAGCAGCGACTCGACCGGCTCGTACGCCAGCACCGCCTCCACGGCCGATTCGCCCCGGTACTCGATACCGGAAGCGAGCGCCCCGCGGTCGTCGCGGATCGCGCGGCGCCTGGCGGCGAGCTCCGACCCGTCGTCCGCCCCGGTGGCCGCCCGATACGCGCCGCGGACCTCCGCGGCGTCGCCTCGGCGCCGTCGCCACGCGGAGAGGGTATCGACCGGCCACTCCTCGGGTATCGCGGCGTCCGCTCGCCGGAGCGCGCGCTCGCGGTCGTCGCCGACCGCCGCCGCGACCGCGGCGTTGGGAACGTCCGGGTCGGCCGGCACGTCGGCGAGCATCTCGCGGGCACGCGTCTCGTGGGCGTCCGCGAGCGACGCGGGAACGGTCACGGGGTACGGCGACGCCGGCCAATCGATCGGTCCGACGGCGTCCGAGGGAAGCGACGGAGGGGCTTCGCGACGCTCCTCGTCGCCGGTGAACGGGAGTCCCGAACAGCCGGCGAGCGCCGCCGCGCCCGCCGTCGCGACCCCGGCGAGGAGCCGGCGGCGCGAGCTCGACCCGCGGCGCGAACCCGGTCCACGATCCGGACCCGATCCGCGGGTCACGCGCCATCACCGTCGGTTTCGGACGAGGCCGACGCGTTGAACACGGTCGGCGGCTCCCCCTGCTGACAGGAGCTACTCATGCCGCTTCCGCTGCCGGTCGAGCGGCTGGCCGCGACCGGGAGTCGGATCGCGAACCCGACGGTGTGGAACGCGTCGCCCTCGCACTCGACGTCTGCCGGGCGGTACGCCTGGCAGAAGTCGGCGTGCGGGTGGAGGTCGTCGTCCGCGAGCTCGTCGCGCTCGACCGCCACCGACCGGAACCGGACCTCTCGACACGCGTCGACCGACATCGCGAGCAGGTACACCGACGCCGCGTCGAAGTCGGTCGCGGCGCAAAACGACCGGAGCGTCTCGCCCGCGTCCGTCTCGGCGAAGGTGAGCGCCGCGAGGTCGGCGTCCGCGACCAGCACGCGTCGCGTCGCTCGCCGCTGGAGCGCCCGCTCGTCGGCGGATAGCGACGGCAGCCCGTCGTCCGCGGTGACCAGCGCGCCGCCGCGCTCGTCGCGCGCTTTTTCGAGTTCGTACCCCTCGATCGGTCGCTCTCCGGTCGGGTAGCTGTTCGACGCGGTTTCGCTGCCGGAGCAGCCGGACAGGGCGGCGATCCCTGACGCGACCGCGAGGAGGGCCCGGCGGCGGGGGATCTCTGCCATCGTCGGCGGTTCGACTGAGAGCGTGAAACGCTTTGTGGGACTCGTTCGGAGCTTCCGCCGTCAGCTCAGTCGAAACGCGGTCCCTCGTCGCCGCGTTCGGACGCGAACCGCCGCCGCGCGACCGAACCCGGGAGTTTTTAACGTGGGCGGGAGTACGCCGAGGTACCACACTCCCGCGGGACACGGTGAGTCGCGACGACTCGGCCGTAGCGGGGCCTCAACGACGCGCGGTACGACGTAGCGCCGACGGCTCCTTGCGGGGTTTCAGTGACCGACGCCGACCACGGCGTCAGACACGCACACCATGGAAATAGAAATTGCGACACTCGGCGGTTACGAAGAGGTCGGTCGACAGATGACGGCGGTCCGAGCGGGCGAGGACATCGTCATCTTCGACATGGGCCTGAACCTCAGTAAGGTCCTCATCCACGACAACGTGGAGACCGAAAGCATGCACAGCCTCGACCTGATCGACATGGGCGCCATCCCGGACGACCGGGTCATGAGCGAGCTCGAGGGCGACGTCAAGGCGATCGTCCCCACCCACGGTCACCTCGACCACATCGCGGGGATCCCGAAGCTCGCCCACCGCTACGACGCGCCGATCGTCTCCGCGCCGTACACGATCGAGCTGGTGCGCCAGCAGATCGAAGACGAGGGGAAGTTCCAGGTCGACAACGACCTCGTGAAGATGAAGCCGGGCGCCACGATGGCGATCGGCGACTCCGAGCAGGTCGAGATGGAGTTCGTCAACGTCACCCACTCGATCATCGACGCGATCAACCCGGTCCTCCACACGCCCGAGGGCGCGATCGTCTACGGACTCGACAAGCGACTGGACCACGACCCCGTCATCGGCGACCCGATCGACATGGAGCGGTTCCGCGAGATCGGCCGGCAGGACGAGGGCGTCCTCGCGTACATCGAGGACTGTACGAACGCCGGCCAGAAGGGTCGGACGCCCTCCGAGTCGTACGCGAAAAAGCACGTCGAGGACACGCTGAAATCGATGGAGGACTACACCGGCGGCATCGTCGCCACGACGTTCTCCTCCCACATCGCCCGCGTGAAGACCCTCGTCGAGTACGCCCGCGAGATCGGCCGGCAGCCGGTCCTGCTCGGGCGCTCGATGGAGAAGTACTCTGGCACAGCTGAACGGCTCGATTTCGTCGACTTCCAGGGCGACGTCGGCATGTACGGCCACCGCAAGTCCGTCGACCGCGCGTTCAAGCGGATCATGAAGGAGGGGAAGGGGAACTTCCTCCCCATCGTGACGGGCCATCAGGGCGAGCCGCGCGCGATGCTCACTCGCATGGGCCGCGGCGAGACCCCGTACGAAATCGACGACGGCGACAAGGTCGTCTTCAGCGCGAGCGTCATCCCGGAGCCGACCAACGAGGGCCAGCGCTACCAGAGCGAGCAGCTCCTCCGGATGCAGGGCGCGCGCCTCTACGACGACATCCACGTCTCGGGCCACCTCCGCGAGGAGGGCCACTACGAGATGCTGCAGGCGCTCCAGCCCCAGCACCTCATCCCCGGTCACCAGACGCTGAAAGGGCGCTCGCCGTACGTCGACCTCGCGAAGTCGCAGGGGTACAAGCTCGGACGTGACGTCCACGTCACGCAGAACGGGTCTACCATCCAGCTCGTCGAATGACGAGCGAGACGAAGGAGGCGCGGGTGTTAGAGGCCATCCGCGAGCGGCGTGACCTCGTCAACGCCGCTATCGACGAGGAGCTGCCGGTACAGGAGCCGGAGCGACTGTACGAGGCGACCCGGTACATCCTCGAAGCCGGCGGGAAGCGGCTCCGCCCGACGGTGGCGACGCTGGCCGCAGAGGCGGTCACCGGCACCGAGCCGATGGACGCCGACTTCCGCGCGTTCCCGTCGCTCGACGGCGACGACGTCGACGTGATGCGGGCCGCGGTCGCCATCGAGGTGATCCAGTCGTTCACGCTGATCCACGACGACATCATGGACGAGGACGACCTGCGTCGGGGCGTCCCCGCGGTCCACGAGGCGTACGACCTCTCGACGGCGATCCTCGCGGGCGACACGCTCTACTCGAAGGCGTTCGAGTTCATGACCGAGACGGGCGCCGATCCGCAGAACGGGCTGGAGGCGATGCGGATGCTCGCGTCGACCTGTACCGAGATCTGCGAGGGGCAGGCGCTCGACGTCGCCTTCGAGAGCCGGGACGACATCCTGCCGGAGGAGTACCTCGACATGGTCGAGCTGAAGACCGCGGTGCTGTACGGCGCGTCGGCGGCGACCCCGGCCCTCCTGCTCGGCGCCGACGAGGAGGTCGTCGACGCCCTCTACCGGTACGGGATCGACTCCGGGCGCGCGTTCCAGATCCAAGACGACGTGCTCGATATCACGGTCCCCTCCGAGGAACTGGGGAAGCAGCGCGGCTCCGACCTCGTCGAGGGGAAAGAGACGCTGATAACCCTCCACGCCCGTCAGCAGGGGATCGACGTCGACGGGCTCGTCGACGCCGACACGCCCGCTGAGGTGACCGAGGCGGCCATCGACGACGCCGTGGCGGCGCTGGAGGAAGCCGGCTCCATCGAGTACGCCCGCGAGACCGCAGCGGACCTCACCGCGCGCTCGAAGGAACACCTCGAACTGCTCCCCGAGAGCGGCTCTCGGAGCCTGCTCGAAGACCTCGCGGACTACCTCATCGTCCGCGGCTACTGAGCGGGTCGTCCACTGCGTGGGTCGGCCGCGACGCGGACATCGGCGGACGAGCCGGTGGCGCCGTTCACCGTCGCCGGCTTCGCGGTCATCGCCTTCGGATTCGGCCTCCTGAAGCGCCGCGAGATCGCCGACGCGGCCGCCGGGATCCGATTTCCGGGATAGAAAAGTCGGCGTTGCGCCGGGGCGCGAACCGGTTACGCGGTCGCGTTCCCGGACGGGTCCGTTTCGTTTTCGGACGGGTCGGTCGGCGTCGTCGTCCCGCCCGGCGAGATCGTCGCTCCCGGCGGGACCGCGCCGCCCGTGCCGGTCGCCGGTCCGAACGACACGTCGGGGTTCGGTCCCGTCACGAGGAAGTCCGCGACGTTACCGATCAGGACGCCGTTGTCGGCGCGACCGGCGTTCTCCGGTTCGAGGAAGCTCGAGTCTCCAATCACCGCGAGCGAGTCGCTTCGGACCGCGACGCCGTAGGAGCCGGCCTCCCGGGTCGTCGACAGCCGCGACGTCTCCGCGGTGGCGAGCGTCGCCGAGTCGCCGGCGGCGCCGATCGGCGCGGCGCCGCGGAGGACGACCTCCTCGACGCCCGCCGTCAGCGTCCCCGGCCCGGTCGGCTCGACGAGCACGCTGAGGTAGTTCGCGTCGTTGTTCTCCATGTCGTACACGTAGCCCGCCTCGCCGTAGACGCCGAACGGCGAGCCGAAGTCGGTGAGCGCGCCGGCGCCGCCGGGATCGCTCGTGACGAGCGTCCGGCCGCCGGCGTCGACGAACGACTCGACCGCGTCGGCGTCGGTCGCCGACAGCGCGCCGGGGGTCGTGGTGACGAACGCGTCCGCGTCCGAGAGCATCGACGACAGCGGCTCCGCGGTCGCCGCCCCGCCGTAGAACCGGACCTCGTGGCCGTTCTCGACGAGCGCCGCGGTGAGCGGCGCGACGCCGCGCTGGACGCCGCCGAGCGACCCGATGTCCGCTCCCGCGGGCGCATCGCCGTCTTCGATCGGCAGGATCGACGTGCCGCCGCCGACTCCGGCCGTCACGCCGCCGAGATGGACGACGACGGTGTTGGACGGCTCGGTGCTCTCCATCTCGACCTCGCCGCCCTCGCTCACCGTCTCCGGTTCGACCGAGTCCAACTGCCAGTGGTCGTCCGCGACCGACTCCGTCTCGGGCGGCGCGTCGTCGAGGACGACCCCGCCGACGGCGGCGACGCCGACGACCGCGAGGAAGACCAGCGCGAACGCGCCGACCGTCGTTCGCAGGTCGACGCTCATTCGCCGTCACCTCCGTTCGCCGCGGCCGCGTCGTCGGTCGTCGCGTCTCCGTCGCCACCGGCCGTCGTCTCCGCGTCCGCCGCGTCGCCGTCCGCGGGCAGGCGCCCGGTGTAGCTCGTCATGACGACGTCGTCGCCGACGGTCTCGTCCCACGCCGCCGGCGCGACCGCGAGGACAAGTCCGTCGCCGAGTTCCTCCTCGGCGCCGCCGGCGACGACGACCGTCCCGTCGTCGCGCTCCAACAGCGGGATGCTGGTCGGCACGGGGCTTTCGGTGCGGCGCGTGTCGACCGCGTAGTCGTCGATTCCCGCCTCGGCGGCGGCGTCGGCGACCGCGCCGTCGACGAAGCCGAACTCGTCGGCGAAGCCGTTCTCGACCGCCTCGGTGCCGAGGTACGCGTCGGCGTGTGCGATCGCCTCGCGGTCGAGTTCGATCTCGTCGCCGCGCTGTTCGATCACGTTCTCGATGAAGAGGTTCGCGAGCGTCTGTCGCCGCTCGCGCTGGGTGTCCGGGTCGCTGCCGGACTTGTCCGGTCCGGTCGTCCCCGCGTTCGGGCCGTTCGGGGCCGGCGCGGTGCCGGCGACCCCGACGCTGCCGACCGCCTGCGCGGAGGGCGCGACGTAGATCCGGTCGGCGGGCGCGATCGCGAGGTAGGCGCCCGACGCGCCGAGCGTGTCGACGGCGGCGTACACGGGCATCACCGACGCGGTGCGGTCGACCGCGGCGTACATCCGCTCGCTCTGTGCGGGCAGGCCGCCGCCGCTGTTGACCTCGAGGACGACCGCCTCGATCGAGTCGTTCGTCCGGGCGTCGCGGAGGTTGTCCTCGACGTGTTGGGCCGTCGCCGAGTCGATGCTGCCGTCGATCTCGACCACGGCGACCGTCCCGTCGGGACCGGTCACCGCCCCGTACACGCCGGGCGCGACGAGCAGGCCCGCGGCGACCGCGAGGACCGCCGCGACGCCGACCGCGTGTCGGGTCTCGACGCGGTCGAGGAGCGTCGCGTCCGCGTTGTCCCCGCTCGACCGCCCGGCGCTCGGCGCCGAGCGCGTGGCGGTCGAGCGGTCGCCCGTCGCGACCTCCGCGTCGTCAGTCGGTTCGTCCGGTGTCCTCGAAGGCGGATCCTCGGAGCTCATCGAGTCGCCCTCGTTCGATTCCGCAGTCGTCGCGTCGTGTGTTGTGGCGTCGTCATCGTGAGTTCGCTCGCGCGTCGGTTGCTCGTCGATGCGTCTCGGTTCCGTCGCGGTCGTCGCCGTCGCTCACGCGTCGGCCACCTCGATCGGATCGCCGACGGCGGCGCCGAACAGCGACGCGTGAGAGGCGAACAGGTCGCTCTCGGCGGCGGCGTCGACGATCACGGTCCGCCCGTGTCGCGCGACGGTCGCGTCCGAAAGGGAGGTCTCGCCCTCGCGGGCCGCCCGCGCGATCGCTTCGGCCGTCTCCCTGTCGAGGCGTCGGGGGTCCGCGACCGCGCCGTACCGCAGCGCGACGCTCGGCGCGCCGGCGTCAGTGTTCGCGTCGCCGTCCGGGACCGTGTCTCCGCTCCCGGACCCCCCGTCGGTCACGCGGAGCGACGCCCCGACCGCGCCCGACGCGTCGAGCGCGGTGCGGAGCTCGTCCGGCGCGTCGGCGAGCAGGTCCCGCAGGTGATCGCGGGCGTCCGATCCGAGGTCGACGCACACCGTCGCGTCGCCGCCGAGCAGCGAGGGGAGGGGGCCGTAGCTCGCGGTCGCGCCCGCCCGCCGCCGCTTCTCGCCGTCGATTCCGGCGTCGCGGTGCGTCGCGGCGACGGCGGGCGTCGGGCCGTACGCGGCCACGAGTTCACCGGGGGCCACGGCGACCGCCGACCCGAGTCTCGGCGCCCGGAACCGAGCGAATCCCGATCCGTCGTCCGACTCGCGAGTCACCTCGGGATCGGCGTCGAGCTCCGCGGCGAGCGCGGCCGCGTCGACGTCGCCGACCGCGACGGCGCACCCCTCCGGCCCGTCCGCGGTGAGCGCGGCGCCGCCGGTCGCCTGTCGCACGGCGGCGATCGACACGCTCTCGTACCGGTCGAGAAGCCGTCGGACCCGGGTTCCGATCCCGCTCGGGAGGCCGGTCGCCGTCAGGACCGCCGGATCGATCCGCCCCGTCACGACGGTGTCGACGGAGCCGGACGCGGTCGCGGCCGGGTCGTAGGTTCCGGCGGCGACCGCGGAGCGCGGCCCGCCGGACTCCGCGTCGGCACGGTCGCTCGCCGTCTCGTCGCGGTTCGAGTCGGCTCCGGTCGCGGCCGATTCGACGGCGAGGGTCGCGTCGGGCGGCGGCTCGGAGGTCAAGGCACCGATCGGTCCGGCGACTCCCAGCCCGGTCGCTGCGAGCGCCGCTACGCGCTTCGCAAACGCTCGTTTGGAGGGCATCGTTTCAGGTGAATCGTGACAAGTAATAATACTACCGGGTGGCGGCCGGCGATAGTGGTCCCGCCGCCGGTCGATTCCCGGTTAGTCCTCGAGCGCGGCGATGTCGTCGAGTATCTCGACGGCGTGGTCCTCGGGGGAGACGCCCTCGTACGCGAGGACGACGGTGCCCTCGCCGTCGAGGACGTACGTGTTCCGGAACACGCCGTCGAAGGTGTTCCCGAACATCTGCTTTTCGCCGTAGGAGTCGTACGCGCTCGACACCTCGCCGTCGGGGTCCGAGAGCAGGGTGAACGGGAGGTCGTACTCCGCGGCGAACGGTTCGAGGTCCTCGACGGGGTCGTCGCTGATCCCGACGACGGCGATCCCTGCGTCCTCGAATGCGTCCCACTCGTCGCGGAAGGCACACGCCTCGGCGGTGCAGCCGGGCGTGTCGGCGCGCGGGTAGAAGTACACCACCGTGTGAGCGGCCGCGGCCGGGTCGACGCTGACGGTCTCGCCGCGGTGGTCGGTGAGCGTGATCTCGGGTGCGGAGTCGCCCGGTTCGAGCATACGGATCGACTCTCCTCGAACGGGTTAGGGGATTCGGTCCCTTTTTAGGCACTACTCGTCACCTATCGGTATCGATGGCGTGGCAACCGACGCCGTACACGGCTCCGTTGCTCGTGGCGGCCGTCGCGTCGTTCGCCTTCTCCGTCTACGCGGTCGGTAACCGAACCCGCGGCGGCAACTCCCTCCTGTGGAGCTTCGTCGGCGTCGCGGGCACCGCCGGCGTCTGGTCGCTGGCGTACGCGGCACAGCTGTCGGCCGCCTCGCTGGAGACAACGCTGTACTTCAACCGCTTCGTCTGGCTCGGCACCGCCGGGCTGGCGGTCGCGTGGCCCGCCTTCGTCCTCTCGTACGTCGACCGGACCGCGTGGCTCGGTCGGCGCCGCTTCGCGCTCTTCTGGCTCGTCCCCGCCGCGGTCGTCGTCGCCGTCTGGACCGTCGGGGCGGACCCGCTCTTTTACCTCGCTCCGTCGCTCGTCGACGCCGGCGGCTACCGCGTCCTCGACTACGCGCCGACGCCCGCGCTGCTCGGATTTGTCGGCTACACCTACGCGGTCAACCTGTTCACCTTCGCCGTCCTCGGCTACGCGGCGGCGACCCGCGACGGCGTGTTCCGCCGACAGGCCGCGATCCTCTTCGTCGCCGGCGTCGCGCCGCTGGCGCTGGGCGCGGCCGGCATCGCCGGCGCGATCGGTCCCGAGACCGGTCTCGTCGACTTCACCCCGATCGCGTTCAGCGGGACCTCGGCGCTGCTGGCGTGGGTCGTGTTCCGCTATCGGCTGCTTGACGTCTCGCCGATCGCCCGCGACGCGGTGTTCGCGAACCTCTCCGACGGCGTCGTCGTCTGCGACGCCGAGGGGCGCGTGGTCGACCGCAACGACCCCGCCCGGTCGCTGTTCCCCGAGACCGAACTCGGCGTCCACGCCGACGAGGCGTTCGCCGACGCCCCGCCGGTCGCCGACGCGGTCGCGGACGGGGCGGCCGACGACGAGTTCCACGTGACGGTCGACGGGGGCGGCACGCCGCGGTTCCTGACCGTCGATGTCCACGGGATCTCGGGGCCGGGGACGGCCCGCAGCGGGACGGTGCTCCTGTTCCGCGACGTCACCGAGCGGGAGACGCTCCAGCGGCGCTACCGCGCGCTCATCGAGAAGTCGCCGAACGTGATCGCGGTCTGCGGCGACGACGGCCTGGTTCGGTACGTGAGTCCGTCGATAGAGCGGCTGCTCGGCCATCGGACGAGCGAGGTGGAGGGGCGGCCGGTCATCGATCTGGTCCATCCCGAGGACCGGCGCGAGGCACAGCGGGCGTTCGAGCGCGCCTTCGACGGCCCGGAGCCGGAGTCGCTCACGCACCGGATCGCCTGCGCCGACGGCAGTTGGCGTCAGTTCGAGACGGTCATCGAACGGCTGTTCGAGGACGCGCGCGAGGTCGTCATCACCGCCACCGACGTCACAGAGGCCCGCCGGTACGAACAGCGGCTTCAGGTGTTGAACCGCGTGCTGCGCCACGACCTCAAGAACGACACCAACGTCATCGGCGGGTACGCGGACCTGCTCCGCGACCACGTCGACGAGGAGGGCCAGCAGTACCTCGACATCATCGACCGGAAGGTCAAGACGCTGACCCACCTCAGCGATCAGGCCCGAGAGATCGACGTCGCGCTCCACAGCGACGCGGGCCGGACCGACATCGATCTGGCCGCGCTCGTCGACCGCCTCTGCGACTCGCTGGAGTCGTCGTTCCCGCGGGCGACGGTGACGGTGACCGTCCCGGGGTCGGCGGTCGTCTCCGCGGACGAACTCCTGGAGTCGGCGGTCCGGAACGTGCTGGAGAACGCGGTCGTCCACAACGACGGCGACGACCCGCACGTGGAGGCGAGCGTCGTCGCCGACGGCGACCGCTTCCGGATCGACGTGGCCGACGACGGGCCGGGGATCCCGCCGGTCGAGCGGGCGGTGTTCTCGGAGGCCCGGGAGACGGCGCTCGAACACGCGAGCGGGCTGGGTCTCTGGCTCGTCCACTGGATCGTCACGGAGTCCGGCGGCGACCTCGAGATCGACACCCGCGAGCCGACCGGGACGGTGGTTCGGATGTGGCTCCCGCGAGCGGCCAGCGAAAACGAATGAATCCGCTCAGACGTCGACGCGGACGACGTGGCCGCCGCAGCCGCACTGCTCGACGTACTCCGGGTCGACGTCGCCGTCGAGTTCGGATTCGAGCGCCTCGAAGAGGTACTCCTCCGGGTGGCCGTGATCGCCGTGGGTGACGAGGTTGACGTGGTTGCCCGCGGCCGTGTGCTCGACCGCCTCGATCGCCTGCCGCACGAGGAGGTCGCGGTCCTCGGCGTGTTCGGGGCCTTCGAGGTTCGCGGACCACGAGTTCTCGTGGACGTGGTCGGTCACCGGGTCCGCGCCGTGGTCGTGGTCCGAGGGTGTACTCGACATATCCCTCGGTACGCGCCCGAGCCTCCTCCGTCTTCGAGCGAACATGTTCGAGCGCACGCCCAGCGTTCGAACGGACCTCCCGAACGCTTTCGGGAGGAACTATACCACCGCGGGACGCGACCGCCGATCCATGAGCGCCGATCCATTCGACGACGCGGACGAGCGGCTGGACGCCCGCGAGATCGACGGCGAACCGTTCGGCGACATCATGGCCGCGCTCGACGGTCTCGACGAGGGGGAGTCGCTCTGTCTGGTGAACAGCTTCGAGCCGGTGCCGCTGTACGACGTGTTGGCCGAACGCGGGTACGCCCACGAGACGGCGAACCCGGCCGCCGACGAGTGGTACGTCGAGATCACGCCCACCTGACCGGCGGCGGATCGGCTCCGTCGCCCTCGCCGGATCCGGAGCGTTGCGACCGCCCTCCGCAACCTCTTTGCGCGCGGTCGCCGAATCCTGACCCATGAGTCACGGACCTCTGGACGAGGACGCGGTCGAGAGCTACCGCGAGGCCGGCGCGGTGCTGACGGAAGCGATGAACGAGGCCCGCGAGATGGTCGAACCGGGCCGGACCCACCTCGAGGTCGCCGAGTGGACGGAGGACTTCGTCCGCGAGCAGGGCGCCGGTCTCGCGTTCCCGGTGAACATCAGCGTCGACCCGGAGGCGTCGCACGCCACCCCGGGCCGCGACGACGACACCGAGTTCGGGGAGGAGATGGTGTGTCTCGATGTCGGCGTCCACGTCGACGGCTACATCGCGGACGCCGCGGTGACGGTCGACCACAGCGGGACCCCCGAACTCGTCGAGGCCGCGGAGATGGCCCTCGAAGCGGCGCTCGACGAGGCCGGACCGGGCGTCGAGGTCGGCGTCGTCGGACAGGCGATCGAGGACGTGATCCGCGGGTACGGCTACACGCCGGTCCTCAACCTCTCCGGGCACGGCGTCCAGCGGTACGACGCCCACACCGGGCCGACGGTGCCGAACCGCGGCGTCGACCGCTCCGTCGAGCTGGAGCCGGGGCAGGCGGTCGCGATCGAGCCGTTCGCCACCGACGGCCGCGGGAAGGTCGGCGAGGGGACCGACGAGCAGATCTTCGAACAGCAGGGGTCCGCGAGCGTGCGCGACCGGCGCGCGCGGCAGGCGCTCGAAGCGATCGAGGCGTTCGACGACCTCCCGTTCGCGGCGCGGTGGCTGGAGACGGACCGCGCCGAGATGGCGCTCCGCCGCCTGAAACAGGCGAACGCGATCAAGGGGTACCCCGTCTTAAAGGAGGACGACGACGCCCTCGTGAGTCAGGCGGAACACACCCTGCTCGTCACCGAGGACGGGGTCGAGGTGACGACTGCGGGCATCCACGGCTTCGACGACTGATGGACCGGATCTTCGCGCCGTGGCGGATCGAGTGGGTCGAGCGCGACGCCGACCCGATCGACGGCTGCCCGTTCTGCGTCCTGCCCGAGCGCGAGGACGCCCGCGAGGCGCGCGTGGTCGCCCGCAGCGAGCGCAACTACGTCCTCCTGAACAACGCGCCGTACAACCCCGGCCACGCGATGGTGATCCCGGACGAACACGTCGAGGACCCGACCGCCCTCGACGACGCGACCCTCCTCGATCACGCGAAGCTGAAGGCGGCGACGCTCGCGGCGCTGCGCCGCGATCTGGACCCCGACGGCGTCAACACCGGCCAGAACCTCGGCGGCGACGCCGCCGGCGGGTCGATCGACCACCTCCACACGCACGTCGTCCCGCGGTGGAGCGGCGACACGAACTTCATGCCCGTCACCGGCGACACGAAGGTGATCGTGGAAGCGATCGAGCGCACCTACGACCACCTCCACGACGGGTTCGCCGCCGACGAGCACGTCGTCGATCCGGGCGACGCCGACGCGGGCGACGCGGTGGAACTCGACTTCGACGTCTGAGCTGGCGGTGCCGATTATTTATAAACAAACGGCACGGTGGCGCGTGCCTGCGAGGCCGCCCCGCGGCCGAGCAGCACGCGCGAGGGAGTCGCTGGCTCCCGGAGCGAAGCGGAGGGTGCCAGCGACGAGGCTGGGGAGGCGTGAGGTGCTGTGCGGTTGCGGTCGGGTGGGACTCAAAGGGGCAGTCGTGAGGACGACGCAGGCGATGTAAGCACCGCAGGAACGAACGGAGTGAGTGACGAGGAGCGCAGCGAGCGTGCGTCGTCCTCACGACTGGGGCTTTGGAGGTGTTCTTCGCAAAATCGTCGATCACCTGTCTCAGATCGCCCGATTCGGATCGGTGGCTTCTCTTCCCCAATCTGCGTCAGTACACCAGCTCGCCCGAGATGAACTTCCGGGTGCGCTCGTTTTCGGGGTCCTCGAAGATCTCCTCGGTCGGTCCCATCTCCGTGATCCCGTCGTCGAGTAACACCGCGACGCGGTCCGCGACCCGCTCGGCCTGATGCATGTCGTGGGTGGCGAGCGCGACGCCGATTCCGCGCTTTTTCGCCTCGTCGACCGCGTCTTCGATGACGGCGGTGTTCCGCGGGTCCAGGTCAGAGGTCGGTTCGTCGAGGAGCAGGGCGTCGGGCTCGTACGCCAGCGCGCGGGCGAACGACACGCGCTGGGCCTCGCCGCCCGACAGCGAGTCGGCGGGCTGGCTCGTCTTCTCGGTCAGCCCCACGACGTCGAGCGCCTCCCGAACGGCGTCCGGAGCGCCGTTCAGTCGGAGGACCGACGCGATCCGCTCGCTCCACGAGCGCCGGACCCGAAGCCCGTACTCGACGTTGCTCGCGACGGACCCGCCGAAGAGGCTCGCCTCTTGGAACACCATCCCGACGCGGCGGCGCAGCGCGAGCCGCTCGGCCTCGTCGACCGCCCACGCGTCGGTCCCGTCGAGCGTCACGGTCCCCTCGTCCGGCTCCACGGACAGCGCCAGCATCCGGAGCAGCGTCGTCTTGCCGACGCCGGAGGGACCGATTATCGCGACGACCTCCCCCGCGTCGACGCCGATCGAGAGGTCGCGGAACACGGTCTCGTCGCCGTACGACTGCGAGGCGTTCCTCGCGCGGAGCATCAGGCCGTCACCTCCCGGCGCATCAGGCGGTCACCCCGCGGTCGCCGAAGCGGACGACGACGGCGTTGACGGTCAACACGAGCGCGACCAGCACCGCGCCGAGGACCATCGCCGTCTCGTACTGCCCCTGTCGGGCTTCGAGCTGGATGGCCGTCGTCAGCGTGCGCGTCTTCGAGATGCCGTCCGCGCTCGTGATGTTCCCGCCGACGATGAGCACGGAGCCGACCTCGCTCACCGCGCGGCCGAACCCGGCCAGCACCGCGGTCGCGATCCCGTATCGGGCCTCCTTGAGGACGACGAGCGCCACGTCGACGCGCGTGCCCCCGAGGACGCGGGCGGCGTCGCGGACCCCGTCGTCGACGCCGCTCACGGCCGCGAGGCTGATCGCCGTGATCGGCGGCGTCGCGAGGACGAACTGCGACATGATCATCGCCTCCCGGGTGAAGATGAGCTCCAGCGAGCCGAGCGGTCCCTGATTGGAGACCGCGAACAGCACGACCAGCCCGACGACCACGCTCGGGAACCCCATCCCGGTGTTGACAACCGACTTCACGAACCCCTTGCCGGGGAACTCCGCCAGCCCGATCGCGACGGCGGCCGGGACGCTGACGAGCGTGCTCAGCGCCACTGCGGTGAGGCTCACGTACAGCGAGACGAAGACGATGCTCCCGACGTACCCCTCCCTGAACGAGACGTCGAGCAGCGCCGGGACCAACTGTGCGGTCGGTTCGAACAGCACCGGCGCGAGCTGTGCGGTGGGTTCGAGCGGCACGGCTACGCGTCCGAGTCGTCGCTACTCCACCCCTCCGGAACGTACTGCTGGAAGTTCGGGTCCTCCGAGACCGCCTCCGGGAAGAACAGCTGCTCGCCGTTCACCTGGTACTCCGAGATGGACTCCTGGACGCCGGGGCTGGTGATCCAGCCGATGTACGCCATCGCGAGGTCGTAGTTGGCGTTCTCGTGGACGCCCGGGTTCACCGCCATGACGCCGTAGGGGTTCGCGAGGATCTCCGGCCCGTCCTCGATCGGTCCCTGAACGAGGATCGTGAGATCGATCTCCGAGCGCTGCGAGATGAAGGTCCCGCGGTCCGAGAGCGTGTACGCCCCCTGCTGGTTGGCGATGTTCAGCGCCTCGCCCATCCCGGTGCCGGTCTCCTGGTACCAGTCGCCGCCCGGATCCGTGCCGGCCGCCTCCCAGAGGTTCAGCTCCTTCGTGTGCGTGCCGGAGTTGTCGCCGCGCGAGACGAACCCCGCCTGCGCCTCGGCGATGGTCGTCAGCGCGTCGGTCGCCGAGGACATCCCCTGAATTCCCGCCGGGTCGCTCTCGGGACCGACGATCACGAAGTCGTTGAACATCAGGTCGCGGCGGTTGACGCCGTACCCGTTGCGCAGGAACTCGTCTTCGAGCCCGCGGGCGTGGACCATCACGATGTCCGAGTCGCCGTTGCGGGCGGTCTCCAGCGCGGCGCCCGTCCCCTGCGCGACGGCGTCGACCGTGACGCCGTACATCTCTTCGAAGTCGGTGTGGATTTCGTCGAGCAGTCCCGTGTCGTACGTGCTCGTCGTCGTCGTCAGCGTCAGCGTCTCGCCGGCGACGCCGACGGCCTCGCTACCCTCGGTTCCGTCGTCGTCGGTCCCGTTGCCGGCAGTTCCGTTACCCCCGCCTCCGTCGCCGCTGTCGCTCGTCGACGAACAGCCGGCTGCGCTCGCGATCGCTCCAGCGCCCAGCGCCGCCACGAACCGCCTCCGTTGTATCGTCATAGATACAACGGTGGGTCGGTGCCACATATAAGTTGCGCGCCGCGGCAAGCCGCTGTGCGCTTCCGGTCGAAAACGCCAACACGGCCCGGACGCATCTCCCGGGCATGGAAGACTCGGCCCAGCGCGGTCCGGACGCGGCCGCGGGTCGCGGGCGCGCCGCGCTCATCGAGGACGGCGTCGAGTTCGACGGCCGCGACGCGGCGCTGCTGCGCGCGGTCGACGCGGCGGGGTCGGTCGCGGGCGCGGCCTCGGAACTCGGTCGCTCGCGCGCTCGCGCCCTCTCGCGGATCGATGCGCTGGAGGAGGCCTACGGGACGCTCGTCGAGCGGCGGCGGGGCGGCGAGGGCGGCGGCGGGAGTCGGCTCACCGCCTCGGGCCGCGGCATCCTCGGCCGATACGACCGACTCCAGGCCGTCCTCGCGGCGACCGCGACGGTCCCGGAGACGGTCCTCGACGGCGCCGTGACCGCCATCGACGGCGAACTCGCGGTCGTCGACACCGCGGTCGGCGAGGTTTCCGGACTTCACGGCGGGACCGGCAGCGATGACGGAGGCGACGAGAGCGGCGGGGGCAGCGACCTCGCCGTCGGCGACGCGGTCCAGGTCCGGATCGGGGCCGACGCCGTCACCGTCAACGACGCGGCCAACGTGGTCGACCCCGACGCGACGAGCGCTCGGAACCGCCTCGCCGGACGCGTCTCGGGGATCGACCCCGGCGAGACTGTGTCGACGGTCCGAATCGCGGTCGAAGCGACCGACGGGAGCGCGCCGGGCGACGCCGCCGCCGAAGTCGCCGCGCTGATCACGGCCGAGAGCATCGAGCGGCTCGGTCTCGCACCCGGCGATCCGGTGTCGATCCGGTGGAAGGCGACCGCGACGCGGCTGGTGCCGCACGCGGAGTGACGCCGACCTCGCGGGGTCGTGTCGGACCGTCGCCCGTGGCAAGCGCTCCCGCGCAAGCGAACGGTTTTTGCGTCGACCGACGGGAGAGGTGGTATGGACGAGGACACCCCCGAGGGGGCGACGCCGGACGGCGACGGGCGCGAGTCCGACCCCGCCCGCGGGCCGTCGACGCCCCCCCGGACCGACGGCGGGACCGAGCGCGCGGACGAGCCGACCGAGGACGTCGCGCTCGACCCGTGGGGGTCGGCGTCGGTCGGGGACTACGCGGACCTCTTCGAGGAGTTCGGTATCGAGGCGTTCGACGAGGTCGACGACGACGTGCCGGACCCGCACTACCTGATGCGCCGGGGCGTCATCTTCGGGCACCGCGAGTACGACGCGGTCGCCGAGGCGATGGCGAACGACGAGCCGTTCGCGGCGCTCTCCGGGTTCATGCCCACCGGCGACCCGCATATCGGCCACAAGCTCGTGTTCGACGAGATCATCTGGCACCAGGAGATGGGCGGCGACGCGTTCGGCCTCATCGCCGACCTCGAAGCCCACTCCGCCAGAGGGATGTCGTGGGACGAGATCGACGAGCACGCGCGCAACTACCTCCTGAGCCTCCTCGCGCTCGGCTTCGACGCCGAGGCGGGCGAGCTGTACCGCCAGTCGGACAACCGAGAGGTCCAAGACCTCGGCTTCGAACTCGGCTCGAAGGCGAACTTCTCGGAGTTCGAGGCGATCTACGGCTTCGACGGCGAGACGAACGTCTCGCACATGCAAAGCGTCGTCACCCAGACCGCGGACATCCTCTACCCGCAGCTCGTCGACGAGCCGAAGCCCACCGTCATCCCGGTCGGGCCGGACCAGGACCCGCACGTCCGGCTCACCCGCGATCTGGCGACCCGCGTGCGCTACTTCAAGGTGACCGAGGCGTTCGCCTCCTTCGAGCTGGACGACGACGAGCGACAGCTGGTGCGGGCCGCCTACGACGCGCTCGCACCGGATGACGTGGATTCAGAAAGCGACGTTCGCTGCGAGGACGCCGCCGACTGGCTCGCCGACTACGAGCCGCCCGAGAGCGACCGCGAGAGCGTCGACCTCGCGGCCGCGAAGTCGAGCGCCCTCGACAAGCTCCGCGCCGGCGGGAAGGAGCCGCTCCGCCCCCGCGTCCGCTTCTTCGACCGGAACGCGACCGACGAGGCGTTCGAGGCGCTGATCGAGGCTGTCGACGGCGAGAAGCGCGTGTTCGAGGGCCACGTCGACGCGTTCGACCTCACTCGCGACGAGGCCGAGTCGGTCGCCCGCGAGGTCGAAATAGACCACGACGGGTTCGGGTTCCGGCAGCCCTCCTCGATCTACCACCGGTTCATGACCGGACTCACCGGCGGGAAGATGTCCTCGTCGATTCCGGCGAGCCACATCTCGCTGCTCGACGACCCCGCGGACGGCTACGACAAGGTGAAGGCGGCGACCACGGGCGGCCGCGACACCGCGGAGAAGCAGCGCGAACTCGGCGGCGAGCCGGACGAGTGCCCCGTCTACGAGCTGTACGCCTACCTGCTCGCGGGCGACGACGACGAGCTGACGAAGACTGTCTACTCCGAGTGCGTCAACGGCGAGCGCCTCTGTGGCGGCTGTAAGGAGCAGGCGGCCGAACTCATGCGCGAGTTCCTCGAAGACCACCAGGAGAAGCGCGAGGAGGCCGAGGAGCTGCTCGACGACCTCGACATCGACCTCGACTCCAACCGGCGCGGCACGGGCGGCGAACACTGAGGCGGCTCTATTGAAGTCGCGAGTCGATTCTCGTACGCTCCCGTTTAAATAGACCTGCGGTGGCGCGTGCCGATGAGCAGCCGTCAGGCTGCGAGTCGCACGCGCGAGGGAGTCAGTCGCCCGAAGCGGAGCGAGGGCGACTGACGAGGCTGGGGAGGTGTGAGGTGCTGTGCGGAGCGGTGCGAGGTGGGACTCAAAGGGGCAGTCGCGAGGACGGCGCACGCTCGCTGCGCGCTTCGGTCGTTCGCTTCGCTCACTCCCTCCAGTGCTTGCGTCACCTGCGCCGTCCTCGCGGCTGGGGCTTTGGAGGTGTTCGTCGTCGATTCATAGGTTACTGCGTATCGCCGAGCGACTGGGGCTTCGGAGGTGTTCGTCGCCGCCACGAAAATAAACCAGTACCAGCGACGACCGCCCTACAGCTCTTCTTTCAGGTACACGCCGAGCAGGCCGCCGAGCGCGCTCAACACGACGGTGTAGGCGACGCCGCCCAACACGGCGATCGCCCCGAGTACGAAGATCCCCCCGACCGCGAGCCCGATCTCGATCGGGAACGCGAAGAACCCCAAAAACGGGAGAACGACCAGCAGGAGCAACAGCAGCCCGACGATCGGGATCGACGCGATGAACCCGGAGAGGGCGCCGACGCGGAGTCCGTCGCCGCCGTCGGCGGTGCCGTCGCTGTTCAGGTAGCCGGCGACCGCGCCGCCGAGGAGCGGGGAGATGCCGGTAAAGGAGAGCAGAACCGACGCGACCGCGCCGATGACCGCGTTGAGGAGGGTGTCTTCGGTGCCCATGGGTGGTCCGACTCCTGGTAACGGCATACGTCTTGCGGACGCCGGAACGCGACTCGCTCGTGGTCCACCCGCGGACTGCCCGCGGTCCACCCGCCCGCGGACCGCCCGCCCGCGGACTGCCCGCGGCTCGCGGACCGCCCGTGGACCGCCCGCAGCCGACGGCGACCGACGAGGTGCGAGGCGATGGTTTATGAGGCGGGCGCCACCTCTCTCGGGTATGAGCGAGGAGGAGACGATCCACGTCGCGGACGTCAGCGAGGGGATCGGCGGCGACGCGACGGCGGAACCCGGCTCCCCGGTCGAACTCCCGGTCGTCGACGTGCTCACCGGCCGGTCCTTTATCACCGGGAAAAGTGGGTCCGGCAAGAGCAACACCGCGTCCGTCGTCATCGAGAACCTGCTCGACAGCGGCTTCCCGGTTCTCATCGTCGACACGGACGGCGAGTATTACGGCTTGAAGGAGGAGTACGAGATCCTCCACGCCGGCGCCGACGACGAGTGCGACATCGTCGTCTCCCCCGAACACGCCGAGAAGCTCGCGAACCTCGCCTTGGAGCAGAACGTCCCGATCATCCTCGACGTCTCCGGCTACCTCGAGGAGGACACCGCCAACGAGCTGCTCTTGGCGGTCGTCAAGCAGCTGTTCGCGAAGGAGAAGCGCATGAAGAAACCCTTCCTGCTCGTCATCGAGGAGTGCCACGAGTACATCCCCGAGGGCGGCGGGATGGACGAGACGGGCAAGATGCTGATCAAGGTGGGCAAGCGCGGCCGGAAGCACGGTCTCGGCATCGTCGGGATCAGCCAGCGCCCCGCCGACGTGAAGAAGGACTTCATCACCCAGTGCGACTGGCTCTGCTGGCACCGGCTCACCTGGGACAACGACACGAAGGTCGTCGGCCGGATTCTCGGGTCGAAGTACGCGAGCGCGGTCGAGGACCTCGGCGACGGCGAGGCGTTCCTGATGTCCGACTGGGACGAGTCGATCCGCCGGATCCAGTTCCACCGCAAGCAGACGTTCGACGCGGGCGCGACCCCCGGACTCGACGACTTCGAGCGCCCGGAACTGAAGTCGGTCTCCAGCGACCTCGTCGGCGAACTCCAGTCCATCTCCGACGAGCAGGAGCGCCGCGAGTCCGAACTCGCCGACCTCAAACAGGAACTCGACAAGAAGGACCAGCGGATCGCCGACCTTGAACGCGAGCTGGAGGAGGCCCGCGACCTGAGCAACATGGCCGACCAGTTCGCGCAGGCGCTCCTCGGCAAAGCGGAGGCCCCCTACCGGGGCGGCGGCGGGCGACCGCCGGCCGGCGCAGAGCGACTCGAGAGCGCCGGCGCCGGCGAGGACGGGCGCAACGACGACCAGTCCGTCCTCAAGTCGTACGACGAGGCTGTCGCCGCGACCGAGGAGAGCGAGAGTGGACCTGACCCCTCGGCCGCCGACGGCGGCGCCGAGGTCGACGCGGCCTCCGCGGCGGCCGACGAGGAAACGCCCTCGGACGCCAGCCACGGCGACCCCGAAACCGCATCTGCCGACTCCCCGGCCGTCGACCCCGCGGCCGAGGACGAGGCAGGCCCACCGGACGACGTCGACCCCGTCACCCGCGACGACGTGGCCGAGAGCGCGCTCCGGTTCGACGACGCGATCGAACTCGGTACCCGGGAGGCGGTGATCGAGGAGCTCCGCTCGCGGATCGAGGCGCTCCCGGAGCTCTCTCGCGGGATGCTCCGCCACTACCGCCGCGAGGGCGCGAGCGACCCCGTCGCGGCCCACATCGACGCCGGCGGCGACGGCGACTCCGGGCACGCCTACAGCCGCCACCGACCGATCCGTCGGGCGGGACTCATCCGCCACGCCGGCCGCGGGCACTACGCCTACGCGGTCCCGGATCTCGTCCGCGAGGCGTACGCCGACCGGTTAGAGGACGAGCAGATCGACGAGATCGTCCGCGCCGTCGAAACCGCCTTCGTCCCGCCCGCCGAGCTGAGCTACCCGCCGGACGCCGACCCCTCCGAGGTCACCGACTCGGGTGAGGCGGGCATCACCGCTTCCGCCGACGAGGGCGGCGGAGACGGGTCGTCGTTCGTCGGGGCCGGCGACGCGGTTGCCGAGGGCGACGCTCCCGACTCGGACCGCGAGCGGACCGCGTCGGAAACCGCCATCGAAGCTGACGAGACCGGTGCCGCCGAGACCGATGCCGCCGAGACCGACACGGCGACCGACTCCGGCTTGAGCGACGCCGCGCGTCGGTTCGCCGAGCGGTCGGAGCGCTGACGTCCGAACGCCAACGCGACCGGTTCGTCGTCGGGATCCCCGGCGTCCGCGGATCAGAACGGCAGCGAGAGGTACTCGCTCGGCACCGCGTTCCGCGCCGTCACCTGCGGGTCGACCACCTGACTGACCTCCAGCCCGCCGACGAGGCTCGAAAAGAGGTACGCCTCGGTGCGCGAGAAGTCGTGGTGGTGCGCCAGCAGGTCCAGCATGTCGCCGTTCGCCAGCGCGACCGCGTCCTCCAGCGTCTCCGCGCTCGCGAGCGTCTTCACCGCGTCACCGGTGTCGACGACGGGGCGGTCCAGCGAGACGGCCGGATCCTCGACCACGGAGAGCGTCGCGTCGATCTCGACCGCGATCTCGGCGCCGGTCCCGCACATCTCGCCGTCGGCCATCGCAGCCTTCGCGTCGCCCATCGCCAGCATCGCGCCCTCCTGAAAGACGGGGAAGTAGACGGTCGTCCCGCCGGTCACGTCGGTCGTGTCGAGGTTCCCGCCGTGGTCGTCGGGCGTGAGCGTCGAGACCGTCTCGCCGCCCGTGGCGACCCCGATCGTCCCGATAACGGGTTCGATGGGCACGTCGATCCCCTCGAAGTCGATCGTCCCCGGTTCGCTGCTGACACCGTCCCCGCCGTCGACCTCGGTGATCCGCGTCGCGGGGTGGTCGATCTCCGTATCGTCCCGAAGGAGACCGAACCCGGGTGCGGTGAGCACGCGGCCGCGGTCCTCGGCGACGCGCACGTCCGCGATCTCGACGGCGAGGACGTCGCCCGGACTCGCCCCCACCACCGCGATCGGGCCGGTCGCGGCGTTGACCTCCTCGGGGATCGCGTCGAGCAGGTCGTCGTCTTCCTGGATCTCGCCGTTCAGGCTGTCGACCGTCTCGATCGTCAGCGACTCGCTGTCGGCGGCCTCGTAGACCGGCTCCATCTCCGGACCGAACTCGTACACGTGGCCGTCGCGGTGTGAGACGACTTCTCGTGGCATCGACTCACGCTCCGAACGGCGGAGACAAAAACCACCACCGCGGACGACGCGGGGACCCGCCGCACCGCCGACGCTCGTCGCGGATCTCCCCGCGGTGAGCGGCGTCGACCGCGCTGTCAGTCGTCCGAGTCGACGTCGCGTGCGGCGTCGTGGTTGAGAAGCGGCGAGTCGGGGTTCGCACACGCCGCCCGGCCGCACACGCCCGCGTCGTCGCCGGCGCGCTCGACGCCGCCGGCCAGCGAACCGATCTCCCACTCGACCGCGTGGCCGGTCGCGCGCTCGTGCTCGTTCAGCGCCGTCCGCGCTCGCCGGAGGGAGTCGAACGCCTCCTCGTACGAACAGTCGTCACAGCGAACGCTGACGCTCGTTGCCATACCGATCGTGCGGACTCCAAGGGCCTAACGCCACCGATCCCCGTGCCGCGCTCGGTCGCTTTGGCGCGCGGGCGCAGACGTAGTATAGCCGTCCCCGTACAGTACTGCTCGTCGTGATCGACGGGTGCCGGCGAGGGAACCGACGTAACACCGCGTGTCGTTCGCGTCAGCTCTCCGCGGCGGCGCGCTCGGGCCGGTCGTACTTCTCCTCGAACTCGCCGATGAGTTGGCCCATCTTCGCGTACCAGTCGTTGAGCATCCGCTGCATGTCGTCGGCGATCTGCGACGGGTCCGTCGGCCTGTACACGTGGTAGTAGCCGCCCTGCTCGTAGTTTATCTGTTCTTTCTGGATGAAGCCGGCCTTGAGGAGGCGCTGAACCGCGCGATAGGCGGTGGAGCGCTCGCGGTCGACGCGCTCGGCGACCTCGTCGATCGTGAGCGCCTCCTCGGCCGACACGAGCGCCTGATAACAGTCCTTGTCCAACTGTTTCAGGCCGTGGAAACACTCGAGTAACCCCTCGCACTCCATGTCCCGTTGGAGCTGTTCGGACATCGAATCGGGCATTTTACGCCGTAAACGAGGGTTTCCGCCGCTAAAAGTGTTGTGTGTACGACGTACAATCACGCACACGGAACGGGTCGGACGGCCGTCGGCCGGGGTCCGGACGCCTCCGGGGCTGGCCGTTACTCGGCGTCGTCGCCGTCCGCGTCGTCGGCCTCGGACTCGTCGTCGTCCGCGTCGTCGGCCTCGGACTCGTCGTCGTCCGCGTCGTCGGCCTCGGACTCGTCGTCGTCCGCGTCATCCTCGCCGTCCGTGCTCAGGCCGGCGGCCTCGAACGCGGCCTCAACCTCCTCGACCGGAACCGTCCGGAAACCGTCCGCCTCTGTCACGGTCGCGACCGCGAGGTCCGAGGCCTCGAACTCGTCGTCGTGGGCGGCCAGCGCCGCGACCGCGAGCTCGATGCCGTCCTCCAGCGAGAGGTCGTCGTGCCACTCCTCTTCGAGGTGGCCCTGAATTTCCTGTCGACCGCCGCCGATGACGGTCGCCTTCCACTCGTTGGGCGTGCCCGAGGGGTCGGCGGCGAACAGGCGCGGCTCGCCGTTGTCGATGCCGCCGATGAGGAGGGCGGCGCCGTACGGTCGGGTGCCGCCGCGCTGGGTGTTCTCCTGGATGTGGTCGGTGACGAACTTCGTCAGCGTCTCGACGCCGACCGGCTCGCCGTAGCGGAGGCGGTTCCCCTGCGACTGGCGGCGCGCGAGGTCGATCAGCTGGCGGGCGTCGGCGACGTGGCCCGCGCTCGCGGTGCCGAGGTGATCGTCGAGCTTGTGGAGCTTCTCGATGCTCTCGGCCTCCATCAGCGACGAGGAGGGGCGGGACATCGCGACGAAGACGACGCCGTCCGTCGTCCGAACGCCGACGCTCGGCGCGCCGCGCGAGACCGCCTCGCGGGCGTACTCGACCTGATAGATGCGCCCGTCCGGCGAGAACAGCGACGTCCCGCGGTCGTACGCCTGCTGGTCGTTGCCGCCCATCATCGCCGATCACCCGCTCGCGCGGTGTCGCGTTCACTCATTACCGTCCCTTACGTCGGGCCGTTGAAAAAGCATCCGTAACCGGTACGCCTCGGTCCCCGCCGAAACCGCGAACGCCGGCGCCGTGTCGCTCGTCGAAAGCGATTTCTGTCGGGTCCGTCGTCAACCGCCGACACGGCCTCTGATTCCGTCGTCGACGGAAACATTCACCCGGGTCGCGTGGATGGCCTACCATCGACGCGCACACGAACCACGGCCCCGCGCTGGCCGCGCTGACGCTCTCGGCGGTCTCGCCCTCGCGGCGCCCCGCGGTCGACGCCGCGCTCGTGTTCGACCCGTACTATTTAAAATCCGAACGGCGCGCCGGCGAGCGCCCGCAGGGTGCGAGCCGACCGCGAGGGAGGCGGCGGTCCGGCGCGGCTCCGCCCGCGCCGGGCCGTCCGCCGAGGCTGGGGAGGCGTGAGGTGCTGTGCCGTGCGGGGCGGGCCTCGCGGCTGGGGCTTCGGAGCGGTTCGTCGCCGATCCGCCAGCAACAATTTATAAGCAACCGCCAACAACGACAGATCCGAACGCCCGAACGCCTAATTGTCGCCGTTCCGTGAGGCAGGCTATGTCCCCCAAGCGGCGAGCCGTCATACTCCTCGGCGCGGGCGCGGTCGGATTCGGCGCCCTCGGGTACCGCGAACTGACGGATTGCGAGGAGTTCGCCTGCTTCGCGTTCGACTACCAGGGCGCGGACGACGCGCCGAACCGACTGACCATCGAACACACCGGCGGGACGGAGCAACTCCGCGCGGAAGACGTGTTCGTCACTAACGTCAGCACCGATTACGAGGCGGGCGAGTCCGACACCGTCGCGTGGGCGGAGTTGGACGACGACCTCGGATCGAGCGACGCGATCAACGGAGAAGCGGTACAATTTCCGATCCGGTTCCCGGACATCGTCACGATCCGGTGGCGCCGGGACGATGACGAGGAGGTCGTCGGAGCGTGGGTGTACGACGACGACGAGCGATGAGCGTCGCTCCCGTCGACTTGCTCCGGAGACCCTTCTTGTGGAGGCCAAGCAGCTCCTGAATCCCCCAAACGGCTTTTCCGCGCGGCGGTTCAGTTGACGGTAATGGTCCTCCAAGCTTTGCGTTCCACCCCGCACGTCGTCGGCGACTCCCCCGCGAGGGGGCTGCTCGCGCTGGCGGTGATCGCGCTCCTCCTGCTCGCCTCCCTCGGATTCGTGCTCGGGCTGGATGTCGGGCTCTCCCTCGGCTGGATCGCGGTGACGCTCGGGATCGCAGTCGCCGCGGGATTCGCGAGTGCGGGTCTCGTCCCGACGGTCGGTTCGCTGTGGCTCGTCGGGTGCTGGTGGTTCGCGTTCCCGCCGCTCGTCGGCTATCTCACCGGTAGCTGGGCGGGGTCGACGCGGTACAATCACCCGCGGATGTTGGGCTACGGCTACGAATCTGCGCGCGCCGAGTTGATCGGCGGGCTCGAATCCGGCGTCCGATTCGGACTGCTGTTCGCGGTCCTGATCGGGGTGGGCGGGTACGCGGTCGGAGTGGCCATTCGTCGACTTTCGACGCGAACGAGCGAGTCTCGATAAGCGTGGTCTCTCGTTTATAAATTGTTGACTGCGGATCGGTGCCGAACACCGCCAAATCCCCAGTCGCTCGCTTATAAATAACTGACAACGGATCGACGGCGAACACCGCCAAAGCCCCAGTCGCGAGGCGGGCGCACGCTCGCTGTCGCCCGAAAATCGGAGATTTTCGGGATGACGAGAGAGCTCCGCTCTCTCGAACCACGCTCCTCGCTCGGTCGCTCACTCCGTTCGCTTCCTCGCTCCGGTGCTTGCTTCGCCTGTGCCCGCCTCGCGACTGCCCCTTTGAGTCCCACCCCGCACCGCACCTCACGCCTCCCCAGCCTCGTGGCGGGGGGCGGCGGGGGCCCCCCCCCCCCCCCCCCGGGGGCGCCCCCCCCCCGGGGGGGGGGGGGGGCCCCCCCCCCCCCCCCCCCCCGCCTTTATTAAAAAAAACTGGGGCCCCACGCCCGCCGC